>NZ_SEOO01000009.1 GCF_004152865.1 Sphingobium cupriresistens | reverse complement strand
CGCAAACCTTCCCGACTATGCTCTCGCCGGGCAATACCAGTCCATGCCACCATTCACTCCATCTTGTCGCAAAGACGGCTGAATCACAACATGCTGGTATTGCTCAACAACTTTCGGATCGGGCTCTGAGCCGTGCAAGCGCTGGTCGGTCGAGCATCTGCACCCGACTGGCCCGCATTTCGAGCAAACCCTGTTCCTTCAGCATCCGCAACATGCGGTTCATGTGCACAGATGTTATACCGCAGGCCTCGCCCAGATCATTCTGGGTCATGGCGAGTTCGAAGCTGACGCCATCGCTCAGCCCTACCGCCCGCAGCTTCGCCTCTATTTCGCAGAAAAAATGCCCGACGCGCGCCACGGCATCCAGCCGGCCCAGGCGGAAAATCCATTCGCGATGCATGGCCGCGTCAAGAAGCGTGCTGAACCACAAAAGCTTGACCAACCCCGGTCGGTCGCTCATCAGAATGTCAAGATTTTTGTGCGGCACCGTCGCGATCTTGCAGGCCGTCAGAGTTGCCAGGTCATGGTCGAGATGCTTGAGCGGATAGGCATGGAGATCGACGAAGTCGCCCGGCACATGTACTGCTACAAGTTGCCGCAGGCCTTCCCGGTCATCCATGTAGCGGCAGATTAGTCCCTCGACGAGGTAGGTGCTGAAATGCACCGGCTCCCCTTTGCGCACGAGGGTCATCCGCGCAGGCAAAGACCGGACTTCACCGACCGACGATTCGAGCGCCGCCCGATCCTCTGGAAGGATCTGTTCCCCCCGACGGTGGCGCAGGAAATCGTCGAATATCATGAGGCCCCCTATGCTTTAGTTGATCGAACGCATGATCGACTATGTCTTCGCCAATTTGCAAGGGCACGCGACTATGCCTGCGCCGACCGCGCATGGACGTCAAGCGGTGGCATATACAGACGCCTTGCCTCTCCGCTCGCGCTTTCCTGTCCTCCGCTTGCATCGCGGACGACAGGATCAGCTTAGGCGGTGGTCAGCACGCCGCTATAGGCCGAATCCTCCAGAGCCTTGCCGGCGCCCATGGCCACGCAGATCAGCGCGTCGTCCGCGACCCTTACGGGCAGGCCGGTCTGCTCCGACAGGGCCTGGTCTAAATGCCCCAGCAGGGCGCCGCCTCCGGTCAAGGTAATGCCTTCCTCTATGATGTCGGCGGATAATTCGGGCGCCGTCTGCTCCAGCGCGGCCATGACGGCCTGCTTGATCTGACCTACGCCTTCGATCAGCGCTTCTGCAATCTCCAACTCGCTGATCGTGATTTCGGCCGGACGACCATTGACAAGATCACGTCCCTTGACTTGCATTGTGCGTCCTTGGTCGACCGGCAGCACCGCGGACCCTATCGCATGTTTGACGCGCTCCGCCGTCATCTCGCCGATCATCAGATTGTGATGACGCCGCACATGGGACGTGATCGCATCGTCCAGTTTGTCGCCACCCATGCGGACGGAATTGCTGTACGCAATCCCTTGCAGCGACAGGACGGCGACCTCTGTGGTCCCGCCGCCTATATCCACCACCATGGCGCCGCGCGGCTCAGTCACGGGCAGGCCGGCGCCGATAGCAGCGGCCATCGGCTCATCGATCAACTGCACGCGGGTCGCGCCCGCCTGCATCGTCGCAACCTGGATGGCGCGCCGTTCCACCATAGTCGAACCGGAAGGGACGCAGATGACGACCTCGTGACGTCGGCTGAATCGTCCCGACAATCCGACCGCCTTCGTCATGAAATGCTTGATCATCTGTTCGGCGACGTCGATGTCGGCAATGACGCCGTCGCGTAGAGGGCGAATCGCCTGGATGTTGGAGGGTGTCTTCCCCATCATCGGCTTAGCCTCATTGCCTACCACTTTGACTCGCCGCACTCCGGCGATGGTCTCGATCGCGATAACGGACGGTTCGTTGAGGACGATGCCGCGATCACGAACGTGGATGACCGTATTCACGGTGCCCAAGTCGATCGCCATATCATGAGCGGAAGAACCGAATAATCGCCTAAACATCTAATCCTCAGGGAATGGCAGTCCGGCCGCTATGCGGTGCTCTGGTCGGGATACAATCGCGGCACGGCGGATTGCCTGATTGTCGGGGCCACCGGAGTTGACAGGAGGGGAAGTTTTTTAGGGACGCTTTGGCGAGGCAGGAAATAATCGGGATTTGCTTGGTTCTTGATGTGAATCAGGCTGAGATCGATTTTGCCGGAAGGGCAGCTATGTTAGCCCGATGAGCCTATAGAAATAGCAAGGAAGTCGAGCATGACCCACGCCGCCGCTGAACCTGCCCTCGTCGGCATTGGGGGCTTGGACGATATCTTGGCGGGTGGGTTAACGCGGGGACGTGTTTTCCTGCTGGAAGGCAGCCCAGGGACCGGCAAGACGACGATCGCCACCCAATTCCTGATGGAGGGCGCGGAGCGGGGCGAAAAATGCCTGCATGTGACGCTATCGGAGACAGAGGAGGAGATGCGCGAGAGCGCGCAATCGCATGGATGGGATCTTTCCGGCATCGACCTGTTCGAACTGGTCCCGCCCGAAAGCTTGCTGGACGAGGACCAGCAACAGAGCCTGCTTTATTCGTCCGACCTGGAATTGGGCGAAACCACCCGGCGCATCTTCGAAATGTTCCAGAAGGTGAAGCCCGACCGGGTAGTGCTGGACAGCCTGTCGGAAATCCGCCTGCTTGCGCAAAGTTCGCTGCGCTATCGCCGCCAGATACTGGCGCTCAAGCATTTCTTTTCGACGCAGAACGCGACCGTTCTGATGCTCGACGACCTGACCGCCGACGTCGCGGACAAGACGGTGCATAGCGTCGCGCACGGCGTGATTCGCCTGGAGGAATTGTCGCCCGGTTATGGGCCGGAGCGGCGGCGATTGCGCGTCATCAAATATCGTGGCCGCCGATTCCGCGGCGGCTTCCACGATTTCATCATCGATACAGGCGGCGTGCGGGTCTTCCCTCGATTGGTGTCGGCAGAGCATAAGACGGAATTCACACGCGACCTGCTTTGCAGCGACTCGCCCGCGCTGGACGCGCTGCTGGGCGGGGGCATCCAGCGCGGATCCAGCGTTCTGGTCCTGGGGCCAGCCGGAACCGGCAAGTCGCTATTGGGCTTGACCTTTGTCGCCGCGGCGATCGCGCGCGGCGAACGGGCGGCAATGTTCGTGTTTGACGAGGAAATCGGCCTTTTGTTCAACCGCGCGATCGGGCTGGGCATCGACATGCAGGCTATGGTCGCCAACGGCAATCTCGTCATCGAACAGGTCGATGCGGCCGAATTGTCTCCTGGCGAGTTCTCTCAAAGAGTGCGCACTTGTGTCGAACAACATAAGGTCCGCACGATCATCATTGACAGCCTGAACGGATATCAGGCGGCTATGCCGGAAGAAAATGCTTTGGTCCTGCACATGCACGAATTGCTGCAATATCTGAACCGACAGGGCGCGACGACCTTCTTGACCGTGGCGCAACATGGCCTGGTGGGCGACATGAAGGCGCCGGTGGACGTCACCTATCTGGCCGATACCGTTGTGCTGCTGCGCTATTTCGAGGCATCGGGGCGCGTGCGGCGCGCCATCTCGATCATCAAGAAGCGCACGGGCGCGCATGAAGACACGATCCGCGAGTTCCGCATCGGCAGCTATGGCATCCGTCTGGGCGAACCGCTGGTCGGGTTTCAGGGGGTTTTGCGGGGCGTGCCCAATTTCGTCGGCGGGCAGGGCGCGCCCCCCCTGCTGGAGGACGAGGCGCGGTGATCCCGCATTTCTCCGAACGCGGGATCATCCTTGCGCCGCACGGGCGCGACGCCGCCATCGCCGGGTCGATCTTGACCGATGCGGGGCTGCGATCGACGATCGCCGCCTCGTTACGCGACATGGTCGGCGAACTGGAACGGGGCGCGGGTTTCGCGCTGCTCACCGAAGAGGGGCTGCGGACGGCGAATCTCAATCCGCTCGCGCTTTGGCTGGATGCGCAGCCGGAATGGTCCGATTTCCCATTCGTGCTGCTGACGCAAAAGGGCGGCGGTCTTGAACGCAATCCAGCCGCGAAGCGGTTTCTGGACATGCTCGGCAACGTCACCTTCCTGGAACGGCCCTTCCACCCCACCACTCTGGTCAGCCTCGTCCAGTCGGCGCTGCGGGGACGTCGGCGCCAATATGAGGCGCGGGCGCGATTGGAGGAACTGCATCGTGGCGCGGATAGATATCGATCGCTGTTCGAATCGATTGATGCGGGATTTTGCATCATCGACATGGTCTTCGACGCGAACGGAAGCCCGATCGATTACAGGTTCGTTGAGGCCAATCCCGCCTTTGAACGCCAGACCGGTTTGCAAGGTGCTGTGGGACAATCCATGCGGACGATGGTGCCTGGACATGAGCAGCATTGGTTCGACGTCTATGGCGCGGTTGCCCAGAACGGCGAGCGCGTGCGTTTCGAACAACATGCCGAGGCGCTGGGGAACATCTGGTACGATGTCTATGCGTTTCGGGTCGGCGATCCGAACGCGCGGCGGGTCGCCATCCTGTTCAACGATATTTCCGACCGTCGGCAGATGGAACTGGCCCTGCGTGAGAGCGAAGAACGGCTGAGGCGTCTCAATGAAACGCTTGAAGAGCGCGTCGTGGAGCGCACCCAGGCGCTCGAACTCGCGCAGGAAGCGCTGCGCCAGTCGCAGAAGCTGGAAGCGATGGGGCAACTCACGGGGGGCGTCGCGCATGATTTCAATAATCTCCTCACCCCGATCGTTGGCAGTCTCGACCTGTTGCTCCGGCGCGGAATCGGCACTGATCGGGAGCGCAAGCTGATCGAGGGCGCGGTCCAGTCGGCCGATCGGGCGCGCACTCTCGTTCAACGTCTGCTCGCCTTCGCCCGGCGACAGCCATTGCAGGCGACCGCGATCAACATCAGCGATCTCATTGAAAATCTTTTTGATCTGGTCGCCAGCACTTGCGGTCCGCGGATCAAGGTGGCGATCGACGTCGCCGATGCGTTGCCGCCGGCCAAGGCGGATGCGAACCAGATCGAAATGGCGCTCCTCAACTTGGCGGTGAACGCGCGCGATGCGATGCCCGATGGCGGCGCCCTGACGATCTGCGCGGCGCTGGACCAGGTGAAAGCCGACAATCCGGCCCGATTGCGACCGGGCGCCTATGTCCGGCTGAGCGTGATCGATACCGGGTCGGGGATGGACGCGGACACGATAGCCAAGGCCGTAGAGCCGTTTTTCACGACCAAGGGTGTCGGGCAGGGGACCGGGCTTGGCCTCTCTATGGTCCATGGCCTCGCCGCGCAATTGGGCGGCGGTCTGTTCATCGACAGCCTGGTCGGACGGGGTACGCGCATCGACCTGTGGCTGCCGGCGACGGATGCGTGCCCCGAACAGGCGCCCGCGCCGATGGAGATCGACTGCGCGCAGCGCGATTGCGGTGTTGCGTTGGTGGTGGACGATGAGGATCTGGTGCGCGCCAGTACGGCCCATATGCTCAGCGAACTGGGCTATACGGTCGTAGAAGCGCATTCGGGGGAGGAAGCGCTAAGGATGTTGTGCATCTCCAACGAGATAGATTTGCTCGTCACCGATCATCTAATGCCGGGCATAACGGGCACGGACCTCGCCACGCAACTGCGCGAATCTCGACCGGGAATGCGGGTGCTGGTGGTGTCGGGTTATGCCGAGGGAAAGGGCATTTCACCCGACCTTCCGCGCCTGACCAAGCCTTTCAAGCAAAGCGATCTCGCGAATTGTCTGGCGCAGTTATGATGGCGCAGATATTCCCCGCGAAGCAGCGGGCGCCTTGGCGGCGACGGTTGCGGGTTTTTGCACGGGCAAACCGCAGAGGCGGGTGTTGCGCGCCATGTCAGCCGATCGTTTGACGCACGCGCCGCAGCGTTCTACCCGCGCAGCCATGATCGCCCTTTTGTCCCCTGCCAAGACGCTTGATTTTGAGCGCACCCTGCCGCCGCTTGATGTTTCGACTCCGCATTTCGCGCAGGAGGCGCATAGCCTCGCCAAATCGGCGGCGAACCTGACGCAGAAACGATTGTCGGAATTGATGCATATCTCTCCGCGTCTCGCCAAGCTCAATGCCGATCGGTTCCGCGACTTTGCGGATCTGCCCGAACGACCGGCGCTGTTCGCCTTTGCCGGCGACGTCTATACCGGTTTTGAAGTGGATACGCTGGAGGCGGCCGGCGTCGCCTTCGCCCAAAACCATGTCCGCATTTTGTCCGGCCTCTATGGCCTATTGCGGCCGCTGGACGCTATCCGACCCTATAGGCTGGAAATGGGCACGCGCTGGGCGCCACGACATAAAAGCCTGACCGACTGGTGGGGCGATCGGATCGCCCAATTGCTCCTCGCCCAGATTGCCGAAGAAGGGGCGGGGATCGTGCTCAACCTCGCCAGCCAGGAATATTTTGCGGCGATCAAGGGGCGGCTTGGCAATGTCCGGGTGATCGAAGTCGAGTTTCGTGAGCCAGGCCCGAACGGCCCGCGCTTCATCAGCTTCAATGCCAAGCGCGCGCGCGGCATGATGGCGCGCTGGTTGTGCGAGCATCATGTCGCCGATGTGGATGCGATGCGCGGGTTCGACAGCGACGGCTATCGCTTCGATGCCGATGAGAGCGATGCGGATCGCTGGCGTTTCACCCGGACATGACGACGGGCGGCAAGGCTTCCGCCGTGATCATCGGTGCATCGGGCGGGATTGGCGGCGCTTTGGAAGCAGCGCTGATCGAGGAAGGCGCATTTGCGGTCGTCCACGGTTTCGCTCGCTCCCGAAGCGAGGCTCAGCATATCGATCTGCGCGATGAAGCCAGCATCGCCTCGGCCGCGGCGCATGTTGCGGACGGCCCTGTGCCCACCTTGGTCATCGTCGCGACGGGTTTGCTGCATGATGGCGATAGCGGGCCGGAAAAGGCTCTGCGCGATCTCGATCCGGAATGGCTTGCGCAACTCTATGCGATCAACGCGATCGGCCCCGCGCTGGTAGCCAAGCATTTCTTGCCGATCATGCCTCGGACAGGGCGCACGCTGTTCGCGGCGTTATCGGCGCGGGTGGGATCGATCGACGATAATCGCCTTGGCGGGTGGCATGGCTATCGGGCATCCAAAGCCGCGCTCAACATGCTGATCCGCACTCTTGCGATCGAGGAGCGTCGCCGCAACGATCGGGGCATAGTCGTGTCGTTGCACCCCGGCACGGTCGATACATTCTTGTCACGCCCTTTCCAGGGCAATGTTCCCGCCGGGCGCCTGTTCGACCCGGAACGCGCCGCGCTGCAACTGCTGGACGTGATAGAGGGTCTGAAGGTGCCCGACAGTGGCAAGCTGTTCGATTTTCAAGGCGAAGAAATCCCGTTCTGAACGGCGAAAGGCGTTTGATGTCAACCTCTTCAGGTCTTCGATCTGAGTGCGACCATCGCCGACGCGATCTTCACCCATGCCGCTACGATCGTTCAGCGCCGGGCTTTCTACGCCGACTTGAAAGGCCGTCCGTCCAATCAGAACTTCACCGACGCATTGACGAAGAAGGCACGGCCATAAACGTCATAGGTCGAAGGATAGGTGTTCGACTGTTCCTGGTTGTCGCCCAGGATTGGCGGCTTCTTGTTAAAGATATTGTTCATGTCGATGGTCCAGCCGAAATTCTTCGTCACTTGTATCTGCGCACCCAGATCGAACAAATTATAGGCCTTGATCTTCTCAACGCTATATTGGGTCGTATCGTCGTCATCCTTGACGCTCGACAGGTGGCGGTGGGTCAGCGACAGGGTCAGCGGGCCGCTGCTGTATGTGACGCGGTTGCTTAGGCGCAGCTTGGAATAGGGGTTACCGCAATAGATGCCGAATTTGCCTGCGCATTTCTGCGTCAGTTCGGGGATCGCCGCCAGCGGATTGAGATCATATTGGATCAGCCGCGTGCCGGAAATGCGGAAATCCAGCTTGCCTGTCTTTGCGCCCAATATTCCGAAATTGAGCGGCACGCTGTAGCGCGCCTCGAAATCGACGCCCCGCGTCTTGAGCCCGCCGGTATTGGCCAGCAGGTTTTGCGCCCCCTCGATCGCATAGCTGTTGGCGTTGCGCGGCAGCAGCGAACAGGCGCTGCTGTCATAGGGCGTCCAGCCATTGGCCGCCGTGCCATAGCAGGCCGCGATCAGGTTGGCGGTGCCGGGCGTGGAGATATAGTCGGCGATCTTGATCTGGTAATAGTCGACCGTCATCGTGAAGCGTGGCAGAAGGCGCGGTTGCAGGATCACGCCCCCGGTCCAGGTGTCCGACGTCTCCACGCCCAGGCCGCTATTGCCACCGCTATAGGACTGGATCTGCGTGCTGCCGCCATTGAGCGAGGTGCCCAGCAGCGTGGATGGCACACCAGCGGCAACGCAGCTTGACGTCAGGTTGGCGTTAGTCAGTGCAGCCGCGTTTTCGCACGGGTCGTTCGCGGTCGGATAATCCTCCGACTGGCCAGAATAGAGATCCGCGACAGTGGGCGCGCGCACCGCCCGGCTATATTGGCCGCGCAGCGTGATGTCCTGGATCGGCGCATAAACCAGGCCCGCTGAATAGGTGCTGACCGACTTGGCGGCGGTGGAATAGCGCGAAAAGCGATAGGCGCCGTTGAACTCCAGCTTGTGGACCAGCGGCATGTCTGCCAGCAGCGGCACGTCGATTTCGGCGAACAACTCCTTCACATTATAGCCTCCCGACAGGCCCTCGCCCGCGTTGAAGCCGACGACGTCGCCCGATGAAAGCGCATAGTCGGGATCATAGCTGCCATGTTCGCTGCGATATTCCGCGCCGATCGCGATTCCGGCCGGGCCAGCACCCAGGTCGAACAGATTGCCGTTGGTGATCGACAAGTTGGCGACCTGTTCAGTGATGGTGCTGACATTTTTCGCCGGGATGGCGATGAATGCCGCCGCCGCGTCGCTGATGTTGCCCGCGCCAAAGATGTTGAGCGGGACGCAGCCGTTGCTGGTGTCGGAACAGACCAGGTTCCCGTCGCTGTCATAGGTGGTCGCCAGCGCTTGCTCGACCCGGCTGCGCGACACGTTGCCGGTCTGGGTTTCCACCGACTTGGTGCGGGCATAGCTGTAATAGCCGTCATAATTCCAGTGGTCGGCAATCGCCCCCTGTGCACCGATGACAGTGCGATAGGCGGTATTGTCGACCGACGAGATGCGCGGCCCGACTTCGTTCATGCGGCGATAGATGGACGCGGTGGTGTAGCCGTCGCCATCACTGTCCAGCCCCTGAAGCAGCGCCTGCGAAGAGGTGGACAGGAAACTGCTGTCATTGTCCAGTTCCACCGTGCCGGTGAAGGGGGTGGAGGCCAGCCGGTTCTTGACCCGGTTGTTGATGAACTGCCCTTCGGCATAAACGGTCAGGTGGTCGCTGACCTCGTAGTGGGTCTGTGTGCTCAACAGGATGCGCTTCTGGGGCACCTGCAGATAATTGTCCGGCGCATAATTATAGGCGTCGGTGCTGGAGGTATAGGCCGAATAGCTGCCGTCGCTCTCAAACTTGCGCTGCACGCCGCCGATCGCGAAACGGGTGCCGGGGATGGAGCCGGAACCGCCCGCCGCCAGGCCGCCGTCGCCATCGTCGGTATAGGCCTGCTTGGTATAGCTGCGCCCTGCCTGCAACACGCCGTCGCGCTTGGTATAGTCGATGTAGAAGGTCGCATTTCCGCGCCCATCGGCGAAATTCCCGCCCAGCAACAGGTTGGTGTTGAATGTGCCGCCATCGCCCGCCTGGTTGATGCGGTAATTGGCATTGGCTTCCACACCTTCGAAATTCTGCTTCATGACGAAGTTGATGACGCCGGCGATGGCATCGGACCCATAGATCGCCGACCGGCCCCCGGTGACGACCTGAACCTGATCGATCAGGCCGGCGGGGATGGTATTGAGGTCGACGACCTGGTTAGAGTCATAGGAAACATAGCGGCGGGCATTGACCAGTACGAGCGTGCGAGTGGAACCCAGGCCGCGGAGGTCGGCCGTCGATACGCCACCACCTGGGTTGTTGGATGCGGCGGTCGTGCTGGGGATCAGTTGCGGCAGATCGTTGATGATCGCCTCGACATTGATCTTGCCGCTCAGCTTGAGTTCCTGGCTGCCGATGACCGCGATGGGCGATGCCTGCTGCAGGTCAGGACGGGCGATACGCGATCCGGTCACGACGATCGTCTCGGCGGGCGCGGCGCTGCCTTCCGGTGCGCCGCTCTGGGCAAGGGCCGGGCTCGACAGGCCGAGCAGGACCGTCGACGCCAAGAGGCGCCTGCAAAATTCAGCCGATGTCATGATATGATCCCTTCGATGCGGTATAGGCGACCCGTGCAGTTTTTATCGTGTCTGCATCGAGTTGATGGAAGGGATGTGCCTTGTCGTGACGCAAGTCGTCAATATTGTGATTTTGTTAAACAGCGGCTTTTCAGGCAATGTGTCTTTTGAGAAACGATAATTTCACAATATTACTACGTATTTGGTAATATTACGATAATTTCATTTTATTTCAAAATGATGCAATCTATCTATCATTGTCGGATAGATAAGACATCGTCCTTCCCTCGCATTCTTTCGATGCTGGACGAACGCGCACATATAGAACATAAGAAGAACATAGTGAGTGATTCTAGATATGACAGCCCATGGTCCCATCAGCAGCGCGCGTCCGGCAGGGCGGCATGCGTCAGAAGTGCAAGCGTCCTGCCGGGCGCTTGAGCGGGGACATCTGCATGAAATTCACAGCCAGGCTGAGGACCGGGCGGCCGCCTTGGCCTTTGCCCTGACGCAAGGCCCACTGGCCGGGGCAGGCGCGATCTTTGCCCTGCGTACACCGCGTCGCCAGCGCCTGCCAACGCTGTTTTCGGGTGACGGACTGGCGTTGCTGGGTATCCAGCCCGGCCGCCTGACGATCGTAGAGACAAGGACTGAGGTGGATATGCTGCGCGCCGGGCTGGAAGCGGCGCGCTGTCCGGGCGTGGCGGGAGTGCTGATGGAGAGCGAGGGGCGGTTCGCCGACTATGACCTGACCGCCAGCCGCCGTCTGGTGTTGGCGGCGGAAGCCTCCGGCGCCTGCATAATATTGCTGCGGAGCGATGCCGAACCGCGATCGAGTGGCGCGCAGACCCGCTGGACCATCAAAAGCGCGCCCTCCGTAGCGCTGGAGGCGAACGCTCCCGGATACCCGGCGATCGAGGCCCAATTGCTCCGCTGTCGTGGCGGTCCGGCGGGCGGACGCTGGCGGCTGACATGGGATAGTGAAGGTGGATGTTTCAGGGATGCAGACGGACGAGCGCCTTTGCCTGGCGCTGTGGTTCCCTTTTCTCGCCTGCGAACGGATGCAGGCGACGATGGAGCCGATCAGCGACAGGTCGCCTGAAGCCGGCGCACCCGAACCCTTCGCGCTGGTGGCGCGGGTCGGCAATGCGCTGCGATTGGCGGCGGTGGACATGTTGGCGGTCAAACAGGGACTGACGACGGGCATGACGCTGGCCGATGCGCGGGCGCGTTGCCCGACGCTCGTCACGCGCCCGGCCGATCCCGTCGCCGATGCGCAGGCGCTCGATCGCCTTCTGGAGGCGATGCGGCACTTTACCCCCATGGTGGCGCTGGATGCGCCGGATGGCCTCATCCTCGACATCAGCGGTTGCGGCCATCTGTTCGGCGGTCCCAAGGCGCTTGCGCAACAGGCGCGGGCGATGGCTGGCTATGCCAGCCGCCATGCCTTTGGTCCCAACGCCATGGCGGCCCGTGCGTTGGCCCGGCATGGCGGCGGCGATGTAGCCGCGTTGCCGGTCGCGGCGCTCGAACTGGACGATGGCGCACTGGCCGCCCTTCGCCGGGCCGGCCTGCGTAGCATCGGCGACCTGTCCCAGCGGCCCATGGGCATGATCGCCGCCCGCTTCGGCGAGCAGGCGGTCACCCGGCTGCGCCAGATATTGGGCGAAGCGCCCAGCCCGATCGCGCCGCGCCGTCCATCGGCTCCGATCCGCGCCGAGGCGCGCTTTCCCGAACCGATCGCCCGGACCGAGGATGTCATGGACGTGATCGAGGATTTGCTGAATCAGGCCGCGCGGCAGATGGAGGCGCGCAAGCTGGGCGGGCGACGGTTCGTCATCCGTTTGCTGCGCAGCGATGGCGCGCGGCAAGGGTTGGCGATCGAAACCGGGCAACCGGTGCGCGATCCTGCCGCCGTGCTGCGCTTGCTGCGGGAACGGATCGATACGATGGCCGATCCGCTCGACCCCGGCTTCGGCTTCGACGCCGTGTTGCTGGCGGTGCCGCGCGCGGAGCCGCTGGCCGAACGGCAGCAGGCTATGGACGGGGAAGCACAGGTGGCGGAGGACGGCATCGTCGCGCTGGTCGATCGTCTGGGCATCCGCCTCGGCCCGGACAATGTCCGCCGCCTCCAGCCCTGCGACAGGCATCTGCCCGAAGGGGCGCAACGGCTGATCCCTGCGACGCAGTCCCGGCAGCAGCCCTGGCCGACAGCGCAGGATCGCCCGCCCCGACCGCTGCTGCTGTTCGACCCGCCCCAGCCGGTGGCGGTGATCGCCGGCGTGCCCGATGGCCCACCCCAGCGCTTCCGCTGGCGCGACCGCTTGCATGAAGTGCGGCTGGCCGAAGGGCCGGAGCGGATCGCGGCGGAATGGTGGCGCAGACGAGATGGGCATCAGCCGGGTGGCGCAGGCAAGACGCGCGACTATTACCGGATCGAGGATAGCGACGGACGCCGTTACTGGATGTTCCGCCATGGCCTGTTCGGCGAGGAAACCGACATTGTCTGGTATCTGCACGGCCTGTTCGCATGAGCGACTTTGCAGAAGTGGTGGCCGCCACCAATTTCAGTTTCCTGCGCGGGGCATCCCATCCCCAGAAGATGGTGCAGCAGGCTGCGCATCTGGGCATGACCGGCATCGGCATTGCCGATCGCAATACGGTGGCGGGCGTAGTGCGCGCGCATCAGGCGCTCAAGGATCTAAAGCCGCTGGGCGTCACCATGCGCCTGATCGTCGGTGCGCGGCTGGTCTTTGCCGACGGCACGCCCGACATCATCGCCTATCCGCGCACGCGCTTCGGCTGGGGCCGGCTGACCCGGCTGCTGACCGAGGGGAATCGCCGCACGATCAAGGGCGCGTGCGAACTCAGCTTATCGGACCTGATCGATCATGCGCAGGACATGGCGTTGATCGCGATGGATGACGACGCGGCGCTGCTGGCGCAATTGCGGGCGCTCAGCCCGCATCTCTGGCTCGCCGCGACTATGGGGCGATCCGGGCGTGATGCGCGGATGCTGGCCCGGCGGCAGGCGCTCGCGGCGCAATGCGGCGTGCCGTTGATCGCTACTAATGATGCGCTTTATGCGGGAGCGGAGGATCGACAGATGCAGGATGTGCTGACCTGTATCCGCGAAGGGCTGACGATCCAGACCGCCGGCCGCCGCCTTGCCCCCAATGCGGAACGCCACCTGAAAGCCCCCGCAGAAATGGCGCGCCTGTTCGCCGCCTGCCCACAGGCGATCGCCGCGACGCAGGATTTGTTGGGCTGCATCGACTTTAATCTAGACCAGTTGGTCTATGAATATCCGCATGAGCCGGTGCCGGAAGGCTGGGCGCCGCAGGACTGGCTCGAACATCTGGTTGAGGAAAATGCGAAGGCGCGCTTCCCCGACGGATTGCCGCCCGCCTATCGGAACGTACTGAATGACGAGTTCCGTCTGATCCGTTTCAAAAGCTACGCTTATTATTTCCTGACCGTCCACGACATTGTCGCCTATGCCCGCAGCCTTGATCCACCGATCCTGTGTCAGGGGCGCGGGTCAGCGGCCAATTCGCTAGTCTGCTTTCTGCTGGGCGTCACGCCGATCGACCCGGTGGAACAGAAGCTGCTTTTCTCCCGCTTTCTGACCGAGGCGCGGGACGAGCCGCCCGATATCGACGTGGATTTCGAACATGAGCGGCGCGAGGAGGTGATGCAATATATCTACCGCCGTTATACGCGCGAGCGAGCGGGCATCGCCGCGACCGTTATCCGTTACCGCCAGCGCAGCGCGCTACGCGAAGTCGGCAAGGCGCTGGGCCTGACCGAGGATGTGACGGCGCGCCTGTCCGGCACCGTCTGGGGCAGTTGGAGCGGAGATCAGGAAGTGCCCGAAGCCCGGCTGACCCAAGCGGGCTTCGATCCCGCCAATCCCGAACTCGCCCGGCTGCGCGACATGGCGAGCAGCCTGCTCGAATTTCCCCGGCATTTGTCGCAGCATGTCGGCGGCTTCGTCCTGAGCCAGGGGCGGCTCGACGAACTGGTACCGGTTCACAATGCCGCCATGCCCGATCGCACCTTCATCGAATGGGACAAGGATGACCTGGAAACGCTGAAACTGATGAAGGTCGATGTGCTGGCGCTCGGCATGTTGACCGCGATCCGCAAGAGCTTCGACCTGATGCGCCTGCATGGCCTGGACGACCTGAAGCTGGAAACGGTGTCGCGCGAAGATCCGGAAACCTACGCCATGCTGCAAAAGGGCGACAGCATCGGCACCTTCCAGGTTGAAAGCCGCGCCCAGATTTCCATGCTGCCCCGCATGAAGCCCAAGAAGTTGTACGACCTCGTCATCCAGGTCGCGATCGTGCGGCCCGGCCCGATCCAGGGTGGTATGGTCCATCCCTATCTTCGACGGCGCAACAAGGAAGAAACGCCGGACTATCCGGGGCCACCAGACAATCCCGACGAATTGAAGGACGTGCTGGAAAAGACGCTTGGTGTTCCGCTGTTTCAGGAACAGGCGATGCGGCTGGCGATCGTGGCCGCCA
Organism: Sphingobium cupriresistens; assembly: GCF_004152865.1. Classification (GTDB taxonomy): domain Bacteria; phylum Pseudomonadota; class Alphaproteobacteria; order Sphingomonadales; family Sphingomonadaceae; genus Sphingobium; species Sphingobium cupriresistens. The sequence continues at coordinate 104,467 of NZ_SEOO01000009.1, read as the reverse complement.
AATTCACGCCGGAAGATGCGGACGGTCTGCGTCGATCCATGGCCACCTTCCGCAATCGCGGGACGATGGGCTATTGGCAGGACAAGTTCATTGGTGGCATGACGGCGCGCGGCTATCCGCTCGATTTCGCCGAACGCTGTTTTGAACAGATTAAGGGCTTCGGTGAATATGGCTTTCCCGAAAGCCATGCTCAGGCGTTCGGCTGGCTCGCCTATGTCTCCTCCTGGCTGAAATGCCATTATCCCGCGGTCTTCACCTGTGCCTTGCTCAACAGCCAGCCGATGGGCTTCTACGCGCCCGCGCAACTGGTCCGCGACGCGCAGCAACATGGCGTGGAGGTGCGGCCGATCGATGTGCAGGCGAGCGACTGGTATAGCAGCCTGGAAGGGGAGCGCATCCTGCGCCTTGGCCTCAAGCAGATTGATGGATTCCGCGAGGAATGGGCCAAGGCGCTGATCGCGGCGCGGCAGGAAAGCGCCCTGCGTGACATGGAGGATATCGCCCGCCGCGCCGGGGTGCCCGCGCGCGCGCTGCATCTGCTGACGGACGCCGACGCGCTCCAATCGATCGGCCGAAGCAGGCGCGAGGCGGGGTGGGACGCGCGCCGCGTGCCGCCGGCCCAACTGCCGCTTTTCGCTACGCAGGATCTGCCCGAACTCGGACGGGAAGCCGATCCGATGCTGCCGGCCATGCCGTTGGCCGAAGAAGTCGCGATCGATTATCAGACCCATCGTTTGTCGTTGAAGGGCCATCCGATGCAGTTTCTGCGCGCCCATTTCGCCCGACGCGGCGCCATCGACTGCGCATCGGTCAATGCCGCCAAAGACGGCGCGAAAGTGAAGGTGGCTGGCGTGGTCCTGATCCGCCAGCGGCCGGGCAAAGGCAATGCGGTCTTCATCACGATCGAGGATGAAAGCGGCATCGTCAACGCCTTGCTATGGGCGCGTGAGATGGAGAAACAGCGGCGCGCGGTTATGGCGGCGCGGCTGATGCTGATCGAAGGCGAAGTCCAGCGCAGCAAGGAAAATGTCGTCCATCTGATGGTCGATCGCGTTACCGACGCCAGCCAGGCGCTGGACTGGTTGCAGGAACAGCCGATGATGCGCGGAGATGAGGTGACTCATCCCGTCCATGCGCGCGCCGCCCCATCGCCGCGCAGACATCCCAGGGATGTGCGGATATTGCCGCGATCACGCGATTTCCATTGAATGTGTATAACAATATGGGTTCCCGCGAAGGCGGGAACCCAGTTCAAAAAAATCACCGCTTCCGCGCGAACCAGATGACGTGGCGCGGCCCTTTTCCATTGTCGCGCGCCTTGACCGCGACTTCGTCCACTTCGAAGCCTGCATTGCGCAGGCGGCGGGTGAAGGGATCGTCCGATCCCGCCGACCACACCGCCAATATCCCGCCGGGTTTCAGCGCCGCCTTGGCTACCGCCAGCCCGCTGGTCGAATAGAGCCGATCATTCGCCGCAGCGGTCAGTCCATCCGGGCCATTGTCGACATCCAGCAGGATCGCGTCATAGTTCCCCTGGCCCGCCGCGATCACCGGCACGACATCCTCGATCAGCAACTCAACGCGAGGATCGTCCAGGCATCCGGCCATCAGATCGGCCATCGGTCCGCGCGCCCATTCGATGATCTTGGGCACCAGTTCGGCCACGGTCACGCGCGCCGATCCGTCGAGCACGCCCAGGGCCGCGCGCAGGGTGAAACCCATGCCATAGCCACCAACCAGCAGATGCGGCGCCTTGCGCCCCTGCAATCGTTCGATCGTCATCAGCGCCAGTTGCTTTTCCGATCCACTCATCCGGCTGCTCATCAACTCGTTGCGGTCGAGCACGATCATATGATCGGCGCCGCGCCGATAGAGCTTCAATTCCTGCCCGCCCGGCACCTGCGCCGAATCCAGATATTCCCGCGGGATCATGATCGCTTCCTTCCATCTGCCGCACGCCATTCGTCCCATCGGCGCCACGCGCGATGCGCATGGCAGCTTGGCATCCGTCACGCAAATGCTACAGGCACCTGCAATCCTGCGTCCCCCCTTCGACGCCATCTCACAGGCAGGCAGTTTTCTTTCCATGCGGTATTTCCTCGACACCGAATTCAACGGCTTTGGCGGCACGCTGATCAGCGTCGCGCTGGTTCCCGAACATGGCGACCAGGAATTCTACGTCACTCTGCCGCTGCCAGAGGAAATCGAACCCTGGGTGGAAAAGCATGTCATTCCTTATTTGCGCCATGTCCCGCCCGGCATCGACCTGCAACTGGGCCGGGTGGAAGCGGCCGATCATGTCGCCGCCTATTTGGAAGGGGACAGTGATCCGATCATCATCGCCGACTGGCCGGAGGATCTGTCCCATTTCTGCGCGCTGCTGGTGACCGGGCCGGGCAGGATGGCGGGCGTGGACTTCGGGCTGCGGCTGGAACTGATCAACGCCGCCGGCTTCAGCGCCGCCGCCAACAGCCGCGTGCCGCACAACGCCCTGCACGATGCGCGTGCGCTGCGCGACTTCTACATGGCCGACTGATTGGGGTGTTCATGTCTCTGCGGACATAGACGAACCACCTTTGCGGCGACCGATGCCGAATCGCTCCAGCCACCATAGCAGCGCGCTCGTCGCCAGCCATGTGAGCCAGAAGGGCCAGGCCGATCCGGGCGTGCCGGCCGTCATCGCTGCTGCTGACGCATCCGGCGTGGCAGTTGACAACATGGCCATCGCCTGCCGATCGCGTGCGGCGCGCATTATGGGCAAAGCGTCGCGGGGTTGAACATGGAATAGGCGAAGTCCATCCTTCACGCGCAGGCTATGCCAGCCGGCTTTTGCGGGCCAGAAAGCGCCGCATCCCGCCACCGGAACCAACTTGGTCCGCGCGCCGTCGGCATGTTCTACTTGTCCGTCGTCGCCAATATCGCACAGCGCCATTCGTTCGCCCGCCCACACGACGCCGGGGATCATGCGGCTGGAGGGCGCAGGCCGCGCGACCGACGTAAGAAGGGCACTCCACCAGTCGCCATAGAGATCGCGGCGGCCGGTCAGGGTCAGGGCATAGCTGTCGACTCCGGTGAACAGCGCGACTCGCCCCATGCCGATCGCCCGCCACATACCCAGCGTTGCGCCGCCTTCATCCCGCAGCACCGGCACGGCTTCGCCGCCGCCGGGCGTCAGACCCAGGCGGCTAACATCGGGGGCCAAGTCTTCGGGCAGGGTCATGTCTACCGGCGATTCGTCGCTGCCGATGCCATGACGGGTGCGGGCAAGCGCTTCCTCGGACGCCTTTGGCAAGGCCAGAGGCGCCACCCCGCCCGGACCGGTCAGGCCAAAGCCCAAGGCCTGCCATTGCGACCGCGTTGGGCCGTCGATTGCACCGCCCGCGCGCAGCACCAGCCCCATGCCGCCGCGCACGGCGGCGATCAGCGGGCCGCGCAGTCCCGTCCATGCGCGATCGTCGACGATCGCCACGTCGAACCGGCGCAATCCGGCTGCATCCAGCGCTACCGGCGCGTCGCCAAGGGCGATCCCGGCCCCCGCGCTCATCTGCGTCGTCACGTCGAATCCTGCGTCGCTCGCCCAGCGTCGCAGATATTTGACCTCCGGCCCCGGCGCGCCTGCCAAAATCAATAATCGGGGGGGGGGGCTATCCGTTACCCAGACCGGGACGTCGGCCTGCTCGATCACGCGCTTGTCCTTGCGCACGCGCAGCGTGAAGCTGACGGCTCCCGCCGCCCGAGCAGTTCCGGCCAACAAGAAATGCCCATCCCGTTCGGCCGCACTGCTGTCGGTGACGCGGCCCGCCGGATCGATCAGTTCGATCGTTGCGCCGCTCAGCCGGGTCAGCGTTCCGCCCACGACAAACCGGCCGCCGACCGCCACGGTTGGAGGCGGCGTCAGATTGAGTATGCCTGGCCGGAGCGGCGGCGGATCGAACCGCACCGCCACCTGCTGCGCAGCATCGATATCGCGCTGGCCAAGGCCGTCGCCCAGCACGGTGATCGTTCTGACGCCGGGATGTCGCCGGAATGCGGTGGCAAGATCGGGCGTCGCTTCACCGCCGGCGATCGCAGATGCTTCGGGTAGCAGGATGAGTGGGGAGCCATCGGCAGTGGTGGCAAGGCGCGACGTTCCGGCTGTCGCGATCCGCAGGTCGGTCGCGCCGCCCCCCTCCATCGGCGGGAACAAAGCGCAATAGAGCAGCGTCGACACCAACGGCTGGAGCAGCATCAGTAATGCCAGTCGGACAGGCGAAGCCTCGCCCCTCTTCCGCGCGCGGCGATGCCATAATGACAGCCGGACCAAGGCAAGGAGCGTCGCAAGCCCCAGGGTCAGCGCCACCGCCCACTTTATTGTCATGGCGTTCCCTCGATAGCGCCCAGATAGCGTGCGCCAGCCGCATCTGAAGGGCGACGGCGGGCCGGTCGTGCGAGCGGACGCTCCATCGCTGTCCAGAGTTGCGCGCGCAATCGGGCGCGGCAGGCCGTGCAGGCCGGATCGCTGCGCACCGCGTCGATCGCGCCCATCAGCGCCAGCGGATCGGGCAACCGCCCGGCATTGACCCGCGTCCAATCCTGCAATGCGCCCAACGCGATTGGCCCGCGAATGGCATCCGGCCCGTCTCCCAACGCACGCCATGCGGCGGCGGCGGGGCCGTCGCTTCGCTCGACAGGAGCGACGGCCAGCGTACGGTTCGCCAGCCCCTCCCGCTTCCCGGTCATGCGCCGGGTCGTATCGATAGGCTGCAGTTCAGGGCCGACTCGCGACAGGAAGATACGCGTCGCCTGTTGCACTTCCTTGATAAAGCGCAGCGCCTTGTAAGCGAAGGGCAGGGCTAGGTCGGGGCGGCCCTGGTGCAATTCCCGTTCGGATTGCCACATTTCGTCGACCGCCTGTTTCAGGATCGCGCGAGTTTCGGGATCGAGGCTGGAGGCGGGGCTATCATCGTGCGGATGCCCGAAATCGCCCAGCACATCCTCCGGCGCGCCGAAGCCGGCGCTGGGTTGCTTGGGCGGCCCGCCATGATCGTAGCCGCCGCCTTCCTGATGCCCGTCCGCGGTCGGCAATTCCGGTTCGCCTTCCTCCTCGCCGCCCAGGAACTGGCTGTAGCGGCCGCGCAATATTTGCTGGTCGCCGCCGATCGACGCCGATCGCGTCATATAGCGGTCCGGCGCCAGCGCGCGCTTTTGCTTGATGAGCGCTTCGGCATCGATGATGATCTGCCGCTGGCTGCGGAAATAGGCGGGCAGGGTGGTGTTCACCATGCCCTCCATACCGCCGCTTTCGGGCTGTCTGGCCGATGGCCAGCGCAGGATCAGACTGGGGCCGTGAACCTCTTGCGGCACGGGCGCGCGGTTGTCGCGCACGATCAACTGCACCACCATGTCGCCGCCTGCCGCAAAGCCGAAGCTTGCAAAATCGAGCCGCGGCGCAAAACGGCGATCGCGCGCCGGGCCGCTGCCCGGCACCGCGATTTCCCGTTCGCTAAAGGTCACATTTTCGCCCTCGCCGATGGCCAGCGTCACGCGCAGCCGGGCGGTCGCGGCGACGCCATAATCGTCGGTCGCAGCAAAAACCGGGGTCCAACTGCGCTGATCGGATGTGACCATGGACAGGCTGGCGGTCGGCGATAGCGCCTTCACCAGGGGCGGGGCGTCGGCGATGGCGTCGATCCGGTGCAGCGGCGGGGTCGGGCCGCGTGCCGTGGCGGGATCGACCCGATAGAGGAAGGAGGCGTCGAGCGTCCGGCGGGCGATCCATATCTCGCCGTCGCGGCGCAGGGCCAGCGTCTGGCCAGCAAGCATCGCGAGACGGGGAGCGCTTGGCTGCGGATCGAACCGCAGCGTCCATTCCAGCCGCGACCCCTGCGGCGCGCGCGCATCAAGCAAGGCGGAATCGCGCACCGGCAGGCCGGTATAAGCGGGCGGGATGATGCGCAGATTTTGCGCGATCAGGCGCGGGATGCCGGGCCGGGCGGGCAGGCCTTCCAGCGCGGGGGCCAGGGTTGACGGTCCTTCGCCGGGACGCGGCCACAGCAGGGCGACGACGACCACCGCTACGGCCACGAGACTGAACGCCAGCAGCGACCGGCGCGACCAGTCGGGCCTCAGATCCTCCGGCGTGCCATGATCGATCCGCGCCGCGATGCGATCGCGCTGAAGCACCTGCAACGGCGCAAGCGGGGCATGTTGGGCGAACAGCAGCGCGCTGCTGTCCTCCAGTTCCGGGCGATTATTGTCGAGGTTGCGGACCAGCCAGGCGCGATCGAAGCGGGCGGCGCGCCGACGCGCGATGAAAAATGCAATGGCGCTGCCGATCGCGACCAGCAACAGGGCGAAGGCCGGTCCCCCCAAGCGCCAGCCGACGGCGCCGGCAGCGACCAGTAACGGCAACGCCAGCGCCCACGTATCGGCCAATGCCCGCCAGCGTGCGGGCGCGATCCAACGCGCGAGCAGCGCGGTCATGGCGCGATGCTCCGGCTGCGGCGCGTCGCCATCCAGCGCTCGGCCAGCAGCGACAGCGCGATCAGCAGGGCCAGCCAGGGTCGCAAAGATTGCGGCGGCTGGTCATAACTGCGTTCACCCGTCAACGGCGCATACTCGGCGGAGGCGACTCGCGCAGGCGGCGCCGTTGGGGCCAATAACGCGCGCAACTGAACCGGGAAATCCGCGTCCAGCAAGATGGGCATCTGCGTCGGTATCATCGCGCGCGTGAAATGCAGCAGGCGTCCCTTGCCCATCGGCAGCGCCTCTGCCAGCGTTGCGCCGATATCGTCGCGCCAGACGGGCAGGGCAGGGCGACCATCGGGCAAGCGTGCGTCGCTCGCCGTCAGCACCGTGCCGCCTTCGTTCACCCAGCGCAGGACGTCGTCCGGTAAGGTGCCGCCTGCAAACCAGACCAATATCCGTCGCCGATCTGGCAGCGGCGCATCGATGGCGGCGGTGTCGATATCCGCCTCCCGTCCGGCTGGTTGCCATGCCAATGCGGCGGCGCGGAGGTAGCGCAGCCGACCGCGATGATCGGCATCGGTGCGAACGGACAGCGGCGGCGGCGATGCAATCTTGGCCTCCGATGCCGCCATGGCCCCGCCCGTGATCCGCCATGTCACCTTGCGCGACAGGCGCAAGCGATCGGCGTCCGCGCCGTCGATGACAGTGGGCGTGATGATGGTGAGCGGCGTTCCAGTCGGCAATTCCGCGTCGATCTGCCGTATCAAACTGGCGATCGGCAGCGGCCCGGCCGGCCGGGGCGCGTCGATCGCCGGGAAGCCCGGCGCGATCCAGTGGAGGCGGCTATCCCCGAACGTCGCGGCGTTAAATTGCGCTCCCGGCACCACGGCGACATAGGGGCTGCGATCGGCCGCGCCGAACAGGATCGGTTGCGCCAGCCACAATGCCGCCAGCGCCAGCAACGCCATCCTTGCCAGCAACAAGGGCCATTCGTCGAAGCGCAGCCGGGAGCGCGGCTTCGGTTTCTGCCGCAGCCAGCGCAGCGCGGCGAAATCGGTCGGCCGTTGCTCGCTCTTGCGTGCGATATGGATGACCAGCGGCACGACCAGCGCGAGAAGCGCAGCCAGCGCCGCCGGGAAGAGCAACCCCATGCTCATGCATAGTCCGCCGCGCCATGAACGGAAAAGAGGCGACGCAGCGGCAGGTCGATAGGTTCGTCCAGCACATGCGCGGCATGGCGGATGCCCGCACCATCCAGCCGAGCGTGCAGCGCGGCGCGGGCTTCCCCGAAGCGGGCGATGAATCCGGCCCGCAATGCCGCGCCGTCCCCCAGATATTCCTCGCCAGTCTCAGGATCGCGAAAGCGATAGCCGCCGTCGAAGGGGAAATCCCGTTCGGCGACGGTCAGCATCTCGATCACCAGCGTCTCGCGCCCGGCCGCCGCCAGTTTCTCCGCCAGCGCCACCGCGCCGTTATCGAAACAGTCGCTCAGCAGGATGACGAGGTCGCGCGCTCCGATCCGCTCCCACAGCGGTCCCATTTGGGCGTCCGCCGCGAAGCCGCGCGCGGGATGCACGGTCAGCAAGTCGAGCAACAGCCGGTCGCGCTGGCGCGCGCCAGTCGCGGGCGGCAGCAATGCCAGCCCATCGTCACCCAGCGCGATGAAGCCGAAACGGTCGCCCTGTTTCATCGCCAGTTCGGCGATGGCGGCGGTGATGCTTTTGGCCGCGTCGAGACGGCAATAGTCAGGACGCGCGGCGTCGGCCTGGCCCATCGAGGCGCTGGCATCAATCAAAATCCACACCGCGACCGGGCTTTCGCGCTCAGCCTCGCGCACGAAGAATTTGTCCGACCGGGCGTAGAGTTTCCAGTCGATCTGGCGCAGCTCGTCGCCCGGTTCGTAAGCGCGATATTGAGCGAATTCCAGACCCGCCCCCCGGCTGTGGCTCTGGTGAAGGCCCAGTCCATGCGATCCTACGGCCCGGTGCGTGACGAGCCGCAGGCCGCGAAGGCGGCTGCGCACGTCAGGAGGGATGAGGTCGACCATTGGCAGAAAAGGTTCAGGCGAGCGGAACGGCGCGGATCAGGGCGGCGACCACATCATCGGCGCTGCGTCCTTCGGCCTCGGCGGCGAAGGACAGCAACAGGCGATGGCGCATCACCGGGGCGGCCAGCGCGGCGATATCCTCGCGCGTGGCGGCCAGGCGGCCATGCAGCAGCGCGCGCGCCTTGGCGCACAGGATCAACGACTGGCCTGCGCGCGGTCCTGCCCCCCATTTCACATATTTGCGGATATCCTCAGGCGCGCCGTCGCCGGGGCGGCTTGCCCGTACGATCCGCGTCACCCAATGGAGCAGGTCGTTGCTGAAATGCACGTCGCGCACCAGTCGCTGGAGCGCCAGCACCTCCTCGCCCTCCATCACCATCGGCACGACGCCGGCTTTGGCCCCCGTGGTCTGGGCCAGGATCGCGCGTTCTTCCTCCTCTGTCGGGTAATCGACCCGGACATGGAGCAGAAAGCGATCGAGTTGGGCTTCGGGCAGGGGGTAGGTGCCCGCCTGCTCCAGCGGATTCTGCGTCGCCAGCACGAAGAAGGGGGCGGGCAGCTTATGCGTCACGCCGCCATAGCTGACCGTCTTTTCCTGCATCGCCTCCAGCAGCGCCGCCTGCGTCTTGGGCGGGGTGCGGTTGAGTTCGTCGGCCAGCAGCAGGTTGGTGAAGACCGGCCCTTGTTGAAAGCGGAAGCTGCGATGGCCGGTGCCATGATCCTCCTCCAGCAATTCGGTGCCCAATATGTCGCTGGGCATCAGGTCGGGGGTGAACTGGACGCGGCGGAAATCGAGCTTCAACGCCTCGCCCAGCGACCGGACGAGCAGCGTCTTGCCCAGCCCCGGTACGCCTTCCAGCAGGCAATGGCCGCCCGCCAGCAGGCCGATCAGCAATTGCTCCACCACATCGGCCTGACCGACGATCGCCTGCCCGATCGCCGCGCGCAATTGGGTCAATCGCGCAAGACGGGCCTGGATTTCGGCTTCGGTGATTTCGGTCATGTCATGTCCCTTGCTGGGCAATAGGCAGGAAATGGGGAGGGGCGTTCGTCACACCGACAGCGCGTACATCACGATATTGACCGCGAACTTGGTATTGTCCTCGGCCAAAAAGCGCTTGTTGCGCCAGTCATAATCCCACTCGCAACCATAATCCTTGTTGCTGTAGAGAACGCCCAGTCGGCCGTTAACCTCTATCCCCTTGAGATAGTCGTGAACCAGGTCGTCGCCCCAGCCGTTGAGTTCCAGCCCGGTATTGGGTGGGCCGTCATCGAACTTGAAGAAGCTGCGGTAGAGGCCATGGCTCTTGGGCAAGGTCTTCAACGCTTTTGGGCCGAAGATCTTCGCCATCTGCGCTTCGAACGATCGGGCGAACAGGCCGTCTATGTCATGGTTGCAATCATCCACCATGACGAACCCGCCATTGCGCACATAGCGTTCGAAATTGCGTCGTTCGGCCGCCGAAAACTCCACCAGCTTGTGCCCTGCCATGTAGCAGAAGGGCGCCGTCAGCATTTTCGGGTCCGACAGGGCGATGACATGCTCCTTCGGGTCCACCCGCAGGATCGTGTAATCGATCAGCGACGTGACGATGTTTGACGGCGTGCGCTGGTCTACGTCCCAGTCGCCGCTGTCGTAGCGCAGCCGGGTGAACCAGAAATCATAGCCCCCGGCCGCGGTGGCGGCGAGCGGCCGGGCCAGCAAAGCGCTGGCCAGACCACCCGCCAGCAACCGGAGAAAGTCGCTGCGCGTCATGCCGTGCAGGTCAGCCTCACACCGCGTCCGACAGCGAGGTGAAGGTGAAGTCGCGCAGCTTCATCGGCGGGATCACCATGACCATGTCCGATTCGTCGCTCTTCACCCGCACCGGCTTGCCGAACTCCTCGACATTGTTGAGCATGATGACGGGGCTTTCGTTGAAGCGGAAATTCTTCACCGGATATTTGATCTGGCCATTTTCGATGTAGAAAGTGCCGTCGCGGGTCAGGCCGGTTAGCAGCACCGTCTGCGGATCGACCATGCGGATATACCAGGTGCGCGACACCAATATGCCGCGTTCGGTGGTGCGGATCAGGTCGGCGGTCGACTTGGTGCCGCCTTCCATGATGACGTTGCCGAACTGCGCCTGTTCCGGCTTGCCCTGTTTCTGCGACCAGAAACGGCTGTAATTCATGTTCACCAGCTTGCCGTTCTGGATGATCGGCAGCTTCTTGCGCGGCAGGTTGTCGCCATCGTCCCAGGGCAGCACCGCCGCGCCGGGATAGGCGGGGTCGGTGAACATCGTGACCTGCGGGCCATAGACCTGCTCGCCCAGCTTGTTGCCGCCGCCCTTTTTCGACAGGAAGCTGCGGCCTTCATCGGCCGATCGCGCGTCGAAGAAGAACATCATGAAGGCGACCAGCCCGGCCGCCGCCGCCGGCTCCAGGATCACGGTATATTTGCCCGGTTCCAATGCCTTGGCCTCGGCCGACGCGCTCGCCTTGCGCATGGCGACGCGAATATCCTCGCCCGCGTTGAAGGTGGCGACGTCCTGCACATTATGCCCGACCCAGCCGGACCCGCGCCCATCCTCGGTGCGGACGGTGCAGGTATAGTCGGAACTGGTCGACGTCTGGTATCCGTAATTGCCCTTGCTGTTCAGGAAGGCGACGAAGCCCGCCTGATCCTCCAGATAGCCTGCCGCGATCAGCTTCTCGGCGCGGCAGGGGCCGATCGAATCGGTCGCTACCTTGGCGCGATAGGCCGCGTCGATACCCGCCGTCGATGCGCTGAACGTATCGGTCTTCATATAGGTCTGCTTGGGCAGCGCCGGCATGAATTCCGGATTTTCCGGGGCCAGCTTGGCCAGCTCCTCGGCGCGGCGCACCACGCGCTCCAGCGCGGCGTCGTCGAACTGGTTGATCGTCGCGGTGCCGACGCGCTTGCCGAACGCGACCTGCATGGACAGTTCGATATTGTCGGTGATGCCCGCGGTGGACACGTCATTGCGCGCGAAGCGAACATTGCCGCGGATCGCGCCGATCAGTTGGGCGGTGCATTCGTCCGCCTTGGAAAAGCCCACGACCTTGGTCAGGATCGTCTTGGCCTGCGCTTCGGAAAGGATGCTCATATCTTTGTCTCCCTAACCGATCAGCCGAGCGAACGGGCGGTGTTGATGACGTTGATGCCGTTGAAGCGCGCGGTCGACGACCCGTGCGACACGGCCGAAACCTGTGCCGGCTGGCCCTTGCCGTCGAAGAAGGAGCCGCCCAGGCGATAGTCGCTGGCGTCGCACACCCCGGCGCACCCGTTCCAGAATTCGGGCGTGCGGATCTGGTAGGCGACATCCTCGATCTGCTGGGTGATCTTGCCCTGCTTGATCTCGTAGAAAAGCTGGCCGCCGAACTGGGCGTTATAGCGTTGCTGGTCGATCGAAAAGCTGCCGTCGCCGATGATGTAGATGCCGTCCTCGACATTGGAAATCATGTCGGCGACGCTTAGCTTGGCCTTGCCCGGCTCCAGCGACACGTTGGCCATGCGCTGGAACTGGACGTTGGACCAGCTGTCGGCATAGGCGCAGCCGTCCGACGCGGCTTTGCCCTCGATATGGGCCTGGTCGCGGATCGCCTGATAGCCGACCAGCTTGCCGTCGCGGATCAGATCCCACTTCTTGGTCTTCACGCCTTCGTCGTCATAGGAAACGGCGCCCAGGCTGCCCGGCTGGGTCTTGTCGGCGACGATGTTCACCTTGTCGCTGCCATAGTGGAAATTGGCCTTGAGCTTGTCCATCGTGGCGAAGCTGGTGCCGGCATAATTGGCTTCGTAACCGAGCACACGGTCGAGTTCGAGCGGATGGCCGACCGATTCGTGGATCGTCAGCCAGGTATGCGACGGGTCGAGCACCAGATCATATTTGCCGGGCTTGACCGAAGGCGCCTTGATCTTTGCCATCGCCTGCTTGGCGGCGGCGACGGCGTCTTCCTTCATGTCATAGGACTGGCCATAGACGGTGACGCCATTGGGCAGCACGGTCTTGCCGCTGGCCGCGCCGTCCAGATATTCATAGCCCAGCCCCATCGGCGCCGACAGGCCTTCGCGCACGCGGAACTTGCCGCTCGCCTTGTCGACCGCGGTGACTTCCATCGGCGCCCAGATGCGATGCACGTCCTGGTCGATATAGCTGCCGTCGGTGCTGGCGAAATATTTCTGCTCGTTCACCAGGAACAGGATGGAACGGATGAAGCTGGCTCCGGCGTCCAGCGCCGCGGCATTCACGCCCATCAGCAGGTCGACCTTGTCCTTGATCGGCACGGTCATGCTGTTCTTGACGATCGGCGTGCGCCAGCTGACCTCGCCCACGCCCGTCACCGGGGCGAGCTGGACCGGCGCGCTCTGGCCCGGCGCATTGGCCTTGGCGATGGCGACGGCTTGGCCCGCGGCCTTGGCGACGGCTTCCTTGGTCATCTCGTTGGTGGCGGCAAAGCCCCAGGCGCCGTTGGCGATCACGCGGATGCCCACGCCGGTCGATTCGGTGTTCACCACATTTTCGACGTTGCGCTCGCGGGTGATGACGAACTGGCGCAGATAGCGACCGACCCGCACGTCGCAATAGGATGCGCCCGCGCTCTTGGCCGCGTTCATCGCGGCGTCGGCCAGCGCCTTCTTCACCGCCACGTCGATGGCGCTGTTCAGTTCCTCGGCGGCAATCACCTTGCCGAACATCGAGGGGAGGACGAGTCCTCCTACGCCCGCGGCCCCAAAGGCCAGAAAATCGCGTCTGTGCAAGGCTTGTCTCCCGCCTGACTATGCCCGCAGGACGCGGGTCGGATTATATGTGGATCACGGTTTGCGGCCGTATCGGCTTGATAAGGTGGATCATCGCCGTCCGGACCGGCGGGGTCAAACATCTTTTACGGATGCACAAGAAGGCGGACTATGCTTTCGACAGATGTCATCTGTCGAAAAATACTCGTTGCCAAAAGCCGCACAGGCACGACCAATCGGCGGAGAAGGCTATGCCATCCCGCTGATATATCGTCATATCTGACTATGAAAATGTGGTCGGGGAAAGAGGATTCGAACCTCCGGCCCCTGCCTCCCGAAGACAGTGCTCTACCAGGCTGAGCTATTCCCCGACCGATGCCGAAACCGCTTTGTGGGCGGCCCCGTAAGGCAGGAGTGGGCCTATAGAGGGGGCTTTCCGGACTGGCAAGCGGGCAATGACGCTTTTTTTGCAGTCCCCATAGCGGTGGTTATAGAAGCCCGGCCGCGCGGAAGCTGAAGCGGGTTTCGCCCGCATGGATGACATGGTCGGCCAGCATCATCTCCAGCGGACGCAGGCTGCGCGCGATGGTTCGCGTCAGGGCGACATCATGCCAGCAGGGCATGGGCGATGCGTGGATGCCGCGTCTTTGGATCAGCGCGACCCAACTGCCTTCGTCTCTCAGCAGATGATATAGCAAGCCATGCCAGTCCTGCCGCAGCGTCAGCAGGCGTTGCGGTCGCCAGGCGCCATCCAGAATCGCGATCGCCAGTTCGTCCTCCATGCGTGCAGGATGCCGCGATCGCCATCCGGCGGGCAGCGGAACAAGAACCCTTTCGGACGGTGATTGCGTATCTCGGTCCGATTGGCGCGGCCGTCATCCTGGGCTAGAGCGTCAGGCCAGATCCATTCGCAGGAACCCGCCTTGACCGATACGCTCTCTTCGTCCTCGCCCCATTATGAGCAGCAATATCTGGACCTGATGCGACATATCTGGCGGCATGGCGACGAACGGGTCGATCGCACCGGGGTCGGCACCCGCTCGATCCTGGGTGCGACGATGCGATTCTCGCTGGCCAATGATGCGGTGCCGCTGTTGACGACCAAGCGGGTCTATTGGAAGGTCGCGGCGCGCGAGATGTTGTGGTTTCTGACCGGCGACACCAATATCCGCGAACTGGTGCGGCAGGGCGTGCATATCTGGACCGACTGGCCGCTCGACGCCTATCGCAGGGCGACCGGCGAGGATATCGACCGCGACACGTTCGAAATGCGGATCGTCGGCGACGATGATTTCGCCCGGCAGTGGGGCGATCTGGGTCCGGTCTATGGCGCGCAATGGGTGAACTGGCCGCGCTACGAACCGGCGGGCGACGGGCTGTATCGCAAGGCGGACGAGGGACATAACCAGATCGCCGATCTGGTGCAGGCGATCCGCACGACGCCCGGCTCGCGCCGCCTATTGTTCACCGGCTGGAATGTGGCGGAAGTGGCGCAGATGGCGCTGCCGCCCTGTCACATGACCTATCAGTTCCAGGTATCGAACGGAAAGCTGAACGGCCTGCTGTTCCAGCGCAGTTGCGACCTTGGGCTTGGTTTCGCCTTCAACATTTTCGGCCTGTCGATGATCACCCGGATGCTGGCGCAACAGTGCGATCTGGAGCCGGGCGAGGTGGTCTGGCAGGGCGGTGACGTGCATCTTTACCTGAACCATGCGGCGCTGGTGGAGGCGCAGATGAACCGAATTCCGTCCGGCACACCCAAATTACGGATCAATCGGCGGCCTTCGAGTATTTTCGATTATCGAATCGAGGATTTCGACGTCCTCGATTATGCGCCGCAAGCCCATATTTCCGCGCCGGTCGCCGTCTGAAGAGACAGCGAACTGGACAGTTGAAACGGAAAATTTGGGTCAGCAAGGCTTGCCTTTTGCGGCGTTGAAATATAATATCTGCTTTAAGCAATATTATTGCAATGCACCATAGGAGGCAGGATGAGCGATCCAACCGGATCAGGCGGCATGGATGGGCAGGCAGGGCGCAATCTGCCGCCGCTGCGCCTGCATGTGCCAGAGCCGCCCGCGCGGCCCGGCGAAAGCGCCGACTTCACCCATTTCGATATTCCGGCCGCTGATGCCGCGCCGCGTCCCGACGAGGCCGCGCAGCCCGGCGACATGCGCGACATGGCCTATGGCCTGATCCGCGTGCTGAATGAGGAGGACGCGGCGGTTGGCGCCTGGAACCCCAGGCTGCCGCCTGAAACGCTGCTGCGGATGCTCCGTTACATGGCGCTGACCCGCGCGTTCGACGCGCGCATGTTCCGCGCACAGCGGCAGGGCAAAACCAGCTTCTACATGAAATCGACGGGCGAGGAGGCGGTGTCGATCGGCGCCGCGCTGGCCCTGTCGCGCGACGACATGTGTTTCCCCAGCTATCGCCAGCAAGGCATATTGCTCGCGCGCGACTGGCCGCTGGTCGACATGATGAACCAGATTTATTCCAACACAGGCGACCGGCTGAAGGGCCGCCAACTGCCGATCATGTATTCGGCGCGGGAGGCGGGCTTCTTCTCCATCTCCGGCAACCTGACCACCCAATATCCCCAGGCGGTGGGCTGGGCGATGGCGAGCGCGGCGCGCGGCGACACGCGCATCGCCGCGACATGGTGCGGCGAAGGGTCGACGGCGGAGGGCGACTTCCACAGCGCCTGCACCTTCGCCAGCGTCTATCGTGCGCCTGTCATCATGAATGTCGTCAATAATCAGTGGGCTATCAGCAGCTTTTCAGGTTTTGCCGGAGCGGAAGCAACCACCTTCGCCGCGCGTGCCGTGGGCTATGGCATCGCAGGTCTGCGGGTGGATGGCAACGATATCCTCGCCGTCTACGCCGCGACCTGCTGGGCCGCGGACCGGGCGCGGTCCAATGCCGGGCCGACCCTGATCGAACATTTCTCCTATCGCGTCGAAGGGCATAGCACGTCGGACGATCCGACCGCCTATCGCTCTGCCGAGGAAGGCAGCCTCTGGCCGCTGGGCGACCCGATTGCGCGGTTGAAGGCCCATTGCATTACGCTTGGCATATGGGACGAGGGTCGCCACGCCGCGATGGACAAGGAACTGGCCGAACTGGTCCGCGACGCCGCGCGCGAAGCGGAGAAGAACGGTATCCTTGGCCACGGTCTCCATCATCCGATGGAAAGCATGTTCGAGGATGTGTTCGAGGAGATGCCCCGGCACCTTCATGAACAGCAGCAGCAGATGCTGGACGAATGGAAGGCGGCGGGCCTGTGAGCGAAGCGATCGAAACAGAGGTTGTGCGCGAGGGCATGACGCAGGAAGCCACCGTCGACACCATTCACATGAACATGATCCAGGCGATCAACAGCGCCATGGACGTGATGATGGAGCGCGATCCGACCGTGGTCGTGATGGGCGAGGATGTCGGCTTTTTCGGCGGCGTATTCCGTGCGACAGCGGGTCTGCAACAAAAATATGGCAAGAACCGGGTGTTCGACACGCCGATCACCGAATGCGGGATCATCGGCGTGGCGGTGGGCATGGGCGCCTATGGCCTGCGCCCGGTGCCGGAAATCCAGTTCGCCGACTATATCTACCCCGCGCTCGACCAGCTCGTGTCGGAAGCGGCGCGGCTGCGTTACCGGTCGGCGGGCGAGTTCATCGCGCCGATGACGGTGCGGTCGCCCTTTGGCGGCGGCATTTTCGGTGGCCAGACGCACAGCCAGTCGCCGGAAGGCATTTTCACCCATTGTTCGGGGATCAAAACGGTGATTCCGTCCACCCCCTATGACGCCAAGGGTCTGCTGATCGCGGCGATCGAGGATAATGATCCGACGCTTTTCTTCGAACCCAAGCGCATCTACAACGGCCCGTTCGACGGCCATTATGATACGCCGGCAACCAGTTGGGCCGGCCACCCGCACGCGCAGGTGCCGACCGGCTATTACCGCATCCCGCTGGGTAAGGCGCGGATCGCGCGGGCGGGCGGGGCGCTGACTATCTTGTGCTACGGCACGATGGTCCATGTCGTCGAGGATACGGTCAAGACGCTGGGGATCGACGCGGAAATCGTGGATCTGCGCAGCCTGGTGCCGCTCGACATCGACACGATCGAAGCGTCGGTGAAAAAGACCGGCCGCTGCCTGATCGTGCATGAGGCGACCCGGACCAGCGGCTTTGGCGCGGAACTGTCCGCCCAGGTGCAGGAACGCTGCTTCTATCATCTGGAAGCACCGATCGCGCGCGTCACCGGCTTCGACACGCCCTATCCGCACAGCCTGGAATGGGCCTATTTCCCCGGCCCCGTGCGTATCCGCGAAGCCATCAACAAGATCATGAAGGACTAAAGGGTCATGGCTCTTTTCACGTTCAAGCTGCCCGACATCGGTGAGGGCATCGCGCAGGCGGAGATCGTCGGCTGGCATGTCAAGGTTGGCGACCGGGTGGAGGAAGACCAGCCGATCGCGGACATGATGACCGACAAGGCGACCGTCGAGATGGAAAGCCCGGTTTCGGGCACGGTGGCACGCCTGGCGGGCGAGCCGGGCGATCAGGTGTCGATCGGCGCGATGCTGGTGGAGATCGAAATGGAAGGCGAGACTGTCGTCGCGCCGGCGCCTTCGGTGGAGACGATCGACGCGGAAACGCCGGGCGAGGCGGTGATTGAAGCGGTGTCTCCCGCCCCCGTTCACCCTAAGCCTGTCGAGCCGCAGGCGAGCGAAGGGCAACGGCCGTCCTTTTCTTCCGGGCAAGGCGCAAAAGAAGAAGGGAAAGAGTTCGACAGACTCAGACCGAACGGCATTGGGGAGGACAGCCTCGATAGGGCCGGACCTATCCTCGCATCCCCCGCCGTTCGCGCGCGCGCCAGGGAACTAGGCGTCGATCTGGCCCAGGTGAAGCCTTCCGGCGACCATATTCGTCATTCCGACCTCGACGCCTATCTACTCTACGGCCAGGGGCATGGCTATCGTCCCGCAGGGCGATCCGCGAAACGCGCCGACGAACAGGTCAAGGTGATCGGGATGCGCCGCCGCATCGCGGAGAATATGGCCGCGTCCAAGCGCGCCATTCCTCATTTCACCTATGTCGAGGAAATCGACGTCACCGCGCTGGAGGATCTGCGCGAGCAGCTCAACGCCGGGCGCGGGGATCGGCCCAAGCTGACCATGTTGCCGCTGCTGATCGTCGCGCTGTGCAAGGCGCTGCCCGACTTCCCGATGCTCAACGCCCGTTATGACGACGAGGCGGGCGTGGTGACGCGCCATGGATCGGTGCATCTGGGACTGGCGACGCAAACCGATGCGGGCCTGATGGTGCCGGTGATCCGCGATGCGCAGGAGCGCAATGTATGGCAGCTGGCGACCGAAATCCGCCGCCTGGCCGACGCGGCGCGCAGCGGCAAGGCGAAGTCGGAAGAGCTGTCTGGCTCCACCCTGACGCTGACCTCGCTCGGCCCGCTCGGCGGGATCGCCACCACGCCGGTCATCAACCGGCCCGAAGTCGCAATCATCGGTCCTAATCGCGTGATCGAGCGTCCGGTTTTCCGGGGCAAGGAGATCGTCGCGGCGAAGCTGATGAACCTGTCGATCAGTTGCGACCATCGCGTGGTCGATGGCTGGGACGCCGCCAGCTTCGTACAGGCTGTGCGCAAGCTGCTGGAGGCACCCGCCTTCCTGTTTGTGGATTAAACCATTTGCGGGGCAAACCGGCCGGTTTGCCCCGTCCTATTTGGTCATTATGACGATGGCGCCGGCGCCGGGATCGGGATCGAACAGCAGTTTCAGCACCCGCTTGGTCATGGTCCAGCGACGCTTGCTCCACAGCCGCTTGGGATAGGTGCGCGGTTCGTAGAAAAGATAGTGGAGATATTGGGGCAGGGGGACGACCCGGAAATCCTTGAAGCCGACCTCCGCTCCGCGCTGCATGATGAGGCGCGGCGGCATGTCCCGCTCGGTGACGCCATAGACTTGCATTGCCGCGATCGAATCAGGACTGGTGGCGTGGCCGTCGCCCGGTTCATGGGTGATCAGCACCCCGCCGGGTTTGAGCGCGCGCCAGGCCGAACGGATCGCCAGCAATTCATCCTCGGCATGGTGCAGGGAATCGAAGAAGATCGCGGCGTCGAACTGGTTGTCCATGTCCAGCGCCTCGAAATCGCTGCATGTGAAGGACAGGCGCTGTTCCAGGCCATGGCGGGCGCAATTTTCGCGCGCGACCTCGATCATGTCGGGCGCGATATCCTGTCCTATCACATCATAGCCGCGTTTGGCAAAGAAGGTGCTGGTCCAGCCCCCGCCGCATCCCAAGTCCAATATTCGCGCCGGGGGTTGCGGCAACAGCGTCATCATGAAACCGATGGACGCCAGGTTAATGCCGCAGGATGGATCGGAAAAAGGCTTTTCCAATGAATGTTCGCGGCCGCCGTCGCCTAGATTGGCGAGATAGGCCAGTTCACCCGCTTTGGGCATAAGATGCGTCTCCGTAGCTCCATCCTGCTCTATGGAGACGAGGGGGCGAACTCAAGCGCGACGTTGCCTGCTGCGATGAACGCAGCGCATATCGGGCTTAGCGCATCACCGCGCGATAGCTCAGTCGTCCGGCCCGACCGGGCTGCACCGCTTCGGGCAGTCGCCAGCGTATATGGGTCACATCCTCCGCCACCGCCCGGCGTACCCCGCCCAGCGGTGTTGGCAACCATAATTGATCGAGCCGTCCCCAATGGCCGCCGCCATCGACCGACACCTGCATATGGGGGTCGCTGATGTCCGGGAGTATGCCGGGGGGCACCGCGCGGGTGACGGCGAAGTCGCGAACCGGCTGGGCGCCGTCATTGCGCCAATGGACGATCACGATCAGCGTGTCGCCGGGGCCGACCCTTTCGGCGCTCGCCAATGTCCGGCGCGGGCGGCCGTTAATGTCGGTCGATACGCGCTCTACGAACGTCTGCGTGCCAAGTCGCATCGCCGGCTGCGCGACGGCAGGCTGCGTAGCCGTCAGGCTCGCCGCCAGAGCCAGCGACGTCGGGGCCGAGGCCCAAAGCGTCCGCGTCATTGTCTTCCCCGTTTTTGCGTCCCCTGCGCCCGTCCTTAGCGAAGCTGCGCAAATATTTGGTTAAGCCGGTCTTTTTCCTGACCGGCTGCCGCTATGACACCCTTTGTAAATTGACGCTGCACCGCAGGCGGCGCACATCGGATAGGAACGAAAAGGGAATCGATCGCGCGTGACCATGAATGAGCAGCAAGAGGTCAACCGGCGCCGCGACCGGCTGCTCGCATCGATCGCGCTGACGTCGGGCATCGGCCTGATGCTGGCGCTGCCCTTCGCCTTGCGCGCGGGGGCGGAGTTTTTCCTGCCGCTGACCGCCGCGCTGGTGATCGCCATTGCGCTGGTGCCTTTGCTGGAGTGGATGGAACGGCGCGGGCTGCCTTCAGGGCTGGCGGCGCTGATCGCGATGATCGGCTTTCTGGTCGTCGCCAACACCGCGCTGGTGCTGATCGTGGTGCCTGCGACCGACTGGTTCCGCATCCTGCCCCAACGCCTGCCGCAGATTCAGGCGAACCTGGCCCCATTAATCGACTTTTACGCCAATCTTCAGCGCTTCGTGGACGAAACCGTGCGGATGATCGCGACCGGCCCGGTCGCGGCGGCGCAAACGGCGGCGGTCGATGCGCCGCGCTCGCTGCTCCAGTTCGCCGCCACATCGGCCCCGTCGGCGATCATCCAGATGGTGTTCGCGCTGCTCATCATCTATTTCTTTCTGGCTGGTTGGACCCGGCTGCGGCGGCGCACGATCAACAGCCGCGGCAGTTTCGACGGCGCCATGGCGGTGGCGCGGGTGATCCAGAATATGGTCGACGCGACGTCGGCCTATGTCATCACCATAGCGACCATCAACCTGTGTCTGGGCGGCGCTGTCGCCTTCGCACTATGGCTGATCGGGATGCCGTCTCCGCTGATGTGGGGCGGTATCGTCGCGCTATTGAACTTCATTCCCTATTTCGGGCCGATGCTGGCCGCGGTGCTGCTGGGGCTGGGCGGCCTTATGGTGTTCGACGACGTCTATGTCGCGTTGCTGCCGGCGGGCTTGCAGGTGGGCTTCCATCTGGTGGAGGCCAATGTCGTGACGCCGATGCTGCTGGGCCGGCGGCTGACGATGAACCCGCTGCTGATTCTCGTCTCGCTGGCCTTTTGGGGCTGGGTGTGGGGCACGCCCGGCGCATTGCTCGGCGTGCCGCTGCTCATCATCATCCAGACCGTCGTGCAGGCGGCGGGAACGCCCGATATCGCCGGTTTCCTGTTCGAGCAGGGGACGTTGACCGTGGCCCCGCGCAAAGAAAATGACGAGAAAGAGGAAAGTCCCGTTGCGGACGGTTGACAGCATCGCAGGACGCTCATAGACGGCGCTTCCACACCAAACGCGGGTGTAGCTCAGTTGGTTAGAGTGCCGGCCTGTCACGCCGGAGGTCGCGGGTTCGAGCCCCGTCACTCGCGCCACTTTCCCTGACAGGAAGGTGGAAATGGTGTTCCAGGCCGTATCGTCTGGTGATCTGAAGGGTCACGAAAAGATGCCACCCTGCGCGGGTGTAGCTCAGTTGGTTAGAGTGCCGGCCTGTCACGCCGGAGGTCGCGGGTTCGAGCCCCGTCACTCGCGCCACTCTCCTTGACCGGAGAGTGATTTCTCCCAGATTTGCATCATCTGGCGGCTTTCGGGCCGATAAGGATGCAGCGCCTTACGCGGGTGTAGCTCAGTTGGTTAGAGTGCCGGCCTGTCACGCCGGAGGTCGCGGGTTCGAGCCCCGTCACTCGCGCCACCGCTCAATATTATTGTTTTACGCGATTTCCGAGTCATCAGATGATGCCATCTGATTAGAAATCGCTCAGGACAAGCGGTGGGAAGAAGGTTCAGCGCCAGTGCCCGGTTTCCATCCAGGCAAGCAGTCGCCGAAGCGGCAGCACCCAGATCCACACGATCCCCAGCACGACATAGATGGGCGCCTGCGCCCACATCGGCAACGCGCCGATCAGGCCAGACAGGCTGCCCACCATGACGGCCCAGAGCGCGATCAGTCCGACGATCGCGAACATGCCCACCGGCTTGCGCCAGCTCGGCTGGTGGTAATGGCGCGGATCGATGCTCACAATTCCGGTCCTTCGATCAGTTCGACTTCGGTCATGATGATGTCGAGCGGCAAATCCCAGGGATCGGCGGGCACGGCGTCGATCTCCTGCGCGGACCAGGCGATGCCGACGCGCAGCGCATCAGGAAAACGGGCGAAGGCGCGGTCATAATAGCCGCCGCCCTGGCCAAGACGATTCATCGCCCGGTCGAATCCGACCAGCGGCGCGATGATGACGTCGGGCGTCACTGGTCCGACGCCCGGTTCGGGATGGCTGGTGCGGAACAGACCGGGGACCAATTGATCTTCCGGCTGCCAGGCCAGGAAATCCATGCTGCCCAACCGATCGAGCACGCGCGGCAGCGCCACGGTCTTGCCCAGCGCCTGCAACTGCGCCGCCATGCGTTGGGCCGGCGCCTCGTCATCCACCGCCATATAGAGCGCGACGACCTGCGCATCGGCGATCCGGCGCGCGAGCGGTGAGGGAACCGCCTTGAACGCCAGTCGATGCGCCAGCGGATCGAGCGTAGCGACGAAATTGGATCGCCTCTGCCGCGCAATGCCGCGCAGGCTGGTCTTGTCGGAAAGTTCGCCGTTCATCGAACGCCTGCCAAATTCAAGTTTGTGCTCCCGCGCAGGCGGGAGTACAGCCCCGCGGTTTGAACTGGGCTCCCGCCTGCGCGGGAGCACGCCGCTCTATGATGAAAAGGGTGACGGGACCACCTTGGCCGTGTGCTGGAATATCCTCTGACGCCTCAACGTCAGGTGGGGACCATGTAGAACGGGCCTGAACCCGCCCAGGGACAGCCCCCTTGGATGTGATTATCGCCTCAGGGATGTTCGCTAAAGCTCGTACCAGGCAGAACCCGTCGCCGCCAATCTAGGCTTTCGCGGTCCGGGCGGCAAGTCGTTCGCGCAGCTTTTCTATACGGCCGGCCAGCGCCTCGATCGCACGGGCGCTCGCTTCGTCGTCGCCGTCCAGCGGCAGGCTCGTCTGCCGCCCTGCGACTTCGCGTTTCAGGTCGTTCAGTTCGTCCGCAAGGAACAGTGCGGCGAACAGCAAAGTGCGCACCTCCGTCAGGCCCGGCGTGCTCTGCTGCGCGACGCGGGCCTTGTCCTCGATCAGCGTCGCGAGATGGCCCAGATGCGCCTCTTCCCCGTCACGGCAGCGGATCGCATAATGGCGTCCGGCGATCACCAGCGTCGTTTCAGCCATGGGCATGCCCTTTCAGCGTAGCGATCAGGTCGTCGAGGGATCGCAGTGCGACGCGCGCGGCGCCCTGATCCAAAGCGGGGAAGGGGCTGGCCGGGGCGGCATCCGCCAAACCCGCCACATCCTGTTCAAGCCGGCTCACAGCACGCTCCAACGTGCCGATCGCCTGCATCATGCGGTCGCTTGCCATCATCCATGCATAGCGAAAGTCGGGGCCATGCAAAAGCAGTCTTTCTGGCCGATTACAGCGGGCTTCTCATGATTCGTGCCGCCGCTGCGGTTGACGCATGGGGCTTGACGCGACAAAGGGGGCGCGATCTCGACTCGCCTGCACGTTCGCGGGCGCCGTCCTTATGCTTGCTTCAGAAAGACGCCTGTTCGCCATGACCGTTTCCGACAAGTCGCTCGCCAACGCCATTCGGGCGCTGTCCATGGACGCCGTGCAGGCCGCCAATAGCGGTCATCCGGGGATGCCGATGGGCATGGCGGATGTGGCGACGGTGCTGTTCGGCGACTTTTTGAAATTCGATCCGACCCAGCCCAAATGGGCCGACCGCGACCGCTTCGTCCTGTCTGCGGGCCATGGCTCGATGCTGATCTATTCATTGTTGCACCTCACCGGCTATGCGCGTCCGACGATGGAGGACATCGCCAGCTTCCGCCAACTGCACAGCCCCTGCGCCGGCCATCCTGAGAATTTCGAGCTGGCGGGCGTCGAAGCGACGACCGGTCCGCTGGGGTCGGGCCTGGCCACCGCCGTCGGCATGGCGATTGCCGAACGCCATCTGAACGCCCAGTTCGGCGACGATCTGGTCGATCACCGCACCTGGGTGATCGCGGGCGACGGCTGTCTGATGGAAGGCGTCAACCATGAGGCGATCGGCTTGGCTGGTCACCTGAACCTGGGCCGCCTGATCGTCCTGTGGGACGACAACAAGATCACCATCGACGGCGCCGTCGATCTGTCGAGCAGCGAGGATGTGCTGGCGCGTTACGCCGCCACCGGCTGGCATGTCGTGTCATGCGACGGCCATGACGTCGCCGACGTACGCCGCGCGCTGGCCGAAGCGGTCGCCGACAGCCGCCCATCGATCGTCGCGTGCGCCACCAAGATCGGCTATGGCGCGCCGAACAAGGCCGGCACTTCGGGCGTGCACGGCTCGGCGCTCGGCACCGACGAAGTCGCTGCCGCCCGTGAGTTCCTCGACTGGACTGCCGAACCCTTCGTCATCCCGGCCGACATCGCCGACGCCTGGAAGGCGATTGGCGCCAAGGGCCGAGATGTTCGCGCTGCGTGGGAAGGCCGCCTTGCAAGTGATGAGAAGGCTGCGGAATTCACCCGCCGCATGGCTGGTGACCTGCCCGCCGACTTCTCGCTCGAAGCCTATATCGACACGCTGATCGCCAATCCACAGAAGGTCGCGACCCGCAAGGCGAGCGAACTGGCGCTGGGCGCCATCAATGATCTCTTGCCCGAAACGCTGGGCGGCTCGGCCGATCTTACCGGCTCCAACAACACAAAGACCAAATCGACCGGTCCGCTGACGAAGGACGATTATAGCGGCCGTTACGTCTATTATGGCATCCGCGAATTCGGCATGGCCTGCGCGATGAACGGCATGGCGCTGCATGGCGGCGTGATCCCCTATGGCGGCACGTTCCTGGTCTTTTCCGACTATATGCGTGGCGGCATCCGCCTGGCTGCGCTCCAGCAGCAGCGCGTCATCCATGTTCTGACCCATGACAGCATCGGCCTTGGCGAAGATGGGCCGACCCATCAGCCGATCGAGCATGTCATGTCGATGCGGATGATCCCGAACCTGGACGTCTATCGCCCGGCCGACATCGTCGAGACGGCGGAATGTTGGGAACTGGCATTGAAGGATGCGACCGGCCCGTCGGTGCTGGCGCTGACCCGCCAGAACCTGCCGCAGTTGCGCACCGAAAAATCCGAAAATTTGTCGGCCAGGGGCGGTTATCGCCTGCGCTCCGCTGGCGCCGAGCGCAAGGTTGTACTGATCGCCACGGGTTCCGAGGTCGAGATTGCCGTCGATACCGCCAAGATGCTGGAAGAACAGGGCATTGGCGCGGACGTCGTGTCGATGCCCAGCTGGGCGCATTTCGAGGCGCAGCCCAAATCCTACAAGGACGACCTGTTGCCGCATCATGTGCTGCGCGTGTCGATCGAGGCGGGAACGACCTTTGGCTGGGAACGCCATACCGGCATTGCGGGCCTGCGCTTTGGCATCGACAGCTTCGGCGCGTCGGCCCCGGCGGAAGCGCTCTACGATCATTTCGGCCTGACCGCCGCAAAGATCGCACCACAGATCGTGGCCGCGCTCAATAATAATTAACCGAACAACAACACCTTAAGGAGGCTAGTGCAGTGGCAACGAAGGTAGCAATTAACGGTTTCGGACGTATCGGCCGCCTGGTGGCGCGCGCCATCCTCTCGCGCACCGACCATGACCTTGAACTGGTCAGCATCAACGACCTGGGCGACGTCAAGTCCAACGCCCTGCTGTTCAAGCGCGACTCCGTGCATGGCAACTGGAAGGGTGACGTCAGCGTCGACGGCGATTTCCTGGTCGTGGACGGCAAGAAGATCAAGGTGACCGCAGAGCGCGATCCGGCCAACCTGCCGCATGCCGCCTTGGGCGTCGAAATCGCGCTGGAATGCACCGGCATCTTCACCACAAAGGACAAGGCGAGCGCGCATCTGACCGCCGGCGCCAAGCGGGTCATCATTTCCGCGCCCGGCACCAATGTCGACCGCACCGTCGTGTTCGGCGTCAACCATGACGCGCTGACCGCCGACGATATCGTCATTTCCAACGCCAGCTGCACCACCAACTGTCTGGCTCCGCTCGCCAAGGTGCTGAACGATGCGATCGGCATCGAAAGCGGCTTCATGACGACCATCCACAGCTACACCAACGACCAGAATACGCTGGACCAGTTGCACAGCGATATGCGCCGCGCCCGCGCGGCCGCCCTCTCGCAGATCCCGACCTCCACCGGCGCCGCCCGCGCGGTGGGTGAGGTTCTCCCCGAACTGAAGGGCAAGCTGGACGGGTCTTCGATTCGCGTGCCCACGCCCAACGTGTCGGTCGTTGACCTGAAGTTCATTCCGAGCCGCCCGACCACCAAGGACGAGGTCAACGCCTTGCTCAAGGCGGCGTCGGAAGACGGTCCGCTCAAAGGCGTGCTGGGCTATTCGGACGAGCCTTTGGTGTCGATCGACTATAATGGCGATCCGCGCAGTTCGACCGTCGACAGCCTGGAGACCGCCGTGGTCGACGGCAAGCTGGTCCGCGTCCTGAGCTGGTATGACAATGAATGGGGCTTCTCCAACCGCATGATCGACACCACCGGCGTGGTGGCGAGCTTCCTGTAAGGGACATTGGGGGACAGGGCGACCTGTCCCCCTTTTCATTGGAAAAGCAGCAGGGAAAAGACATGACAAAGCCGTTCAAGACACTCGACGATATGGGCGACATCACGGGCAAGGCCGTGCTGGTGCGCGAAGATCTGAACGTGCCGATGCAGGACGGATCGGTCAGCGACGATACCCGGCTGCGCGCGGCGATGCCGACCGTTCTGGAACTGGCCGATCGCGGCGCGAAGGTGCTGATCCTCGCCCATTTCGGTCGCCCCAAGGGTCAGAAGAACCCCGAATTCTCCCTGTCGAAGATCACACGCCCGCTGAGTCAGGTTCTGGGCCGCGAGGTGCAGTTCATCCCGGATTGCCAGGGTGAAGCCGCGGTCCACGGCATCGCTGTGATGCGCCCCGGAGACATTGCGATCCTGGAAAACACCCGCTTCCATGCCGGCGAGGAAAAGAACGAT
This sequence comes from Sphingobium cupriresistens, assembly GCF_004152865.1. Taxonomy (GTDB): domain Bacteria; phylum Pseudomonadota; class Alphaproteobacteria; order Sphingomonadales; family Sphingomonadaceae; genus Sphingobium; species Sphingobium cupriresistens. The sequence goes on along the minus strand of NZ_SEOO01000009.1, from coordinate 77,037 downwards.
CCGGCGTTGATCGAGGCAATGGCGGCGATTGCCGACCTGTATGTGAACGACGCCTTTTCCGCCGCGCATCGCGCCCATGCCTCGACCGAGGGGCTGGCGCACAAGCTGCCCGCCTTTGCCGGTCGGTCGATGGAAAAGGAATTGGACGCCTTGCAGGCCGCGCTCGGCACGCCGGTCAAGCCCGTTGCCGCCGTGGTCGGTGGCGCTAAAGTGTCGACCAAGCTCGACGTGCTCAATAATCTGGTGAAACAGGTCGATCACCTCATCATCGGCGGCGGCATGGCCAACACCTTCCTCCACGCCCGCGGCGTCGATGTCGGCAAGTCGCTGTGCGAGAAGGATCTGAGCGATACGGCCGAAGCGATTTTCGAGGCCGCCGAAGCCGCCGGTTGCACCATTCATCTGCCCTATGACGTGGTGGTGGCGAAGGAATTTGCTGCCAACCCGGCGTCCCTGCGCACCTGCAACGTCCATGAGGTCGCGGCGGACGAGATGATCCTGGACGTCGGCCCCGCCGCCGTCGAGGCGCTGGGCGATGCCCTCAAAAACTGCCGCACCCTGGTCTGGAACGGTCCGCTCGGCGCGTTCGAGATCGCGCCTTTCGACGCGGCGACCGTGGCGTTGGCCCGAACGGCGGCGGCGCTAACCAAGGAAGGCCAATTGACGTCGGTGGCCGGCGGTGGCGATACCGTCGCCGCGCTCAACCATGCGGGCGCAGCGGGCGACTTCACCTTCGTCTCGACCGCTGGCGGTGCTTTCCTGGAATGGATGGAAGGCAAGGAATTGCCCGGCGTCAAGGCGCTGACGACCTGATCCTGTAGCGGCCGGGGGTCAGCGCGCGATGCTGGCGCCCCGGTCGAACAGCAGGAAGGCCAGGGTTGCGACCCCGCCAATGGCCGCACCGGCCAGCGCGCTGGCGGTCCAGCCGCCCGCCTCATAGGTGACCGATCCGATCACCGACCCCAATCCCCACCAGGAACATGACGGTCACATAGGCCGCATTGATGCGCCCGCGCGCATGGGGATCGAGCGAGAAGATCAGCTTCTGCCCCGTGATCTGGCTCATCTGCACCGCGCCGTCGATCAGCACCGCCATGATGGTGAAGCCGATCAGGCTACCCGCCGCCACTGTCCAGTCGGCGAGCAGGAAACCGGCCGTCAGTCCGATCATGCCGATGAGCGAGGCGGGGCGGGTCAGGCGGCGATCGGCCATCCATCCCGCGATCGGCGCGGCCAGCGCGCCGCCCGCGCCAGCCAGCGCAAAAGCGCCAATGCCGGCATGGCCGAGGTGAAATTCATGGATCAGCGCCAGCGGCGCGGCGGTCCAGAACAGGTTGAACGCCGCGAACATGGCGGCCTGATAAAAAGCGCGCATCCGCACGACGCGATGCTTGACCAGTTGATCGAAGGTCGACGCCAGCACGTCGCGATACCGCATCCCGCCCTTGGGCTTGCGTTGTGGACAGGCGGCGAGCAGCGCCACGCCCACCATGGCCATTACGACTGCAGAGACGATGAAGGTGGCGCGCCAGCCGACCGACCCAGCCAGGAAATTGGCGATCGGGCGCGATAGCATGATGCCGAACAACAGTCCGCTCATCACCGTGCCGACCACGCGGCCCTGCTTTTCCGAGGCGGCCAGGTGCGAGGCGAGGGGAACCAACACCTGCGCGCCGGTGGCGCCGACGCCAGTCAGGACGGAGGCGACGAGGAAGCTGGTCGGACCGTTGGACAGGGCGATGGCGATGCAACCGAACATGGTGGCCGCAATCGAGGTCAGTACGATCCGCCGATTTTCGAATAGATCCGCCAGCGGCACGATCAGGAACAGGCCTGCGCCATAGCCTAGCTGGGTCAGCGTGGTTATCAGCCCTGCGACGCTGGGAGAAAGGCCGATTTCCGGCCCGATCACATCGATCAGCGTCTGAGCATAATAAAGGTTGGCGACGATGACTCCGCAGGCGACCGCCATCAGGAGGATCATGACGGGGGAAATGTCGACGGGGCTTTCGGCGGCGGTGCTGGTCATGCCTGCCCTATGGGTCGCAAGACGCAACCTTTCAACCCGCCGATCATGATTCATTATGGGGTTTTCCGCCGCGCGGGCGGGAGAGACACTCCCCGGAAGAAGCATGGCCGCCGCCATTCTGCCTGTGCGTCCGATCGTCATCACGAAACGAGTACCGCCCGGTCCCAGCGTCCTCGATAGCATCGGCGTGCGGAAACGCAGCTATAACAGGCTCTTCGCGTGGCGTTTACGGGCGATGCGCCTTGCGGTGCGGCATGGGACTGGCTACCAGCCGGAATACCGGCGATAACAACAGAAAGTCGCACCCGGCCGGCAGATGGTGGAGCGTCTGTCGTTAATCTATTTTCGTGCCGCCAGGGGGCGGCGCCCAAGGGAAGGTATGTGCAGATGCTGGATCAGGATATGAAGCAGAAGATCGCTACGGGTGAGGGCTTTATCGCCGCGCTCGACCAGAGCGGCGGATCGACGCCCAAGGCGCTCAAGGGCTATGGCGTGGAGGAAGACGCCTGGTCCAGCGAAGAGGAAATGTTCGGCCTGATCCACGCCATGCGCAGCCGCGTCATCACCTCTCCCGCCTTCACTGGCGACAAGGTGCTGGGCGCGATCCTGTTCGAGCGCACCATGGACGGCACCGTCGACGGCAAGCCGACCCCGCAGGCGTTGCTGGAGCGTGGCGTAGTGCCCTTCATCAAGATCGACAAGGGTCTGGAGGATGAGGCGAACGGCGTGCAGTTGATGAAGCCCAATCCCGATCTCGACATCCTGCTGCACCGGTCGAAGGCGCTGGGCGTGTTCGGCACCAAGGAACGCTCGGTCGTGAACCTCGCCAACCGCGAAGGTATCGCCGCCGTGGTCGCGCAGCAGTTCGAAGTCGGCCAGCAGGTTCTCGCCGCCGGTCTGATGCCGATCATCGAGCCGGAAGTGAACATCAAGTCGCCCGAACGCGCGGAAGCCGACCAGATATTGCTGGAGGAAATCCTCAAGAATCTCGATGCCTTGCCCGATGGCGTTCAGGTGATGTTGAAACTGTCGCTGCCCGCCAAGGCCGGCCTGTTCGACCCGCTGGTCGATCACCCCGCCGTGCTGCGCGTCGTGGCGCTGTCGGGTGGCTTCGCCCGTCCCGAAGCCTGTGTCGAACTGGCCAAGAATCGCGGCATCATCGCCAGCTTCAGCCGCGCGCTGCTCAACGATCTGCGTCACCAGATGAGCGATGACGAGTTCAACGCGTCGCTGGGCGAAGCGATTGACGAAATCCACGGCGCCTCGACCGCCAAGCGGCCGGTCGCGGCCTGAATTTGTGAAGGCCGGGCGGCGCATGTCCGCCCGGCCATTTCATTGATAGTCCAGAGCTTGTCGAGCTGTGTCGTGAGCGCCTTCCCTTGCAGGCAGTCGAAGGGGGCTTCGGCAGGTTCAGCCCGAACGGATGAAAGGCTGGACATTGCATTCCAGCATAGCGCCCTTGGCCTCGCCTCCTGAATGGCTATAAAGCGCCCATGACCGATTTCACCGATGAAGAGCTGGCGCTCGACCCACATTTCGCCGACCAGTTCGAACTGGGCTTCCGCCCCGCCTGCCAGCTTTACCTGATCTCCCCGCCGGCCATCGACGACGGCTTCCTCGATCAACTCGCCGCCGCGTTCGACGGCGGCAGCGTCGCGGCGTTTCAATTGCGGCTCAAGGGGATCGACGATCACGCCATCGCCGCGCTCGCCCCGCCGATCCAGGCGCTGTGCGCGGAGCGGGATGTCGCCTTCATCGTCAATGACAGCATCGGCCTCGCCAAGCGCCTCGGCGCAGACGGCGTCCATTTGGGGCAGGAGGATGGCGACCCGCGCGACGCACGCGAACAATTGGGGCCGAAGGTGCAGATCGGCGTGACCTGCCATGACAGCCGCCATCTGGCGATGGAAGCGGGCGAGGCGGGGGCCGACTATGTCGCGTTCGGCGCATTCTACCCTACCACTACCAAGGAAACGCTCCACCGCGCCGAGCCGTCGATCCTGGGATGGTGGACGACCCTGTTCGAACTGCCGTGCGTCGCGATCGGCGGCGTGACCGCGGAGAATGCCGCACCTTTGGTCGCCGCGGGCGCGGACTTTCTGGCGGTCAGCAGCGCGGTGTGGAACCACCCGGACGGTCCGAAGGCGGGCGTCGCCGCCTTTGCGCAAGTGCTGGCCAGCAAGCCGCCGCCGCCACGTTAAGCGGGGCGGTTTCGGCTGATCGCAGCTTTCCGCCTCTTCGCGCGTTCTCTCTTCGTCTGATCGGAGAGAATCGCCTTGAAAAACCATCTGTTGCTCGTCGCCCTGCTATGCAGCGCCTGCAATGTCAGCGTTACCGACGCCAATAGCAGCGCGCCTGCCGGCAATGCCGTCCAGCCCGCCAACGCGGCCAATGCCGCCGCTGCGGTCACGAGCGACGCCTACGCCTTCCAGGTCGTGCAGGAACAAAATCCCCAACAACCCAATCGCTTTCTCATGGCGCAGGTCGCGCTCGATCGCTGGGGTTTCTCGCCCGGCGTGCTCGACGGCAAAGATGGCATGAGCTTCAAGGCGGCGTTGCGCGGTTTCCAGGAGGCGCATGACCTGCCCATCACCGGCAGTTTCGATCAGAAGACCAGCGCCGCCCTGCTGGAAGGGGAATCGCGACCGACGACCTATCTGGTGAAAATTCCAGACGATTTCGCGCGTGGCCCCTTTTTCGACGTCCCGCGCGGCGACCTCAATGAGCAGGCGAAGCTTCCCGCGCTTACCTATCGCAATCTGCTGGAAAAAGTCGCCGAACGCTTCCACACCACGCCCGAAGCGTTGATCGCGCTCAATCCGCCCAATACGAAGGTCGGGGCGGGTACGACCATCCGCGTACCTGCGATCGACAATCAGCCGGTCGCTATGATCGAGGGTGATGAGCGTGGTTGGGGCGAAACGCTCGCCAGTCTTGGCGTGGCCAAGGATCAGCCGCAGGCCGATCATCTGGTGGTCGACAAGTCCGAAGGGCTGCTCAAGGTCTATAACGCGGAAAACCGCCTGATCGCGCAATTTCCGGTGACGACGGGATCGCAGCATGACCCGTTGCCGCTGGGCGAATGGACGATCAAGGGGGTGAGCCGCAATCCCGATTTCCATTATAATCCCAAACTTTTCTGGGACGCCTCTTCAAAGGATGAGAAGGCGGTGCTGAAACCCGGCCCCAACGGCCCGGTCGGCGTGGTGTGGATCGACCTGTCGAAGGATCATTATGGCATCCACGGCACGCCCGAACCGCAGACGATCGGGCGTACCGAAAGCCATGGCTGCATCCGCCTGACCAACTGGGACGCGGCGCGTCTGGCCCAGATGGTCAAGAGCGGGATCAAGGCCAAGTTCCAGGCATGAGGCGGCCGCGACTGTGGGGCAGCATCGCTGTGGCGCTGCTGTTCTGCGTTGCTTTCGCGCATTTCTGCGTTCGGATCGTGCCAGCGGACGGGCCGTCCGTGATCGCGCCTGTGCCCCGCGCCGCCAGGTCTGCGGACGCTGGCCCGTTGCTGATTCCCGTCGAGGGCGTGCCGGCGTCGGCCCTGGCCGACACCTTCACCCAGGCCCGCGCCCATGGCGCGCGGCCGCATGATGCGATCGACATCATGGCGGCGCGGGGCAGGGCGGTGCTGGCCGCAGCCGACGGCAGAGTCGAAAAAATCTTCTGGAGCCACGACGGCGGCCGCACCCTTTACCAGCGCTCGGCTGACGGGCGACTGCTCTATTATTACGCCCATCTCGACGGCTATGCGCCGGGCCTGCGCGAAGGGCAGGGGCTGCGCCGCGGCCAGCGCATCGCGATGGTGGGCAGCACGGGCAACGCCGATCCGAGCGCGCCGCATCTCCATTTCGCGGTCCATGCGATGACGCCCGGCGAACCCTGGTATGGCGGGCGCGCGATCAATCCCTATCCGCTGCTGGCGCGCCGCTGACCTGTCCTACAGACCGCCGAAATGCTATGACGGGCGTCTGCGCTCTTTCCCATCGTCGGGTTTCTCCACGACTTGCCCCTGAAAAATTCGCCATGCGTCATATGCGAGAAGTTCCGGAACTTCCGGCCCCTTGCCCTTCGCCCCGTCCCGCTGTAAAGGCGCGCCCAGCCTCCAAGAGGCCGGCTCTTTTCCACCTTCAGACATATAGGCAGGCTCTTCCCATGGCGAAGATCAGCGGCGTGGACATTCGTCCCGGCAATAATATCGAATATGAGGGCGGCCTGTGGCGCGCCGTCAAGATCCAGCACACCCAGCCCGGCAAGGGCGGCGCCTATATGCAGGTCGAACTCAAGAACCTGATCGACGGCCGCAAGAACAATGTCCGTTTCCGCTCCGCGGAGAGCGTCGAGCGCATCCGCCTCGACACCAAGGATTTCCAGTATCTCTATGCCGAAGGCGACATGCTCGTTTTCATGGACAATGAGAATTACGAGCAGATCAACCTGCCCGCCGAACTACTCGGCGAAGCGGCCGACTTCCTGCAGGACGGCATGGAAGTGACGCTGGAAATGTACGAAGATCGTCCGATTTCGGTCCAGTTGCCCGACACGATCGAAGCGACCGTGGTCGAAGCCGACGCCGTGGTGAAGGGGCAGACCGCCTCCGCCAGCTACAAGCCCGCGATCCTCGACAATGGCGTGCGCGTCATGGTCCCGCCGCACATCGTCAGCGGCACCCGCATCGTCGTGGACGTCTATGCCCGCGAATATGTGAAGCGCGCCGACTGATGCCTATGGACCGCAGCACGGCATGGGCCGCTCGGTTGGCGCTTGGCCTCGCGATCGCCGTCATGCCGGCCGCGGTCCCCACCCAGGCTATGGCGCAGGCGCAAGCCGCGCCGACCAAGGCGCAACTCGACAGCGCGGCTTATGTGCTGCGCATCGTCACAAGCGCGCTCCAGTCGAACGAGGTCGAAGCGCCGGTCAAGAGTGCGCTGTTCGACTGCCTCTATTCCAATGCGGTCTCCAAGGTCAGCGAGGCGACGGACAAGGTCATCGCCGCCAATGCCGGCAAGGTCGACCGGAAAGACCCGTCGCAGATGCTGGCCGTGATCGCCGGCGTATGCGGCTATCGCCCCGCCGCCCCGGCCGCCAGGCCCGCCCCGAAGAAATAATCCAGCAGGCCGTCCCACCGGGGACGGCGGAGACATAATATGGTATCGCACTCCGGCCTTCTCACCGTCATGGAACGCGCCGCGCGCAAGGCGGGATCGAAGTTGCGCCGCGATTTCGGCGAAGTCGAACATCTTCAGGTGTCCCGCAAGGGCCCGGCGGACTTCGTGTCCAAGGCCGATCAGCAGGCGGAAAAGACGCTGGTCGAGGAATTGCAGAAGGCGCGCCCCGACTGGGGCTTCCTGCTGGAAGAAGGCGGCGTGATCGAGGGCGATCCGACCAAGCCGCGCTGGATCATCGATCCGTTGGACGGCACCACCAACTTCCTGCACGGCATCCCGCATTTCGCCATCTCGATCGCGGTCGAAGAACCGCAATATGGCAGCGGCAAGCGCGAGATCACGACTGGCCTGATCTACCAGCCGGTCACTGACGAGAGCTATTGGGCGGAAAAGAGCCGCGGCGCCTGGCGCCACGACCAGCGCCTGCGAGTCTCGGCCCGCCGCGACCTGGCCGACTGCGTCATTGCCACCGGCATTCCTTTCATGGGCCATGGCGACATGGCGCAATGGACCCGCATCTACGGTGCGGTCGCGCCTTCGGTCGCGGGCATCCGCCGCTTCGGCGCGGCCTCGCTCGATCTCGCCCATGTCGCATCGGGCCGCTATGACGGCTATTGGGAAAGCGGCCTGCAGCCCTGGGATGTCGCCGCCGGCCTGCTGCTGGTGCGCGAAGCGGGCGGTTTCGCGAGCGATTTTCGCGGCGGCGACCAGTCGATCGAGCGCAAGGAAGTGATCGCCGGCAATGATGCGATCCACAGCAAATTGCACAAGCTGGTGGCTGGCGCGCTGCGCTAAAGCCCCGCTGGGCCAAGCGCTTCAAGCGCTTGGCCTTTTTGCGATTCATTCTCAGGGCGTTGGCCCCTTGCTTCGCATATGCAGCAGGCCTAAAGCGCCCCCAACAACCTTTTCGCCCAGGGGAATCCGTTGGTCGATCTTGCCCAATATCTGCCGATCCTGATCTTTCTTGGGGTCGCGTTGCTGCTTTCCGGCGCCTTCGTCTTCCTGCCGATGCTGGTGGGCCGGCTGACCGGCGCACATAAGCCCGAACCGGCCAAGCTTTCCGAATATGAATGCGGCTTCCCCGCGTTCGAGGAGCCGCGCAGCCAGTTTGACGTGCGCTTCTATCTGGTCGCCATTCTCTTCATCATCTTCGATCTTGAAGCGGCGTTCCTGTTTCCGTGGGCGGTGAGCCTCGACCAGATCGGCTGGGCCGGCTGGGCGACCATGATGATTTTCATAGCGGAGCTGGTGCTCGGCCTCGTCTATGCGTGGAAGAAGGGAGCACTCGATTGGGAGTAGAACTCTACAACCCGGCGCCTGGCACCTTGCCGCCGCAGGGCACGCAGCCCGACCAGGATTTCTTCAATTCGCTCAACAGCGAAGTGAATGACAAGGGTTTCCTGGTCACCTCGACCGAAGATCTCTTCACATGGGCGCGCACCGGTTCGCTGTGGTGGATGACATTCGGCCTAGCCTGCTGCGCGGTCGAGATGATCCACGTCAACATGCCGCGCTACGACATGGAGCGTTTTGGCGTGGCGCCACGCGCGTCCCCGCGCCAGTCGGACGTGATGATCGTCGCGGGCACGCTGTGCAACAAGATGGCTCCGGCGTTGCGCAAGGTTTACGACCAGATGTCCAATCCGAAATATGTGATTTCAATGGGCAGCTGCGCGAACGGCGGCGGCTATTATCATTACAGCTATTCGGTAGTGCGTGGCTGCGACCGGATCGTGCCGGTCGACATCTATGTGCCGGGTTGCCCGCCGACCGCCGAAGCCTTGCTGTATGGCGTGATGCAGTTGCAGCGGAAAATCCGCCGTATCGGGACGATTGAGCGCTAATATGGGACATTCCGCACCCAAGATCGCGACCATCGACGGGATCGCCGAGGAAATCGGCGTCCTGCTGGGATCGATGCTGATCGAAACTGTCGATCATGCCGACGAACTGACCTTCATCGTCGAGCGCGACGAGTTGGTGAACGCCATGGTCGCGCTGCGCGACATGGCGCAATATCAGCAACTGATGGAAATCGCCGGCGTAGACTATCCCGATCGTCCGGAGCGGTTCGAGGTCGCCTATCATTTGCTAAGCGTCACGCGGAACCATCGTATCCGCGTAAAGGTATCAACCGACGAAGACAGGCCGGTGCCCACCGTCACGCATCTCTGGCCGGTCGCCGGCTGGTTGGAGCGCGAAGTGTTCGACATGTATGGCGTCGTGTTCGACGGCAATACCGATCTGCGCCGCATCTTGACCGACTATGGCTTCAAGGGGCATCCGCAGCGTAAGGACTTCCCGCTGACCGGCTATGTCGAACTGCGCTATTCCGAAGAGGATAAACGAGTCGTCTATGAGCCTGTGAAACTGGCGCAGGACTTCCGCAGCTTCGACTTCATGAGCCCATGGGAAGGCGCGCAATATGTGCTGCCGGGCGACGAAAAGGCCGTAGCGCCGGCTGCGCCTGATGCCGCGCCGACGCCGAAGGTGACCGAGAAGAAGGCCGATACCGGCGCTGGCGAGGCTGCCAATCAGGCGGCAAAAGCGAAGTCCGACGACGCGCCGACTAAGCCCGCTGCCACGGCCGACGAAGGTAAAGGCGCCGCCAAGCCGGAGGACAAAGCCTGATGGCCGACTATCTCGACGAACTGGAACATCGCACGGACGCGGCAGATCCGTCTTATGGCGATACGGAAATCCAGAACTACACGATCAATTTCGGCCCGCAGCATCCTGCGGCGCATGGCGTGCTCCGTCTGGTCATGGAACTGGACGGAGAAATCGTCGAGCGTTGCGACCCGCATGTCGGTCTGCTGCACCGCGGCACCGAAAAGCTGATCGAATATAAAACCTATATGCAGGCGCTGCCCTATTTCGACCGGCTGGACTATTGTTCGCCGCTCGGCATGGAGCATAGCTATGTTCTGGCGGTCGAGAAGCTGCTGAACCTGGAAGTGCCGCTGCGCGCGCAATATTTGCGCGTGTTCTTCGCGGAACTGACCCGCATCTGCAATCATATGCTGAACCTGGGCAGCCATGTGATGGATGTTGGCGCGATGACGCCGAACCTGTGGCTGTTCGAAATCCGCGAGGATTGCCTTAACTTTTTCGAGCGCGCGTCGGGCGCGCGGATGCACAGCGCCTATTTTCGTCCGGGGGGCGTGCATCAGGACGTGCCCTTGAAGTTGCTGACGGACATCGCCGACTGGCTCGACGGTCGTCTGCCGCGCCTGTTCGAGGATGCGATCAGCCTGGTGGCCGACAACCGCATCTTCAAGCAGCGCAATGTCGACATCGCGATCGTATCCAAAGAAGACGCGCTGAAATGGGGCTTTTCCGGTCCCATGATTCGTGGCTCCGGTATTCCCTGGGATATCCGCAAGTCGCAGCCTTATGACGTGTACGACCGGATGGAATTCGACGTGCCTGTTGGCACGCAGTTCGACTGCTATGACCGGTTCATGGTCCGCGTCGAGGAAGTCCGCCAGTCTGCGCGCATTATGAAACAGTGTCTGAACGAAATGCCCGAAGGGCCGATCGCCAGCTTCGACCGCAAGGTGGTGCCGCCCAAGCGCGGTGAGATGAAGCGATCGATGGAAGCGCTGATCCATCATTTCAAGCTCTATACCGAGGGTTTCCACGTCCCCGCAGGCGAGGTCTATGTGGCGACCGAAAGCCCCAAGGGGGAATTCGGCGTCTACCTGGTCGCCGACGGGTCCAACAAGCCCTACCGTTGCAAGATCCGCCCGACCGCTTTCTCGCACCTGCAAGCTATGGACTTCATGATGAAGGGCCACATGCTCGCCGATACAACCGCTGTACTGGGCGCGATGGACATCGTGTTCGGAGAATGTGACCGATAATGGCTGACGCAGTTCATATCCCCGATGAAGCGGAAACCCGCGCGCGCTGGGGCGCGTTCGAGTGGACCGCCGAAAATGCCGAGCAGGCCAAGACTGTCATCGCCCGTTATCCCGCCGGTCGTCAGCAGTCGGCGGTGATGCCGCTGCTCGACCTGGCACAGCGTCAGGTCGCTGCGGAAACGCAAACCAATGGCTGGCTGCCTGTGCCGGTGATGGAATATATCGGGCGTCAGCTCGATATGCCGTATATGCGCGTCTATGAGGTCGCGACCTTCTACACTATGTACAACCTCGCGCCGGTCGGTCGCTATCATGTGCAGGTGTGCGGCACGACGCCCTGCATGTTGCGCGGGTCGGACGATGTCTTTTCGGCGTGCAAGAACAAGGGCCTGGTCAAGGGGGGCACGACCCCCGATGGCTTGTTCACCCTGACCGAAGTCGAATGTCTTGGCGCCTGCGCCAACGCGCCGATGGTCCAGATCAACGACGATAATTATGAAGACCTGACCTATGACAGCATGAGCGCGATCCTGGAGACGCTGGCCTCTGGCGGCCAGCCCAAGATCGGCCCGCAGATCGACCGTCAGACCAGCGCGCCCGAAGGCGGCCCGACGACGCTTAAAGAGATGGTCACCGACAATCACGACTATCGGGGTGACTGGGCGTGAGCGCATTGATCGCCATCATCCTCGGCATCATCGTGTTCGTGATCGCGCTCAAGATCATCGGCGCGGTGCTGGGCCTGGTCATCGGGCTGACGCTGGCTGTGTTCGCCTATTTCGTGGCTGAAAAACTGATCGGAAAGGGCCGGTAATGGCCGACGACACCGCACCTCCCGCGCCGCCTCCCTTTGTGGGGCCACTGTCCGACAAGGACCGCATTTTCACCAACGTCCATGGCTTCCAGGATTGGGGCATCGACGCGGCGATCAAACGCGGCGATTGGGACAATACCAAGAAGCTGATGGAAATCGGCCAGGACGCGATCATCGACATCATCAAGGCGTCGAACCTGCGCGGCCGTGGCGGCGCCGGCTTCCCGACCGGCATGAAGTGGAGCTTCATGCCCAAGGAAAGCAAGGATGGCCGTCCCAGCTTCCTGGTCATTAACGCCGACGAATCCGAGCCGGGGTCGTGCAAGGACCGCGAAATCATCCGCCACGATCCGCACAAGCTGATCGAAGGCGCGCTGATCGCCGGTTTCGCGATGCGGGCGCGGGCCGCCTATATCTACATCCGTGGCGAATTTATCTATGAGGCGAAGGTGCTCTTCGCCGCCGTGGAGCAGGCCTATGCCAAGGGCTTTATCGGCAAGAATGCCTGCGGGTCGGGCTATGATTTCGACGTCTTTGTCCATCGCGGCGCGGGCGCCTATATCTGCGGCGAGGAAACCGCGCAGATCGAAAGCATCGAGGGCAAGAAGGGCCAGCCCCGCCTGAAGCCGCCTTTCCCGGCGGGCGCGGGCCTTTACGGTTGTCCGACCACGGTGAACAATGTCGAGAGCATCGCGGTCAGCCCGACGATTCTGCGCCGCGGCGCGGCATGGTTCAACAGCTTCGGGCGCGAAGGCAATCGCGGCACCAAGCTGTTCCAGATCAGCGGCCATGTGAACAAACCGTGCGTGGTCGAGGAAAGCATGTCGATCCCGTTCCGCGAACTGATCGACCGCCACTGCGGCGGCATCCGGGGTGGGTGGGACAATCTGCTGGCGGTGATCCCCGGTGGCTCGTCGGTCCCCCTGGTCCCGGCGCGCGAAATCATGGACGCGCCGATGGATTTCGACGGGTTGAAGGCGCTGGGTTCCGGCCTTGGCACCGCAGCGGTCATCGTGATGGACAAGTCCACCGACATTGTTCGCGCCATTTCGCGGCTGTCCTATTTCTACAAGCATGAGTCCTGTGGCCAATGCACGCCATGCCGCGAAGGCACTGGCTGGATGTGGCGGGTGATGGAGCGGCTGCGCACCGGCGACGCCGACCTGTCCGAAATCGACATGCTGCACCAGGTGACCAAGCAGGTCGAAGGCCACACCATCTGCGCGCTGGGCGACGCGGCGGCATGGCCGATCCAGGGACTCATCAAGCATTTCCGCCCGGAAATCGAGCGCCGCATCAATGAAAACAAGGATAGCGCCCCCGTCATGGAGGCAGCGGAGTGATACTGCGGTTCGCTCTTCTAATATCCGCCGCTTTTGTTGCGGCGCCGCCGGCATTGGCGCAGGAAACGGGGACATTGATCCGTCATCGTGTGGCGCAAATGCCGGGTCGAGGCCCCGCGGCCGCGCGAGTGACCATGGAGGGATTTGCGGCTTGCGTCGTTGATCGTTCGCAAGGACGCACGCGTAAATTCATTGATCTGCCCGTCGGTTCGCCAGAATATAAATCTTTGCTAAAAAGCATGTTCGATCCTTCGGACGAGTGCATGGCGGATGGTCAATTGGAGCTTTCGGAAAACTTGCTGCGAGGAGGAATTTTCGTAGCGCTTTTCAAGCATGACTATAAGTCCAAGGCCATTGACTCATTCCCGGATGATTTGAATAGCGGTTATCTCCAATTATATGGCGATACTGTTCCAAGTGCGGCATATTCAGTGGTGGCGCTGGAACAATTTGGTGAATGTGTGGCGCGCGCCAATCCAGCGCTTTCACGGTCGCTGGTGCTATCTTATCCAGCTTCTCGTCAGGAAAATGAAACCGTTCAGGCGTTGATGCCGAAATTCAGCGCGTGCATCCCCGATGGCGAGAAAATCGAACTGTCGAAGGCGACGGTGAAGGGCGCCGTCGCTGAAGGATTGCTTCGTTTGACCCGCGCCGTGACTAAGAGCGAATTTGCTCGGACCGAGGTGCAAAAATGAACCAGATCCGCCTTAATTTCGCCCCAAGCCACGCCGAGAGGGTCGGTGGTCATAAACGGGCGGCCAAGTCGCTCATCGCTTCCAAAAAGGGCAGCGCGAATGCCTAAAGTCAAAGTTGACGGCGTAGAACTCGAAGTCCCGGCGGGTGCGACGGTTCTGCAAGCGTGCGAGATGGCGGGGAAGGAAATTCCGCGCTTCTGCTATCATGAACGCCTGTCCATCGCGGGCAATTGCCGCATGTGCCTGGTCGAAGTGAAGCCCGGACCGCCCAAGCCGCAGGCATCCTGCGCGTTGCCCGCTGCCGAGGGGCAGGAAATCCGCACCGACAGCGAAATGGTCAAGAAGGCGCGCGAAGGGGTGATGGAGTTCCTCCTCATCAACCATCCGCTCGATTGCCCGATTTGCGATCAGGGCGGCGAATGCGATTTGCAGGACCAGTCGGTCGCCTATGGCCGCGGCGCGTCGCGCTATGACGAGAATAAGCGTGCCGTCACCGAGAAATATATGGGTCCGATCGTCAAGACGGTCATGACCCGCTGCATCCAGTGCACCCGCTGCGTGCGCTTTGCCGAGGAAGTGGCGGGCGTGCCGGAAATCGGCGCGATCGGTCGCGGCGAAAATATGCAGATCACCACCTATCTCGAACATGCCGCCAAGAGCGAATTGTCGGGCAATGTGGTCGACCTGTGCCCCGTCGGCGCGCTGACTGCCAAGCCCTATGCGTTCGAAGCGCGTCCTTGGGAATTGAAGAAGACCCATGCGATCGACGTGATGGACGCGCTGGGCACCAATATCCGGCTCGACAGCCGGGGCCGTCAGGTGCTGCGCGCCGTGCCGCGCATCAATGACGACGTGAACGAGGAATGGGCGTCGGACAAGACTCGGCACAATGTCGATGGTCTGGTCCGCAAGCGGCTCGACAAACCCTATGTCCGCAAGGACGGCAAGCTGGTTTCGGCGACCTGGGCGGAAGCCTTCGCCGCCGTCGCAGCGGTCCAGCATGGCGGTAGCGTCGCGGCGATCGCCGGTGACCTGCTCGATTGCGAGACGATGTTCGCCGGCAAGGCGCTGGTCGAAAAGCTTGGCGGCACGATGCTGGAAGGCCGTCAGACCGGCCTGTCCTATGACGTTTCGAGCCTGTCTTCGGTGGTGTTCAATACGCCGCTGGCCGATCTGGAAACCGTCGATGTCATCCTGCTGGTCGGCACCAATTTGCGCTGGGAAGCGCCTTTGGTGAACACGCGGCTGCGCAAGGCGATAAAGAAGGGCGCGAAGGTCTTTTCCATCGGGCCTGAGTTCGACCTGACCTACAAGGTCGAATGGCTGGGCAATGATGCATCGCTGCTCGCCAAGCTGCCGGAAGCGGTGGTCGAGGCGTTCAGCAAGGCCGCGCGGCCCGCAATGATCGTGGGCGGCGGCGTACTGGCCAAGGACGGCGCGCATGGCGACACGCTGGCGCTGGTCGAGACGCTGGGCCTCATCAAGGACGGCTGGAACGGCTATAACGTCCTGCATTTTGCGGCGGCACGTATGGGCGGGCTGATGCTGGGTTATGCGACGCAGGGCGGCATCAAGGCGGTGGCGGCCGCCGCGCCCAAGCTGCTCCTTTCGCTCGGCGCGGACGAGGTGGATTATGCCGCCTTCCCCGACAGCTTCAAAGTCTATGTCGGTCATCATGGCGACAAGGGCGCCCATGCGGCGGACGTCATCCTGCCGGGCGCAAGCTATGCCGAAAAGGCTGGCACTTACGTCAATCTGGAAGGCCGGGTTCAGTTCGGTGAAAAGGCCGTGTTCGCGCCGGGCGACGCCCGCGAGGACTGGTCGATCCTGCGTGCGCTGTCCGAAGCGCTGGGCGCCAAGCTGCCGTTCGACAGCTTCGACGCTCTGCGCGCCGCAATGGTCAAGGCGGTTCCGGCGCTGGGCGTCGAGGGGCTGGCCGATTATGGCTGGTCCATTCCCTCGCTGCCGACTGGCGCGACTGGCGAACTGGCTTCGCCGATCAAGGATTTCTACCTGACCAACGCCATTTGCCGCGCCAGTCCGACGATGCAGATATGCTCGGCCGAACTGATCCATGGGGTGGAATTTGCGGAGGCGGCAGAATGATGCAGCGCATCCGTGTTCCCGCGCAGGCGGGAACCCAGTCCCGACGTCTGAACTGGATTCCCGCTTTCGCGGGAGCACGTTGCTCCATTAACACTGGGGGCATTAAGTGACCGCTTTCTTCCAAAATCTGGGCATGTCGTTCGAAGGTGCCTGGTTCCTGTCGACCATCATAGGCATCCTGGTGATCGCATTGCCGGTCATGCTGGCGGTCGCGATGCTCATCTATGCCGACCGCAAGATCTGGGCGGCGATGGCGCTGCGCCGCGGCCCCAATGTCGTCGGCCCGTTCGGCCTGCTGCAATCCTTCGCGGACGGCGCCAAGGTGTTCCTGCAGGAAACCATCATCCCGTCGGCGGCGAATAAGACGCTGTTCATTATCGCCCCGATTATCACCTTTACGATCGCGCTGATGGCATGGGCGGTGATCCCGTTTCAGGTCGGCGTGGTGCTGGCGAATATCAATGTCGGTCTGCTCTATATCCTCGCGATCAGTTCGCTTGGCGTCTATGGCATTGTTCTGGCGGGCTGGGCTTCTAACTCCAAATATCCTTTCTATTCCGCGATCCGCGCCAGCGCGCAGATGATCAGTTATGAAGTCTCCATCGGCTTCATCCTGATCTGCGTCGTGCTGTGGGCCGGCAGTTTCAATCTGACCGCGATCGTGGAAAGTCAGAAGGGCTATTATGGCTTCCTGAACGGCAATGGCTTCAACCCGCTGCTGTTCCCGATGGCGATCATGTTCCTGATTTCCGCCATGGCCGAAACTGCGCGGGCGCCCTTCGATCTGACCGAAGCGGAAAGCGAGCTGGTCGCGGGCTATCAGACCGAATATTCGTCCATGGCCTTCGCGCTCTACTGGCTCGGCGAATATGCCAACGTCATCCTGATGTGCGCACTGAACGCGATCCTGTTCTGGGGCGGCTATCTGCCTCCGCTCGACTGGGCGCCGCTCTATTATGTGCCGGGCATCCTGTGGCTGTTCGCCAAGATCCTGTTCTTTTTCTTCGTCTTCTCCTGGGTGAAGGCGACGGTGCCCCGCTATCGTTATGACCAGCTGATGCGGCTGGGCTGGAAGATCTTCCTGCCGACCTCGCTCTTCTTCGTCTTCCTGGTTTCGGGCTTCCTCATGCTGACGCGCTATGGAGGCGCACAATGAGCCTCGGTTACTACGTCAAAAGCTTCACCCTCTGGGAGTTCGTGAAGGCGCACTGGCTGACCTTGAAGTATTTCTTCAAGCCCAAGGCGACGATCAACTACCCCTACGAAAAGAACCCGATTTCGCCGCGTTTCCGTGGTGAACATGCGCTGCGCCGCTACCCCAACGGGGAAGAGCGCTGCATCGCGTGCAAGCTATGCGAGGCGGTCTGCCCGGCGCAGGCGATCACCATCGAGGCGCAGCCGCGCGACGATGGCAGCCGGCGCACAACGCGCTATGACATCGACATGACCAAGTGCATCTATTGCGGCTTCTGTCAGGAAGCCTGCCCGGTCGATGCGGTCGTGGAAGGGCCGAATTTCGAGTTCGCGACCGAAACCCGTGAGGAGCTGATCTATGACAAGGCCAAGCTCCTTGAAAATGGCGACAAGTGGGAACGCGCGATCGCCGCGAACCTTGCCGCCGATGCCCCCTATCGTTAAGCCGCGCGCGTCAAAGGGAATATTGCACCTGTGATTCACGTCCTCGCCTTTTACCTGTTCGCCATTTTGGTGGTGAGCAGCGGCGCGCTCACCATTTTGTCGCGCAATCCCGTTCATTCGGTGCTGTGGCTGATCCTCGCCTTCTTCAACGCGGCGGGGCTGATGGTGCTGCTGGGCGCTGAATTCATCGCGATGCTGCTCGTCATCGTCTATGTCGGCGCGGTCGCGGTGCTGTTTCTGTTCGTGGTCATGATGCTGGACATCGACTTTGCTGAATTACGCGCGGGTTTCGTCGATTATCTGCCATTCGGGCTGCTGATCGCGTTGGTGCTGCTGGCGGAGATCGTGCTTGGCATTGGCCTGTGGAGCGCTGGTCCCATCGAATTGGCGCAGCGCGCCGCGCCGGTGAACCCGGAACTCAGCAACATCCAGGCGATCGGCGGGCTGCTTTACACCCGCTATATCTTCCTGTTCGAGGCAGCGGGCATCGTCCTGCTGGTCGCGATGATCGGCGCGATTGTCCTGACCCATCGCGCACGCGGCGGCGTGAAAGGCCAGAATATCGCCAAGCAGAACCGCCGCCGTCCGCAGGATGCGGTCCGCAATATCAATCAGCCCACAGGGCAGGGGGTGGAGCTGTGATCGGCCTTCAACATTATATGGTGGTCAGCGCCATCCTCTTCGTGATGGGGGTGCTGGGCATCTTCATCAACCGCAAGAATGTCATCATCATCCTGATGGCGATCGAGCTGATCCTGCTCAGTGTGAACATCAACCTCGTCGCCTTCAGCGCCTTCCTTGGCGATCTGGTGGGGCAGGTATTCAGCATGTTCGTGCTGACCGTCGCGGCGGGCGAGGCGGCCATCGGGCTTGCCATCCTCGTCATTTACTTCCGTGGTCGCGGCACCATCGCCGTCGACGATGTCAACCGGATGAAGGGCTGAGCCTGAACTCATGATCCAGCTTATCGTTCTTCTTCCGCTGCTGGCTGCTGCCATCGCGGGCCTGGGCAACAAGGCTCTCGGCAAACTGCCCGCCAAGATCGTCACCACTGGCGCGCTGTTTGCAGCCTGCGCCATGAGCTGGGCGATCTTCGTTCCCTTCCTGTTTGGTCATGCCGAAGCATCGGTGACGCCGCTCTTCACCTGGATCGAAAGCGGCAGCTTCGACGCCCAGTGGGCGCTGCGCGTCGATACGATGACGGCGGTCATGCTGGTGGTCATCACCAGCGTGTCGAGCCTCGTCCACCTTTATAGCTGGGGCTATATGGACGAAGAGCCGGATCAGCCGCGCTTCTTCGCCTATCTCTCGCTCTTCACCTTCGCGATGCTGATGCTCGTGACCGCGAATAATCTGCTCCAGATGTTCTTCGGCTGGGAAGGCGTGGGCCTGGCCTCCTACCTGCTTATCGGTTTCTGGTTCCGCAAGCCCAGCGCCAATGCAGCCGCGATCAAGGCGTTCGTCGTCAACCGCGTCGGCGACCTTGGCTTCATGATGGGCATTTTCGGCACCTATCTGGTGTTCAATACCATATCGATCCCGGAAATTCTGGAAATGGCCCCGTCAATGGCCGGTTCGACCATCGGCTTCCTCGGCCACCGCTTCGACACGATGACGGTCCTCTGCCTGCTGCTGTTCGTCGGCGCTATGGGCAAGTCCGCGCAGCTTGGCCTGCACACCTGGTTGCCGGACGCGATGGAAGGCCCGACGCCTGTGTCGGCGCTGATCCACGCGGCGACGATGGTCACCGCGGGCGTCTTCATGGTCTGCCGCCTGTCGCCGATGTTCGAAACGTCGCAAACGGCTCTGACCGTCGTCACCTATGTCGGCGCAGCGACCTGTTTGTTCGCCGCGACCGTGGGTACGGTGCAGACCGACATCAAGCGCGTCATCGCCTATTCGACCTGTTCGCAGCTGGGCTATATGTTCTTCGCCGCGGGCGTCGGCGCTTATGGCGCGGCGATGTTCCACCTGTTCACGCACGCCTTCTTCAAGGCGCTGCTGTTCCTGGGCGCCGGGTCGGTCATCCATGCGATGCATCATGAGCAGGACATGCGTTATTATGGCGGCCTGCGGAAAAGCATCCCGATCACCTTCTGGACGATGACGCTGGGCACGCTTGCCATCACCGGCGTAGGGCTGCCGATCATCGGCGTGGGCTTTGCCGGCTTCTATTCGAAGGACGGCATTCTTGAAGCAGCCTATGCCGCTGGCGGGGCCGGCACCGGGGCGTTCATCGTCGGCGTGTTCGCTGCGTTGCTCACCAGCTTTTATAGCTGGCGCCTGGTCTTCCTGACTTTCTTCGGCAAGCCGCGCTGGACCCAGTCGGAACATATCCAGCATGCGCTGCATGACGCCCATGGCCATGACGACCATGGTCACGACGATCATGCCGTCCATGCACATGACGATCACGCCCATGCGGCGCACGGTCATGACGATCATCATGCCCATGAGGCAGGCGACGGCACGGGTGGCTATCACCCGCACGAAAGCCCGCTCGTCATGCTGGTCCCGTTGATCGTGCTCAGCCTGGGCGCGGTGTTCGCCGGCTTCCTGTTCCACGACCAGTTCATCGGTTCCGAAGGCGGAATCGAATTCTGGAAGGGCGCGCTCGCGTTCGACAGCCACCTGATGCATGCCGCGCATGAAGTGCCGACTTGGGTCAAGTTTGCGCCGTTCACGGTGATGCTGACCGGTCTGTTCGTCGCCTGGCTGAGCTACATCAAGAATACCGACTGGCCGCAGCGGTTTGTGGCGACCTTCACCGGGCTGTACACTTTCCTGCTCAACAAATGGTATTTCGACGAGCTGTATAATTTCCTGTTCGTCAAGCCCGCTTTCGCGATCGGTCGCTTCTTCTGGAAGTTCGGTGATGTCGGCTTCATCGACCGGTTCGGGCCGAACGGCCTGGCTGCGCTGGTCGTGCAGGGCAACAAAATTACCCGTCGGCTGCAATCCGGCTATCTCTACACCTACGCGCTGGTGATGCTGATCGGCCTCGCCGCTGCCGCAACCTGGGCGATGACACGATAATGGACGGCTTCCCCATCCTTTCCCTGATGATGGCAGTCCCGATGGCCGGGGCCATCGCCTGCCTTTTCGCGAGCGCCAACAACGCGCGCTGGATCGCGCTCATCGCGACGCTGGTCGATTTCGTCCTGGGCATCGTCTTGTGGCTGAATTTCGACCAGGGCGGCCTCCAGTGGCAGTTCCAGGAATATGCGCCGATCTTCGGTCGCTTCGCCTGGGCCCTGGGCATCGACGGCATCGCCCTGATGCTGATCGCGCTGACCGTGTTCCTGATGCCGATCTGCATCGGCGCGAGCTGGAACGCGATCAACAAGCGGGTCGGCGAATATATGGCGGCCTTCCTGTTCATGGAGGTGCTGATGATCGGCGTCTTCACGGCGCAGGATCTCTACCTCTTCTACATCATGTTCGAAGCTGGCCTGATCCCGATGTACCTCATCATCGGCATCTGGGGTGGCGCGGACCGGATTTACGCCTCGTATAAATTCTTCCTCTACACGCTGCTCGGCTCGGTGCTGATGCTGATCGCGATGATGTGGATGGTGCATGAGGCGGGCACCACCGAAATTCCGGCGCTGATGGCCTATAATTTCGATCCGCATGTCCAAACCTGGCTGTTCCTGGCCTTCTTCGCCAGCTTCGCCGTCAAGATGCCGATGTGGCCGGTCCACACCTGGCTGCCCGATGCGCATGTTCAGGCGCCGACGGCAGGCTCCGTCATCCTGGCGGGCGTTCTGCTCAAGATGGGCGGCTACGGCTTCATCCGCTTCTCGCTGCCGATGTTTCCCGAAGCCTCCGCGCAGCTTGCGCCTTTGGTCTGGGGCCTGTCGATGGTCGCGGTGGTCTACACTTCGCTGGTCGCGATGGTGCAGTCGGACATGAAGAAGCTGATCGCCTATTCGTCGGTCGCGCACATGGCGATCGTCACGATTGGTCTGTTCGCCTTCAACCAGGCGGGCATCGAGGGTGCGATGATGGTCATGCTGGGCCATGGCCTGGTCGCAGGCGCGCTGTTCCTGTGCGTCGGCGTCGTTTACGACCGCCTGCATACCCGTGAGATCAACCGCTATGGCGGCCTGAGCATCAATATGCCACGCTATGCCGTGCTGTTCCTGTTCTTCACGATGGCGGCGGTCGGTCTGCCCGGCACCTCCAACTTCGTCGGCGAATTCCTGTCGCTGATGGGCGTATATCAAGCGTCGAGCTGGGTCGCGCTGGTCTGCACCACCGGGATCATTCTGGGCGCGGCCTATATGCTCTATCTGTATCGCCGCATCTGTTACGGCCCGCAGGTCAATGCCGATGCCGCCGCCATGCCCGACCTGTCGATCCGGGAGTTCTGGCTGATGGCGCCGATCGCGGCGGTCGTGCTGTGGATGGGCGTCTATCCCGAAAGCTTCCTGGCGCCGATGCGGGCTGATATCCGCGCGCTCGAAGCGCGTCTCGCCCCTGCGGCTCCCGCAGGAGATTCCAAGATCAAGATGGGTGCGCCCAAGCCTGCGGGCGCGAGCCACCATGAAGAAGCCCCTGCGCACGGGGAGGCGCACTGATGATCGACTCCGCTTCCCTTCTGGCAGTATTGCCCGAACTCATCCTGACTGCAGGCGGCCTTGTGCTGATGCTGGTCGCGGCCTTTGGCGGCGACGGCTCGGCCCGTGTCGTCAACTGGCTCTCGGTCATCACGCTGGCGATCGCGGGCGTGGCGCTGTCCTGCTCGCTTGCCCATGGACCGGACGCCTTTGACGGCTTGTACCGCGCCGACGCCTTCTCGGTCTTCGCCAAGGCGCTGATCTACAGCGCGGCCGCGGCGGCCGTCCTGCTCGCGCCGCGCTTCTTCTCGACCGACGGCGCCCCCCGCCCGGAATATCCGATCCTGATCCTGTTCGCCGCCATCGGCATGGGCATGATGGTGTCGGCGGGCGACATGCTGACGCTCTATGTCGGCCTGGAGATGAACAGCCTCGCCTCTTATGTCCTTGCCAGCTTCATGCGGCAGGATGAACGCTCTTCGGAAGCGGGCCTCAAATATTTCGTGCTGGGTTCGCTCGCCAGCGGCATCCTGCTCTACGGCATCTCGCTGCTTTACGGCTTCACCGGCAGCACGGGGTTCGACGGCATCGCCGTGGCGCTCGGTGACGGCGTGTCGAAGGGCGAGTTGTTTGGCCTGGTGTTCGTGCTGGCGGGCCTTGCCTTCAAGATCAGCGCCGTGCCGTTCCATATGTGGACGCCCGACGTCTATGAAGGCGCGCCGACCCCGGTCACGACCTTCTTCGCCAGCGCGCCCAAGGTCGCCGCGATGGGCCTGACCGTCCGCGTCGCGATCGAAGCATTGGGGCCGGCAGGTCTGGACTGGCAGCAGATCGTGATCTTCGTCGCGCTCGCCTCGATCCTCTTCGGCGCCGTCGCGGCGATCGGCCAGACCAACATCAAGCGGCTGATGGCCTATTCGTCGATCAACAATGTCGGTTTCGCGCTGATCGGCCTGGCGGCCGGCACCCCTGCCGGTGTCGCGGGCACGATGAGCTATATGGCCATTTACGTCCTGATGACGATCGGCGCTTTCGCCTGTATCCTGCAAATGCGCGATGCGGACGGCAAGCCGATCGAAACCATCGCCAGTCTGGCGGGCCTGTCGCAGTCGCGTAAGGGCCTGGCCGCCGCACTCGCCATCTTCATGTTCTCGATGGCCGGCATCCCGCCGCTCTTCGGTTTCTGGGCGAAGTTCCTGGTATTCGACGCCGCCGTCGCGGCTGGCCTGACCGCACTGGCGGCCTTCGGCATCACGGCTTCGGTGATCGGTGCCTTCTATTATCTCAAGATCATCAAGACGATGTATTTCGACGAACCGACCGCCGCCTATGAGGCGAAGGGCGGCTCGGTCGAAAATATCATCCTGACGGCCTGCGCCGTGGTGATCGTGCTGGGCTATCTGCTCAACCCCCTTCTAGATCAGGCGAGCGCTGCCGCGGCAGCGTCGCTCTTCTGACGCTGCTGCGCTTCGTCGAGGAAACCGGTTCCACCAACGCCGACATGCTGGCGTTGGCGGGGCAGGGGGGCGGTGATGGTAGCTGGCTGCGCGCCGGTCGCCAGACCGGGGGCAAGGGACGCCTGGGCCGGGCCTGGGAAAGCCCGGACGGCAATCTCTATTGCTCCACGCTGGTCAGGTTGCGGCCCAGCGATCCGTTGCCCCATACGCTGGCGTTGGTGGCCGCCAATGCGGTCCATGCGCTGATTGCCCCGCTATGTCGCGGGCAGGCGCGGATCAAATGGCCCAATGATATATTGGTCGACGGCGCCAAGATCGCCGGCATCCTGCTGGAACGGGCCGGGGATGCGATCGTCGTGGGTATTGGCATCAACGTCACCGGCCATCCCGAAGGGCTGGACCGCCCGGTCACCAGTCTGGCGGCACAGGGCGCGAATGATGCGCAAGCGTCCACGCTCTATGAGCGGCTGACCCAGCTATTTGGCCATTGGTTGTCCATCTGGCGCGCGCAGGGCATCGATCCCGTCCGCACCCACTGGCTGCTCAATGCCCACCCGACCGGCACGGCGATGCGTGTCGTGCAGCCCGATGGCGGGGAGGTCGAAGGCGCTTTCGACACGCTCGACCGCCACGGCATGTTGATCCTGCGCTTGG
The DNA here is from genome assembly GCF_004152865.1 of Sphingobium cupriresistens. Classification (GTDB taxonomy): domain Bacteria; phylum Pseudomonadota; class Alphaproteobacteria; order Sphingomonadales; family Sphingomonadaceae; genus Sphingobium; species Sphingobium cupriresistens. The sequence goes on along the minus strand of NZ_SEOO01000009.1, from coordinate 52,696 downwards.
CGAATGGGCAGAGCCATGCCATTCACGCGGGCGACATCATTCTCAACTAAGGGACGAGCCATGCTTCTCGCGATCGACGCGGGTAACACCAATGTCGTTTTCGCGCTGCTGGACGGGCGCGAAATCCGGGCACGCTGGCGCATCGCCACCGATCCGCGGCGCACCGCCGACGAATATGCGGTCTGGCTGAACCAGCTGTTGCAGTTGGAGGGCTATGCCATCGCCGATGTCGATGCGGTGATCATCGCGACGGTGGTGCCGCGCGCGCTGCACAATCTTCAGGTGCTGGCCGATAAATATTTCAAGACCCCGGCGCTGATCGCCGGGCAGGGTAGCGTCGAATGGGGCATCGAACTGGACGTCGCTGAGCCGGCGTCTGTTGGCGCCGACCGGGTTGTAAACGCCATCGCCGCCCACCATCTCTACGCAGGCGATTTGATCGTGATCGACTTCGGCACGGCGACGACGTTCGACATGGTGGATTATCGTGGCGCTTACAAGGGCGGTATCATCGCGCCGGGGATCAACCTGTCGCTCGATGCGCTGGTGGCGGCAGCGGCGAAACTGCCCAAGATCGCGATCGCGCCGCCGCAGGATCGATCGGTCATCGGCCGCACGACCGAAGCGCAGATGCACATCGGCGTATTTTGGGGTTATGTGGCGATGATGGAGGGGCTGGTCGCCCGCATGAGGGCCGAGATCGGCCGTCCGACCAGAGTGATTTCGACGGGGGGCCTGGCGGTCCTCTTCAACGACAATAGCGATATTTTCGATGCGATCGCGCCGGACCTGACGGTTCAGGGCCTCGCGCTGATGCACGAACGGAGTTTGAAGACATAATGACACCCAAGGATGAACTGATCTTCCTGGCCCTCGGCGGGTCGGGCGAGATCGGCATGAACGTCAATCTCTACGGCTGCCAGGGCAAGTGGGTCATGGTCGACCTCGGCATGACTTTCGGCGACCCGTCCTATCCCGGCATCGAACTGGTGCTGCCCGATCTCAGCTTCATCGAGGAGCGGCGCGACGACCTGCTGGGCATCGTCCTGACGCACGGGCATGAGGATCATATCGGCGCCATCCCTTATCTTGCCGCTGATTTGGGCGTGCCGCTCTATGCCACGCCCTTCACGGCCGGCCTTATCCGCCTGAAGCTGGAGGAAGAAGGCCTCTCCAAGGAGGTCAAGCTGCATGTCATCCCGAATGAAGCCAGCTTCAATCTCGGCCCGTTCGGCTTCCGTTACGTCCCGCTCGCCCATTCGATTCCCGAAGGCAATGCGGTGCTGATCGACACGCCTTATGGCCGCATTTTCCACACTGGCGACTGGAAACTGGATGAACAACCTCTGCTGGGCCAGCCATCGACCCCGGCCGAACTGACCGCGATTGGTGACGAAGGCGTGTTGGCGCTGGTATGCGACAGCACCAACGTGTTCAACGACAAGGCCAGTGGGTCCGAAGGCGATGTGCGCGAAGGGCTGATGAAGACCGTGGCAGACGCCAAGGGACGGGTATTGGTCACGACCTTCGCCTCCAACGCTGCGCGCGTTCAGACGTTGGGCGAAGTCGCCGCGGCGACGGGGCGCAAAGTGTGCGTGGCGGGCCGTTCGCTCGACCGCATCATCAGCACGGCCAAGGCGGCCGGTTATCTCAAGGATTTCCCGCCGACCGTCGATTGGGACGATGTCATGCACCTGCCCCGCAGCGAGGTGATGATCATCGCCACCGGCGGCCAGGGTGAGGTGCGTGCGGCGCTGGCCCGCATCGCGTTCGACAGTCATCCTATAAAGCTGGCGGAGGGCGACACGGTCATCTTCTCGTCCAAGCAGATTCCCGGCAACGAGATCGCCATCGGCCGCATCCAGAATGCGCTGGCGCAGAAGAATATCCTGATGGTTACCGACCGTCAGGCCGAAGTCCATGTGTCCGGCCACCCCGGTCGCCCCGAACTCGAAGCCATGTATCGCTGGATCCGTCCCGAAATCCTGCTGCCGGTCCATGGCGAGCGCCGCCACATGGCGGAACAGGCCCGGCTCGGCATCACCAGCGGCATCCGCCATGCGGTGGTGCAGTCGAACGGCGATGTGCTGCGCCTGGCGCCCGGCGCACCGACGATCATCGGCCAGCAGGACACTGGCCGTCTGGTGTTGGACGGCGACGTCATCCTGCCCGCCGACGGCGCGACGATCAATGAACGGCGCAAGCTCGGCCTGCATGGGCAGATCAGTGTCGCGGTGGCGATCGACCGCAAGGGCAAGCTGATCGGCCAGCCGGCATTGCGCACGCAAGGCGTGCCGGTGGAGGAAGACAAGGCGGCATTCCTGGCCGAAGCGGCCGATGAAGCCGCCGCCGCCGTGCCCAAGGGTTCGATGGAGGAAGAGGCGCTGCGCGAGCGCGTCCGCCTGGCCGTGCGCCGCACCGCGACGCGCTGGACCGGCAAGAAGCCGATAGTGGACGTGCTGCTGGTTCGGGCCTAATTACAGGCCATGAACCTATACGCCATCTTCGCTATCTATTTCCTGATGTGGGTGATCAGCGCCTTCATCATGCTCCCCTTCGGCATCCGCACGCCCGATGAAACCGGCGAAGTGCTGCTGAAGGGGCAGGCGGACAGCGCGCCCAGCAATTTCCGGCCCGGTCTGGTCATGCTGCGCGCGACCATATTGGCGACGATCCTGTTCGGCCTCTATTACGCCAATTATGTGCAGGGCTGGGTGACGCTGGACATGCTGCCCGGCTACAGCGCCGCGCAATGAGCGGGCCGGCGGCGCGGATCGCGCGCGTTGCCGCCGTTCATGCACCATCTTGGGCGCGGATGCGCGCCGCGCTCTGGCCCGATGCGTCCGTGGCCGATCATCATGACCACATTGCCGATATGATGGCGAACGGAGGCGATCTTGTTGCCTTCGTCGCTCTTGACGATCGGGGTGACGCGATCGCCTTTGTCGAGGCATCGCTGCGCCGCGATTATGTAAACGGTTGCGACACCAGTCCGGTCGTTTTTGTCGAAGGTCTTTATGTGACGCCTGCGATGCGGCACGAAGGCATAGCGAAAGCCCTGATCGACGCCGTCGAGGGCTGGGGGCTGGCCATGGGCTGCACGGAAATGGCGTCGGACTCGGACATCGCCCATCTGGCCAGCCATGCTTTCCACCATGCAGCCGGCTTCATCGAAACCGAACGAGTCGTCTATTTCCGCAAAGTGATCGGCTGAACGGCGAGAATCATTGCCGCAGTCGCTCGATCGCCTGGGCGAGCGCGACATAAAGCTTGCCCATGTCGGATGATAGCACCGCGACGCCCAGCGCGTTGCCGTCACGCGCCGACAGGATGATCCGCAGCATTGCCTCGAAATCATGGATATAGCGGTTCACATGATCGCGGAACTCCGCGTCATTATCATAATGAAGCGCGATTTCGCGTGATTCGCCGACATCCAGCAGCTTGACCGCGCGGCGGGTGAACACACCGCGATCGCCCTTCAGATAGGCGGACCAGGCCGAATCGGTGACGTCGTTGGACAATATCTTGGCGACGTCGATCGCCGTGCTGTTGAGCGATTCGATCAGCAAGGCCGAGCGCCGCGCGAAATGGTCGCGATCGCGGCTTTCCGACGCGCGTTCCGCTTCCTCGATCCGCTGTTCGACGCTGGCGCTGGTGTCGGCGATCGTCAGCAGTTGGCGGGTGAGGCGTTCAGACGCCTGATGCGCGGCCTTGACCGCTTCCTCCGCGACCCGCGCGACTTGTTCGATCTGCGCCGTCACCTTCTGGCCGATCACGGCCTGCAGCGCTTCATCGCTGGCCTGCGCCAGTTGTTGCGCCGCATCGGGAATGGCGCGGCCCAGCGCCTGGCGGGCGCGTTCAGACGCCTGATCGGCCGTGTCCTTGACCCGCAGCAGGGCCGTCACCAGCAAGGGGCCAGCGCCTTCGGTAATGCGCGTCGCGTCCTGATGCGCGGCGTCGAGCGTCTTGCGCAGGCGCTCCACCAATCCGCGATTGGCTTCCAGTCCGCCCTGCGTGCTTTCCAGCCATTCGGTCAGACGGCTGCCCTGGCCGCGCAGCATCTCTTCGGCTTCTGCGGTGCGGCCTACCAGCGCCTCGGAAATCGCCTCCAGCCGCTCCATTTCGGGCGCGGTGCTGCCCAGCAAGGCGCGGCTCTGTTCCAGCCGCGCGTCGAATCGTTCGAGCGCGGCGGGATAGGTTTCGTCAAGTTCCCGAACGCTCGAATCGAGCGCGACCAGAAGCGTCTCGGCGCATCCGATCAGCTTTTCGGCTGTCATGCCGCCAGCCGATAGCGCCTTGTCGATCCGCATCGTTTCCTCCGTCATGCGGACAAGTGCGCCGGTCAGGCGTTCGCCGCGCGCCAGAGCGCTGTCCTCCAGGGCGGCGAAACGGCCTTCGGTCGAGGCGATGGTGTCATGCAGACTGTTGTGCAGGCTCGACATCAGGCTGCGCTGGCCCTCGATCATGTCGTTGATCTGATGCAGGCGACTTTCGACGTCGCCGATCGAGTCGCTGAGGCCGGTCACGGTATCATCGCCGATTGCGGTCAGGCTGTCGCGCGAGCGGGTGATCAAGGCGTCGAGGGTCGCTGTCTGGCTGGTCAGGCCGCCATCGGTGATGGCCAGCGTTTCCTGAGCCTGTCGCAACGCATCGTCCAAGCGACGGCGCAGGTCCGTCTCCATCGACTCAATGTCGCGTTCAAACAGGGCGAGCGCCTCTTCGCTCGCCCCGCTCATGCCGTTTCGGGCCGCGGCGACCAGCGTTTCCAAGGCCTCCGCGCGACGGGACAGCGCCTCGTCGGTAGATGCCATGCTGTCCTTCATGCCGACTAAAGCGCTCTCCATGCGCCGGCGCAGATCATGTTCCGCGCTATCGAGATCATCGGTCAGCGTCCGGCGAACCTGCGCGCTGGTTTCCGCGACACCGGCCTGCGCCGCTTCGATCAGCGTCGCCAACGCTGCGGCCTGGATTTCCAAATCCTGGCGGCTGCGATCCATCGCCTGGCGTGCGCTCTGCGCCGTGGCGTCGATTCGGCCGGCGGCAATCTCGGCCATGCCGGTGACTTCTTCAGCCGCCGTTCGGGTCGTCTCCTGCAACTGGGTCAATTGGCTGGACAGGCTCTTGGTCGCAGAAAGCGTGCGCGCACGCGCATCGTCGGACAGTTCAGCGAGAGAATGGAGGCGGGCCTCCAGCGTGTCGATCCGCTCGGCCAGCGCATGGCCATTGTCCATCATCTGCGCAGTCATGCGGCTGGTGCGGTCCTCCAGTTCGGGGATCGAGCCGATCAGCATGTCCATGCGAGCGACCAGCGAGACGGCCGCGCGCTCGGCGGTTTCCGCCCGTTCGGCGGTCGCTTGGGAGCGTGCTGCAATCAGTTCAGCGGACGCTTCCATATTGCTGCTGGCGGCGGCGCCATAGCTGTCGAGCAATTCCGCCTGGTCCTGCATCGCCTGTCGCGCGGTTTCCAACTGGCTGCCGATGCGGCCCAGCCGCAGTTCCAGCAGGTCGGCCTCGGTACGCAGCGCGCGCGCGGTATCAAGATAGCGGCGCGATTCGGCGCGGCTGTTGCGGACCAGCAGCATATAGCCGACGCCCAGCAGGATGAGGGGGATGGCGAGCGTGACGATGGCGTTGGCCCAGGCGAACGGGCCGGCAGCCAGATCGCCGGACGTCGCGATCGCCCAGCCGGCAAAGCCGATCCAGGCGATGGCCAGAACCAACAGGCCCCAGCGGATGCGCTTTATCCGGTGGTCTCCGACTCCTTCCGTCGCGTCATCCTCGTCAATATCGAGAACCGCCTGTTTCAATAGCAAAATATCGTCCGCCTGCGACTCGTTGCCGGTCGCGATGTGTTCGTCTCGCCAGAACTCGACGATGGTGCTGCCCCCTGTCATGTCATCATCCTAGCATCTTTTCCGCCCGCGCAAATGCCCTGTTACCAAAACTTAACGCAAGCCAGATAGCGTCTGTCGCCATGTCCTATGATCCTGGCGCCCTTCATGCCGCATTGGCCGCCGCCGTCGGCGAAGACAGCGCACTGATCGCAGACCTGCGCGTCGCTTTTCTGGAAAGCGCCGCGCGGCAGATCGACCTGCTTGGCCGGGCGCGGTGCGACGCCAATTGGGAATTGGCCGCCTGGCGGCTCAAGGGACTGGCGGCCAGCTTCGGGCTGACGACCTTGATCGCGCTGGCCGACGAGGCGGCCGCCGCTGCGCCTGGCGATCCGCGCGTGCTTCGTCGTCTCCAAGCGGCGCTGGCGGGACTCGATCACAGTTGATCGGCCGACGCTAAAAGCGTTGCTTGCGCGAAACGCTCCGCCTTGCGAAAAGGTCGTCGCACAACAATCGGGTCGACAAACGTAAACGCCATGAGTTTCGCCGCTATTCTGAGCGCCAGTCGCGCATCGGGCGATTCGCCTGCGGGTTTGCGCGCGAGCTTGTATTTCGCTGGCCAGACGCTGGTGGAATATCAGGCGCGGCAGGCGGCGCAGGCGGGCGCCGACCGAATCATGATTTTGGTCAGCACCATCACGCCCGCCTTGTCGCAAGCGGTCGATCGTCTGAGCGCGGACGGCATCGCGGTGGCGCTGGTGCGCGACATGGTGTCGATGGTGCGGGATGCGCCGCGCGACAGCGACGTGCTGCTGGTGGCGGACGGCGCGATCGTCGCACAGGCGCATTATGACGGCATCGGCGCGGCTCAGGGCAATGCCATGCTGGTGACGGACGACAGCCGCGCCAGCGCGCCGTTCGAACGGATCGACGCGGGCCAGCGCTGGGCGGGCCTGGCGCGGATCAGCCCGGACCTGTTGTTCGGTACGCTCGACATGATCGGCGACTGGGATTTGGCGCTGACTTTGGTGCGGACCGGCGTGCAAAGGGGCGCCAGGCGGGTCACCGTGCCGCAGGACGATCTGCTGGAAGGGCGCGTGGCGCTGGTCGAAAGCCAGGCGCAGGCCGACCTGGTGGCGCAGGCCGTAACCGCGGCTGGATCGTCCCGCGCCCATGCGCGCGGAGGCATCGAACATTATCTGCTGGCGCCGCTGGCCCGCATCGTCAGCCCGCCACTCATGCGGATGCAGGTGCCAGCACTTCAGGTGCGGATCGCCGCGATTGCGCTGGGCGCGGTGGCGCTGGTGCCGATCGAACTGGGTTGGCCGCTCACCGGATTCTGCCTGTTGTTGGGCGCGCTTCTGCTGTCGGAAATCAGCGATCGGCTGGGCGATCTCGCGTTGCGGGCACCGTTGACGGGCTGGTTCGCCTTCTGCGCGCCGGTGCTGGTGCTGGCAGCGATGGTCTTTGCCGGCAGCACGACATTGGCGGCTGACCTCGCGCTTCTGCTCGGCATCCTGATGGTGGCCGATCGCTGGGGCCGGACGGCTGCGGCCCGGCCGTGGATGATCTTCACGCCCGGCACGGCACTGCTGCTGCTGATCCTGACCGGCTTTGTCGGGATGATGGCGCAGGGCTTTCGCGTCGCCATTTTGCTGGCGATCGCGTCGGTCGGCACCATCTTGCTGCGAAAGCGCAATTGAACGATTTTCCCCGGCACGGTTTAGTGCATTTTAAGGACGTGCGATTATGCTGACCGGCATGAGCGCCTATTCGTCCCTTACCGGCACGGCCATGGCGGGCAACTGGCCAATGGCGCGGGTCATGGCCGGCATGTCCGCCGTGCCGGTCGCCCACGCCATCGACCTGGCGTTTTTCTTTCCCGACGAAGGGCAGGCGCGCCACGACGCCCTGATCGCCGAAACGCGCCGCCATATCGGCGGATGCATCACCGCGATCGAAATGGCCCTGCGCCTGTCGTTGGAACATGCGCCCGATGTCGCCGCAGCGCTGGATCATTGGCCGGCGCCGGTCGCTTGGGCGATGGTGCGGGCGCATCCCAGCCTGCTTGGCCCCGGCCTTCTGGCGCATATGCAGATGCGGGCTGGCGTGACGGTGATGCTACGCCAGTTCGGCCAGGCGGATGTCGAGCAACTGAACGAGGTCGATGGGGCCGCAGCGACATCGATCGATGATACCTTGCTGGGCGACGGTTTGTCGGGGCTGGCGCTGGCCGAAGGGCGCTGGCTTGCCATGGGCGGGGAAGACACGCCGATGAAGCCCGATCTGCCCGCCGAATATTTCGCCGAACTGTTGTGGTTGGTCGCCGCCTGCCTGACCGTCGTTGCGCAACGGACCATGGTCGATGCCGACGATCGGCTGCTGGCCGCCTTCGACCGGTCGGGCTGGGCTTTGCTGGCCGACCATGACGAAGCGGCCTGTCCGATCGTTCAGGCGGATCGACTGGTGCGTCGCATGGGCGAGAAGGCCGACGCGCCGGACCTGTTAGGCCGCTTGCTGGAACGGCGGCGTTTCCTGCTGTTCGCGGCGGTCACAGCGCGGCAACTCCGGTTGGAAAGCGGCCAAGTGATCGAGATGCTGGTGATGGGACCGCTGTCGCAGGTCGCGATCCTATGCCGGGCGCTGGGCGGATCGGGCGCCGATTTCCGGCATTTGTTGCTGTCGTTGCGGCCGGTGCGGCCTTCGCTGTCCGATGCGGCGATCGTGGCGGAGGCGGATCGCTATCAGGCGTTGAACGAAGCACAGGCCGACAGCGCGATCGCCGCGCTACGGACATCGGCCGCGTTCCGCGCCAAGCTCGATCATTTGCGGGCGGTCGCAGGCGCATGAACATGCCGTCGCATCCCGCCATATTGCGCGCCGCCTTGTCAGCTGACGGCCGCCTGCTGAGCGCGGACGCGCCGCTGCTGGCGCTGCAACGGGAAGCGGGCGCTGATCTGGGCGCACCTTTCGCCGTGCCGCAATTGGTGGCGATCGCGCGGCTGGCGGCGCGACTGGGCGTTCTGGTGTCGCGGCCGGTGGTCGCGGCGGCGCAGCGCGGCGACATCGATATGTGGGTGCGAGCCAAGCCGGAGAGCGACAAGGGCGTCAGCCTGTCGGTCGTCGACTGGCGCGAACGGTCCGCCGCACCGCTACCGCCAGACGATGGCCGGCGGGAAGCCGATATTGCGGCGCTGGCCGATGGCTGGACCTGGCAGATCGACACCCAGTTGCGGTTCGAGATGGTGCTGGCGGGCAATGGCGACAGCGGCACGCTGCCGGTCAGTCCGCCCGTGCCGGGGACGCGCTTTTCCGCCTATTTCCAGTTGCAGGCGGACGGCGACGGCGACATGGCGATGCTGCGCGGCTTTGCCCAGCGGCGCGCCTTTCGCGATCAACAGGCGGTGCTGGCGAGCGATGTCGCGCGCCATTTCCGCCTGTCGGCCTTTCCGATGTTCGACCATGCCGGCCAATTGACCGGCTATCGTGGCACCGCCTTCCCGCTGGAACTGGCGGTCGCCGCGCCTTTGGCGGACGAAGCGCCGCTGACGCTGTATCCGGTCGAGTTTGGGCGTCGGCTCGATCGCTCGCTGCGCCAGCCGCTGGGCCGGATCATCGCGAACGCCGACACGATCAGCGCGCAACTGGAAGGGCCGCTGCGCCCCGACTATGCGGGCTATGCCACCGACATAGCGGCGGCAGGCCGGCATTTGATGGCGCTGGTCGACGATCTGGCCGATTTGCAGGCGATCGATCGCCCGGATTTCAGCGTCGTCGCCGAAGAGGTCGATCTGGCCGATCTGGGACGCCGCGCGGCGGGACTGCTGGCGGTCAAAGCGCTGGACCGACGGATCACCATCGTTGCACCGGCGCCGGACGCCCGCCTGCTGGCGATCGGGGAATTTCGCCGGATACTCCAAATATTGGTCAATCTGATCGGTAACGCCGTACGCTATGCCCCGGAAGGTACGCAGGTGCGCATCGCGACCGAATGGGAAAGCGGCCAGGCGCGCATCGCTGTGATCGACCAGGGCGCTGGTGTCGCGCCAGCCGATCGCGAGCGCATTTTCGAAAAATTCGAGCGGCTGGGGCGCGACGACGCCGGGGGCAGCGGGCTTGGCCTGTATATTTCCCGCCGCCTCGCCCGCGCGATGAACGGTGATATCCGCATCGGCGGCGCACCGGGTGAAGGCGCACGCTTCATATTATCGCTTCCGGTCGCCTGACGCGATCCAACGACCCTTTGTTGCCATAAAAAACGGCGCCCATCGGGCGCCGTTCTTCATCATAGCGTTGGTTCGATGCCAATCAGCGCTTGTCGACGCCGACATAGTCGCGCTGGGTCGGGCCAGTGTAGAGCTGGCGCGGGCGGCCGATCTTCTGCGCTGGGTCCGAAATCATTTCGTTCCATTGGGCCACCCAGCCGACGGTGCGGGCGAGGGCGAAGAGCACGGTGAACATTTCGGTCGGGAAGCCGATCGCCGACAGGATCACGCCTGAATAGAAGTCCACGTTCGGGTAGAGCTTCTTCTCGACGAAATAGGGATCGTTGAGCGCGATCTGCTCCAGTTCCTTGGCGACGTCGAAGACGGGATCGTTGACGCCCAGTTTCTCCAGCACGTCCTTCGCGGTCTTCTGCATCACGGTCGCGCGCGGATCGTAATTTTTATAGACGCGATGGCCAAAGCCCATCAGGCGGAACGGATCGTCCTTGTTCTTGGCGCGGGCGATATATTCCGGGATACGATCGACGGTGCCGATTTCGCGCAGCATGTTGAGCGCGGCTTCGTTCGCGCCGCCATGCGCCGGACCCCACAGGCAGGCGATGCCGGCCGCGATGCAGGCGAACGGGTTGGCGCCCGACGAACCGGCCAGACGCACGGTCGAGGTCGAGGCGTTCTGCTCATGGTCAGCATGGAGGATGAAGATCTTGTCCATCGCGTCCACGATCACTGGATCGGGAACATAATCCTCCGCCGGGACCGAGAAGGTCATGCGCAAGAAATTGGCGGTGTAGCTGAGGTCGTTGCGCGGATAGACGAAGGGCTGACCCACCGAATATTTATAGGCCATGGCAGCGATCGTGGGCATCTTGGCGATCAGGCGATGGCTCGCAATGCGGCGCTGTTCCGGGTCGTTGATGTCGGTCGAGTCATGATAGAAGGCCGACAGGGCGCCGACGACTCCCACCATGATCGCCATCGGATGCGCGTCGCGGCGGAAACCGCGGAAAAAGGCCGACAGCTGCTCATGCACCATGGTATGGCGCGTGATGGTGGTGGTGAAGTCTTCCAGTTCCTTCTGCGACGGCAATTCGCCGTTCAGCAGCAGGTAGCAGACTTCCATGAAGCTGGATTCTTCGGCCAGCTGTCCGATCGGATAGCCGCGATGAAGCAGGATGCCCGCGTCGCCGTCGATATAGGTCAGCCCGGATTCGCAGCTGGCGGTGGAGGTGAAGCCCGGATCATAGGTGAACATGCCGGTATTGGCGTAGAGCTTGCGCACGTCGATGACCTGCGGGCCGACCGTGCCGTCCATGACGGCATAGTCCTTCGTGTCTCCCCCGACGGTCAAAGTGGCATTATTATCCGACATATTGTTCTCCTTGAGTGCCATCAACCGGCCGATGCGTGCCCAACATCGTTCAGTCGTTCCAAGCTCTCCTCTTTCCCCAAAAGGAAGAGGACATCGAAAATCCCCGGCGAGACCGTGCGGCCGGTCAGCGCCGCGCGCAGCGGCTGCGCTACCTTGCCCAGCCCCAGACCGGCATCCTCTGCCACGCGGCGTATCACGTCTTCGATCGCTTCGACCGTCCAGGACTGGACGGGCTGGAGAGCGTCGGCTGTCTTCTTCAGCAGCGCGCGCGCGGAGTCGTCTAGCAGAGCGGATGCCTTCTCGTCAAAATCGAGCGGGCAATTTTTGAATAGAAATTCTGCGCCCTCCGCAATTTCATTAAGGTTTTTGGCGCGCGGCTTCAGCGAAGCCATCGCCTGGGTTAAAATCGAAAGATTGGCATCCGTCAAAGCGATATCAAGCCGCTGCTTCACATGAGGCGCAACCAATCCCGCCAAACGCGCATCGTCGGCCTCGCGCAGATAATGTCCGTTCAGATTTTCCAGCTTCTTGATGTCGAAGCGCGAAGGCGACCGGCCGACGCCGCCGATATCGAACAGGTCAATGGCGCGGGCGATCGAGATGATCTCTTCATCGCCATGGCCCCAGCCCAGACGCAGCAGATAGTTCAGCACCGCTTCGGGCAGCATCCCCATCTCGTCGCGATAAGCGTCTACGCCCAATGCGCCGTGGCGCTTGGACAATTTCGCGCCATCCGGTCCGTGGATCAGCGGGATATGCGCGTAGATCGGCTCCTCCCACTGCATCGCCTTGATGATGCTGAGCTGGCGGAAGGCGTTGTTGAGATGATCGTCGCCACGAATGACATGGGTGACGCCCATGTCATGATCGTCGACCACGACGGCCAGCATATAGGTGGGCGTGCCATCGGACCGCAGCAGGATCATGTCGTCCAGCTCGGCATTCTGCACGACGACGCGGCCCTGCACCGCATCCTCGATTACCGTCTCGCCTTCGCGCGGCGCCTTGATGCGGATGACGAAGGGCGCGCCAGCGGGCGCATCTTCCGGCATGCGGTCGCGCCAGCGGCCATCATAGCGCATCGGCTGCTTGGCGGCGCGCTGCTGTTCACGCAGTTCGGACAGCTCTTCCGGCGTCGCATAGCAGCGATAGGCGTGGCCTGTTTCCAGCAACTGGTTGGCGACCTCCGCATGGCGCGGGGTGCGCGCGAACTGGAAGACGGCAGGCTCGTCACCGCCCAGGCCCAGCCATTCCAGCCCATCGAAGATCGCGGCGACGGCCGCATCGGTCGAACGGGCGCGATCGGTGTCCTCGATCCGCAACAGGAACTTGCCGCCATGATGGCGCGCGAACAGCCAGTTGAACAGCGCGGTGCGGGCGCCGCCGATATGCAGGAACCCGGTGGGGGACGGGGCGAAACGGGTCACCACCGGCTTGTTCATTCCCGTTGCACTTGCCGTCATATTCCCTGACATTCGCCTAGCTGACCCATGGATGCTGCGCCCCCTAGCATGGCTTTTGAGCCACGACAAACCTCCCTTGGTGCGAGGCCGGCGGCATGGGCGCGTGCGGCGCTGGAGCGACTCGAAAGCTGGCTGGAGTGTGAGCGCGAACAGATCGGATTATGGGCGCCGATCGGGCTGGGCAGCGGGATTGCGGGCTGGTTCATCCTGCCTCACGCCATGGACTGGCTGGCCTTTTGCTGCGGCGCGCTGGCGATGGCCTGCATGGGGGCGATGCTGCCGGTCGGAGGGCGGTTGCGCCGGATATGCGTCGCGGGCGGCATCCTGGCGTGCATGGGATGCCTGCTGGTCTGGGGGAAGGCGATGCTGTGGGGCCAGCCGCCACTGGGCCGGGCGACCTTCGTGCAGGTAATCGGCGATGTGACGGCGGTGCGTCCCGTTCCGGCACAGGCGATGGTGCGCGTCATGCTACGCCCGGTTCACGCGCCCAATCTGCCGGCCGTTGTGCGGGTGAATATCGCCGATGCCGATGTGCCGACGGGGCTGGGCGAGGGCGCGCGTCTGCGGTTTCGCGTGCGCTTGATGCCGCCGGCGCCGCCGAGTGTGCCGGGCGGCTATGATTTTGCGGCGCGCGCCTATTTTCAGGGGATCGGGGCCACCGGCAAGGCGTTGAAGCCCATAGAGATAGTGATCCCCTCCACCGCCGCGCCACCGCTGCGGGCGCGGTTGTTCGGCCATATATTGGAGCAAGTGGATGGTCCCGCCGAAGGAATCGCTGCCGCTCTGGCGACCGGGGATCAGGGCGCGATCCCCGAAGCGGATGCGGAAGCGATGCGGCGCAGCGGGCTGGCGCATCTTCTGTCGATCAGCGGCTTGCATGTGACGGCGCTGATCGGGGCGGTCATTTTCCTGCTGATGCGCGTGATGGCCTTGAGCCAGCGGGCGGCGCTTGGCTGGCCGCTGATGCTGATCGCGGCGGCGGGCGGGGCGCTGGCGGGGATCGGCTATACGCTGCTAACCGGGGCGGAGGTGCCCACGGTGCGATCCTGCGTCGCGGCCTTGCTGGTGCTGGGCGGACTGGCGATGGGTCGGGATGCGGTGACATTGCGACTGGTGGCGACCGGGGCGCTGGTCGTGCTGCTGCTGTGGCCCGAAGCGCTGGTCGGGCCGAGTTTCCAGATGAGTTTCGCGGCGGTGACGGCGCTGGTGGCGCTGGCCGAACATCCGCGCTTTCGCGCCTTTGCCGCCGTCAGGGACGAGGGCGTGATTCGCAAGACGGGTCGCTTTCTGGTTGTCACGCTGGCGACCGGGATCGCCGTCGAACTGGTGCTGATGCCGATCGCGCTGTTCCATTTTCACAAGGCGGGCCTGCTCGGCGCCTTCGCCAATCTGATCGCGATCCCGCTCACCACTTTCGTCGTCATGCCGCTGGAGGCGCTGGCGCTCGTGCTGGATGTCGTAGGGTTGGGCGCGCCGTTCTGGTGGTTGACGCAGCAGGCGCTGAACCTGTTGCTGCTGCTGGCTCATGGCGTGGCGGCGAGTCCTATGGCCACATTGCTCGCGCCGACCATGGGTATGGGGCTGTTCGGCATCACCATCGTCGGACTGCTCTGGTGCCTGTTATGGCGGACGGGATGGCGATGGCTGGGACTTGCGCCGGTGCTGATCGGCGTGGCGGTCACCTTTACCGCCGCGCCGCCCGATATCCTGATTACCGGCGACGGGCGGCATGTCGCCGTGCGGACGGGAAAGGGCATGGCGATATTGCGCGATCGGGCGGGGGATTATGTGCGGGACGTGCTGTCGGAAAGTGCAGGTTATGACGGCGAACTGGCGGCGATCGCGGCGCTGCCGGAGACGCGCTGCTCGCAGGATATGTGCGCCATGAGGATGAAGGATGGCAAGGGCCGCGACTGGCGGCTGCTCTTTACTCGCAGCAATGTGCTGATCGATCGGTCGAGTTTCGCCGGCGATTGCGCGGCGGCGGACATCGTCGTCAGCGATCGGGGCCTGCCGCGCTGGTGCCGACCGCGCTGGATGAAGGTCGACCGCCGGTCGCTCGCGCGTACCGGCGGGCTGTCCATGATCCTGGCGAAGGGCGAAGTTCACACCGTCCATCGGGCGGGCGACGCGCATCCCTGGGTCGCCCGCCAGACCCGCCGGACGTGGAGGGAACAGCCTGAATCATTTAAGGCCCAATCACACAGGCCTCAATTGTAGCGGCGCAGCAGCCCCGCGAGCTTGCCCTGGATGCGGACCTGGCGCGGATCGTATATCTGCGGCTCATAGGCCGGGTTGGCCGGATCGAGCCGGACGCGGCTGCCTTCGCGGCGGAAATATTTCAGCGTCGCTTCCGCCTCGTCGATCAGCGCGACGACGATCTGGCCTTCGCGGGCGACGTCGGTGCGCTGGATCAACGCGAAGTCGCCGTCGAGGATGCCGGCTTCCATCATCGAATCGCCCGACACTTCCAGCGCATAATGATCGCCCGCGCCGAGCAGCGCGGCGGGCACGGAGAGCATCGCCTGCCCTTCCATCGCCTCGATCGGCACACCGGCCGCGATCCGGCCGTGCAGCGGGATTTCGATCACGTCATTGGCGGCGGTGGGGATCATCGGCGGCTGGGCGGGCGGCGCGACCTTGGGCTTGAGCGCGATCACTGGCGCGGGCGCGCGATGCATCGCATCGGGGAGCTTGAGCACTTCCAGCGCGCGGGCGCGATTGGGCAGGCGACGGATGAAGCCGCGCTCCTCCAGCGCGTTGATGAGGCGGTGAATGCCGGATTTGGACCGCAGGTCCAGCGCATCCTTCATTTCCTCGAAAGAAGGCGACACGCCGCCTTCGTCCAAGCGGGTCTGAATGAAGCTTAGCAATTCCTGCTGCTTGGGCGTCAACATTGCGATCCTCCGTGGAACGTATGAGGAACGCATAGGAAACAGATGAAGGTTAGTCAAGCACCGAACATGTCAGGGCAGCGGCAGAATCAAGACCCGATCGCCGGGAGCCGCCGGCGGCGATCCGGCGGGGCGCAGGATCAGGCAGTCGGCCTTCGCCATGGCGGCGGTGGCCGCGCTGTCCTGTGACGTGACCGACACGATGCCGCCCGGTCCGCGCCAGGCGCGCAGATAATCGTCACGATCGCCGGTGGCGGGCAGCGGTGAGGCGAGCGGCGCGTCGCTTGTCGGTGGCAGCGGATCGCGTGCGCCGCCCAGATGACGGACCAGCGGCAACAGGAACAGCGTGGCCGTGACGAAGGCGGAGACGGGATTGCCCGGCAGGCCCAGGAACAGCGTATCGGCGATTCGCCCCGCCATCAGCGGCTTGCCCGGCCGCATTTTGATCTTCCAAAAATCGAGCGCGCCGCCTGCTTTCACAAAAGCGGGACGGACCAAATCATGGTCGCCGACGGAGGCGCCGCCGGTCGACACGATGATGTCGGCCGTGCGCGCCCGTTCGATCGCGGCCACCATCGCATCGAGGTCGTCCCGCACGATGCCGAGGTCGATGACGTCGCAGGGCAGGGCGGCGAGCAGGGCGGCAAGCATCGGCGCGTTGGAGGAAGGCAGGAAACCCGGCGGCGTCGGGGCGCCGGGCGGCACCAGTTCATTGCCGGTGGACAGCAGCGCGACCGTCGGCCGACCGCCGACCGGCACGACGCCATGGCCACCCAGCACGGCGAGCGCGACCTGAGCCGGGCCGAGGCGACCGCCAGCCTCCAGCAGCAGGGCGTCCTGCGCAAAGTCGGAGGCGGCGGTGCGGACATGACGACCTGGGGGTAGCGGATCGGCGCTGGCGGTCAGCCAGTCGCCGTCGCGGGTCGCATTTTCCTGGATCAATATGGTGTCGGCGCCCGGCGGTAGCGGCGCGCCGGTGAAGATGCGGCTCGCTTCGCCCGGCGCCAGGGCTGCAAGGTCCGCCGCGCCGGCCGCGCTCTCGCTGGTGACGCGCCAGGGGCCGGGTGCTTCGGCGGCGCGCACGGCATAGCCGTCCATCGCCGACAGATCGGCCCAGGGCTGGTCGCGCAGCGCCGCCAGATCCTGCGCCAGCCAGCGTCCGGCGGCGGCGGTGATCGGCACGGTTTCGGTCGCCAGTCGCGGGGCGAGAGCGAACAGGCGCGCCTGCGCCTCAGCGACCGGCAGCAGGCTCATGGCGTGCGCCGCCAGTCGCCCGACTTGCCGCCGGTTTTGGCGATCAGGCAGACGCCGCCGATGATCATCGACTTGTCCAGCGCCTTGGCCATGTCATAGACGGTCAGCAGCGCGACAGAGGCCGCGGTCAGCGCCTCCATCTCCACGCCGGTCTGGCCGGCGGTGCGCGCGGTGGCGGTGACCGTGGCGCCGCTATCGTCCAACGCGAAATCGACCGTCACGGCGCTGAGCGCGATCGGGTGGCAGAGCGGGATGAGGTCGGCGGTGCGCTTGGCCGCCATGATGCCAGCCACTCGCGCCACGGCCAACACGTCGCCCTTCTTGACCAGACCGTCGGCGATGGCTCTGGCGGCGGTCGCGCTCATGGCGATCCGGCCGGAGGCGATGGCTTCGCGCGCCGTGACCGCCTTGGCCCCGACATCGACCATCCGGGCCGCGCCGTCTTCGTCCAGATGGGTGAGGCCGCTCATGCGCCCGTCAGCAGATTGTGGGTCGCCGCCTCCACATCGGCCTGACGCATCAGCGTTTCACCGACCAGGAAGCAGCGCACGCCATGGTCGGCCATCGCGACCAGATCGGCATGACCAGTCAGGCCGCTTTCAGCGACGAAGGTGCAGCCTTCGGGCGCCTTGCCCACCAGTTCGTAGGTGCGTGCGAAATCGACGGAGAAATCGCGCAGGTCGCGGTTGTTGACGCCGATCAGGCGCGAGCGGAGCTTCAGCGCGCGGTCCAGTTCGGCCTCGTCATGCACTTCGATCAGGGCGTCCATGCCAAGGCCGAGCGCGGCTTCCTCTATCTCCTGCATCTGGCCATCGTCCAGCGCGGCGACGATGATAAGGATGGCGTCCGCGCCGAGTGAGCGGCTTTCCAGCACCTGCCAGGGATCGACCAGGAAATCCTTACGCAGCACCGGGATTGCGCAGGCCGACCGGGCGGCCATCAGATAATCGTCATGACCCTGAAAATAGGGTTCGTCGGTCAGGACGGAGAGGCAGGCGGCGCCACCGGCCGCATAGGCCCGCGCATGGGCGGGCGGATCGAAGTCGGCGCGGATCAGCCCTTTGGACGGGCTGGCCTTCTTGATCTCCGCGATCAGGCCGAAGCCCGATCGCGCGGCAGCGTCCAGCGCCTGGCGGAAACCGCGCGGCGGCGTCTGTTCGCTCGCGCGGGCATGAAGCGCCGACACGGTGGTCGCGGCCCGGCGGCGCGCTACATCCTCGCGCTTGAAATCGCAGATTTCGATCAGCTTGTTGGTCATGTATAGGCAATCCAGCAATTGAGGAGCGCGTTGGCAAGGCCGCGGTCGATGGTTTCGGCGGCTTCTTCCACCCCTTCGCGCAGATTGGGGACGGCGTCGGCGACGACAAGGGCGGCGGCGGCGTTCAGCAGCACGGCGTCGCGATAGGCGCCCGGTTCGCCTTGCAGCAGGGCGCGCAGCGCCGCGGCGTTATGGGCGGCGTCGCCGCCGCGGATCGCCTCGACCGGCTGAGTGGAGAGGCCGAGGTCGGCGGCGGTCAGCCGGTGCATGGCGACGATGTCATGGCCCTTCACCTCCGCCATGTCGTTGCCCCCGGCGAGCGAGAGTTCGTCCAGTCCTTCGTCGCCCGAAATGATCATGGCGTGGTCGACGCCCAGGTCGGCGAGCGCCTGCGCATAGATGGGGACATAGGCCGGGCGGGCGATGCCGACGAGTTGGCGACGGACCTTCGCCGGATTGGCGAGCGGTCCCATCAGATTGAAGATGGTGCGTTCGCCGATCGCCTTGCGGATCGGGCCGAGCCGTTTGAGCGCGGGATGGTAATTCTGGGCGAAGAGGAAGCAGATGCCGAGGTCGGCCAGCGTCGCTTCGGCGGTGGCGGCGGCCCGGTCCAGGTTCAGGCCCAGCGCCTCCAGCGTGTCGGCCGCGCCGGCCTTGGAAGAGGCGGCGCGATTGCCATGTTTGGCGACCGGCACGCCCGATGCTGCGACAACGAGCGAGACAGCTGTGGAGACATTGAGCGTATGATGCCCGTCGCCCCCGGTGCCGCAGACGTCGATCGCGCCATCGGGCGCGCTGACCGTCTTCATGCGCGCGCGCATGGCGCGGGCGGCGGCGGCGATCTCCACCGCGGTTTCGCCGCGGCGCGCCATGGTGACGAGAAAGGCGGCGATGTCCGCTTCGGGCAGATCGGCGTCGAACAGCAGGTCGAAGGCCTGGGCTGCGGCGTCGAAGCCGAGCGGCGCGGAAGGATCGGGCAGGCGGGTCATAGACCCTGCCTTAGTCGGCGGCGGGCGGGAGAGTCGAGGGGGCGCTGGCGCTTGTTGGCGCACTTTTCCTACCGGCGTGGAAATTTACTTTCCTATTGCCGCAATATTCGAAAAGCGATCGGGCGAAAGGGCCCGATCAGGCCGTTTCACGCTCCCGCACCGGGATGCCCGCAATCGTCATGAAATTGGCCAGCATGTCATGGCCATGTTCGGTGGCGATGCTTTCGGGATGGAATTGCACCGAATGGATCGGCAGGGTCGCATGGCGGAAGCCCATGACCGATCCGTCCTCGCTGGTCGCGTTCACCACCAGGCTGTCCGGAATATCCTCCACGATCAGCGAATGATAGCGTGTGGCGGTGAAGGGCGAGGGCAGGCCTGCAAACAGCCCGGTGCCGTCATGGGTGACAGGCGACGTCTTGCCGTGCATCAGCCCGCCGCGCACAACCTTCCCGCCGAAATGCTGCCCGATCGATTGGTGGCCCAGGCACACGCCCAGCAAAGGCGCGCCGGCGTCGGCGCACGCGGCGACGAGGTCCAGGCTGACGCCCGCCTCATTGGGGGTGCAGGGGCCGGGCGAGAGCAGGAACGCCTTCGCGCCGCTGGACAGGGCCTGACCTGCAGAAATGGCGTCGTTGCGGACGACTTGAACCTCAGCCCCCAGTTCCATCAGATAATGGACCAGGTTCCAGGTGAAGCTGTCATAATTGTCGATGACGAGGATCATGGGCAGAGCCTTAGCGCGGGATGCGCGCGGGGGGAAGTGGGGAGGTAGGGATGCGCCCTACCATTGGAAGTGGAGCCGGGTGTCACCCGCATCGCCGCCGTCGCGGTCGAAGCGGCGTTCCATGATCTGACCCTGGCCGTCGCGGTCGATGGCGATCACGGTGCTGCAGCGCGTGCCGTAGAGCGGATTGCGGATGAAGATCGGCGAGGCGGCGGCTTCGTCCGGGGCGTCGGACGGGATGGCGGGGGCGATGCCGACGTCGGGCAGGCTTTCCCGGCGAAGCGCGTCGAACAGGCGATCGGGCGCGTCTGCGCTGTCGGTCAACCAGGCGAGCAGGGCGGCCTTGAGCGCAAGCGTCTTGGGCCAGGGCGCGTCGAGCGCGCCGTTGGACAGGCCGTAAAGGCCCGGCGTGAGTCGCGTGCGCAGCGGCTGTGGGCGGTTGGTGAGGAAATATGCGCGATCGGGTTCGACCAGGATCAGGTTGAACGGGTTGAAATCGTCGAGCGCCGCCTGTGCGACATCGGCATAGGGGCCGTCGCCCGCCAGCAGGTCCGTCACGAGCGCGCCGCGCGAGGCGAGGTGTGGCTGTGGCCCGCCATAGCCGCGCAAATTGGTGACGATCGCCGCCCGGCCAGCCTCCGACACGCCAACCCAGGTGCCGCCCGATTGCAGGTCGCGTCCGGCGATCAGCCCGGCGCGGTGGTCCCAGCGATCAAGCGGGGCGGCGGCTCGCGCGTGATATTCGTCGCGATTGCCGATCAGGATGAGGCGCCAGCGCCGATGCGCCGCCCAGGCCATGGCCATGATGCACATGGGGCCGCTGTATCGCCCCCTGCGAATCCCGCAAGTGCATGGCTTGAAAAACCATCCGTTTGGGGCCATATGGATGGTGCCGGGTTCGCCCGGCTATGGTGATAAATTGTGTCGTATAATAGACGCAGCGGACCCGGGGGCAGTACCCGGCGGTTCCACCAGAAGGCCCGATCGCTTACAGCTTTTGGGTTTCCTGACGGGGCCGAACTAGGATCGACGTGTGTTCAAAGGCGATATTTTCACCCGGCCCGTGTAAGCCGTTAAACTGTGCAAAACTCACAAGTGCCAACGATAACGAAGCACTCGCCATTGCAGCGTAATTGAGGGCCTCACGGCCTGATATTATCCTAAAATAGCGCGGTTGAACCCACCGGGCAACAGAAGGGAATTCAGCGGCCTCCGGGAGGGCCGGGCAACAGAACCTCCCGGACCTATTCCTTATCGTCAGAGACATGCGGCCGGCTTTTGCGTGCCGTTGGTCGTGCGCCGCTGCAGATGATGTCGCGGCGAGGGACAAAGCGCGTCTGTTGGTGGCGATCCATTGCGCGGCATGGATGATTCGAATCGCCTTCCATCTGCGATCTTTTTCGATTACGCTTTTATGACAGTATCGCGTAAAAATCATAACATGCTGAAATAACATAAAACAAAATCGTTTTTGCTGGTCCGATGCACCCTTGTCCTTATGTCATCTAAATGAAATAATTCTGGCTATAGTGAGAAGTTTTTTCTGGAGGCATGAGAGATGAAGAAGGTCGCTGCAATCATGGGTCTGGCGCTGGCGGTGATGACGCCGAACATGGCGCAGGCGGCGGCCGAAGGGCAGGATTTGGTGGTCGTCGCCGGTCCCGAAGGCCGGCTGGCCGCCAGTGCGCTGGCGGCGGGACGCTATGACGCGGCGCTGCGCAAGCTGGAGCCGATGCAGGTCTATGGCGAGAATGACCCGGCCCGGCTTATCAACCTGGGCAATGCCTATGCCGGCGTCGGCCGCCTGGCGCAGGCGCGTGAAGCCTATCGCTCCGCCCGCTTCGCGCCGGAAACGACGCTGCTGCTGGCCAATGGCGCGGAAGAATCCTCGCGCACGGTCGCAATGCGCGCACTTACCCGCCTCAACCCCAGCTACGCCATGCGCTGAACGCATAGCATAAGGTGCAGGGAGCGGGGGCGTCGTCCGACAGGGCGGCGCCCCTTCGCTTTGCCGGACATGAAAAAGGCCGACCGGGTTCCCCCGGCCGGCCTTTTTCATGCGATGGATCGTCCGATCAGAAAGCCACGGTGAGCGAGGCGGCGAGCGTCGTGCCGATCTTGTAGCGGTTATAATAGACGCGGTTGCCGTCCTGTTCCTGAAACTCCTGGAACTTGCGGCCCAGAATGTTGCGGGCCTCGAACTTGAATTCGCTGTTGATGCCGCCGGGCAGCTTCACGCCCTGCCGCGCCACGAAGTCGAGCTGGATGCCCGGCCGTTCCTTGATGTCCGGCTGCAGGTTGGGACCGCGGCTGGTGACGCGATCGCTGGCATAGGTCAGCAACAGAGTCTGCTGCGACAATTTGTCGGTGTCCTCCAGACCGATCTGGAGGTTGACCAGATGGTCCGACTGGCCCGTCAACGGCGCGCCGTCGATGAAATAGTCGGACGCGGCGGGCAGATCGCCAGTCGTGTAGGTGTAGGGGATGGTGGTGTCGCCATCGCTGACCTTCAGTTTCGACTGCGTATAGGTATAGTTGGCGATCAGCGCGATCCGGCGGCTCTGGAAGAAGGCCGAGTCCATCCCGTCGAGCGGGATATATTTCTGCGCTTCCACTTCGCCGCCGTAGAGCGTCGCTTCCGGCGCGTTGGCGAAGCTGGTCGTCACCGCATAGGTGTCGCTGATGGTGGTGTAGGTTTCGATCGGGTTCTTGATCTTCTTGTAGAAGCCCGATGCGGTCAGCCGCTCGTCACGCCCCATATACCATTCCGCGCGGATTTCAGCATTCCACAGTTCGCTGTCCTGCAGGAAGGGGTTGCCGCGATAGAAGCGGTTGGAATCGGTGTCGATGAACGGCTGGGCGATCAGTTCGCGGAACTGCGGACGGGCCAGCGTCTTGGAGCCGGACGCGCGGAATTGCAGGCCACCGCCCGCATCGAAGGTCAGCGTGACGGCAGGCAGCCAATAGTCGTTCTTGATCTGGTTGAACGGGGTCACGCCGGTTGCATAGACGTCCACGCCTGTCACCGACTGGCGGCCGCTTTCATAACGGACGCCGGCGTCGATGCTGAAGCCGGGGAAAAGTTCCGCCTTCACCTGGCCATAGCCGGCATGGACGCGCATCGCGGCGTCATAGACCGGATAATTGCCGGAGAAGTCGAGCAGGCCCAGATCGTATAGCTGGATCGTCGCATCCGACAGCAGATAGTCGGGGCGCAACTGCTGCACTGGGATCGGCAGATTGACCGCGTCGAAATGCAGTTCGTAGCGCGACGAGGTGCGCTTCGTGTCGGTATAGGCGTAACCGCCGGTGATCACGAATTTGGGCGCGATCTTGTAGCTGAGGTCCGCGCCGCCGAACCACAGATTTTCGTTGAGATCGCTGAACGTCACCGATGCGTCGCCGCGCTGGCGGTTGAGCGCGTTGATGAAGCGGTCGCCGACCGGATCGATGTCGAGATCGCGGTTGGAGCGGACATAGACGAATTCGCGCTCATAGGGCGCTTCGCGCTGCGAATTGGCGTAGGAGCCGCGCAGGTCGAGGCTGAGCGCATCGCTGAACTTGAACTCGCCGGTGAATTGCGTGTCGATCAACTGCCGCTCATACCAAGCGGTCTGCTGCGTCAGATAGTCGGCGCCCTGGATCTGGCCGTCATTCTGGCCGATTGCGAGCGAGGCGCGCTTCAACGTGTCGCGAATGTAGAGGTTGGTCCAGCGCACCTTCTGGTCGCCCCATTCGGCGCCAAAGCCCAGCAGGCCGTTGACCGTCACCTGATTGTCGGTGACGACCTGGTTGGCGCTTTTACCCGCGCCTTCCGACACGGTCAGCGACGCCTGCTGCAAATTGTCGCGGGTGCGCCATTTATTGCTATAGCCCGCCGTGGCGATGACGCCCACGCGCGCATCGCCGATGTCGAACGCGGTGCCGCCGTTGAGCGTGCCGGAGAAGTTGAATGGCAGGCTGTTCGTCCGCTGCACGACCGAGGTCTTGCTATTGAGGAACTGCATCGCGATCGCCTGCTGATCGACGCGGTCGATATTGGCGAACGGCACACCGCCGCCAAAAGCGTTTTTGAGCAGCGGCGGCACGTCGCGCGAACTGTCGTCGAAGCCGGTCCAGTCGGACTTGCTGCCATAATAGGTGTAGCCCAGCTGGCCCGACGTTTCGGTGTTGGCCGAGCTGCCGACGCCGAATTCCAGATAGGATTCGGTCGGGATCGCCTTGGTCGTCAGGTTGATGACGCCGCCGCCAAATTCACCGGGGAAATTGGCCGAAAAGCTTTTCTGCACCAGCGTCGATGCAATGACGCTGGTGGGGAACAGGTCGAGCGGGACCACGCGCTTCAAGGGTTCGGGGCTGGGGAGCGGCGAACCGTTGAGCAGGGCGAGCGAATAGCGATCGCCCAGGCCGCGAACATAGACATAACCACCCGATGCGACCGACAGGCCGGTCACGCGCTGGAGCGAGCCGGCGATGTCGCCTTCGCCCGTGCGCTTGATGTCGGCCGCGGACAGGACGTTCACCACCTGCGGCGCGGACTGCGAAATATTGCTGTTGCGGCGGCCGGTCACGATGATGTCGGAACCAGGAACCGATACGTCGACATTGCCCGATTGCGCATCGGCTTCGTCGGCGGCGCTGGGCGTGCTCGACAGGCCGGCGTCGCCGGTGGTCGGTGCGCCGGCTTGGCCGGCATCGGTCTGCGCCATCGCCATGGGAGCGACCAGCGCGGTGGAAATCAGGAGCAGGCGCGCCAGGCTGAGCGGCTTCGACATGCTATATATCCCCCTTGGGAAAATTCAGTGCAAAGAAGGCGGGGAAGCGCGGTTGCACGCTCCCCCGCCCCTGTTGAGGTCGTGGGTCCGATCAGGTCGTCGGAATGGCGGTGCAGTTTGCGCCGGTGCTGCCGAAGCTGGCGGTCACCGAATTGCAGGTCCAGCCGGCATACCAGGTGTCGCTGCTGTCCTTGACCGCACCGATATAGTTGGTGGTGGTGAAGGCGGCGTCGATGGTCTTGGGGTCGATCGCGGTGCGGGCGGTTTCGGTCGCGCCGTTGATGAACAGGCTGGTCAGCGACGGCGTGTAGCTGATCGTGCTGTTCGCACCGGCTTCGAAGATCGACTGGACCAGCGCGGCGTCGACGCCGGTGCCGGTGCCCTTATAAGGCGTGCTGTTGCACTGCATCACCACCGACAGGTAGCGCGGCTTGCCGGCGTCTTCGAGCGCCGTGTCGGCGTCGCGGACGGCCGCAGCGCCGTTGATGCGCAGGCAGCTCTGGTTGGGGCTGACGATGATGCCGTTGACCAGCGCCAGGTCGGCGCCGCCGCGCAGCAGCATCGATGCACCATCGTCGCCGGTGTTCGAACGCTGGATATGCGTGAAGTTGGCGACCTTCAGATACTGGCGGGGCAAGGCGTCCTCGCTGGCGTTGCTGTTGGTGGCCGAACCGTTCGAGTCGGTTTCGAGGAAGGTGTCGCCGATATTGTTGCCTTCGCGCTGAGCGGAGATCACGAACTGGGCGGTGCCGCGGAAGCCAACGTCGGTATCCAGATTATCGTCTTCGTTACCGGTCAGCACCAGATATTTCATGTTGGCGCTGCCGCCGAAGGCTTCGATGCCATCGTCCGAGCTGTTGTGGACCTGGATATGGTCGATCACGGTGCCGGTGCCGACGCCAGCGGGGGTCAGGCCCTGCAATTCCTTGCCGTCGGCGAGGACAAAGCCCGAATAACGAATCTGGACATAGCTAAGGCGACCCGAACTATCGGTGTCGGTGGCGCCGCCGTACAGGGCGTTGCTGGTGCCTTCGGTATCGCGTTCGCAGGCGGTGGTGCCTGCTGCGGCAGCTGGCGCCTGGCAATCCGTGATCTTGGCCCGGCCGAGCAGCACGATACCGCCCCACTGGCCCGACGACTGGTCGGTGTTGGTGCCCAGGACATTTTCACGGCTGGTGAAGATGACCGGCTGGGCGGCGGTGCCGACCGCGTTGATCTTGTTGCCGCGGTTGACGGCCAGGAAAGCGCTGCCGGTGCCGGCGAAGACGACCACGCCTGGATCGATCGTCAGCGTGACGTCGGTGCCGGTGCTGGCGGCGCCCTTGTCCGTGCCAACGTCGACGCGGCCGGGCAGCGAATAGATCACGCCGGTCGTCTTGGCGATCGCGGTCGAGCTGGTGAAGCGGGCAGGGAAGCCGCAATTGCGCCACGTATTGGTGCCATCCGAAATGGTGCCGAGGTTGGTCAGTTGGTTGGCGCCGGTGATTGTCGGACATTCAGCGGCCGGGGTCACGGCGGTCGGCGTGGGGGTCGGCGTAGGCGTCGGAGTCGGCGTGGGGGTCGGCGTGGGCGCCGGAATGACGATGGTGCCTTCGCCCGGCGAAGCGATGTCGTCCGCGCCGCAGGCGCTCAGGCCCACACAGGCGCAGCTCGCCATCAGGATCGTTTGGATACGGTTAATCTTGGCCATGTCGTCTCCGCTCCGGCCTGTTGCCGGGATTGTTGAAGTGCGGAGCGCAGGGGAATTTCGAATCGGACAACGCCCCCTGTCGCCCTCAGAACGGGCAGTTAGGCGCGACAGATGACAGGCTGATGCCGCTTCTATGACAGATAGGCGTCGATAAAATGACAGTTTAAAGACGCCTTCGCCATTTCCATGGTTAAGGCCATTCATGCTAAGGCGCTCGGCGGGATGGCCGTTGGCAGGAGATGGACTTGCAACCGGAAGTCGAACTGAAGCTGGACCTGTCGCTCGAAGCGGCGGAGATGTTCGCGCGATGGCCGTCGCTGCCGGCGGAGAGCCAGACGGCAGCGCTGCACGCCATCTATTTCGACACGCCCGACCATCAGCTTGGCAAGGGGGGCATGAGCCTGCGCATCCGCCAGTCGGGGCGGCGGCGGGTCCAGACGGTCAAGGCAGATGGCCGCGATGGCGCGGGGCTGTTCGCGCGCGACGAGTGGGAAACGCCGGTGCGGGGCGACGCGCCGGTGCTGGACGACCGCACCCCGGTCGCTGCGCTGCTGGGAGCGGCGGTGGCGGAAGTGGATCGGTTGTTCACCGTCGATGTGCAGCGCCGGACCTGGACCGTGACGCGGGATGGCGCGACGATCGAACTGGTGCTGGATCGCGGTGCGGTGCTGGCGGCCGGGCGGGAACAGGCGATTTGCGAGATCGAACTGGAATTGAAGGCGGGCGACCCGGCGGCGCTGTTCGCGCTGGCGCGGCGGATCGACGCGGACATCGCTCTGCGACCGGGCGTATTGAGCAAGGCCGAGCGCGGCTATCGCCTGACCGAGGCGCTGCCGGCGGCGATCAAGGCGGAAAAGGTGGCGCTTGATCCGTCCATGAGCGTGCGCCAAACTTTCCTGCGGATCGCCGCATCCTGCCTGCGTCACTATCGGCTGAACGAAGCGTTGCTGCTGGACCACTACACGCCGGAGGCGCTGCACCAGGCGCGAGTCGCGATCCGGCGTCTGCGATCGGCGCTGAAATTGTTCAAGCCGGTCTTGCGGGCGGCGGACGCCTCCCGCTTCCAGGGGGAGTTGCGCTGGCTGGCGGCTGTGTTGGGCGAAGCGCGCGACCTGGATGTGCTGATACCGCGGGTCGTCGACGATTCGGCGCGCGCGCGGTTGGAGGCGGCGCAGGCGACAGCGCATCAGCGTGTCCTGCAATGGCTGGAGTCCGCGCGGGTGCGGACGCTGTTGATCGATCTTGTGGAGTGGACGGCGCTGGGCGCGGGTCTCAAAATGAAAGCGGATCGGTCGGCGGTCCCTTTCGCCGTGACTCGCTTGCGCAAGCTTCGCAAGCGGATCGCCAAGGGCGGCAAGCATCTGGCGCAGTTGAACGACGAGGCGCGTCATGCGGTGCGCAAAGATGCGAAGAAGCTGCGCTATGGCGCTGAATTCTTTGCTGGACTGTTCGGCGGCAAAAGAAAGCGCATCCGACGGAAAAAGGCGTTTCTGGGCAAGCTGGAAGCCATGCAGGATATGCTGGGAACGCTCAATGATTTGGCCACGACGCCCGCGATCCTGGTCCGCTACGGACTGCCGGTCGATGTCGCAGCGGGCAAGGTTGAGAAGGGCGACCTGCTGACCGCAGCAGCGCAGGCGCACGAGGCCCTTGTCGATGCGCGTCGCTTCTGGACCTGACTGGGTTTAGCCCCAGGGGCGTTCCCGATACCATTTCGTAATGACATGCTTAACCCCCGACCGCACCTTCATGCCATGGTGGAGGCTGGCGGGGTTCGGCGCGCCCGATAGATCGCGGTTGTTCCAGGCGAGCAACTTGCCGGTTTCAGGCTGGACGGTCTTGCCGATCTGCGTGAAGCGGGTCGCCCCGCCGGCCGCCGGTTCGTTCAGATAGATCATCAGCGTCCAGGTGCGATTGCCCGCCACAGAACAATATGTCGCATAATCGGAACCCTTGGGATCGAAATAGTCGGTATGCGCCTTGAATTCCTGGCCCACATCATAGCGTTGGCCCTGGATCGGTTCGCCATGGAGCGTCGCTATCCCGGCAAAGGCGTCCAGTCGCGCATTGATCGCAGCGACGAAGGGATCGCCATGGTCCAGATCGCAGGTTTCGCTAGTGCGGAAATAGCCGTCGCCATTGGCGTCCGCGATGGTGGACGGGCGGCGTTTGGCGTCGATCCGCTCAATCAATGCAACGCATTCTTCCGCGTTCAGGAAACGACGCTGGATGAACAGCGTCAATGCGCGATTGGGGACCCGCTGGATGCGCGGATGGGCGGCGATCCAGGCGGGATCGGCGTCGGCGGCCGTGGGGGCAGGGGGCGTGGCGGTCAGGTCCGGCATGGCATATCCTGATAAAGATGCATCTATCGGCAGACGGCGCCGTAGCTAACTTTCAATGGAGGAAAAGCAAGAGGCATGGCATCAGATGGGATATGTCATATTAGCGTCACATGATTGTCATCTGACAGTAAAGACATTTGCCTAGCAGGCTGGCACAGTGATGGGGGTTATTCGACGTCATGCGGGTGCCATTTGGCGATAGCATAAAAGGGGCGCGTCGCTTCGCTTGGAGCGGGGCAGGGTCGGCGCGAGGGTTCGACTGGCTTGCGCTGTTCGAACGGGCGTTGCTCGTCCTGCTGGCGTTGCAACTGGTGCGACTGGTCTGGGCGATCGTCGTGCCGGTCGGCAGCTTTGGCCCCTGGGAAGGGCGGCAGGCGCAAATCCTCTCCCCCAGCGCGCGACAGGCGCTGTTCGCCAGCTTCGATCCCTTTTTCCGCACTGGCGCCCCGCAACAGGCGGGCGATGGTGTCGTCACCTCGCTCGCGCTGACTCTCTATGGCGTGCGGGTTAATGAGGGGTCGGGACTTGGATCGGCCATCATCGCCGCACCCGACGGCGTACAGAACAGCTTCGCCATTGGCGACGAAATCATGCCGGGCGTGGTCCTGAAGGCCGTGACGTTCGACCATGTGACGATCGACCGGGGGGGCGCGGCAGAACAGATTTTCATCGATCAATCGACCCCCGCACCCGAAGCAGCGCCCGCCCCGACGCAGGGCGCAGGCTGGCAGAGCGCCGCCCCGCCGCCACCCGCCGCGCCCGGCGCAGGCCCGACCGTGGAAGGTCTGAAGCGCGACATCGGCTTTGCCCCGCGAATGCAGAATGGCCGCGTCACCGGCGTCGCCGTCATGGCCAAGGGGCCGACCTTCGCGGGCGCAGGCTTTCGCCCCGGCGACATCATCAGCCAGATCAACGGTCAGCCGATCGGATCGGCCGGCGACCTTCAGGCTCTCCAGAACCAGATCGCGCCCGGCGCGCGCCTTTCCCTCACCGTGGAGCGCGGCGCCGCCGTGGCATCGGTCAACATCATAGTGCAAGGCCAATGACCCGCAAATTCCTCCTCTCTGCCGCTACGGCGCTCGCTCTGGCCGCACCGATCGCAACGCCGTCGATGGCGCAACAGACGCTCAACGTCCGCGACGCCGACATCCGCGCCTTCATTCAGGATGCAGCGCGGGTGACCGGGCGCACCTTCATCATCGACAACAAGGTGCAGGGGAAGGTGTCGGTCGTGACCGACCGGCCGCTGTCGCGATCCGAATATTTCGAGATCGTTCTGTCCACCCTGCGCGCCAATGGACTGGTCGCGGTGCCGGCGCCCGGCGGCGCCTATCGCATCCAGCCGGCCGATGGCGCGGCGGGCCAGCCCAGCGCCGTGGGCCGCGGAGCCAACCGCAACAGCTTCGTGACGGAGGTGTTCCGCCTGCGCTCCATCGACGCGGCGAGCGCGCTGGAGACCCTGCGCCCGCTGGTCAGCAAGGAAGGCTCCGTCACCGCCAACCGCGCGGGCAACAGCGTGGTGGTGGCCGACTATGCCGATAATATATCGCGCATCCGCCAGGTGATCGCCCGCATCGACCGCGACACGTCCGCGACGCAGATGGTGATGCTGAAAAATGCCGGCGCGCGCGAAATCGCGACCTCGCTCCAGGCGCTGGTGGCGACGGGCGGAGGCGAGAATGCCGCGCCATCGGCCGCGACCGTGGTGCCGATCGACAGCAGCAATGCCGTGGCCATCCGGGGCGACGCCAATACCGTCACAAGGCTCGCCGCCATGGCGCGCCAGCTGGACCAGCAGGCGGCCAGCGGCACCGAAATCCGCGTGTATTGGCTGGAACATGCCGATGCGGAAAAATTGCTGCCGGTGTTGCAGCAACTGGTCGGCCAGTCGACCAGCCAGCCGGTCACGGCCTCTACCCCAGCGGCCAGCAGCGCGGCCCCCGCATCTCAGGCGGCGGCGCCGGTCGCGGCGGCATCCTCGTCGTCATCGTCCAGCGGCGGCGGCATCTCCACCCGCGGCCCGGCGATCGTCACCCGTTACGAAGGCGCAAACGCGATCATCGTGGCCGCCAACAGCGACGTGCAACGAATGTTGGGCGAAACCATCCGCCAGGTCGACACCCGTCGCGAACAGGTGCTGGTGGAGGCGATCATCGTGGAGATCAGCGATGCGGCGGCCAA
This sequence comes from Sphingobium cupriresistens, assembly GCF_004152865.1. Taxonomy (GTDB): domain Bacteria; phylum Pseudomonadota; class Alphaproteobacteria; order Sphingomonadales; family Sphingomonadaceae; genus Sphingobium; species Sphingobium cupriresistens. The sequence goes on along the minus strand of NZ_SEOO01000009.1, from coordinate 21,691 downwards.
GAAGCTGGGCGTGCAATTTCTGCTCGGCAGCACGTCGACCGGCTTTGCCGCGAGCAACTATTCCAACGCTTCGCCCAATTTGCTAACGCTGGCAGGCGCTTATGGGGCGACGCAACTGGGCACGACGACGACGACCGTGGTGGCGGCTGATGGCACGCGCACTACGACGGAGGTGCAAAATAGCGGCGACTTGGCCAGCAGCTTGCAGGAAGCGGCGATCAGCAGCCTGACCAGCGCAACCGGCGCGATTGCGGGGCTGGGCGGCAGCATCGGCAAGAACGGCATTTTCGGCGCGATCATCAATGCGGTGAAGTCCGACACCGAAAGCAACCTGCTTTCCACACCGTCCGTGATGACGCTGGACAACCAGAAGGCGTCTATCCTGGTCGGGCAGCAGGTGCCCGTTACCACCGGCGAGGCGCTGAGCCAGAATTTCGACAATCAGTTCCGCACCGTCCAGCGTCAGGATGTCGGCATCAAGCTGGAGGTGAAGCCGCAGATCAACACCGGCGGCGCGATCAAGCTGTTCCTGAAGCAGGAAGTGTCGAGCGTGGCCGGGCCGGTCAGCAACTCCAGCAGCGACCTCATCATCAACAAGCGCGAGATCGAAACGACCGTGACGGTAGACGATGGCGAGATACTGGCGCTGGGCGGCCTGCTGGACGATAATGAACGCAAAACGATCGAGCGCATCCCGCTGCTGTCCGATATTCCGGGGTTGGGCGAATTGTTCAAGTCGCGCAGCAAGAGCCGGACCAAGACCAATTTGATGGTCTTCATCCGGCCGACCATCCTGCGGTCGAAGGAGGATGCGCAGCGGCTGACGCAGCAGCGTTACGGTTATGTCCGCAACATGCAGTTGCAGCGCAATCCCGACGTCGAACCAACGATCGACGAACTGGTGCGCGACTATATGGGCGCGACCCCGCCGGTCGCAGCCGCGCAGCCGGGTGATGCGGTTGTGGAGCCGGTGGCGGGCGCGCAGGTCATCGAACCCACCGTCCGCCAGTCGAGCGGCGTGGTGCGACCGGTCGAAATACCGGCAAGCGGAGGGCGCAAGTGAGCGAACAGACGCACACCGATATCAGCCCGCTCGCGCAGCCGCCGCGCCCCATCGACATACCTTATGTCTTCGCGCGCAAGCATGGCGTGGTCATGCTGCCGATCGAGGGTGAGCGGCTGACCATCGCGGTGCGCGAAGGCAGCGATCCGCGCATATTGCTCGAAGTGCGGCGGCATCTGGCGCGCAGCTTCGACGTCATCTTCGTCGAACCGGCCGAGTTCGACCGGCATTTGTCCAACCATTATGCGATGGAAGGCAGCGCGGCGGCCATGGCCGGATCGCTGGAAGTGGGCGCCGACGAGCTGGACATATTGGCCGCCGACATCCCGACCGCCGACGACCTGCTTGACAGCGCCGATGATGCGCCCGCCATCCGCCTGATTAACGGTATCATCGCCGAAGCGGCGCGGCAGGGCGTGTCGGACATCCATATCGAGCCTTATGAAACCGGCCTGATCGTGCGGATGCGCGTGGACGGCGTGTTGCGTGAGACGCTGCGGATGCCGCCCCATGTCGCGCCGGTGGTGGTCAGCCGGATCAAGGTGATGGCGCGGCTCGACATTGCCGAGCGGCGCGTGCCGCAGGACGGGCGTATCGGCCTGACGCTGGGCGGCAAGCTGCTCGACGTGCGCGTCTCCACCCTGCCCAGCCGGGCAGGCGAGCGGGTCGTGCTGCGTATCCTGGACAAGGAAAATGCCGGGATCACGCTCGACCTGCTGGGCATGAACGGCGTGCCGGACCGCATCTTCCGCGAAGGATTGAGCGAACCCAACGGCATCATCCTGGTCACCGGGCCGACCGGGTCGGGCAAGACGACGACGCTTTATGCCGGCTTGCGCCAACTCAACGACGGATCGCGCAATATCCTGACCGTCGAAGACCCGGTCGAATATGCGATGGAGGGCGTGGGCCAGACCCAGGTGAACGCCAAGGTCGGCCTGACCTTCGCGGCGGGCCTGCGCGCGATCCTGCGGCAAGATCCCGACGTCGTCATGGTCGGCGAAATCCGCGACCGGGAAACGGCGGAAATCGCCGTGCAGGCGTCGCTGACGGGGCACCTCGTCCTGTCGACCGTCCATACCAATGACGCGGTGGGCGCAATCACCCGGATGCGCGACATGCGGGTCGAGCCGTTCCTGCTCGCCTCCACCTTGCGCGCGGTCATCGCCCAGCGGCTAGTGCGGCGGCTGTGCCAGCATTGCCGCGAGCCGGTGCAGGCGGATAAATCGGCCAGCGCGCTACTGGGTTTCGACCCCGGCACGATCATCTATCGGGCGAAGGGCTGCGACGAGTGCGGCGGCAGCGGTTATAAGGGCCGGATCGGCGTGTTCGAGGCGATCCGGGTGGACGACACCATCCGGCGTCTGATCAACGACGGGGGCGATGAATCGCTGATCGCGCGCCATGCCTTCCTTAACGCCCCCAATCTGGGGTCGGCGGCGCGCGCGCTGGTGCGCGACGGCCAGACCACGGCGGAGGAAGCGATCCGCGTGTCGCGTCGCGACGCGATCGAGGCGGAAACCATCGCCGATGGCTGATTTCGACTATAGCGCGATCGACCCGGCGGGCCGGGAGCGCAGCGGCAGCATCAAGGCCGGAACGATCGAGGATGCGCGCGCCAAGCTGGACGCGCGCAAGATGTTCATCGTGCGGATCGAGCCGGGCGCAGTGGAAACGGCGCGCAAGCGGGCGAACCTGTCGCTGCGCAGCCCGCGCCTCAGCCCCAAGGAACTGACGCTGTTCACGCGCCAGTTGGCGACGCTGACGCAGGTCAGCCCGCTGGAGGAATCGCTGCGCACCATCGGTCGTCAGAGCGAGCAGGACCATGTCCGCGCCATCGTGGGCAAGGTCCATGGCGGGGTGATGGAAGGGCGGCGGCTGGCCGATGCGGTAGGCGCGGAGCCGAAAAGCTTCCCGCCGCTGTATCGCGCGATGATCTCCGCGGGTGAAAGTTCCGGCAGCCTGCCCACCATCATGGAGCGGCTGTCGGACCTGATGGAGCGGCAGGCGGTGATGCGGTCCAAGGTGCTGACCGCCATTGCCTACCCCAGCGTGCTGGCCATCTTCGCCGTGTTCGTGGTCGCTGCGCTGATGATCTTCGTTGTGCCCAAGGTGGTCGAACAGTTCGATACGGTGGGGCAGGAATTGCCGCTGCTGACCCGGATCGTGATGGCCATTTCCGCTTTCCTGGCCGCTTATTGGTGGCTGTTGCTCATCCTCGTGCTGCTGGCGGGCGTCGGTTTCTGGCGCGCGATGAAGAATGACGGCTTTCGCTATCGCTTCGACGCTATGATGCTGGGATTGCCCGTGTTGGGCAAGCTGATCCGCGATCTGCACGCCGCGCGCATGGCGCGGACGCTGTCCACCATGGTCGCCAGCCGACTGCCGCTGATGGAGGGGCTGACGCTGACCGCCAACACGGTCCATAATCGCGTGCTGCGCAAGGCGTCGGACGAGATTGTCGAGGCGATCCGCGGCGGCGGCAGCCTGTCCGCGGCGCTGCGCCGGGCGGGTGTGTTTCCCCCGCTGCTGGTCTATCTGGCGGCGAGCGGCGAGAGCGCCGGGCGGCTCGACACCATGCTGGAGCGGGCCGCCGATTATCTGGAACGCGAATTCGACGCCTTCACATCAACCGCGCTTGCTATGCTGGAGCCGATTATCATCATACTGATGGGGGGCATCGTCGCCGTCATCATCCTGTCCATCCTGCTGCCGATCCTGCAGCTGCAAAGCCTCACCGGGGCTTGAAGGAGTTGAATATGTTCAATCTAAAATCCGTTCGGGCTGAGCTTGTCGAAGCCCTCTCTGGCTTCAAGACAAAAGAAAAGCCCTTCGACAAGCTCAGGGCGAACGGAGACGAGACGTCCGGTGAAGCCGGCTTCACGCTGGTCGAACTGATGGTCGTCATCGTCATCATCGGCCTTCTGGCGACGATCGTGGCGATCAATGTCATCCCTGCGACCGATACGGCTCGCGTCGAAAAGGCGAAGGCCGACATCGCCACCATCGAACAGGCGCTGGAGCAATATCGGCTCGATAACCTGACCTACCCGGCGGGATCGGACGGGTTGCAAGCCTTGCTCACCCCCCCCGCCTCGCTGGCGCAGCCGCAGCGCTATCGCCGCGGCGGCTATATCAAGAAGCTGCCCGACGATCCGTGGGGCCGCGCCTATGTCTACACCGTGCCGGGCCGCAAGGGCGCGTTCGACATCAGCTCGCTGGGCGCGGATGGCCAGCCGGGCGGCGAGAGCGAAAATGCGGACATCTATTCCAGCGAACTCTGAAGAGAGCGGTTTCACCCTGCTGGAGCTGATGGTCGTGCTGACGATCATCGGCTTCATTTCGGCGGCCGTCGTGCTCGCCATCCCCGATCCGCGCGGGCGCGTGATCGAGGATGCCGACCGCTTTGCCGCGCGCGTTGCCGCCGCGCGCGACGAAGCGGTCGTCACTGCGCGTCCGATGGGCCTGTGGGTGTCGGCATCCGGCTATGGTTTCCAGCGCCGCGAGGCGGGGCAATGGGTGGGCATTGAGGACAAGCCCTTCGTCACCGCCAACTGGAAAGGCGGCACCCGCGCCCTGGTCGGCAAGGATGGCCGCCAGCAGATCGCCTTCGACGGCACCGGCCTGCCGACCGATCCTTTGACTGTCACCCTGGCGCGCGAAGGCGAGCGGGTGTCGGTGATGGTCGACATGGCGGGGAAGGTTCTGGTCGGTGGGTGATGGAAGACATAATGACGAGGGCTTTACGCTCCTCGAAATGCTGGTCGCGCTGGCGGTGTTCAGCCTAGCCGCGCTGGCGCTGGTGCGGTTGCAGGGCGTGACGCTGCGCACCGCCGCCGATCTCGACAGCAAGGCGCTGGGCCAGATCGTCGCGCGCAACCTGATGGTCGACGTGCAGACCGATCCGATTCCGCCTTCGGTGGGCGAGGAGGCTGGCGACGTCGACAATGGCGGGCGGCGCTGGCACTGGAGCCGGACCGTCAAGCCGACCGACGACGCGCGGCTGTTGCAGGTAGACCTGACCATCGATGGCCAGCCGGGCGCATCGCCGGTGGTGCTTAGCTTCGTGCGGACGGTCGAGTGATGGCGCGCTTCCAACCTCCGTTCGAGCGTGAGGACGGCTTCACGTTTCCGGGGCGTTCCGCCGAACAGGGCTTCACGCCTTCCGGGCGTTCCGCCGAACACGGCTTCACGCTGATCGAGCTGCTCGTCGCCCTGATGATTTTTGCCCTGCTGGCGGGGGCGGGCGTGCTGCTGTTGGGCAACAGCGTATCGGCGCAGGCGCAGATCAAGGCGCGGCTGGATGATAGCGCGGCGGTGCAGCGGGCGGGCGGGGCGCTGGCGGGCGACCTGGGCCAGGCGGTGCCGCGCATCACCCGGACGGAGGCGGGGACGCTGGCCCCCGCCTTCTGGGCGCATGACGAGGGCGAGAGCCAGCCGGTGATGCAGTTCGTGCGCGGCGGCTGGGACAATCTGGGCGAGTTGCCCCGGCCATCCTTGCAGAAGGTCGAATATTGGGTGCGGCAGGGGCGGCTGGAACGACGCACTTACGCCCAGCTCGACGGCGCGGCGGGCGATGATCCGGCCGCGTTGCTGGAGCATGTCGAGGCGGTATTGCTGCGTTTCCGCGATGCGGAGGGCAAGTGGCGGGAAGATTGGACCCCGACCCAGCCCGACCTGTTGCCCCGCGCGGTCGAAATGACGGTGACGCGCACAGGCGAACCGCCGGTCATGCTGCGCTTTCAGGTCGCGCCCGGTCCGGTCGAAAAGCTGGAGGTCGCACCCGGTGCCTGACCCCCGCCCAAATGAACGGGGCGCCGCGTTGCTGACCGTGCTGCTGCTGGTGGCGGTCATGGCCGTGGTCGCGGCGACCGCGCTGGAGCGGGTCGCGCTCGCGACGCGGATGACCGGCAATGGCGGCGCGGTCGATCAGGGGCGCGCCTATGCCGATGCCGCGACCGAGATAGCGCGGCTGCGCATCGCCGACCTGACCGCTTCCAACCCGGCGAAGATCACGCTGGCGGGCGGATGGATGGGCACGCCGCAAAACATCCCGGTGCCCGGCGGCATCGCCACAGCGCGGGTGACGGATGCGGGCAATTGCTTCAACCTCAACAGCGTCGTCAATGGCGAGAATGAGGCGAACCTGAAAGTCCGCCCGATCGGCGTCAGCCAGTTTCAGGGCCTGTTGCAGGCGCTGGGCGTGGATGCGCGGCAGGCGCAGGGTGCCGCGGCTTCCCTGGCCGACTGGATCGACACCGACAGCGCTCCCCAGCCCGGCGGCGCGGAGGATGAGAGCTATGCGCGGATGGAGCGGCCCTATCGCGCAGCCAACCGCATGATGGTGGATGCCAGCGAATTGCGCGCAGTCGCCGGCATCAGCCCGGCAATCTATGATCTGGCCCGGCCCTGGATTTGCGCCTTGCCTGTCACCACCCTGTCGCCGATCAACATCAATACGCTGCTGCCCGACCAGGCCCCGTTGTTCGCCATGCTGATACCGGGACAATTGAGCGTCGGCCAGGCGCGGCAACTGCTGGCGCAGCGGCCAGCGGACGGCTACGGCAGCACGGTGCAATTCTGGGCCTTGCCCTCGCTCGCCGGGCTGTCGCCGATGACCGAGGTGCAGGAACAGGTGAAATTGACGACGGGATTTTTCGGAGTGGACGTGTCGGTGGATGTCGGGGGAACGCAGGTGGTGGAGCGGGCGCTGATCGACGCGCGGGAAAGCCCCGCCGTCGTGGTGCGGCGCAGCTGGGGGGCGGGGGCATGAACAGCCGCGACGCTCTGATCGTCTTCCTGGCCGAAGCGGCCGAGGCGGAGCCGCACTGGATGCGGGTGGTGGACGGCGCGCTGGTCCAGTCAGGCGTGGGCGCGAACTGGCTGGCAGCCTGCGGCATCGCCGCGCTGCCCGATCAGGCGCGGGTCATGCTGGCGCCGCCAGCCGCGCTGGTGACGTTGTATTGGACGGACTATCCCGACCTGCCGGTGCGGCAGGGGCGCGCGGCGGCACGGCTGGCGGCACTCGCCGGTGGGCTTGTCCCGTCCGACCAGTTGTTCGCTGCGACCGACGTCAATGAAGACCCCGCCCGCCCGCATATCGTCGCGGTGGCGAGCCGCGCCGATATGCAGCACTGGCTGCTTTGGGCGCAACATCATGGGCTGGACCCGGACATCATCGTGCCGGCCCCTTTGCTGCTGCCGGAGCCGGAGAGCGGTTTCACCCGCGGCCTGATCGCGGGCGAGGCGGTATTGCGCGGCATCGACATGGCGCTCACCGGCGATATGGCGTTGCCGGCACTGATCGCCGACGCGCCGATCATCGACGTGTCGCCGGGGTTGATCGAAGGGCGGGCGATCGCCGCTCTGGACGCGCCGCCGCTCGATCTGCGGCAGGGTGATTTCGCCAAGCGCGTCCGCCGCGCGCTGGACCGTCGCATGATCGGCCGCATCGCGCTGTGGAGCGGGCTGATCCTGTTCGTGAGCCTCGCCATCGCCCTGATCGGCATCGCCAAGCAGCATATGGAAGCGAGCCGGCTGGACCGCGAAAGCCTGGCGCTGGCGCAGCAGGTGACGCCCGGTGCCACCGACGCGGTGCAGGCGCTGACGGAAATGGAGGGCAAGCTCGCCGCGCGGGGCGCGGGCGGACGCGCCTTCACCGCGCCAGTGGCCGGATTGCTGGCGGCCATGCAGGATGCGCCGGGCGTCGCCCTGACCAGCCTATCGCGCGATCCCGACGGCATGGTCCGCGCGACCCTGGCCGCGGCCAAGGCAGACGACATCAACATCGTGCTGCTGGCGTTGCAGGCGGCCGGTTTCACGATCACGGCGACCCCGTCCCAGGAACCGGGCGGGCGGACGCTGGCAGATATCACGGTGCGGTCATGATGGAAGGATTAGGCGCATATTGGTCGGAACGATCGCCCCGCGAACAATGGATGCTGGGCGTCATGTTCGCGCTGTTGGCGGTCGTGATCCTGTGGTTTGGCATCGCCATGCCGCTGGACCGGGCGCAACGCAGCGCGCGCGATACGCTCAATGAAGCGACCGATCGCAACGCGGCGGTGCGCGCTGCGGTGAAGCAACTCAAGGCGTTGCCACGCAACGCCGCCGCCACGGGGCCGGTCACCCCGGTCGATCAGTTTGTCGGCCAGAGCGCGGGCGAGGCCGGGCTGACGCTGGAACGGGCGCAGGCGCAGGGCGGCGACCGGATCGACATCGCCATAGCATCGGTGCGTCCAGTCGCGCTCTTTTCCTGGCTCGCCGCGATGGAGGCGCAGGGGGTCCGGGTGGAAACGATGACCGCGCGGCCATCGCCCACCGCGGGCAGCGTCTCGGTGCAGGCCGTGCTGGTGCGGGGAGACGGACAATGATGGGCCTGTCCCTGTCTCGCCGGATGCGGATCATCCTGCTGATAATGCTGGCGTTGGGCCTGCTGCTGTTCCTGCCGATGCGGGTCGCGCTGGGCCTGGCCGGGCTGGAGCGGCTGGGCGTCGCCGCACGGGAAGTGCGCGGCACGGTATGGAGCGGGCGGATCGACCAGTTGATGCTGGGCAATATGCCGCTCGGCAGCGTGCGTGCCGGACTGTCGCCGGTTTCCCTGCTTGCGGGTCGGGCGCGATTCGACATTGGCCGGACAAAGGGGCTGGCGGATGATGTCCAGGGCGCCTTGACGGTCGGCTTCGGCCGGATCGGCGTGGATGACGTCACCGGCGCGGTGCCGCTCGGCCGCACTTTCGCGCCGCTGCCGGTCGGCAGCCTGATGCTGGAGGATGTCAGCGCCTATTATGCGGGCGATCGCTGCGGCCATGCCAAAGGGCGCGTGCGCGCGCGCATGGCGGGGCAATTCCCCGGCCTCAATCTGACGCAGGGGCTGTCGGGCGTCGTCGTTTGTGATGGCGACGCGCTGCTGCTGCCGCTGGTCAGCCAGTCGGGCATGGAGAAGATCAGCCTGCGCATCTGGCGATCGGGCCGCTATACGGCCGAAATGCGGATCGAAACCGCCGACCCGGCGCTGTCCGCGACTTTGGGCCAGGCCGGTTTCGCGGGCGTGGGCAACGCTCAGCTGCTCAAGGTCGAAGGGACCCTGTGATTCAGCCGGTCACGGCGCTGGCCGGCGCGCTGGTCGGCGCGATCCTGGGCAGTTTCCTCGCCACGCTGATCCTGCGCTGGCCGCAGGGGCGCGGCGTGGCGCGCGGGCGATCGGCCTGCGACGGCTGCAGCCGGACGCTGGCGGCGCGCGACCTGATCCCTCTGTTCAGCGCGATGGTCCAGCGCGGCCGCTGTCGCACCTGTGGCGCCCGCATCGATCCGCTGCATGGGCGGGTGGAGGCGGGATGCGCGATCATCGGCGCGCTGGCGATCGGCGGGATGCCGGACATAGGCGGGATCGGCTGGGCGCTGCTCGGCTGGACGCTGCTGACGCTGGCGATCCTCGACTGGCGGCACTTCTGGTTGCCTGACGCGCTGACGCTGCCCCTGGCGTTCCTTGGCCTCACCATCGGTCTGTGGGCCACCGACGTCATCCTGATTGACCGTATCATTGGCGCGGTGATCGGCTATGGCGCATTACTGGCCATATCGCTGGGCTATCGCGCGTTGCGGGGGCGTGATGGGCTGGGGCTGGGCGACGCCAAGCTGCTGGGCGCGCTGGGCGCCTGGTTCGGCTGGCAGGCGCTGCCTTTCATCCTGCTGATCGCATCGATGCTGGGGCTGGCGGTGATGCTGGTCAGCGGACGGGCGAAAAGCCGCACCGCGCGCGTGCCTCTTGGCGCCTTTCTGGCGCTGGCGGCGCTGCCCGCGTGGATCATGGTCCTGCGCATATTTTAAGTGAGTGGTCGGGGAGACAGGATTCGAACCTGCGACATCCTGCTCCCAAAGCAGGCGCGCTACCAGACTGCGCTACTCCCCGACGAGCGGCGGCCTTAGCGGGGGAATGCGCGTCCCGTCAATCGCCATCGCCCCGTCAGTGGAAGAAAAGCCACAAAAGCAGAATGATGGGAATTGGCACGCCCAGCAGCCACAACAATATGCCCTTGCCCATGTCGATCTCTCCCTTGTCGTCGGCCATAAAAGCGGCGGAGAGCCATGGATGTTCCGTCAGGCGCTCGTTCCAGATCGCATCGGCACAAACAAAAAGGGCGGACCATTAAGGCCCGCCCTTCGAGAATCTCGCAAATGCGAAGATTACATCGCGTTCGCAGCGTTCACAGCGTTAGCGGCGTTTTCAGCCACATTCGCGGCGTTCATGGCGTTGTCCGAAGCGTTCATCGCGTTCTCAACAACGTTTTCGACGACGGCGTTCGAAGCGTTCGCGGTCTCGTTGGCCGGCTTCTCACCGCAAGCGGCGAGGGCCATCAGGCTGGCCGAAGCGAAAACAGCAGCGATCTTCTTCATTGTGTACGGCTCCCATAGCATTTTGCCGCGTCAGGCACTTTACATGTGACCCTACGCGAGCGACCCGCATTAACGTGTGCGATGCACAAATCAATGCTTTTCTGCGCCGGTGAAACGAAGGAATCACGCGACAGAGCGTTGTCTACTATAAAAGTTCAGTTAACGCCCATGGATTCTGTTGCATTGGCGATGGCCTCCAGCGTCAGCGCCCAGGCTGCGACATTCTGCTGCAACTGAACCGGATCGACCTTGTCCAGCGTATCGTCGGGCGTGTGGTGCAGGTCGAAATAGCGCGTACCGTCCTGTTGCAGGTCGATAACCGGCACCCCAGCCTTTACCAGCGGTGCGATATCGGCCCCGCCGCCCGCCTCCTGCCCGCTGGCCCCCACGCCCAGCGGCGCGAGTGCGGCGGCTATCCGCCTGGCCAGCGCTTCATGTCCTTGCGGCAATTTGAAATCCACGCGCCACACCCGGTCCGCGCCGAAATCCGATTCGATGGCGAGGGCGTGTTTTTCGGTCCCGTGCGCCTTGAAATAGGCGCGGGCGCCATCGCCGCCGACTTCTTCGGCGCCCGCCATCAGGACGCGGATGGTTCGCCGGGGCTGGCCCGCCTTTGCCACCTGCAAGGCGGATGCCGCCGCGATGCCGCATCCGGTGGCGTCATCTATCGCGCCGGTTCCCTGGTCCCAACTGTCGAGGTGACAAGCGGCCACGACGACCCCGGCTGCCGGATCGCTGCCGGGGATTTCGGCGATGACATTGCCCGATGGCTGGTCCTTCAACATTTTGGACGTCAGCGTCAGATGCACCTTCACCGGCTGGCCGCGCGCGATCACGCGGGCGAGTTGTTCGGCGTCCGGCACGGTCAGCGCGGCGGCCGGGATCGGCGTCACGCCGTCGGCCCACATCTGCACGCCGGTATGCGGCACACGATGATGATCGGTGCCGATCGACCGGATCAGTATGGCGATCGCGCCCTTTTTCGATGCGATGCTTGGTCCCTGCCGCCGCGCTGCGCCGAAATAGCCGTAGGAGGAGCCGTCCTGCGTCGCTTCCATTCCGTGGCTGACGAAGGCGATCTTGCCCTTCACCCTGGCGGCGGGCGCAGCTTCCAGATCGGCGATGGTGGGGAAATAGACGACTTCACCTTCTATCCCCTCGTCCGTGGTCGATCCGCTGTTGCCCAGCGCGGCCAGCACCAGATTTTGCGGAAAGGGGAAGAGGATGCGCGCCTCATCATGGCCGCGCACCCAGACGGGCATGGTATAGGCTTCGGCCCGTACGTTGGAAAAGCCCAGCGCCTTCAATTTCGCCACTGCCCAATCGCGCGCGCGCGCTTCCTGTGGCGTGCCGGCGGGGCGGGGACCGACTTCGGTCGTCAGCCCTTCGGCAAAGGCGAAGGCGACATCGTCCTTCAGCGCCGCATCGCGAATCGCGGCGCTGTCCGCCGGGGCGGCGTGGGACAGGGCGGGGGTGAAGATGCTGCCAAGGAGGAGGGCGGCGAGCGTGCCCGATCGGATTTTCTGCATGGGTGGAAGCGTAGCGGGCCATCACCCATTTGCCAATGCGTCCCGCCTCCGCTAACTCCGCGCCAAATCCTCTTATCCTACCGTTGGAGCTGCCCGAACATGTCCGCCTCCTCGCAATATGCCTATGTCATGAAGAGCATGACGAAGACCTTCCCCGGCGCGGCCAAGCCGGTGTTGAGCAATATCAACCTGCAATTCTACCGCGGGTCCAAGATCGGCATCGTCGGCCCGAACGGCGCGGGTAAATCCACGCTCATCAAGATCATGGCTGGTATCGACACCGACTTTTCCGGCGAAGCCTGGCCGGGCGAAAATATCAGCGTCGGCTATCTGCCGCAGGAGCCGCAGCTCGACCCGAAAAAGACGGTGCTCGAAAACGTGAAGGACGGCGCGCGCGAGACGGCGGACAAGCTGGATCGTTTCAATGAAATCAGCACCATCATGGGCGATCCGCCGGAGGACGTCGATTTCGACGCCCTGATGGAGGAAATGGGCACATTGCAGGAGCAGATCGACGCGGTCGACGGCTGGTCGCTCGACAGCCAGCTTGAACTGGCGATGGAAGCGCTGCGCTGCCCGCCGTCGGACTGGTCGGTCGAAAGTCTGTCGGGCGGTGAAAAACGCCGCATCGCGCTCACCCGCCTGCTGATCCAGAAGCCTGACATATTGCTGCTCGACGAACCGACCAACCATCTAGACGCCGAAAGCGTGACCTGGCTGGAAAATCACCTGAAGGAATATGCCGGTTCCGTCCTGATGATTACCCATGACCGCTATTTCCTCGACAATGTCGTGGGCTGGATTCTGGAACTCGATCGCGGAAAATATTTCCCTTACGAAGGCAATTATTCCACCTATCTGGAGAAGAAGGCCAAGCGTCTGGAGCAGGAGGACCGGGAAGCCACGGGCCGCCAGAAGGCGATCAACGACGAACTGGAATGGATTCGTCAGGGGACCAAGGGCCGCCAGACCAAGTCCAAGGCGCGTATCAAGAAGTTCGAGGAACTGGTTGCCGGCCAGAATAACCGTTCGCCTGGCAAAGCGCAGATCGTCATCCAGGTGCCGGAGCGTCTGGGCGGCAAGGTGATCGAGTTCAAGAATATCAGCAAGGCATTCGGCGACAAGCTGCTGTTCGAGGATCTGTCCTTCCTGCTGCCGCCGGGTGGCATCGTCGGCGTGATCGGTCCGAACGGCGCTGGCAAATCGACCCTTTTCAAGCTGATAACGGGCCAGGAAACTCCTGATTCCGGTGAAATCGACATCGGTTCGACTGTGCGTTTGGGCTTTGTCGACCAGAGCCGCGATCATCTCGACGGGTCGAAGAATGTCTGGGAAGAAGTGTCCGACGGTCTCGATTATGTGAAGGTCAACGGCCACGACATGTCAACGCGGGCCTATGTCGGCGCCTTCAACTTCAAGGGGCAGGACCAGCAGAAGAATGTAGGCAAGCTGTCGGGCGGTGAACGCAATCGCGTCCACATCGCCAAAATGCTGAAAAAGGGCGGCAACGTGCTGCTGCTCGACGAGCCGACCAACGATCTGGACGTCGAAACGCTGGGCGCGCTGGAAGAAGCGATCGAGAATTTCGCCGGTTGCGCCGTGGTCATCAGCCATGACCGCTTCTTCCTCGACCGTCTGGCCACGCACATCCTGGCCTTCGAAGGCAACAGCCATGTCGAATGGTTCGAAGGCAATTTCGAAGCTTATGAAGAAGACAAGCGGCGGCGCCTGGGCGACGCCGCCGATCGGCCAACCGCGCTGGCGTACAAGAAGCTGACGCGTTGAACATATGCCGCCAGGGGTCGCGACGGTCATATGATTGCAATATTTGCAACCGGGGCGCCGCCGTTCGCACTTGCGATTGGTGGCGCTAACATTTCATAGAGAGCGGGCCTTTCAGGCATCCTCTCCTAAAACTTTACGGGCTGGTCTTCGGACCGGCCCTTTTTTGTTTTCATGCACCTAATCTCGGCCTGCTCTCGCGCAGGTAGGAGCAAGTTGCGCTAAGGCGAATTAGGCGGGAACCGGGCAACCAGCAGGCGGTGGCCCCAGCGCCGGATCCTTCAGAAAATCCCGATCGGTCAGCGCATCGAGAAACGCCAGCATCGCGGGCATGTCGATTCCGGTCAGATGCGCGGCGGCATGGCGGCGAATCGCGCCGTCGATGCTGTCGGCCTTGCCATCGTGCAACCATGGCCCGGTGACCGCGACATTGCGCAGCGACGGGGTGCGGAACTGTTCGGGCGGCGGCTCGAAGCCGGGCGGCGGTGGTTTGCCGCCATAGGCTGGATCGTCCGATTCGCGCGGCGCCGCGGTGCCGACATAATGGACCTTGCCATCAGTCAGGTCCGGGCCGCTATGGCAGGAAGCGCAGCCTGACGCCTTGAACTGCGCTGCGCCCTTTGCGGCCAGCGGGGGCAGGGCGCCGCGATCATAGGCGCTGCCGAACGAGATCATGGTGCGCTGGAACGCGCCCAGCGCCGCCGTCACCCTGGCGAAATCCGTGCCGCCCTTCACGCCGGGAAAGGCCTGCGCGAACATCCGGCGATAGCAGGGATCGGCGTCCAGCCGCGCGGCCAGGTCGCCATCGCGACCGGCCATGCCCATTTCCATCGGCTTGGTCCCGGTCATCGGCACCATCGCCTGCGCCTCCAGCGTGGTGATGCCCGCATCTGTCCAGGTCAGGCCGCTGCGCCAGGCGACATTGGCCAGCCCCGGTACATTGCGCACGCCCATGTCGCCGGTCACGCCGACATGGGTGGGCAGGCCATCGGTAAAGCCGCGCGCCTGTTGGTGGCAATCGGCGCAGGCCATGCTGCCGTCATGCGACAGCGCGCGATCGTAGAAGAGGCGGCGGCCCAGCGCCACCTTCGCCGCGCTCATGCCAATGCCGGCGGGCAGGGCAGGGGCGCTTACTCCTGCCGGAAAGCTGGGCCAGCGCCAGTCCGCCCGCGCACCCATGGCGCCGGATGCCAGCACGACCGCGCCGATGATCCCTGCTATGCCAACCCGCATGGCCATTCCCCCTGTGCCGCGCACGACAAACCAACGCTGGCTTATCCGCACGGGGAGGGCAAGGGGGAGGGGTGGATTGCGGAAGTACTATTTCGATGCCGTCATCCCCGCGAATGCGGGGACCCATCTTCCGCCTTTCCAGCTTGTTGCGAGCGGGGGAGATGGCTTCCCGCTTTCGCTGGAATGACGAACAGGGTGGAAACAAGACATGCCCCTCCCGCGAGCGGGGACAAGGTCCGCTTCTGGTCTCCAATCACCACCCGTCCCCCTCAAACCGTCCCCCGCTTCTCGAACCCGCTCAGCCCCTCAACGCCCACCTCGACGACATCAATCCGCGCCACCTTCGCCGCCGTTGGCCCATCCTGCGCCAGTGCGACAAACCGCGCCACCGCCGCCGCCTCGCCCTCCACCAGCGCCTCGACGCAGCCGTCCGTGCGGTTGCGGACCCAGCCTGCCAGCCCCAGCCCGCGCGCCGTTTCGACCGTCCAGGCGCGATACCAGACGCCCTGGACCCGGCCATGGATCATCAGGTGACGCGCCACTTGCGGCATCACTTGACCCGCTTGATCCAGGTCTGCCCGCCTTCACGGACTTCGGTGATGAAATTGGGGATGGCCGCGACCAGGTCGGACAGGCGCTTGAAACCATAGTTGCGCACGTCGAAGCTGGAGCGGTTGCCCACCCGCTGGCCGACCGGCCCCAGCGCCACGAAGCCGCGCTCGTCGCGCTTCGCTTCGTCATAGGCGTCGATCAGCAGGCGAATGACCTCGGCATCCACCGCCTTGCTGGGGGCCGGGATGGCGGGCGCAGGCGCGGCGGGCGCAACGGCGGCCTTGGCGGACGTCGCCTGCTGCGTGGTCGTCTTGGTCTGCGCAGCCTTGGCCGGGGCTACGGCCTTGACCGCAGCCTTGGCCACCACCGGCACTTCGGCGGGCTTCAGCGCCGCGACATTCAGGAACCTTGTGCAGGCGCGGCGGAAGCCTTCGGGCGCGTTCGCCGACCCAAAGCCATAGACCGGAATGCCCTGCTGTCGGATGCGGGTGGCCAGCGGCGTAAAATCGCTGTCGCTGGACATCAGGCCGAACCCATCGACCCGGCCCGACGCCATGAGGTCCATGGCGTCGATCGTCATCTTCATGTCGGTGGCGTTCTTGCCCTTGGTCAGGTCGAACTGCTGTTGCGGCTCGATCGCGTGCGCGACCGACAGGGCGGCCCAGGTCTTGAGCGTCGTCTTGCTCCAATTGCCGTAAGCGCGGCGGATATTGACCGTGCCCAACTCCGCCAGAACGGTCATGACCGAATCGAAATGGGCCGCCGACGCATTGTCCGCATCGATCAGCAGGGCGATATTGCCCCGGCCTTCCTGTAAAAAAGCCATGCCGCCTGCTCCCTTCATGCGGGCGAGAAGGCGCCGCTATCCTCGTCCAAGATATTCAGCACGCCGTCGGCGATGGCGAAAAAGCTGCCGACCAGCTTCAATTCGCCCTTGCGCTCCTTCGATCGGACGCAGGGGAAGGTGCGCAGGTTGGCCAGGCTGACCTTCACCGCTTCCTGCTCCATCGCCCGTTCGACGTCCCGGTCACGCTGCTCGCCATATTGGCCGATCACGACGTCGCGGGCGTCGTCCAGCAATTCGATCCAATTATGGATGAAGCCGCCTTCGCCCGGCGGCGCGTCCTTCAGATCCTGGCTGAGGGCTGCCTTGCACCCCCCGCATTTGCCATGGCCCATGACGACGATCTCGCCGACTTTCAGCACCTGGACAGCGAATTCCAGCGCGGCGGACACGCCATGATGGCCCGGCGCCGTTTCGAATGGCGGCACCAGCGCGGCGACGTTGCGCACCACGAAAATCTCGCCGGGGCTGGTGTCGAAAATCTGCGCCGGGTCGACCCGGCTGTCAGAACAGGCGATCACCATCACCCTGGGCGCTTGGCCCTCGTTCAATTCGTCCCATCGCGCGCGCTGCTGGTTCCAGCCGGTGTCGCGGAAACGGCGATAGCCATCGAGCATGTCGGTAAAATCAGTCATGGACGGGGATGTGCCGCACAAATAGGGGACTGGCAAGAGCGGCCTTGCATCGCTATCTGGGGCGCATGAACGACATCAGCCCGATCCCCATGCCCGGTCAGCCCGCCAGCCCGGAACGCGCCCGCAAGCCCGACTGGATTCGCGTCAAGGCGCCGACCAGCCCGGCCTATCATGAAACGCGCAAGCTGATGCGCGACAAGGGCCTCAATACCGTGTGCGAGGAAGCGGCCTGCCCCAATATCGGGGAATGTTGGACCAAGAAGCACGCCACGGTGATGATCCTGGGCGATGTCTGCACCCGCGCCTGCGCCTTTTGCAACGTCAAGACCGGGATGCCGCGGAAGGTTGATGTCAACGAACCGCAGAATCTGGCGGACGCCTGCGCCGAAATGGGGCTGGAACATATCGTCATCACCGCGGTCGACCGCGACGACCTGCCCGACGGCGGCGCATCGCAATTCGTCAAGGTGATCGAGGCGCTGCGCCGCACGACGCCCGACACGACTATCGAAATTCTGACGCCCGACTTCCGCAACAAGCATGAGCGCGCCGTCGCAATGATCGTCGCCGCCCGGCCGGACGTCTATAATCACAATCTGGAAACCGTGCCCCGCCTGTACCCCACCATCCGCCCCGGTGCGCGTTATTATGCGTCGCTGCGCCTGTTGGAGTCGGTCAAGAAGCTCGACCCTTCGATCTTCACCAAGTCCGGCATCATGCTGGGCCTGGGCGAGGAGCGGCTGGAGGTGCATCAAGTGATGGACGACATGCGGTCGGCCGACATCGATTTCCTGACCATGGGCCAATATCTGCAACCCACGCCCAAACATGCCAAGGTGATCGACTTCGTCACCCCGGCGGCGTTCACCGCCTATGCGGGCATCGCGCGGGCCAAGGGCTTCCTCCAGGTCGCATCGTCGCCGCTGACCCGGTCGAGCTATCATGCGGGCAAGGATTTCGCGGAAATGCGCGCCGCGCGGGAGGCCAAACTGGCCAAGGCGGCGGTGAAGGCCTGACGTCCAGATGCCCAAGCATGAAGAAACGCGGCACCTTCCCTATACGCCGACGCAGATGTTCGACCTGGTGTCGGACGTCGCCGCCTATCCGCAATTCCTGCCCTGGATCAGCGCGATCCGCGTTCGGTCCGACAGTGATACGGAGATGGTGGCCGACATGATCGTCGGCTTCAAGGGGGTGAAGGAGAGCTTCACCTCCCGCGTCGTCAAACATCGGCCCGATCATGTCCGGGTCGATTATCTCGACGGGCCGCTAAAACATCTCCACAATGAATGGCGTTTCCGCGACGACGGGCAGGGCGGGGTGCTGGTCGATTTCGAGGTCGAGTTCGAATTCAAGAACCGGCTGTTCGAAATGCTGGCCGGCCAGTTTTTCGACAAGGCGCTGCGCAAGATGATCGGCGCGTTCGAAACCCGCGCTGCGCAACTTTATGCGGGCGAATCGGGCAGCAGCAGTTCCAGCGCGCATAGCGCCGCCTGAAGTCGCACGCCGCCCCGGCCATCATTCTCGAAATGGCGCATGTCGGCGACAACCTTGTCGGCCGCGGCGCCGCGTTCGGCGCGGGCGAAGACCACGGTGCCGACCGGCTTCTGCTCGCTGCCGCCGCCTGGTCCGGCGATACCAGTGATGGCGACCGCGACATGGGCGTGGCTCTTCTTGAGCGCGCCCTGCGCCATCGCCCAGGCGGTCGCGATCGACACCGCGCCGAACGTGTCCAGCACATCATGCGAAACTTTCAGAAGTTCCGCCTTCATGTCATTGGAATAGGTGATAAATCCGGCTTCGAACACTTCGGAGGAGCCGACGATCTCCGTCAGCGCGGCCGACACCAGCCCGCCAGTGCAGCTTTCCGCCACGGCGATCGTGCGCCCGGCCCGACGGTTGGCGATGATGACCTTTTCGGCAAGTTCGACCAACTGGGCCGGCAGGATCGTGTCTGGCATGGGATCAGGATAGCGCGGGGAGGGACAGGGTGGCAACCGCTTGTGCGGCAATGCCTTCGCGCCGCCCGGCAAAGCCCAGCCGCTCGGTCGTCGTCGCCTTCACGCTGACCCGGTCGACCGGCACCGCCAATATCGCGGCGATCCGCGCGCGCATGGCGTCGCGATGCGGGCCGATCTTGGGCGCTTCGCAGATGATGGTCAGGTCGATATGCTCGATCCGCCCGTCCCGCGCCGTCACCCGATCGCGCGCATAGGCCAGGAAGCGGTCCGACGACGCGCCGCGCCATTGCGGGTCGGACGGCGGAAAGTGGCTGCCGATATCGCCCTCGGCCAGCGCCCCCAGCATCGCGTCGACGATCGCGTGGAGCGCCACATCGGCATCGCTATGCCCGGCCAATCCGCGATCGTGCGGCACCAATATGCCCCCCAGCCAAAGCTCTTCGTCGGGCGCAAGGCGATGGACGTCATAGCCCATGCCGACGCGCGTCGAACGCGGCGTCGCCAGTTGCGCGTCGGCGCGGGCGAAATCCTGGGGATAGGTCAATTTCTCAAGCCTTTCATCGCCTTGCACCAATATGACGTCATGGCCCCAGCCTTTCAAAATCTGTGCATCGTCGGTCGCCTCCCGCGCGATGTCCCACGCCCGATGCGCCGCCATGATGGCGTCGAAGCGGAAGGCTTGGGGCGTCTGCACGCGATGCAGCCCGCCCCGGTCCACCCCATCGCCCATGGTCCCGCTCGCGTCGCGTATCAGCGTGTCAGCGACCGGCAGGGTGGGGATGGCCCCGGTGCCGCCGTCCAGCGCCGCCAGCAGCCGGTCGATGACCGCGCCGGGCACGAAGGGGCGGGCGGCGTCATGGATCAGCACGGCGTCCGCACCGCCCTGCGCCGCGAGGGCCTCCAGCCCCGCGCGTACCGATCCGCGCCGGCTGTCCGCGCCGATCACGAACGATGCGGCTCGTTCGCCTAATATGGCGCGCGCAATGCCTTCCTGGCCGTCGCCCAGCACGATATGGATCGCGTCGAACCCGCCATGGACCGCCAGCGCATCATAGGCATGGGCCAGCACGGCCTTGCCCGCGATCAGGCGGAATTGCTTGGGCGTGTCGCCTCCCGCCCGGTTGCCCTGGCCCGCGGCGACGATCAGCGCGACGATCTTATTATTGGATGTCATGCAGCGTCGCATAGCGGGTCGCGGGACGGACTGAAAGGGGCGCGCCTTGCCGCGCGCTGCAATTTCGGCTAAGGGCTGCCTGTTTTTTAGGCAGTATCAAAAGTAAGACCATGCGCAGGCTTTCCCCCATCTCCATCGGCCCGATCACCATCGACATGCCGGTCGTCCTCGCCCCCATGACGGGCGTGACCGACATGCCGTTCCGCACGCTGGTCCGCCGCTATGGTTGCGGCCTCAACGTGACGGAGATGATCGCGTCGGCGGCGATGATCCGCGAAACGCGCCAGTCGCTGCAAAAGGCTGCCTGGCATCCGCTGGAAGACCCGGTGTCGATGCAGCTTGCCGGCTGCTCGCCGACCGAAATGGCCGACGCCGCCAAACTCAATGCCGATCGTGGCGCCGCCATTATCGACATCAACATGGGGTGCCCGGTGAAAAAGGTCGTGAATGGCGACGCGGGCAGCGCGCTGATGCGCGACCTGCCGCTTGCCGCCTCGCTCATCAAGGCGACGGTCGAAGCGGTCGACGTGCCAGTGACGGTCAAGATGCGGATGGGCTGGGACCATGCCAGCCTGAACGCGCCGGAACTCGCCCGTATCGCCGAGGATCTGGGCGCGCAGCTCATCACCGTCCACGGTCGCACCCGTTGCCAGATGTACAAGGGGTCGGCTGACTGGGCCTTCGTCCGCTCGGTCAAGGAGGCTGTAAAGCTGCCGGTGATCGTCAATGGCGACATCTGTTCGGTCGAGGATGCCGACACGGCGCTGGAACAGAGCGGCGCGGATGGCGTGATGATCGGGCGCGGCGCCTATGGCCGGCCCTGGCTCATCAGCCAGGTCATGGCCTGGCTGAGCGACGGGACGCGCGTTCCCGACCCGTCGCTTGCCGAACAATATCAAGCGATCATAGGGCATTATCATGCTATGCTCGAACATTATGACACCTATACCGGCGTCAATATGGCGCGCAAGCATATCGGCTGGTACACAAAGGGATTGACCGGATCGGCCGAGTTCCGCAACGCCGTCAACCAGCAGCCGGACGCCGCGGTCGTGCTCGACATGCTGGCCCGATTTTATGAGCCGCTCATCGCCAGCGGACTGGACGCTGCGGACTTGCGCAAGGCGGCATGACGGTGACATTGACGTCCGTCCCGCCGCTTCGGATGCTGCAGGACGGGCCTTCGCTGGGCGAACAGATGACGGCGCTGCCGGTGGCGACGCTGGTGGTGAAGCCGGACAACAGCATCGCCGAAGCCAATGTGCGCGCCGAAACCCTGCTTAACATGGCGCGGTCGGCGATCGTCGGCAGCGATGTCGCGCGCACCATCCGCATCGCGGAGGCGGGCGCGCGGTTCGACATCTGGCACAGCAACAAGCCGATCGCAGCCTATGAGGCCCAGTCGGCCCCAAGCTGCGATTTTGGCCAAGTCGGAGAACGTTTTGGGAACGTGGCATTCGGTATTGACGATGGAAATCATAGAAGAGGACAGTTCGCTCCATCATAGGGAGTGGGTTGATGG
>NZ_SEOO01000099.1 GCF_004152865.1 Sphingobium cupriresistens | reverse complement strand
CGTGCGACGTGAAGTCGCTTAAGTAATTGTTTGAAAGGAGTTATCTCATGAATCAAACCTGATGTTCCGTCATCAGTAGCCTACCGGCACATGCGGGACTGGTAACGGTTCGGTGTGAAGCTGCCGGGACAATGTAGCCGTGTCTTCGGACGATATCGAACCCGCGAGGAATCGATATTTCTGCGAGCATCGATGCGGATAGGCGCTAGGCTCGGTGGTATGATCAACGAAAGTGAACTGCTGATAAACGTCGTCATTCCAACAAGCCAAAGATGCTGACAGGCTTGAACCAAAAGGTAAGCAGCCGGCTACCCCATGTGGCATGGGGGTACACGGACATAACGGCTGCCGGCGAACAGGCAGGATCTAACCCACCATCGTTACTTAAGTGAAACACGGTAAGCCCGTATCTCTGCCCCGCAATGGGCAGGCCGACCGCAAGGAAAGCTGCTGGGGATGCGGGTAGAGGAGGTCGGAGAAAGCGAATGCCGGGCTGTAATGGTCTGGATAGGGGTTGCGACTCACCAACATCACCCCGCCCGAAAGGGAGCAGACTTCCGACTGGTCTCTCGTCGCGAGAGAACAGGCAGAACCCTCATAGGAGGACAGGCAAATGACGGTCAGTATTACGACTGGTGCGGCCTCCCACGGGAAGGCGGACTGGAACCAGATCGACTGGCGCAAGGTACGACAAACCGTGCGACGGCTGCAAGTGCGTATCGCGAAAGCAGTAAAGGAAGGACGCTGGGGCCGGGTGAAAGCCCTGCAACGGCTGCTGACCACCTCGTTCAGCGGCAAGGCGCTTGCCGTGAAACGGGTTACCGAGAACAAAGGAAAGAGAACGCCCGGGATGGATCGGATCATCTGGGACTCACCGGGCAAGAAAGTCAGAGGAATATCGTCACTCACGCGGCGGGATTACCGCCCTCAGCCGCTGAGACGGGTGTTCATACCCAAGGCAAACGGAAAACTTCGTCCTCTGGGGATTCCCACCATGGCCGATAGGGCGATGCAGGCACTCCACCTGCTCGCGCTTTTGCCAGTAGCGGAAACCACAGCAGACCCAAACTCATACGGTTTCCGACCGTATCGAGCCGCCCAAGATGCGGTCGGGCGGTGCTTCCTCGCGCTGAAAGGCAAAGGAACGGCGGATTGGGTTTTAGACGCGGACATTTCCGCCTGCTTCGACGAAATCAGCAAGGACTGGCTTGTCGCCAACATCCCCACGGACAAGGTGATACTCCGGAAATGGCTGGACTCCGGCTACATGCTGGACGGCGCGTGGTTTGCGACGAAGGCCGGGACTCCCCAAGGCGGGGTTATCTCGGCCACACTCGCATCCATGACCTTGGATGGGATGGAAGCGCTGCTTCGGGAGCACTTCGGCCCGGAACGGCGCAACCGAACTACCAAGGTCCGTCTGATACGTTACGCGGACGACTTCGTGGTCACCGGCTCCTCGCAAGAGGTGCTGGAACAAGCGAAGGCGCTAATTGAGGGCTTCCTGTCGGAAAGGGGACTATCTCTGTCCGCCGAGAAGACCCGCATCGTTCGGGTCGAGGAAGGCTTCGACTTCCTTGGCTGGACCGTACGCAGGATGAAGGGGAAACTCTTCATCCGACCCGCCAGAAAGAACGTGGCGGCAATCATGCGCAAAATCGGAGGCGTAATCAGGGGAGCCACCAGCATAACGCAGGGGGAACTGATAGGGCGGCTCAACCCCATTATCCGCGGATGGGCCAACTATCACCGCAATCAGGTAGCCAAGGACACCTTCAAAAAGGTCGACAGCTACACTTGGGAGCGGCTCTGGCGTTGGGCTTGCCGCCGACATCCCAACAAGTCGCGCCGATGGGTGAAGCAGAAATACTTCCACCGCGAAGGCGCCCGCAATTGGGTGTTCAAGGCAGCAGCGACGGACAGCGCTGGGAATCCAACGGTCGAAAGCTTGTTCGAGGCCGCTTCGGTTCCCATCCGCCGCCACGTCAAAATCCGGGCAGCGGCCAATCCGTTCGATCCTGCTTGGGATAGCTACTTTGCCAAACGGCGACGAGCACCCAACGGGAATACGGTCACGTTGTCCCGGTCCAACTCTCCCTAGTTCCGGGTGCTGCTGGCTCGGGTGATACCGGGCTTCTGAAAGGCTTGAGCCGGATGATGGGAAACTATCAAGTCCGGTTCTGAGGGGGGTGCGGCCCGGCAACGGGCCGTGCCTACCCGACG
>NZ_SEOO01000098.1 GCF_004152865.1 Sphingobium cupriresistens | reverse complement strand
TTCCACGCTGTAGATCCCCACACCTCCCTGACTCGGCAGAAAGGCTTCAAGGTGGACGACTTTTACGCCGCCCGCAGCAGGACTATCCCGCCGCTACCGTGGTCGAATATTGCTCCGCCGTTCTCATCCGGCACGCTCCGGCCTGTTCGCCAGCCAGTGCGACCCGCGCGATGTCGAGTGTCTGTTCGAACGTGACCTCGTTTACGCCTGCAATATGCACTGCTTGTGCCTGGCCGAACATGATCTTCGACAGGCGCAAGGACGGATCCCAGCTTTGCAGCGGTTCGATCTGCACATGGGCGGGATCGACCTCGAAACAGCCAAGGCCGTCTGGGGTCTGCGCAAAGACGAGCAGCATGTCGGCGAGATTGGCCGACAGAACGAAGGACGCCGCGCCGTTCAATATCCACTGATTTCCCTGCAGTTGTGCCGTCACCGTCACGCCCGGCACATCCCAGCTTCCGCTGTCGCCGGTAAAGGCGACCGTGACGATCTTTTCGCCCGAAGCGATGGCGGGCAACAACCGCGCCTTGGCATCGTCATCGTGCGAAAGCCCGATCAGGCTCGCCGCGATGAACGCGCTGGACAGAAGCGGACCAGCCAGCAACGCGGCGCCCGCTTCCTCCATGATCTCCTCTATTTCCACCGCACCCGCGCCGATGCCGCCATGCTCGTCAGACACCATCAGCGCGGTGATCCCCATGTCCGCCATGGCGGTCCACAGGGCAGGGTCGTTGCCGCTTTGCGTGGCCATCACGCGGCGAACATCGGCCTCGGCGCACTTCTCCGCGAGCAGCCGCCCAAAGCCTTCGCGCATAGCCGCCCGTTCATCGGGACTAATCATGGTCATGCCGCCGCTCTCCTGTTATTTCAGATTTTCGTAATTACCAGACGGATGTCGTCGGTATATGATTTGAGGTATCTGTTCAAGTGACCTTTAATGCGTCTGATGACGGCCCGCGGGTCGGCCGAGGCAGGCCAAGAAATCCAGCCATCGAAGCGCGGATCATGGATGCCGCGCTCTTGCTATATGGGCGGATGGGCTGGCAGGGATTCAATCTGGAAGGGGTCGCGCGCGGCGCCAATGTCAGCAAAGACGCCCTATATCGGCGCTGGAAAACGCGCGAAGCCTTGTTGGAATCGGCTTTGATGCAACGCTTCGATTGGATCATCACCATCGACAATGGAAATATCCGGGACGATCTGCTGGCGCTAGCAACACGCACCTTTGACGTATTTTCGGGAACCTATGGAGAAGTTGCTCTCCAGTTGCGAACCGATGCCCGCCGGTTTCCTGACGTCCGCGCATTTGCGGCGCCCTATCGTGAAATGATGGTGCTGCAAGGGAGAGGCATCGTCAGGCGCGCGCTCGATCGCGGTGAACTGCCCGCGGAAGCGAAGCCAGGCCTCATCATGGACCTGCTTATTGGAGGGATTACCAATCACATCGTATCGACGCCATCCCATCTGCGCGACCGAATGCTGGCGAACGCGAACATATTTCTTAAAGCAATGGTCGATGTGGTTTTGCTGGGGGCGCAACTTTTGGGGAAATCAGATAGCTGATGACCGAGTGACGATCTCGCTCTTGAATCTGGCATGTTGCGCGTAAACTTGGCCTGAAGAAGATATCGCCTCTTTACGTTTGTTGACTGGCAAAGTCGGTTCGTTGAGCCCTGAATGACTGACCAGCTGAGGCCGGTAGGATCATGGCGCAGGGCTGAAGCCATTTTTGTGGCCATGTGTTTGTCGAGGTGCGCAGGATAGTGTCATCTGTGATCGTGCGGATGTGGTCGAGAAGTGGCCGCGTTGCCAGAAGCGTTGGCCCCAGTAGCGCTTGCGAATATGCTCGAACTCCTGCTGGATTTTACGCGATGACCGCCCCTTGGCCCGGCGCACGAAGTCGCTGACCGAGACATGCGAGGGTATCTCGACGCACATGTGGACGTGATCGCGCGAAAGCGCGCCGTGGACGATCGTCACGCCCATTTCGGCACAGACCTGTCGGATAATCTCGCGAACCCGCAGACGCACCTCGCCATGCAGCACATTGAACCGATATTTCGGTACCCAGAAGAGATGATAGCGATGATCCAATATTGTGTGACAAACGCTGCTATAGCCCATAGCCGAGGTTAGCGTCCGCGCTCGTGGTGTAATTTCCGGTGTAGATTGAGGCGATCGCATGGGTGGGGCATGCCCCACCCATGCGAATTCGATCTCGGTGGCCACCGGGCTCATCGGTAAGGTGGAGTTACC
>NZ_SEOO01000097.1 GCF_004152865.1 Sphingobium cupriresistens | reverse complement strand
GGGCCATTCTGTCATCGGTCATCGTCTTCTTCTCCAGGTTCGAGTTCGCATCCGAACCCTACCAGAAGATCGACGGTGGCCACCCTCTCAGGGAAACCTTCCTACACCACCCCGTGGGACACGACCATGCTCTCCGCCGCCTTGCAGAAACTGGCCCGTATAGCTTTGGTCGGCATATTTGCGGGTGATATAGCCGGGAAACAGCGCATTTTTCATGGCATCCGACAGGCTTTGCAGGACCGGCGGGATACATGGGCCGATCAGTTGCGCATCCTCGAACGCCCAGATGCTTGCCGACGGCGCGTCCAGCTTCACTGCATGATTTTGGTCGATCGCATGAGTCAGTCCGTCATTCCACAGCATCGGCATGGGCGGAATTTGCCGGTTGCTGGGCCAATTGAGAAAAAGCTGCTCTGCCATGCGGCCGTGACTCCGAATATTACCGTTTGAGACACGCCCTCGCAGGGCCAGTGGAGGATGGCAAGGCTTGACAGCGTGCAGACCCGGTGGATTGCGCACCGATAGGGGAGACGGCTGTTGTGATCGCACGCCGGCTGCGTTAGCCATCTGGCCGACGTAGCCGTGGAAACAATATGAGCAGAAACGCCTATCATCCAGACCGCCGCACCCTGCTGCGCACCGCCGCCGTCGGCCTCGCCACATCGCTGATAAGCCCGCGCCTCTTTGCGCAGGATAAGGCGAGCGAAGCGCTCAAATCCCTGACCGGCGGTGTTGCGCCGATCGGAAAGGCCGAGCGCGCGGACCGTCTTGCTCGCGCGCAGAAGATGATGCAGGCGGCCGGCATCGACGCCCTGCTGGTCGAGCCGGGCGCCAGCCTCATCTATTATAGCGGCATCCGTTGGCGCCGGTCGGAACGTCTGACTGCACTGGTCATCCCGGCCAGCGGTACGCCTTTGGTCGTCTGTCCCTTTTTCGAGAAACCCTCTATCGACGAATCGCTCTCCGTCCGCGCGGAGGTTCGCGTCTGGCAGGAGCACGAAAGCCCCTATGCGCCGATCGCCGATTACCTGACCGTGAAGGGACTGGCCAAGGGGCGCATTGGCATCGAGGAAACGGTCCGCTATTTCGCGGTCGATGGTGTCAAGGCTGCGCTGCCCGCCGCGACGTTGGTGAAAGACCCTGTCACCCGCGCCATCCGTATGCGCAAGACGGAGGCCGAGGTCGCACTGATGCAGACCGCCGCTGACGTCACCATGGCCGCCTATCGCTGGACCTGGCCGCAGGTGAAGGCCGGCATGACCCCCGCCGACATCGGCGCGCTGATGAGCGCCGCGACGAAGCAACTGGGCGGGCAGGTGGAATTCAACCTCGTCCTGCTCGGTGAAGCGGCCGCCTATCCGCATGGATCGGGCAAGCCGCAGACGGTCCGCTCAGGGGAGGTGGTGCTGATGGATTGCGGCTGCACGGTCGAGGATTATCAGTCCGACATCAGCCGCACTTTCGTCTATGGCGCGGCCCCCAGTGCCCAGCAGCGCAAGGTCTGGAACGACGTGTCGGAGGGGCAGACGATGGCCTTCGCGGCGGCGAAGCTCGGCGTTCCGGCGGGATCGGTCGATGACGCAGTGCGCGGTTGGTATGAGACACAGGGCTACGGCCCCGACTACGCGCTCCCCGGCTTGTCCCACCGCACCGGCCATGGCATCGGCATGGAAGGGCATGAGCCGGTCAACCTCGTCCACGGCGAAACCACGAAGCTGGACATCGGCATGTGCTTCTCCAACGAGCCGGGCCTGTATCTGCCGGGGGTGATGGGCGTGCGGATGGAGGATTGCTTCCACATGACGGCCCAGGGACCGGCGTGGTTTTCGAGGCCGCCTGTGTCGATCGAGCAGCCGATTGGATAGGGACGTAGCGCCGAACCGTCGATACTGGTGGGAAGCATTTGGGCAAAAGTCGCCACGCGCACCCGTTTGCGGCGATGTAGAGCATCGCGTTCAAAAACCTCGCGCATGTCTGCCGATCGAGGTCGACCTCCACGCCTTGCCGGAGGCGCAAATGGCGCTGCCAGCCCCCACCCCGCATCTCTCGTATCCGATGGATATCGCAATCCCGCCCGGCTATGCTCTCGCCGGGCAATACCAGTCCATGCCACCATTCACTCCATCTCTTCGCAACGAGGCGTGAGCCGAATGTCAACGTAGCCAATCACAACATACTGGTATTATTCAGAAATTTTCGGATCGGGCTGTTAGCCTTTGATTAGAGCCGGATTCGGAAGTTTCTCAATTCTGACAATACCTTGCGGTTCTGCGTGTGAGCATGCGGATTGAGGCGATGAGGGCCCAAGCTGTTGATGAGGCGATGGATCGCTCCCAGTCTTTCGCGA
>NZ_SEOO01000096.1 GCF_004152865.1 Sphingobium cupriresistens | reverse complement strand
TGCGTGTTTCGGAAAATCCCGGACAGTGGTTTCACTAAATCGCGGACAGGCATTTCAGTAAATACGGGACAGGGATCCCGCTAAATCCCGGACAGGGTTTGGGACAGGATCAAGGTTAGGTTTTGTGGTGCGCCGCTCTGGCATTGTTGCTCCTCATCGTTGCGATGGGAGGGGTGATGCCAAGGCGGAAGCAAGCGAGACGAACCGACGTGAAGGACATGCGATCGATTCTCCGGCTGACCTACGATCAGGGTTTGTCGGTACGGGCCGTGTCAGAGCGGCTGAAGCTTAGCAAGACGACGGTGTCGACCTATTTACTGCGGGCGCGCGAGGCTGGGCTGACAGGCTGGCCGTTGCCGGCCGGCTACGATGATGACGCATCGATCGAACGGCTGGTGTTCCGCCGTGTCGGCCGCCCTCCTCAGGATCTGGGCGAGCCGGACTGGCCAGTGGTTGCGCGGGAGATCAAGCGCAAGGGCGTGACGCTGGTTTTGCTGTGGCAGGAATATCGGGCTGCCCATCCCAATGGCTATGGCTATACCTGGTTTTGCGATCGGTTCCTGTCGTTCCAGCGGCGGACCCATGTCAGCTTTCGCAATCGGCATGAGGCGGGCGCCGTCCTGCAAACCGATTACGCTGGGCAGACTGTGCCGCTGATCGATCCTGTGACCGGCGTCATCACCCAGGCACAGATCTTCGTAGCGGTGCTGGGTGCTTCATCCTTTACCTTCGCAATGGCCAGCTTGAGCCAGCAGTTGCCGGACTGGATCGACGCGCAGTGCCGGGCATTGGCCTTTGTTGGCGGCGTTCCGCGTGCGATCGTGTGCGACAATCTCAAAGCGGGCGTTGCCAAGGCGCTATGGTTCGAGCCCACGCTCAGCGCGACCTTTGCGGCGATGGCGGAGCATTACGATACGACGATCCTGCCGACCCGGAGCCGGCGGCCGCGCGACAAAGGAAAGGTCGAGGGCGCTGTGCTGATCGTAGAGCGCTGGATCCTGGCGCGTCTGCGCAATCGGCGCTTCTTCAGTCTGGCGGATCTCAATGCCGCCATCGCGGACTTGCTGGTTGATCTCAATGATCGGCCCATGCGCCATGTCGGCAAATCCCGCCGCGCAATCTTTGATGAGATCGAACGGACGGCATTATCGGCTTTACCCACGTCGGTGTTCGAATATGCCGAGTGGAAACGCGCCAAGGTCCATCCTGATTATCATGTCGAGGTCGACAAGACCTTTTACTCCGTGCCGCACGGACTGATCGGCCGGCAGGTCGATATCCGCCTGACGCATCGAGTGGTCGAGATCTTCTACGATCATGCGCGGGTCGCCAGCCATATGCGGACATCGCAGCGCCGCGGGCACGTTACCGTGAATGAGCACATGCCCAAGGCGCATCAGCGCTACGCGAATATATCGCCAGCGAGTCTGATCGAGCGCGCCAGGAAAACGGGCCCGAATACGGCGACGTTCGTGGAAAGGCTGATGGTCGACAAGCCGCATCCCGAGCAGGGCTATCGCTCTGCCATGGGCGTTCTCTCGCTGGCCCGGCGCTACGAGCGCGATCGGCTTGAAGCCGCCTGCGATCGAGCGCTGGTGATCGGCGCCGTCACCTACTCATCCCTCAACGCCATCCTCAAGGCCGGGCTCGACAAGATCCAGCCGACAACGGGGCCGCTTAAACCAACACCGGCGCACGGCAACATCCGTGGCGGGTCCTATTATCAATAATGAAAGGACGATCTTGTGCTGACGCATCCTACCCTTGATCAAATGCATAGCCTGGGGCTAGCGGGCATGGCGGCCGCGTGGCGCGACATTGCCGAGCAAGATACCGCTGGCGATCTGACCCGAGACGAATGGCTCGGGCTCATGCTGGACCGCGAGATCGCCACCCGCGCCGATCGACGGCTGACTAATCGTCTTGCCAGCGCGAAACTGCGCTTTGTCGATGCCTGCGTCGAAAATATCGACTTCAGGACGCATCGCGGACTGGATCGCCGCAATATCCTCTCGCTCGCACAGGGCGCCTGGCTCAAGGCAAATGAGAATCTCATTATCACCGGCCAAACCGGCACGGGAAAAACGTGGCTGGGATGTGCGTTCGGCCGACAGGCGGCACGCCAGGATCACTCCGTCTTATATCTGCGCATGCCGCGCCTCTTCGAGGATCTTGCACTCGCGCGCCTCGACGGTCGCTTCCCACGCGTCGTCGACAAGCTTGCCCGCGTTCAGCTGCTCATTCTGGATGACTGGGGCACGCATAGTCTCAATGATCAGCAACGCCTGGATCTGCTCGAAATCTTCGAGGAACGGTATCGCCGCAGATCCACACTCATCACCGCCCAGCTCCCGGTGGCGGCGTGGCACGAAATGATCGGCGAGCCCACCATCGCCGATGCTATCCTCGACCGCATCGTCCACAATGCCCATCGCATCACGCTGAAAGGAGACAGCATGCGGCGACAAAAAGCTCCGCATGGCTTGACCCAGGACGCAAATATCGAAATCACTCAACCCTGACAGTAACCAGGCATCTACTGCCTACACCAGCTGTCCCGGATTTACTGAAGCGCTTGTCCGGGATTTAGCGAAGCGGCTGTCCGACTTTTGCGAAATACGCA
>NZ_SEOO01000095.1 GCF_004152865.1 Sphingobium cupriresistens | reverse complement strand
CCTCCTACGACAACATCATCGACCACTGCTGCGAGGCTTGGAACAAGCTCGTCGATCAGCCTTGGCACATCATGACCATCGGTCGCCGCAAATGGGCGCGTGGGTCATGATCAATGCAGGTTGGTATTACGCCTGACGACCCGCGCGATGCCGATACCCGCGCCCACATCCAGCCAATGCGCGCTTTGCTGACACCTGAAGCCGCGGCCCGTGACGCAAATGCCTATGTCGGGTTCCTTGATGAGCACCCCCACGTCGATACCCGTCGTCAGATCGGCACCGCAGGCTATTGCATGGGTGGCGCCCTCGTCCTGCGCACCGCCGCGGCCGTGCCCAGCCGGATAGGGGCGGCTGTCTCCTTTCACGGTGGAACGCTGGCCACCGACAAGGCGGACAGCCCTCATCAGCTGATTGCACGGAGCAAAGCCAGCTACCTGATCGCCATTGCGGACAATGACGACAAACAGAACCCGGACGACAAGACGAAATTGCGGGCGGCGTTCGATGCCGCTGGCCGCCCAGCCGAGATCGAAGTCTATGAGGGCGCGCAGCACGGCTGGTGCCCGACAGACAGCAAAGCATTCCACCCCGTGCAGGCTGAGCGCGCCTGGGGCAGAATGCTTGCCCTGTTTTCTTCCGCCCTCGCCTGAACTGCGATAACCAAGCGAAGGTCGGCGATAGGCGATGGGGTGGTATCGATTGTGCGCCTTGACGGCGGGCTTTTGCCTGTCCTCGGCAGCGCATGCCCAAATGACGACGCAAAATGCCATCGCCAGCGCTAGCGATGCCTTTGGCCTATCCATCGGCAACGAGAAGATCGGCCTGTACGGCATTGATGACGTCCGCGGTTTTTCACCCGTCGATGCAGGCAATGCGCGCATCGAAGGGCTGTATTTCGCTCAGGTCGATCGTCTGCCCAACCGGATCGTTGACGGGAATAAAGTGCGGGTAGGCCTTACCGCACAAGGTTATCCCTTTCCCGCCCCTACCGGCATTGTCGATTATCAACTGACCCTGCCTGGGTCGGCAGACAAGTTCAGCCTTGGCCTGGAGCGGGGGCAATTTGGTTCTCTGGTTATATCCGTGGATGGGCAGAAGGCGCTGACCGACAATTTTGAGCTGCATGTCGGCCTGGCGTCCCGTCGGCAGAATCGGCATGAAGGAGGAAATTACGATTCCTTCATTCGCGCCGGCAGCCTGGCTTGGCGTCCCTATTCCGGCGCATTAATAGCCGGCTTCCTGTCTTCCACCCGCACCTATGACGACGAGGCCGCGCCATCCATTTTTCCTGGGGGCGATTATCTTCCGCCAAAAATTCGGCGGCGAGACATGATCGGGCAAAGCTGGACCGACAGGGATGTGGGTCATCGTACCTATGGAGCCCTGACCAAGCTGCCCGTCGGCCCGTGGTGGTTGGAAGCGGGGCTGTTTCGTGACGAGCGTCTTGGCTACGCAAATTTCACTGACGTTTATGCCCAGATGCGGCCCGATGGCACGACCCCCAATCGCGTTATCGTCGCGGACGCGAACAATCGGGACAGGACGACGTCCGGTGAAGTCAGACTGATACGGACATTCGATCACGGAAATTTTGCCCACAGGCTGACGCTCAGCCTTCGAGCAAAGACCGGGGATCGGCGCTTTGGCGGTGCACAACGGATTTCGCTGGGCGAAAGCAGCCTGACTTTCGCCGATCAACGCCCTGAACCGGTCTTTGTTTATGGTCGGGATGACCAGGACACTACCAGCCAGACGACCATCGGCCTGGGCTATGCCGTCGCGCAGGCAAGACGTTTTTCGCTCGATCTTGCGCTGTCCAAATCGCGTTATCGCAAGTCGTTCGATTTCGCCGCAATTGTCGATCCCCACGCTGTCGTCGAGGACGATCCGATGACGGGCAGCCTGACCGCAGCGGTGCACATGACACGCCGCCTTACCCTTTATGGCGGTCATGTGCGCGGCTTTGAGGAAGTGCCGGCAGCGCCCGCCATTGCCGTGAACCGCGGCGCTGTGCCCCCAGCGATCCGAACCCGGCAGTCGGAAATCGGATTACGCTACGCATTTTCCCCGACGCTGAACATCGTGGCGGGCGCCTTTTCCATAACCAAGCCCTATTTCAACCTCGACTCGTCGTCCTTTTTCCGGGCGCTGGGCGCATCATCGAACAAGGGTTTGGAGGTTTCACTGGCAGGAAGCATCCGACCGGGCCTGACCTTGATTGCAGGGACCGTGCTGATTGATTCCAAAATTAGTGGGGATGCGGTTGCAAACGGCACGATTGGTGCCCGACCGATTGGTTCTGTGCGTCGGCGGACAATCCTGAACCTGGATTGGCGGCTGGACAATGGTAGCAGTCCATTGTCACTCGACGCCAGTGTTGAAAGTCTCTCGGCGCGAGTGGGCAACGCACGAAACAGCTTGTTTGCGCCGCCCCGTGAAACAATAGATCTGGGATTGCGTTACCGTTTTGCAATCGAACGAGCAAAGATGTTGGTTCGCGTTCAAGTAGCTAGAGCGGTTTCCACTCATTCCGGTTCATATCCGCACGATTTGAAGTAATTGGCGCATTCGTCGGGCTGGAAGATATCGACGAGCTTTCCTATCAGGCCCCAAAGCCCGCTGACGGTTCGCTCGC
>NZ_SEOO01000094.1 GCF_004152865.1 Sphingobium cupriresistens | reverse complement strand
GCGTGAGCAGATCCTCGAACGCGCATCCCCACAACACGCCGGCCCAATGATCGCCGACGATGTCCGCCAGCTCGTCCGCTTCGAAGTCGAACTCCTCCATCGCCAGCCCGAGATGATCGCCGAGCGCATCGCGAAGATGATCGGCCCAGGCCGGCGAGGTGGCGAACTTCATGACGCCGGACAGATCGTGACCACGCTTCATGCCTGTTCCCTCTGCTGCTGGCTGAATTGCTGGCGGTGCGCGGCGACGATGCGCGAGACGGTGGGCTCGCTGACGCCGTAGAGCCGCGCCATCTCGGCACCGGACTTGCGGCCGGACGTGACGGACTCGGCGATTTCACGGCGCTGCTTGTCGCCGAGCTTGCGCCGGCGCCCGCCGATCCGTCCTTCTGCGCGGGCCTGAGCAAGGCCGGCACTGGTGCGTTCGCGGATCATGGCCCGCTCGAACTCGGCGAAGCTTCCCACCATTTGCATCATCATCCGCCCTGCCGCGGTGGTGGTGTCGATCGCCTCGGTCAGCGAGCGGAAGCCCGCTCCCGCCAACTCAATTCGCTCCATGATGTGCAGCATGTCCTTCAGGCTGCGCGACAGCCGGTCGAGCTTCCAGACGACGACGACATCTCCCTCGCGCAACTGGCCGATCATCTCCAGGAGCTTGGGTCGGTCCCATCGCCCCCCGCTGGCGGTCTCCTCGAACACGCGCTTGCAGCCCGCCGCATCAAGCGCGCGCCGCTGCGCGGCGTTCGACTGCTCGTCGCCTTTCGACACGCGGGCATAGCCGATCAGATAGGGTTCGCGCGTCATCCAGTATCTTTCACAAACGACCGTATCCGGAGGCGGAAACAGCATGCGCGGATTTCTGCGGCCTTCCACCTTTCACAATCCTCTTTCATTAAGCGGACAAAAGGCAAGAGGTTTTTGGAGGATGAAACATGCCCGCACGTATTCCGATGACCGAGCGGCAGCGCGCCGCGTTGCTTGCTTTGCCCGACAGCGAGGCGGCGGTGGTGCGACACCATGGCCTCGATGCCGAGGACCTTGCTGCGATTGGCACCGCACGCACTCCGGCGACCCGGTTGAGCTACGCCCTGCAACTCTGCTGCCTGCGCTATCCGGGGCGGCATTTGCGTGCAGGCGAGCTGTTGCCTGCGATCATGCTCGAGCATATCGCCGAGCAGGTCGGGGTGGATGCAGGCGCCATCTCCGACTTCGCGCGGCGAGCGCCGACCCGCTACGATCAGCTTGCCGCCATCAAGGCGCGCTTCGGCTTCACCGATCTCAGCCGGCCAGCGCGCGGCATCATGATGACCTGGCTGGAAACCGAAGCCATGGCCATCGTGGACGGGCGTATTCTGCTCGATCGACTGCTCGACGAGCTGCGCACGCGGCGCATCGTCATCCCCGGCATCAGCGTAGTCGAGCGGATGGCGGCCGAGGCGATGCTGCGGGCGGAAACCGATCTGGTCGCCGCAGTCGACGATAAACTCGATGCGGATATGCGTCAGCGTCTCGATACGCTGGTCGACGAGAAGGTGCATCACCGACAGAGCCGCTTGTCGTGGTTGCGCGAACCGGAGCCCCGCGTAGCGTCAGCCTCGCTCGCTGAAATCCTCGAAAAGGTCGCGCTGATTCACAGGACCGGTATTGCCTGTGTTCCGGTCGATCCCCTGCACGAGCCACGCCTGACGCAGTTCGCCCGCGAAGGCGTGCGCTATACCGCCCAAGCTTTCCAACAGATGCGCGCCTCCCGCAGGCGGGTCATCCTGCTTGCTACGCTGCGCGAGCTGGAGGCCACGCTTACCGACGCGGCGATCGCCATGTTCGGCTCCTTGATGGGACGCGCTCATCTTCGTGCCCGCAAACGCCTGGAACAGGGGATCGCGATCTCGGGACGCGAAGGCCGCGACCGGCTGATGCGCATCGCCACTGTGCTGGAAACAGTTAGCCGGGCAGCACGTGCCGGTGAAGATATCGGCGCGGCCCTCAGGGATATCGTGCCTCTCGACATGCTCGATGCCGATGCCGCGATCATCCGGCGTACCGCGGCACCTCACAGGGACGATGTGCTAAGCGAGATCGCAGCCGAGTACCGGACCTTCAAGCGAGCAGGACCTCTATTCCTGCAAACGCTCGATTTCCACGGTCGAGCCGGCACCGCGGCATTGCGCAACGCGATGACGGTCCTGTCGGATCTTGATGGCAACTGGCGCAAGCCGCTCCCTGCCGACGTTCCGCTCGGTCATGTCGAGCGGCGCTGGCACCGCCATGTCATGGTCGCCGGCAAGATTGACCGGACGCATTGGGAGATGGCCACCTACGGGGCGCTCGCCAATGCATTGGCATCCGGTGATATCTGGGTGCCAAGGTCACGGCTGCACAGGTCCCTGGACGTGCTGCTCGAGCCATCAAGCGGTGCAGCGTTGCAACCGGCGTTCTCGCTCGGTGATCCACACGCATGGCTCGATCAGCGCGCCACGCAACTCGACAACACCTTGCGCGACGTCGCCCAAAATCTAGCCGGACGTAATGCTGCCCTGTTCGCTGGCGGGCGATTGCGCTTTCCCAAGGAACTGAAGGACGATGATGCCGGGCACGACGAAGGACGGCACCTGACGCTTGCCTGCTACGGCATGCTGCCTGCGACGCGTATCACCGACGTACTTTCGCAGGTCGAACGCTGGACCGGCTTCACCCGGCACTTCGGGCA
>NZ_SEOO01000093.1 GCF_004152865.1 Sphingobium cupriresistens | reverse complement strand
AACCTTCCCGACTATGCTCTCGCCGGGCAATACCAGTCCATGCCACCATTCACTCCATCTTGTCGCAAAGACGGCTGAATCACAACATGCTGGTATTGCTCAACAACTTTCGGATCGGGCTCTAAGAATATAGGCGATTCGCCATATCGACAAACTGGTAGCGAAGGCGATCAGGAGCGATACATAAGATGGTCGAAGTCCGCCATCAATCGGCCGCCAACAAATGGTTGCCGTCCATCCATCTTTTGCCTCTACGCGGCGCCATTTTCCCCGTCATTATGCTTGGCGGGCATTGACGCCGCCCGATCGGTCGCGCCTGTCGGCAGCGACGGATCGGGCGACCGGATCAGCGCTCGATCTGGCTGACGTCGCGGACCGCGCCCTTGGCGGCGTTGGTGGTCATGGCGGCATAGGCGCGCAGGGCGGGTGAGACTTCGCGCTTGCGGCCGAAGGGCTTCCAGGCCTTCGCCCCCCGCGATTCCATTTCCGCGCGGCGCTCGGCCAGCAGCGCGTCGTCCAGATCGACCTTGATGACGCGGGCCGGGATGTCGATCACGATCGGGTCGCCGGTCTGGACCAGCGCGATCAGGCCGCCCTCCGCCGCTTCGGGCGACACATGGCCGATCGACAGGCCCGACGTGCCGCCGGAAAAGCGCCCGTCGGTGATGAGCGCGCAGGCCTTGCCCAGCCCCTTCGACTTCAGATAGCTGGTGGGATAGAGCATTTCCTGCATACCGGGGCCACCCTTTGGCCCTTCATAGCGGATGACGACGACGTCCTTTTCCTTGACTTCGTTGCCCAGGATGCCCGCGACCGCCGCGTCCTGGCTTTCATAGACACGCGCGGTGCCGTGGAAGACGAGGATGCTTTCGTCCACGCCCGCCGTCTTGACGATGCAGCCTTCGGGCGCGAGATTGCCGAACAGCACGGCCAGGCCGCCATCCTTGGAAAAGGCATGGTCGGCCGAACGGATCACGCCCTTTTCGCGGTCGGTGTCCAGCTCCTCCCAGCGTTCCGACTGGCTGAATGCGGTCTGGGTGGGCACGCCGCCGGGCGCGGCGCGATAGAAGTTGCGCACGTCCTCGCTATTGGTGCGGCCGATGTCCCAGCGCGCGAGCGCGGCGGCCATGGTCGACGCATGGACGGTCGGTAGGCTGGCGTCGATCAGGCCGGCGCGCTCCAGTTCGCCCAATATCGCCATGATGCCGCCGGCGCGATGGACATCCTCCATATGGACGTCGCTCTTGGCGGGCGCGACCTTGCACAGGCACGGCACGCGGCGCGACAGGCGATCGATGTCGGCCATGGTGAAGTTGATCCCGCCTTCATAGGCGGCGGCGAGCAGATGCAGCACCGTGTTGGACGACCCGCCCATGGCGATGTCCAGGCTCATCGCATTTTCGAACGCGGCGAAATTGGCGATGCTGCGCGGCAGGACGCTCTCGTCGTCCTGTTCATAATAGCGCTTGGTGATGTCGACGATGACATGACCGGCTTCGCGGAACAGCCGCTCGCGGTCCGAATGGGTCGCCAGCGTGGAGCCATTGCCCGGCAGCGAGAGGCCCAGGGCTTCGGTCAGGCAGTTCATCGAATTGGCGGTGAACATGCCCGAACAACTGCCGCAGGTCGGGCAGGCGGAGCGCTCGATCGTCTGCACTTCCTCGTCAGTGTAATTTTCGTCGGCGGCGACGACCATGGCATCGACGAGGTCGAGCGCGACCTTCTTGCCGCGCACCGTGGCCTTGCCCGCTTCCATCGGCCCGCCCGACACGAAGACGACGGGGATGTTGAGGCGCATGGCGGCCATCAACATGCCGGGCGTGATCTTGTCGCAGTTGGAGATGCAGACGATCGCGTCGGCGCAATGGGCGTTGACCATATATTCGACGCTGTCGGCGATGAGGTCGCGACTGGGCAGCGAATAGAGCATCCCGCCATGGCCCATGGCGATGCCGTCATCGACGGCGATGGTGTTGAATTCCTTGGCGACGCCGCCCGCCGCCTCGATCTCCCGCGCGACAAGCTGGCCCAAATCCTTCAGATGGACATGGCCCGGCACGAACTGGGTGAATGAATTGGCAATGGCGATGATCGGCTTGCCGAAATCCTCGTCCTTCATGCCCGTCGCGCGCCAAAGCCCGCGCGCGCCCGCCATGTTGCGGCCGTGGGTGGTGGTGCGGGAGCGGTAGGCGGGCATTGCACAGAGTCCTTCAGAAGATCGTCGCGGTCCCTCTACAGGGGCGGGCGACGGTGTGAAACATATTATTCCTCTTATGCGCCCTTGTCGCGCTTTTGGCGCGCCATGGTGCAGCCGCTGGGTCATTTTGTTGCGAGCGATGCGCCGGAACGGACAGCGCGATGTTTTGATGCGGTTCCTGTCCCATCATGGGATCGCGGCGCACGGCCGCGCAACAGCAGGCTGGCGCTGGCGAATATCATGGTTAATAAACACTTATGCCTGCCTTTCGCCTACGCCTGTCCATGCTGCGCCCTTTGATCCTGGCTGGCGCATGGGCGCTGGTCATGCCTGCTACGGCGCCGGCGCAATCCTTGAACGGCGCGCAACAACTGGCGCCGGGCGGCTATCGCTGGCTGGGGCAGGGGCCATGGGACGGCCCCATCTATATGGTCATCAGCATCGAAAAGCAGATGATCCATGTCTATAGCGGCGACCAGTTGATCGGGCTGGCGAGCGTGTCGACGGTTAGCGTCCGCGCTCGTGGTGTAATTTCCGGTGTAGATTGAGGCGATCGCATGGGTGGGGCATGCCCCACCCATGCGAATTCGATCTCGGTGGCCACCGGGCTCATCGGTAAGGTGGAGTTACCA
>NZ_SEOO01000092.1 GCF_004152865.1 Sphingobium cupriresistens | reverse complement strand
TGGAAACAATCGGCGCGGTGAGCCATAACCCCATTGTCAGCCTGCCAGCTCTGGCTGCCTGACCCGAACCCGATCCCGATCCTGCCGTGGATTGACGGTTCCTACACCACCTCCTGGGACACGACCGTGGCTCCCCGAGTAGGATTCGAACCTACGGCCATTCGATTAACAGTCGAATGCTCTACCGCTGAGCTATCGGGGAGCAACCCGCTTTCG
Organism: Sphingobium cupriresistens; assembly: GCF_004152865.1. GTDB lineage: Bacteria > Pseudomonadota > Alphaproteobacteria > Sphingomonadales > Sphingomonadaceae > Sphingobium > Sphingobium cupriresistens. The sequence goes on along the minus strand of NZ_SEOO01000092.1, from coordinate 3,318 downwards.
CTGGGCAGGCCGCGCCTATAGCAGCGGCTTTCCCGCCATGGCAAGCGCCAAATGATGGAAATTTATGCGATGAATTGCTCAGCCGCGATGCGGTCGTCCAGCGTATGTTCGGGGTCGAACAACAATGTCAGCGGGGTCGCGCGGTCGATGCCGATCTCCACCTGCGCGATGTCGCGCACTTCGCGTTGGTCGGCCACGGCGCTGACCGGGCGTTTGACGGGATCGAGCACGATGAAACGAATGACCGTGTTTTCGGGCAGGATGGCGCCGCGCCACCGTCGGGGACGGAACGGACTGATAGGGGTCAGGGCTACGAGCGCGGACCCCAGCGGCAGGATGGGACCGTGGGCGGATAGATTATAGGCGGTGGAGCCGGCCGGGGTCGCCACCAGCACGCCATCGCACACCAGTTCGGGCAACACGGTGCGGCCGTTCACCTGCACCTCCAGCTTGGCGGTCTGGCGGGTTTCGCGCAGCAGGGAGACTTCGTTGATGGCGGGGATGGAGAAACGCTCGCCATCGATCGTATCCACGGTCATGCGCAGCGGATTGACCTTGAAGCTCTTGGCCTTCTCCAGCCGCTGGTCGAGCCGTTCCAGTCGCCATTCGTTCATCAGGAAACCGACAGTGCCCAGGTTCATGCCAAAGATCGGTACGATTCGCCGCCCTTCCAGCATCGAATGGAGCGTCTGGAGCATGAAGCCGTCGCCGCCCAACGCGATGATCATGTCGGCCTGCTCGACGGCCACGAAGTCATAGGCGGCGCGCAGCCGCTCCTCCGCGGCCCGCGCGGCCTGGGTGGGGGACGCGACCAGAGCGCGCCGCGGCTCGCTGCTCATCCGCCGGTAACGCTCATATGCCGCCGCGTGGCGGCGCCTTCGCCTGCGCCGATGCGGAAATCGTGGGCGGCCGGCTTCAACCGCAACGCCCGGTCGATCAGCGGCTCAACGGCGGGCAGGCCGCCTTCGCGCAGGGCCTCCTTGAAGTCGACATGGTCTTCATGGCCCAGGCACATGAATATCTTGCCCTCGCACGTCATGCGGATACGGTTGCAGTCGGCGCAGAAATTCTGGGTGAGCGGGGTGATGACGCCCAGTTTGATGCTCATCCCCTCGACCGCATGATAGCGGGCAGGGCCGCCAGTCCGGTGGGAGAGGGGCGTGAGCGCATGTTCGGCGCGAATGCGTTCGGCGACCAGTGTCAGGGGCAGATAATGGTCGGTGCGATCCTCGCCGGTATCGCCGAGCGGCATGGTTTCGATCAGGGTCAGGTCGAAACCCTGCTCGCCGCACCAGCGCAGCATCGGCAGAATTTCATCGTCATTGACGCCCTTGAGCGCGACCATGTTGATCTTGACCGCAAGCCCCGCGGCACGCGCGGCGTCCAGCCCGACCAAGACCTGATCAATCTTCCCGCCGCGGGTGACATGGGCGAAGCGTTCGGGATCGCGGCTGTCCAGGCTGACATTGATCCGCCGCACGCCCGCATCCGCCAGCATCTCCGCATGATCGACCAGCCGCGTGCCGTTGGTGGTAAGGGTCAACTCATCCAGGCCCGTGCCGATACGCCGTCCGATCCGGCGCACCAGATCGCCGATATCGCGCCGGACCAATGGCTCGCCACCCGTCAGGCGAATCTTGCGGATGCCGCGCGCGATGAAGAGATCGGCCAGCAGCGCGATCTCCTCCAGCGTCAATACCTGATTCTTGGGCAGGAACTGCATCTTTTCCGCCATGCAATAGCGGCAGCGCAAGTCGCAGCGGTCGGTCACAGAAATGCGCAGATAGCTGATCCGGCGGCCTAGGCCGTCGGTCATCAGGGGGCGTAAGGGATCGGCCATGGCCATGCCGACTAGCTAGGCGATGGACATGGCCTGCGCAAGCGAAGTTGCGGGGGGCGCAAGAGGTCGGTAACGGCTTGATGCTAAGGCCTGACAACAAGGTGGAGCGATGCGCTGCGCCGGGGGACAGATATAAGTGAGCGGGGATCATACCGCAGACAGCCATCGCAGCCTTTTCATCCTGTCGCCGGGCGATCGCGACGGGCTGTGCCACGCCGCGCAACGGATCGGCTGGCGCGCGATCGGCGCGCGGCGGGCCAAGGACGCGCCACAGCGTTATTTGCATAGCGAGGCGCAGGTCGCGCTGGTCGACCTGCGATCGGGCGGGCAGGCGCAGCGATTGCTGTCGCCGCTGGTGCCGCCGATGGAGGCGGGCGGCGGCGCATTGCTGGTGCTGGTCGATCCGCAGGACCAGGGGCAATTGCCCGCGTTGATGGCTGCGGGGGCGACTCATTATCTGGTGGGGCCGGTGACGGATGCGGCGCTCAACGCCGCTCTGGCGTCGGCGCACCGGCTGGTTGAGCGTGTGGGCGGCGGCGTGGCCCACAACCAGCGCGCCCAGCGGATCAGGCGGGGCGACGCGCTTTATTGGGAATTGGCGCGGGCCGGATCGCTGCTGCGGCTCAGCGACAGTCTGGCGCGGCATCTGGACCTGGCCGATTCGCATATCGCCCCGTCGGCCTTGCTGCGGCGATTGCCACGGTCGGAACGGCGAGCGGTGCTGGTCGCACTGAAGGCGATGATCCGCGCCGGTCGTCCCGCTGCGCTGGCGCATGGTGTGCCTGGCCGCCCCGGCCAGCGGCTGGTGCATCATTTGCGGCTGTCGGACGGAGGATTGGCTGCCGATGTCGAATGGCTGTCGGACGGGCATGACAGGGAAAGCGAGACGCGCGACCATCTGACCGGGCTGCGATCGCGGCAGGCGGCGCTCGATTGGCTGGACCGGCGGGCGGGCCTCGCCACCACCATATTGCTGCTCTCCATCAGTCAATTCGACCGCATGAACGCCGCCTATGGCCAGGTGGTCGGCGACGCGCTGCTGGGGCGGATCGCCCGACGGATCGAGCGGATGGTGGACGATGTCGCGCCCGGCGCAATGGTCGCGCGCATCGCGGGCACCGAATTTCTGATCGGGCTGACCGGTGAGGCGGCCGGCAGCGACCGGGCGACCTTCCTGGCGCGGCAGTTGATTGGCGCGGTCGGACGGCCATTTAGCGCGGGCGATCATCTGATCCGCCTTACCGCCCGGTGCGGGATCGCGCAGGCGCGCGCCGAGGATGACGTGACCCAGTTGCTGCGCCGCGCGGGCACGGCGCTGGCCGATGCGCGGCAGGCGGGCGGCGAGGGCATTCGCGGTCGCGTCCGTCAATGTGGTGTAAAATCGGGTGTGGCCACTGGGCTGCATTTTCAGGCGGCCTTGGGTGTAATCTGTAGCGGCTGTGCCTCCTCGATCATTGGTGTGGCAAGGGCGGCCATGC
>NZ_SEOO01000091.1 GCF_004152865.1 Sphingobium cupriresistens | reverse complement strand
AAGGGCCATCGGCTGCTGGTGTGGCGCCTACGGGCTTCGGGCTACGCCCTCCGCCCTTCGTCGCCACACCAGCAGCCGATTCTCATCTTGATTGTCGCTGCGTTCTCATCCTGTTTGTCGCCGCGCATAACCCGTTTCCGTGCCATCAGGCTCTGCCTCGTCGCGGGCAGCCTCATCAATAGAGCGAGCAATAACGCGATGCGCGCCATCAGCATTCGTGATGGACACGCTATGATGTTCCTGACCGCATTCGCGGCAGAAGAACAATGGGTAAAGGCGTGCCTCAGGGTCATCGGGATGGAACTTCTGTCCCTCGAGACTGACCCGACGCTGTTCGGATGGTTCTAATGTCGAATAAGCTTGACCGGCGCCAGAAATGAAACGGTGAAGTTTGAACGCAAGAAAGGCCCTTGAAGAAGTCCCTCCGCGCTCACTCTCTGGCTTGCCCATCATGGCAAGCATATCCGCTATCGCGCGACTGCAATCCTCTTCGGATGCGCCCGTCTGAAGGCTCAATGCTTGCGCTGCAGTGGTAAGGGTCATCGGCTTTCGGCGCCGCAGCTTCTCGGCGTCGTCGAGACCAACCTGAGTCTCGATCCAGCACGCCAGCGGATGAAGCGTGAGATCAGCATCCGTGAGACTGCCGGCAAGCGGCTGCAGCACAGCCTGGCGAAGTTGTTCGCCCAGCGTTTCTGCCTTGATTGCGGGAGACGTGGCGCGGGCGAGACTTTCATCGATGATACTACCAACACCGATAGACTGCCCAAACAGCTTGGTCGCAACTTCGGCAACTGCTGCCGCTCTCTCGGCTTCGTCGGGCGAGCTCGACATGGTGGCTGACGTGCCGATGCAGATCAGATCTTTCGATGGCGTGAGGCGCTGCTTTACGCGCCGAACCAGCATGGCGACATCGGCGCCTTGCCGACCACGATAGGTGTGAAGTTCATCGAGAACGAGGAAATCAAGGTTCTGGGCGTTGTCTATGACGGCCCGATCAAGGCGCTCCTGTCGAGTCATCAGCAGTTCGAGCATCATGAAGTTTGTTAGCAGGATATCGGGCTTGTCCCGCGATATCTGTTGACGCTCTTCATCCGTTTCCTGACCGGTATAGCGCGCGACGGTAGGACGCAGATGCACCGGCAAACCAGCATCATCGACAAACTTCCGGATCTCTCCCAGCTGCGAATTTGCCAACGCATTCATCGGATAAATGATGATAGCCTTGGTACGCGGGGCTTCGCCGGCCTTCTTTGCCCGGACGATGGCATCCACGATCGGAACGAAAAAGCACAGTGATTTACCCGAACCTGTTCCGGTCGTGACAACGAAGCTCTCACGGTTCCGGGCTTTCGCAACGGCCCGCTCCTGATGCCGATGCAGGCGGATCGGTGTTCGATCCGGTCCAGCGACGAAGATCGACGCCAGTTCTGGCGCAACGTCACCCGATACAACCAGCTCTTCGATCGATTTTCCGGCCTCAAAGCGTGGATTGATCGTGATCAGGGGGTCGGGCCAGAAACGGCCCTGCTCATAGATGGACCGGACCTGCTGATCGATTTCCGGCGCACGGATGGCAGAGAAAGAACGAGCGAACGAGGCATATCGGTCAACGAGCGCTTTATCGAGTTCGAAGATATTCACGCAGCCAACTCCCTCACGGATTCGCCATTCAGTAAAACAATCTGCTGGTCCTGCGGAGCGCGGGCCGCAGGGTCCGTATCAAGGCCCAGCCGCCGCAATGCGTAATAAAGGAGCGCACGCCGAACGGTGATGCTGACCCGACCTTCGTGCATCCCGTAATCTAGCTCAATCACGCGCTTCTGGTTCGGACTGAGGTCGGGGTGAGGGCCGATCTCCAGCACCACCATCTCATGCCAGGCTGCATCGGATAAAGGCGATGAAGATGACGGCCTTGTATGGCGTGTCTCGATCACTCTGGAGACAACAAAATCCCGGAACTCGCCACTCTTCTCGCAGAAGGATCTGGCGTGCCATCTGAACCCATCAAAAGCGAGGGCATGAGGGGCTACCCACCGCCACTGCGGCTCCGGCGACGCCATGGACTGATACAGTATTTCGACTGCTTCTTTTCGCCGGGCAGCAATCACAATCGTGCGCAGTATCTTCGGGTCTACCCCGCGTGCTGGCGCAGGCGGAGCGTCGAATGCAGGCAGACTGCCGATCCAGGAATCATGGCTCGCGACAATCCCTTCCGCCACAGAACGCACCTGGGACAGATAGCTTGTGGCGTCTGGCTTGAGAAACAGCGGAATGAAACCGGATGAGCGGACATAGGTTTTGCCGCTCTTGTCGTAGACCATATTGTCCGGTGCCAGTGCGATGTAGCGGTTCAGGTCACCGGATGCCTGATTGGGCGAGACGCCAAACTGCTCGATCAGATCACTTCGATTGACATGACCTTCCCAGAACAACCGGAACTCGATGAACTGGAGCTTTTGCTCCACGCCCCATCGCAGATTTGGCTTGTCTCCGGCCATGGCGCCCCCGAATCATTTTCCGGAACCTTCCAGAAACTTGACGTATCGATATCTAGGTCACCCTGGTCCATACGTGCAAGTAAAAGTTTGTCGTTCCTCGAATTTTTGAATGATTTTAATATCCCAATACTGTTCGCATTCTGTTCAAAATTGCCCTGAGCAAAATTGCCGCATTTGAGGGGAAAGCATTCCCCTGCTGCCGAGCCCAACGGTCTCATCAGACCCCTTCATGCGGGACTGCCGCCCCGCAACGCCCCGCGAGAGGAAGAGAGCGGGATGGCCCCGTGACGGGCTGAGAGCTGCGAGAGAGGCTCGCTGCGGGCCCGTCGCGGAGACCTGCCATGGCGCAACGATTTGCTGCGCGCTCGAGACCTGAGCGCGCCAATCTCTACCAAGAAATCACAGACCGCATCATCACCGATCTCGAGGCTGGGCGCGTCCCATGGGTTCAGCCCTGGGGATCTGCGAACGCCGGGATCGGCATGCCGCACAATGCTGTCAGCTCCCGCCGATACAGTGGCATCAATGTGCTTACCCTCTGGCATGCCGTCGTCTCCCGAGGGTTTTCGAGCCATGCGTTCCTGACGTTCCGGCAAGCTGCGGCCTTGGGGGGCTCGGTGCGTCGCGGCGAACGCGGTGTCGGTATCATCTACACCCGCCGCTTTGTGCCCAGCGGCGAACGTCGCCGAGCGGATACCGAAGGCACCGCAACCAGTGGCGGAATTCCGTTCCTCAAGCATTTCACGGTGTTCTCGGTCGACCAGTGTGACGACCTGCCCGAACATATCTGTCTCCCACCGCCGCCCATCCCGGATGGCCTGATCCTGCCGCACGCCGAGGAACTGATCGCCGCGACGGGCGCCGACTTTCGCATCGGTGGCCCGTCCGCTTACTACAGCCCGGGGCATGACTATGTCGCCGTGCCGCGGCCCGACGATTTCCATGAGCCGATCAACTGGCATCGCACAGCTTTTCACGAACTGGGCCATTGGACTGGCCATCCCACCCGTCTTGGCCGCGATCAGACCGGCAGCTTCGGCTCCAAGGACTATGGCCGGGAAGAATTGATCGCCTTATCTGGACAGTCTGCGCCGTCCGCAACATTGCAGTAAGGTCGGCGATGGACGCCCACGGTAGGCAGTAATCAGGCTGGCCGTAGCGCTGACCCAAGAGCTGGCGGAGGCCAGCCTGATTG
>NZ_SEOO01000090.1 GCF_004152865.1 Sphingobium cupriresistens | reverse complement strand
GTTCCCGGCCCAATATCTCCACCGCCGTCCCTCGCTTTGGCTCAGGACGTCCATAACGACGTCCTTATGGACGTCTCTTACGCGCTCACATCACAGCAAGGCAGGCGGCCTCAACCGGTCGGTTACGCCAGAGCGCCGGGGCTTTGTGCATTCTCGGCCAGTCGACGCTGTTCGATCCACTCCAGAATCCGGCCAAACTCACCGTGGAGCATGGCGTTGACCTCACCGCGCTTCGCGCCGGGCGTGAGGTCGATCCGCTCGATCAGCGCCCGCAACGCATCGGCGGATTCCTGGCGCTCCTCCGGCTGCGATAGTGCGTGCGTCAGGCGTTCCACCTTGCGCCGATATATCTCGGAGATGTTGGGATGGATGTCCGGCACATCCGCCGGTGCCGCAGCGAGCCGTGCGCGGATCGCATCCTCTTGCGCTTCCAGCTCCAAAAGCTCATCGACAAGCGCGCGTGTGCCCTTGCCTGCCTTTGCGAGTGTCACGAGGCCCTTGATCGCTTTGAGGACTTTCTGCAGGTCGGTTCGATCGGTGATTTCTGATGCGCGGCGCTGGTGGTTGATCCGGTTGCTCTCTTCGACATAGGTCCGAATGGCTTCCGCCGCTACCTCAGGGGTCATCATGCGATCGCGCAGACCATCAAGAACGCGTGCTTCCAGCTTGTCGCGCGTGATGCTATGCCCGTTCGCGCAGCTTTTCGTATCACCATGGTTCGAACAGGCAAACCGCCCCTGCCCGCGAAGGGAATAAGAACCGCCGCAGCAGCCGCAGTAGACCAGGCCGGAGAGAAGACTTTTTGGGCGATGCGTGCGATTAAGAGCTGTCTGAGCAGAGCGAGTTGCCGCAATGCCGTCGGCATATTGGATCGCGATATTCTCCTGCCTTGCCTTCACAGCCTGCCAGAGTTCTTCATCCACGATCCGCAGGTCAGGAACCTCGGTCACAATCCATTCGGATTTGGGATTGATGCGGGAGACGCGCTTGCCAGTTTGCGGGTTCTTCAAATAGCGCAGCCGGTTCCAGACGAGTTTGCCGATATAAAGCTCATTGTTGAGGAGGCCTGTACCGCGCTTGACGTGGCCGCGGATCGTGGTTGATGTCCACAGCTTGCCCGTTGGGGCTGAAATCCCGGAGTCATTCAGACGGCAGGCGATTGCGTGGGGGCTGAGCCCGTTGGCGAACTGTCGAAAAACCTGGCGAATGACTTCAGCTTCGGCGGCATTGATGCTCCGCTCGCCATGAACTGGTTCGCCTTCGCTGGAGAAGCGCCGCACGACATCATAGCCAAAGCAAAGCCCGCCCCCGGATTTGCCCTTCTCGACGCGGCCGCGCAGACCGCGATGGGTCTTCTTCGCAAGATCCTTCAGGAACAGCGCGTTCATCGTGCCCTTGAGGCCGACATGCAGTTCGGAAACTTCACCCTCGGCCAGGGTGACTATCTTCACGCCGGCAAACTGGAGATTCTTGTAGAGCGTGGCAACGTCGGCCTGGTCGCGCGACACGCGATCCAACGCCTCTGCCAGCAGAATGTCGAAGCGTCCCATCTGCGCATCGTGCAAAAGTGACTGGATGCCGGGACGGAGAATGACGCTCGCGCCGGAGATCGCTGCATCCTTATAATTGGCGACAATCCGCCAGCCTTCGCGCGCTGCCTGTTCACTGCATATCAAAAACTGGTCGTCGATGGATGCAGGGCTCTGCTTGTCGTCGGAATAGCGGGCATACAACGCTACGCGGGGCATTCGGAATCTCCAGAGATGATCTTTGGGATCAGTCTACAGATTTGACCATGCTTGCCAATCTGAGGAAGATATCAAAATTGGACCGCGCTATTATGCTATCACTGGGATTCCGCCCGGCACTGAACAGGGCATCTGCGATGCCGGAATCGATTAGCTAGCGGCGTGCTGCCGCCGTCGGTTCTATTCGGTTGATCGCCGTAATATATTCATTTCGCGTGTGCCGTTCGTCTTCTGCTAATCCGGCGGGAGTCGACCAACTATTGCCACTCCGGTTCGGCTGCGGGAACGACCGCCAATGCTGAAAGCGGCCAGTGCTTATGGCTTGCCGATCGCCGTTCCCATACGCTTCCACGCATTGGTGAAGCCATTGTCTTCCAATGTGTTCATTGGATTGCCACGGCCGATGAAAAATGCGGGCATTTGCGAGTGGCATGCGATGCCCATGCTGACGGCTTTGCGGTGGGGGGGCCATGCATGCCGTCCTGCAGCTTGGTGGTTACGAACACCTCGCTGCGATCGAGATCAAGGGAACGCAGGCCCTCGCCCACTTCACCCTGGTTGCGGTATACGGTTGCGGGCGATATCCAACCTTGGCGGCTTGGCCAATGGCGGTCGGATTTCGTGGGATCGCCCGAAACGATCGCCGATGAAATCGACCGGTGGTTCACCGGCAGCGCGGCTGACGGCTTCCTGTTGCGAGTAACCCGTCCGGGCGACTTCGCCCTTTTTCGCGAACGGGTGTTGCCGATCCTTCAGACCCGCGGCCTGTTCCGCACCGATTATACCCATGACACGCTGCGCGGGCATCTGGGCCTGCCAGTGCCGGACAACCGCCATGCGCAAAGTAAGCAGGAGCCACAGGCGATAGCGGCCGAATGAGCGAGCGGGGCTGCCTGGTACAGTGTCGCTGTGCTAGGAGGCGTTGACAAATTGACGGGTCCACAGGCGAATTGAGACGATGTGGATGAAGCCGAGGTAGCTGTCGGCGGTTTTGTCGTAACGGGTTGCCAGCCTTCGGGCATTCTTGAGCTTGTTGAAGCAGCGTTCGACCATGTTGCGCAGGGCATAGATTGCGGCATCGACGGGCAACTGGATCAGCCGGTTCCGCTTTGTCGGGATCATGGCGGTGCCGCCGCGCCTCTCCATATCTTCGCGGATGAAGTCAGCATCATAGCCCTTGTCGGCAAGGAGTACCTTGGGCGCTGGCCCATCGGCATCCATGACCGGCATATATCCCTTGAAGTCGGAGGCTTCGCCCCCGGTCAGCGCCACCGCTATGGGCAGGCCCAGCGCATTGATCCGGAGATGGATCTTGGTCGTAAAGCCACCTTTTGAGCGGCCAAGACCCTGACGCGGAGTCCCCCTTTAGCGCCGGCTGAACAGTGGTGCGCCCGGATTATTGTGCTGTCGATCATCTGTAGGCTGGGGTTGCCGCCGCCGCTGTCGTTGAAGGCTTCGAGAAGCAACTCCCATAAGCCGGACAGCGTCCAGCGCCGGAACTGACGGTAAACCGATGACCACTTGCCGAAATGCTCATGCAGGTCGCGCCAAGCCACGCCCGTTCGCGCAATCCAGAAAATCCCATCCAGGACGAGGCGGTGATCTCTCGGGCGCCGCCCGCTGCGCGCTCCGCGCTCAATCACGAACGGCTCAAGACAGGCCCATTCCTCATCGCTCATCAAACCACGGATCAAGGTAGCTTCCCCAAAAGCTACCTTGAATCAGAACCTACGCGATTTGGGAATCCTCTTTGTCAACACGTCCTAGTCGGCGAGGGGTGTTATTGTTGGCTTTGAATGCATCGGCACGCCATCACACGTCGATGCGGAGTTCGGCCAGTATGCGGCGGCCGGTCGAATATTGAAATGCACCGTTCGGAAATATATTCCAGCCATAATCGTTAAATACATTAGAGCGGTTTCCACACGAACTGAATCGGTAGGGGTTCCCTTCGCTGCGCTGATGTGATTCACGCTGTCTGCTGGTGACAGGAGGCCAGCATGGATGGCACGAACGCTTTCACAGGACCTGCGGG
>NZ_SEOO01000008.1 GCF_004152865.1 Sphingobium cupriresistens | reverse complement strand
TGGCAGCGCCGCCCGCCAAAAGCTGATCGAGAAGCTCATTCGGTATGGCAGGCTCTTTGCGTCGTGACATAGTGGGACTCCTTGTTACCCATTATGCCCGGCCACACACGGAAATCCTGACAGTCCCCCTTTGGGCTGCCCAAAAGCTGCCTTCCCGCAATCCACCCAACCTCACCACCCATCCCAACGTCATCCCGGCCTTGAGCCGGGATCCCGCTTTTCTTGATCCGCGCGCAATAAGCGGAATGCCGGGTCAAGCCCGGCATGACGGGAGGGGGAATATCGCTCAGATACGCTTCCTCAATCCCGCCCACGCCGCCGCGGCCTTGCCTCCACAATCCCGCGCGCCTGCGCGCAAAAGGGCGCCAAAAAATCATAAAGCTGCCCGGTCAGCCGATTCGTCACCAGCGAATAGAGCATATATTGCCCGCGCTTCTGTTCGCGCACGACGCCGGCCTCTTTCAGCACCGCCAAATGCCGCGAAATGGACGGCATCGCCATCTCGAAATTGTCGGCGATCTCGCCCACGGTCATCGGCTCGACCGCCAGATAGTCCAGGATGCGGCGGCGCGGTTCGGACGCCAGGGCCTTGAAGATCTTGTCCATTCTTATTTAGCTAAATAGGAAAATGACTAAATGCAAGGGCGCGAACCCCTCTAGTCCGAAAGGCCGATTTCCCGGCTTTTGCGCGGGGTTGACACTCCTGCCAACCCTTTCTAGAGGGGCCTCGCCTTGACGGGTGCAGCCGCAAGCGCCATGCCGAACGCCACGGGCTGACAATGCCTGATGGAGACGATGCATGGCTGCGGATACACCCGGACAGGACCCGGCGGGCGAGGACTCGCGGATCGCTTCCCTTGAGGAGCGGATCTCGCAGGCCGAGCAGGTCGAAAAGGTCAGGCAAGGAGCCACGGTGCAGGCGGCGGACGATGGTTCGCGGTTGGGCAACAGGGTTCTGGCGGAACTGATCGGCGGTCTTGTCGGTGGTGCGTTGATCGGCTGGGTTCTCGACCGGCTGCTTGGCACGACACCCTGGCTTCTGCTCGTCTTCCTCGGTCTTGGGATCGTGGCGGCGTTCAGGAACATCATCAGATTGACGACGACGAAGCCGCCCGAACAATAAGGCAGCTTCGCTCCAAGTCCGAAGACATTAGGCGTTACAGGGGTCAACGTGGCAGAATCCGGCAAGATCGATCCGATGCACCAATTCGCTATCGAACCCCTGTTCGGTACGGATCATTGGTCGCTGGGCGGCTTCAACATCGCCTTCACCAACAGCGCGCTTTATATGGTGCTCGCCGCTGTGGTGCTGTGGATCTTCGTGATCGGCGGGATGAAGCGTGAACTGGTCCCCGGTCGCTGGCAGATGGCGGTCGAATATATGACCGGCTTCATCAAGAACCTGCTGATCTCCAACGTGGGTGAAGGCGGCAAGAAATATATCCCTTACGTCTTCTCGCTGTTCATGTTCATCCTGCTGGCGAACCTGCTGGGCCTGCTGCCGCTGGGCCTGATCGGGATGCATCCCTTCACCTTCACCAGCCACTTCACCGCGACCGGCGTGCTCGCGATCATGAGCTTCTCGATCGTGCTGATCGTCGGCTTCTGGAAGCATGGTCTGCACTTCTTCTCGCTGTTCGTGCCGCACGGCACGCCCCTGGCGATGATCCCGGTCATTTTCCCGATCGAGCTGATCTCGTTCATGGTGCGTCCGTTCAGCCTGGGCCTGCGACTGTTCGTGGCGATGACCGCCGGGCACGTCCTGCTCAAGGTTCTGGCCGGCTTCGTCATCAACAGTTCGAACGCGGGCATCGGCTACGGCCTGACCGTGGGCAGCGCCAGCTTCGTCCTGATGATCGGCATCAGCGCGCTGGAAATGCTGGTCGCGGTCATTCAGGCCTATGTGTTCGCGCTGCTGACCTCGGTCTATCTGAACGATGCCGAGAACCTGCACTAAGATTTCTGTAATTTCGTCAACATTATCATTATTCTAAAGAAGGAGTTTATACCATGGACGCAGAAGCCGCAAAGCTGCTCGGTGCTGGCCTGGCCGCGATCGGTGCGGGCATCGCCGCCCTCGGTGTGGGCAACGTGTTCAGCGCGTTCCTCGAAGGCGCGCTGCGCAATCCGGGCGCTGCTGATGGCCAGCAGGGTCGCCTGTTCATCGGTTTCGCCGCGGCGGAACTTCTGGGTCTGCTGGCGTTCGTTATCGCCATGATCCTGGTGTTCGTGGCCTAACACACGACATTCGGAGCGGGCAGGGCGGCTTCACGCCATGGCCTGCCCGCTCCCCCTATTTGACCGCCCTCTGACCGGACGGACCGTACAATGCCTCAAATCGCGCAAATCGCCGATACCTACTCCAGCCAGATTTTCTGGTTGCTGCTGACCTTCGGCCTCGTCTTCTTCGTCATCGGCCTTGGCATGGTGCCCAAGGTGCAGGGCACGGCGGACGCGCGCGACGCAAAGATCAGTGGCGATCTGGACGCGGCGAAGGCCGCCTTCGCCCGCGCTGATGAAGCGGAAGCGGACTATCGCGTCCGTGACGCCGGCAACCGCGCGGCCGCCCAGGCGACTCTGGCCAAAGCCAAGAGCGACGCCGCCAAGGCGACCGAAGTGAAGCTGGCGGCCGCCGATGCGGTGGTCGCAGACAAGATCGCCGCCGCCGAAGCCCGTATCAAGGGCGCCAGCGAAGCCGCGATGGCAGAAATCGAAACCGTCGCCGCCGATGCGGCGCGCGACATGGTGGCCCGCATCTCCGGCGTGGAAGCGTCGGACGATGCCGCCCGCAATGCAGTAAAGGCGGCACTGGCCCATGGCTGAGGCAGCATCCCATAGCGCATCGGAGGTTCCGCACTTGAACGAGGCGATCCACAGCGAAGGCATGGAGCCTGTCGGCACTGTCGCGCATGAAGGCGTCGTGCCCCATACCGATCCGCAGGCGGTCGGCATGGACGCAACCGCCTGGGTCAGCCTGGCGATGGCGGCCTTCATCGTCATCCTGCTGATCAAGAAAGTGCCTGCCCTGATCGGCGGCGCGCTGGACGGCAGGATCGCCCAGATCAAGGAGCAACTGGCCGAAGCTTCGCGCCTGCGCGCCGAAGCCGAAGCGCTCAAGGGTGAATATGAAGCCAAGCTGGCCGCGGCGGCCGGTGAGGCCGACGCCATGCGCAGGGCGGCGGAGCATGAAGCCGAAGGGCTGATCGCGGATGCCAAGGTCAGCGCGGAGGATCTCGTCGCCCGTCGTCAGAAGATGGCGGAAGACAAGATCGGCGCCGCCGAACGCGCCGCCGTCGCCGGCATCCGGGCGAAGGCCGTGAACGCGGCCACCGCCGCCGCCGCGGTGCTGATCGCCCAGGGCCATGACGCCAAGGCCGACAAGGCGCTGGTCGATAGCGCCATTGGCGGGCTCGGCACCATCAACTGATCGGTTCGATTTAGACGAAAAAGGGGCCGGTGCGCATCGTCGCACCGGCCCCTTTTCGTTCATCCGTCCCAAGCGCTTGGGGCGGACTCAATGCGTGGCAATTTCACCTTGATCGGTTCGGTTCGAGCATAGTCGAAAAACGCGGGCACAGCGTTAAGCGCTTCTCGACACGCCTGAAGAGAACGGAAGAAGAGGGTTCGATTTGAGCGTCCTCATCTTTCAGGCGGGCGGCCGAAGCCGCCGGCCCTGCCTCACGCCGCCAGCGTGGCGCTGTCGATCACGAAGCGATATTTGACGTCGCTTTTCTGCATCCGCGCATAGGCTGTCTCGATATCGTGGATCGCGATCATCTCGATCTCGGACGTAATGCCCTTCTCCGCGCAGAAATCCAGCATCTCCTGCGTTTCGGCGATGCCGCCGATCAGCGACCCGGCGATCGCCCGCCGCTTGAAAATCAGCGCACCGACATTGGGCGACGGGTGGGCATGTTCGGGAACACCCACCAGCGTCAGCGTGCCGTCCCGCTTCAACAGCGCGGTGAACGCATCCAGGTCATGGCTGGCCGCGACCGTGTTCAGGATGAAGTCGAAGCTGCCCGCGTGCGCCGCCATCTCGTCCGCATTGCGCGACACGATCACCTCGTCCGCGCCCAGCGCCAGCGCGTCCTGCCGTTTGGCCTCTGACGTAGTGAAAGCGACGACATGCGCGCCCAGCGCGTGCGCCAGCTTTACGCCCATATGGCCCAGCCCGCCGATGCCGACGATGCCCACCTTCATGCCCGGCCCGACCTTCCAATGGCGCAGCGGCGACCAGGTGGTGATGCCTGCGCACAGCAGCGGCGCAACGGCCGCCAACTGGTCCTCCGCATGACTGATCTTCAGGACGAAATCATCCTTCACGACGATGCTCTGCGAATAGCCGCCCAGCGTATGGCCCGGCGCATCGTCAGTCGCGCCATTATAGGTGCCTACGAAACCCGTCTCGCAATATTGCTCCAGCCCTTCGTCGCATGACGCGCAGGACTGGCAACTATCGACCATGCACCCAACGCCGACCGTGTCGCCGACCTTGAACTTGGCGACATGATCGCCGACGGCGGTCACATGGCCGACGATTTCATGGCCGGGAACGCAGGGATACAGCGTGCCGTCCCATTCGGACCGGACCTGGTGCAGGTCGGAATGGCACACGCCGCAATAGGCGATGGCGATCTGGACGTCATGGGCGCCGACTGGGCGGCGCTCGATGGTGATGGCTTCCAACGGCTTGTCGGCCGCATAAGCGCCATAGGCTTTTACGCTCATTGGGTGGTCCCTCTGATGCTGATGATTGTTGATGGGGGGAATGGCCGCATCTTTTTGTACGGTACGGTATAGATAGGCGCTGGACGCGGCGCATCAACCCCGGCCATTGCCAAAGAAGCCGCGCACGCTATCTCTGCCCCCATGTCCGGCCCGCAATCCCCCGATCGCTTCAGCGAAGACAAGGCAAGCTTCACCGTCACCGGCAGCCAGCCGGATATCGACATGGGCGTGGAGGCGATCCGCACCACGCTCAAGACGCTGCCGATCCGTCCCGGCGTTTACCGGATGCACGATGCGCGCGGCGACATACTCTATGTGGGGAAGGCGCGGGCGCTCAAGAACCGCGTCGCCAATTACACCCAGGTCGATCGCCTGCCGCGCCGGCTCCAGCGCATGGTGGCCCAGACCCGCAGCATGACCATCGTCACCACCAACAGCGAAGCCGAAGCGCTGCTGCTGGAAGCGCAACTCATCAAGCGCTACCGCCCGCCCTACAATGTCCTGCTGCGCGACGACAAAAGCTTCCCTTTCATCCTGCTGCGGGAGGATCATGCCTTCCCCCGCGTGCAGAAGCATCGCGGCGCGCGCAAATATAAGGGGCGCTATTATGGCCCCTTCGCCAGCGCCGGGTCGGTCACGCGCACCATCAACGCGCTGCAAAAGCTGTTCCTGCTCCGCTCCTGCACCGACAGCTTTTTCGCCAACCGCTCGCGCCCCTGCCTCCTCTATCAAATCAAGCGCTGCTCGGCCCCCTGCGTCGACCGGATCGACGCGGCAGGCTATGCCGAACTGGTCAATGACGCGCAGGATTTCCTGGGCGGCAAATCGACCGCGGTGCAAAAGAAGCTGGGCGTCGCGATGGAGCAGGCGGCAGAATCGCTGGATTTCGAGCAGGCGGCGGTCATCCGCGACCGGCTGAAGGCGCTGACCTTCATTCAAGGGTCGCAGGCGATCAATGCCGAAGGGCTGGGCGATGCCGACATCTTCGCGCTGGCGGCAAAGGGCGGGGCGATGTGCATCCAGGCTTTCTTCATTCGCGGCGGCCAGAATTGGGGCCATCGCAGCTTCTTTCCCGTCCACACGACCGACGTGGCGGAGGATGAGGTGCTGGAAAGCTTCATGGCGCAATTTTACGAGGAGGTGCCGCCGCCCCGCCTGATCCTGGCCGATCGCCAGCCCGCCGAATGCGAATTGATGGCGCTGGCATTGAGCGAACGGGCCGGGGGCAAGGTCCGCATCGAAGTGCCCCAGCGCGGCGACCGCACCCGCCTCATCAAACAGGCGCAACGCAACGCGGTCGAGGCGCTGGACCGGCGGCTGGCGGAAACCACCAGCCAGGGCAAGATCCTCGACGAACTGGTCGAAGCCTTCGGGCTGGAGGGCGTGCCAGACCGGATCGAGATTTACGACAACAGCCACATTCAGGGCGCTCACGCTCTTGGGGCGATGGTCGTCGCGGGGCCGGAAGGCTTCCGCAAAAACGCCTATCGCAAGTTCAACATGAAGAATCCCGAAATCTCGAACGATGATTTCGCGATGATGCGCGACATGTTCGAACGACGCTTCGGGCGCGCGCAAAAGGAAGACCCGGATCGCGACAGCGGCGAATGGCCCGACCTCGTGCTGATCGACGGCGGTAAGGGGCAGCTATCGGCCGCCCGCGCGATGCTGGAGGAAATGGGCATAGAGGATGTCACCATGATCGGCGTCGCCAAGGGGCCGCATCATGGCCGCGACGGGCGCGAAATCTTCCACATGCTCGACGGGCGCGAAATCAATTTCCCCGTCAACCATCCCGTCCTCTTCTACCTGCAAAGGCTTCGCGATGAAGCGCATCGCTTCGCCATCGGCGCGCATCGCGCCAAGCGCAGCAAAGCGATCACCGTGTCGTCGCTGGACGAAGTGCCCGGCATCGGTCCCGCGCGCAAGAAGGCCCTGCTGATGCATTTCGGCACCGCCCGCGCGGTCCGCGACGCCGCGCTGGACGATTTGGCGAGAGCGCCCGGCGTGTCGAAGGCGGTCGCGCAACAGGTCTATGATTATTTTCATGGATGATGGGGCGAAAAGCGGGAGAGGGCTAAGATTAGCGGGAGCAAATGGTCGTTTGCAGTAACGCCGCTCCTTTCATGCGGGCCTGACCCGGCATCCCGCTGCCTGCCCCATGTGCACCCAAACACCCCTTCCACCAATGTAGGATTTTCTCTGATCTACCATGGTGGATGATCCACACGCTCCGCCGCCTGACTCCCCGCAGCCCGCACCAAAAATCCCGTGACCCACCCGGCGCGGCAGGCTTGCGTCACTATGACCTACATGGCGCGCCGGCGACGCGCGCCAAACAGCTGACCGGGGCTTTCTCGGTACGATCAGCCCCATTTCCCCGCGCTTTTCCATATCCAGCAACGGTGTGAACTTCGGCACCATGACCGCGTTGTGACCCTGCAAAGGCGGCCTGCATCGCCTTCCCCCACCCGAATCACCCCGGAGCCGATCATGAAAAGCATCAACCCCGCCACCGGAGAAGAGATCGCCACTCACGAACAATTCACCGAAGCGCAGATCGACGCCGCGCTCGACCAAGCGACCGCGACCTTCGCGACATGGCGGACCACCCCCATCTCGGATCGCACCGCGCTCCTCACCGCCTTGGCCGACGCCTATCACGATAACCGCGATCGCCTCGCCCGCATGGCGACTCTGGAAATGGGCAAGACGCTGAAATCAGCGCTGGCGGAGGTCGACAAATGCGTCGCCGCCTTCCGCCATTACGCGCAAGCCGGCCCGGCCATGCTGGAGGGCGGCAGCATCCCGCTCGCCGCCGGGGGGAAAGCCGATTATGTCTGGCTGCCGATCGGTCCGGTGCTGGCGGTGATGCCGTGGAATTTCCCCTATTGGCAGGTCGCCCGCTTCCTTGCCCCTTGCATCCTCGCCGGCAATGTCGGACTGCTCAAACATGCCAGCAATGTGCAGGGCGTCGCCGCGCTGATGCAGGAGATGATGGGCGTGGCCGGCGCGCCCGATGGTTTGTTCCAGAACCTGCCGATCCGCTCGGACGCGGTGGCGGCGATCATAGCCGACGATCGCGTCGCCGCCGTCACCCTGACCGGCAGCGAGGGCGCGGGTCGCGCCGTGGCGGAACAGGCGGGCAGGGCGCTCAAGAAGGTGGTGCTGGAACTGGGCGGTGCGGACCCGTTCATCGTCATGCCCTCGGCCGATCTCGACGCGGCGGTCAAGCAGGCGGTAATGGCGCGGGTCCAGAATAGCGGCCAGTCCTGCATCTGCGGCAAGCGGATGATCGTCCATACCGATATTTATGACGCATTTCTGGACCGCTTCTCGGCCGCGATGGCGGCGGTGAAGGCGGGGGATCCCTTCGATCCGGCGAGCGACATGGGGCCGCTCTCCAGCGAGGAACAGCGCCGCACCGTGCAGGAACAAGTGTGGAAGATGAAGGCGGCGGGCGCGACACTGATCGGTGGCGAAGCGCTGCCCGGTCCCGGCGCCTACATGAATGCCGGTATATTGACCGATGTGCCCACCGACCCCGCGTTGATGGGGGAAGAGATTTTCGGCCCCATCGCCATGCTGTTCCGGGCCGCGGACGTCGACGACGCGATCGCCATCGCCAATGGCATTCCCTTCGGCCTCGGTTCGTCGGTCTGGACGACGGACGCGGCGGAAGAGGCGCGCTTCATCCGCGACATCCAGGCCGGTATGACGGCGGTGAACCAGATGCTGGCCTCCGCCCCCGAAGCCCCTTTCGGCGGCGTCAAGCGCTCGGGCCATGGCCGCGAACTCGGCCCGTTCGGGCTGCACGAATTCATGAATTTGAAGAGCGTCTATCGGAGCGAATGATCGGCGAACCGCTTTCCTACCGCCATGCTTGGACGTACAGACAAGCGTCATGCCCAGCCTCAGCACCACCGCGATCGTTTGCGCCGTGCGCCATCATGGCGAACATGGCGCGATAATACGGCTGCTAACGCCCGATCATGGCCTGCTACCCGGCTATGTCCGTGGCGGTCGGTCGCGGGCTTTGCGCCCGGTGCTGCTTCCCGGCAATATCGTGAAGGCCGATTTCCGCGCCCGGACGGAGGATCAACTGGCCGGCCTGACCGTCGAACTGGCGCAGAGCCGTGCGCCGCTGCTGGCTGAACCGCTGCCGGCCGTGGCGATCGACTGGAGCTGCGCCCTGACCGCCGCGGCGCTGCCGGAAGGTACGCCCTATCCGGCGTTGCATCAGGCGCTCGACGGCGTGCTGGGCGCGGTGGAGGCGGCCCCGGCGGCGCGCGGCTGGGCGGTGGCGCTGGTGCGCTACGAATTGCTGCTGCTGGCCGAACTGGGCTTCGGCCTCGACCTGACGCGCTGCGCCGTGGGCGGGGATACGGACGACCTCGCCTATGTCAGCCCGCGCAGCGCCGCAGCGGTCAGCCGCGCGGCGGCGGTCGGCTATGAAGCCCGGTTGCTGCCGCTGCCCCCCTTCCTGATCGAAGGCGGCATGGGCGACTGGACGCAGCTATTGGACGGGCTGCGCCTCACCGGCTTCTTCCTCGAACGCTCCATCCTGATCGATCGGCGCGCCGACATCCTCGCTGCGCGCGAGAGACTGGTAGACCGGCTGAAAAGGGCGGTTGCGTGAAACCTTCTGTCTCCATAAGGGCCAGCCACGCAATATCAGCCACGCAATATAAGGAGTCTCGCCATGTTGATCGCCCTGTTTCCCGGAGACGGCATCGGTCCAGAAATCGTCGCGCAAGCCGTGCGTGTGCTCGATGCGCTGGCGATCGACGGCCTGACCTATGAAGACGGGCTGGTCGGCGGCGCGGCCTATAAGGCGGTCGGCCATCCGCTGCCGCCCGAAACGCTGGACCTGGCCAAGCGCGCAGACGCCATATTGTTCGGCGCGGTCGGCGATCCCGACTGCGATGCGCTGGAACGGCGCCTGCGCCCCGAACAGGCGATATTGGGCCTGCGCAAGGAATTGGGCCTCTTCTCCAACCTGCGCCCGGCCAAGGTTTTCCCCGAACTGGCCGACGAATCCGCGCTGCGCCCCGAAGTCGCCAGCGCCATCGACCTGCTGATCGTCCGCGAAACCAATGGCGATGTCTATTTCGGCGAAAAGGGCTTCCGCACCACCGCCGACGGCCTGCGCGAAGGCTATGACGTCATGTCGTACAACGAAGCCGAAGTGCGCCGTATCGCCCATGCCGGTTTTCAGGCCGCGCGCGCGCGTCGTGGCAAGCTCTGCTCGGTAGACAAGGCCAATGTGCTGGAAACCAGCCAGCTCTGGCGCGACGTGGTGATCGCCGTGTCGGCCGACTATCCCGACGTGGCGCTCAGCCACATGTATGTGGACAATGCCGCGATGCAGTTGGTCCGCAACCCCGGCCAGTTCGACGTCATCGTCACCGGCAACCTGTTCGGCGACATTCTTTCCGATCAGGCGAGCATGTGCGTCGGCTCCATCGGGATGCTGGCTTCGGCCACGCTGAACGGCAGCGGCCAGGGCCTTTACGAGCCGATCCATGGCTCCGCCCCCGACATTGCCGGCACGGGCAAGGCCAATCCGCTCGCGACGATCCTGTCGGCGGCGATGATGTTGCGCTATTCGCTGAACCTGCCCGAACAGGCCGATCGGATCGAAGCCGCTGTGGCCAAGGCGCTGGCCGACGGCGCGCGCTCGCCCGATCTGGGCGGGACCATGTCGACCGTGGAGATGGGCGACGCGGTTCTGGCTGTGCTCTGACCGCTCGGTTCGTCGCATAGCCGGGAAATTTCCTTAACTTTTGCGTCCTTCGACCGATCTAATGGGAAAACGGGGACGCACTATGTTGATGCAATTGACACGGGACCATGATGCCCTGCGGGGCATGATGGGGGAATTTGCGCATATCATGCGCACCCGCGGGCCGGAGGCGCTGCCGGACATCGCCCGCCGGCGCATCGCCTTTTCGCAACTGTTCCGCGACCATATGGGCCGGGAAGATGCGCTGGTGGTGGCGCTGCGCAGCGGGTCGACGGCGGCGCAGGCGGACTCTGTCATGCGCGATCACAGCCGCGCGATGGTCGCCCTGTTCCTGCGCTACAGCGATCATATCAAGGACTGGACCCCGGCGCAGATCACCCAGGACTGGCACGGCTATCGCGACGCCGTGCTGGAACTGCAACAGGGCCTGCTGGACCGGATGACATGGGAGGAGCGGCATCTTCACCCGCTGATGGTGGACGCGCCGCGCCGCGCCGCCTGACGGGCTTGGTTTGACCGGACAGGCTGGCCGGACTGGTCGGGCAGGGCCACTTACAGGGCCAATTGCGCACTATCGGTTCTGTCCTACACTCTGCATAGCCATTAGGGGCGACGGGATGAACGATTTCTCCCTGTCCAGCCTCCGCGCCGCCGCCGACATGGTCCATGCCCAGGTTCCGCCGACCCCGCAATATGCCTGGCCGCTGTTGGGCCAGCGGGCCGGCTGCGACCTGTGGGTCAAGCATGAGAATCACACGCCCACCGGCGCGTTCAAGGCGCGGGGCGCGATCACCTATATCGACTGGCTGCGGCGCACCCATCCGGAGGTGAAGGGCATCATCACCGCGACCCGCGGCAATCACGGCCAGGCGCAGGTGCGCGCCGCGACCGCCGCCGGTATCGCCGCCACCATCGTCGTGCCCCATGGCAATGCCCTTGAAAAGAATGCGGCGATGCGCGCATTCGGCGCGACATTGATCGAACATGGCCATGATTTCGACAGCGCGAAGGCCGAAGCGATCCGCCTGTCGGCGCAGCAGGGCCTATTCATGGTCCCGGCCTATCATGACGAACTGGTGCGCGGCGTTGCCAGCTATGGCCTGGAACTATTCGATGCGGTGCCCGACCTTGATACCGTCTATGTCCCGGTCGGCTGCGGATCCGGCCTGTGCGGCACGATCGCCGCGCGCGATGCGCTGGGCCTGAAGACCAAGGTGGTCGGCGTCGTGTCCGCCCATGTCGATGCGGCCAAGCGCAGCTTCGAAGCCGGACGATTGGTGTCTAGCCCAACCGCCTACACCTTTGCCGATGGCGTCGCGGTCTGCACCCCGGTCCAGGCGGCGCTCGACTATTTCGGGCCGCGCGCCGATCGCTTCGTGGGCGTCACCGATGATGAGGTGGCGCAGGCGATCCGCATCTACTGGCAGGATACGCATAACCTCGCCGAAGGGGCAGGCGCCGTTGCTCTGGCCGCGCTTTTGCAGGAAAAGGACCGAATGCGCGGCAAGAAGGTTGCGGTTATCCTGTCGGGCGGTAATGGCGACATGAGCCAGATGGCCGAGATATTGGGCGGCGCCACGCCGCAAGTGAATCAGGACATGCGGAAAGCGATATGAAGCGCAAGAGCGGACAAAATCCCGACATCACCAAGAGCTGGAAACCCGCGACGCTCGCGATCCGGGGCGGCACGGCGCGCAGCGAATATGGCGAGACCTCCGAAGCCCTGTTCCTGACCAGCGGCTATAGCTACGACCGGGCGGAGGACGCGGCCGCGCGCTTCGCTGGTGAACAGCAAGGCATGACCTATTCGCGGCTCCAGAACCCGACGGTGGAGATGCTGGAACAGCGCATCGCCCTGCTCGAAGGGGCGCAGGCCTGCCGCGCCACCGCCACCGGCATGGCTGCAATGACTGCCGCGCTGCTGTGCCAGCTGTCGGCGGGCGATCATGTCGTGGGCGCCAAGGCGGCCTTCGGCTCGTGCCGCTGGCTGACCGACACGCTGTTGCCCAAATTCGGGATCGAAACGACCACGATCGATGGCAGCGACACCGCAGCCTGGCAAGCGGCGATCCGGCCCAATACCAAGGTCTTCTTCTTTGAAACACCCGCCAACCCGACGATGGACATCGTCGATCTCGCGGCGGTCTGCGCCATCGCCAGGGCGCATGGCATCACCAGTGTTGTGGACAATGCTTTCGCCACGCCCGCCTTGCAGCGGCCAATGGACTTCGGCGCGGACGTCGTGGCCTATAGCGCGACCAAGATGATGGACGGGCAGGGCCGCGTCCTGGCCGGCGCCATTTGCGGCACGCGCGACTGGATCGACAATGTCCTGCTGCCCTTCCACCGCAACACCGGCCCCACACTCGCCGCCTTCAACGCCTGGGTGGTGCTCAAGGGGCTGGAAACGCTCGACCTGCGCATCCGCCGCCAGAGCGAAAATGCGCTGAAGGTAGCCGCCTTCCTCGAAGGGCGCGTCGCCAAGGTGCTCTATCCCGGCCTGCAAAGCCATCCCCAGCACGCGCTCGCCATGAGTCAGATGGCCATGGCCGGCCCGATCTTCTCGCTCTATGTCGGTGGTGGCCGGGCGGAGGCGCACGGCCTGCTCAACGGCCTGGAACTGGTCGACATCAGCAACAATATCGGCGATTCGCGTTCGTTGATGACCCACCCTGCCTCGACCACCCATTTCGGCATGGCGGAAGCGGCGCGGCTGGAAGTAGGCATCACCGAAGACATGCTGCGCCTCAACGTCGGTCTGGAGGATGCGGACGATGTCATCGCCGACCTCGATCAGGCGCTGCGTTCGATAGGGCGTTGACGAATGAGGGGGTTAGGGCGCATTTCTGAGACGTGAACGCGCTCTTCCCCTTCCACGCCACCACGCGGGACATCATCGTCCATGTCGCGGTCACCTTCCTGCCCGAACAGTCGGAGCCGGACCGGGGCCGCTGGTTCTGGGCCTATCATATCCGCATCGAAAATCAGGGTGACCAGCCGGTGCAGCTCCTGACCCGCCATTGGATCATCACTGATGGCCGCGGGGTCCAGCATATGGTCGATGGCGATGGCGTCGTGGGGGAGCAACCCGTGGTGCAGCCGGGGAAAAGCTATGACTATGTATCGGGTTGCCCTCTCAATACGCCGACCGGATCGATGAAGGGCAGCTATCGGATGATCGGCGTTGGCGGTGAGACGTTCGATGTGGCGATCCCCCATTTCGCCCTGATCGCCCCGGCGGTGGCCGAATGAAGCGGACCCATTTGCCGCTCAACGGTCTGCGCGTGCTGGACGCGGCCGCGCGGCACCTATCCTTCACCCGTGCCGCGGACGAACTGGCGGTGACGCCGGCCGCCGTGGGGCAACAGATTCGCGCGTTGGAGGATATGCTGGGCGTCGTCCTCTTCCGCCGCACGCCCAAGGGGTTGGAATTGACGCCGGAAACGGAGGGCGGCCTTGACGCGCTGCGCGCCGGCTTCCTGGAGTTCGAGGAAGCGGTGCGGGCGATGCAGGCGGGCCAGTCCAGCCATGCGCTGACCATCGCCGCGCCGCGCGACATCACGGGCAAATGGCTTCAGCCGCGTCTGGCCGCCTATGCCGCCGGCCAGTCCGACCTGACGTTCCAGCTGATCGCTGCGGACGAGGCGCTCGATTTCACCGAAGCCAATCTGGACATCGCGATCCGCCTGGCCGACGGCGCGGGCGAGCATGAAGGCGTCAAGATCGGCGAAGCCGCCTATGTCACGGTCGAGGCGGCGGCGGGTGGCCCCGATCATCGCATCGATTGGCCAGGTTGCCCGGCGGGCGACAAGCCCGCGATCATTCGCGTTGCCGATGGAGGGCTGGCGATCGAGGCGGCGGCCAGCGGCTTTGGCCGTGCGCGCGTGCCGCTGCTGCTGGCGCAGGCTGATCTGGCGGCGGGCCGGGTGCGGCAGGTGGGCGATACGACCCCGACGCTGCTCGCTTATTGGCTGATCGCGCCGTTGCCGCAATGGCGGCAGAAGAAGGTCAAGGCGCTGGTCGAGGCGCTGACGGGGTAAGGGCTGTCGTCGGCCATTTTCAGCCACTCACTATGGTTGTCCCAGCGAAGGCCGGGATCTCACTTTTCCGGGTTTAAGAAAGTCGGCGAATAAGACGTGGTCGTCATCAACGCCCATCTGCCGCCGCCAGATTCATCGCCCGCGTCATCAGCGCCACGAACTTTCCTTCATCCACCCGCGCCGTCGGGTTGTTCCAACTGCCGCTGACGGCATACCAAGCGCCGTTCGGTGCCTGGCCCAGCATGTTCATCGCCATCACGCCGGGTTCGCTGCCGCCCTTATAGCCCAGATAGCGCCAGCGTTTCGCATCGGCGGGCGCGATGCCGGGGTTGACGGCCAGGATCGGCAGCGCGTCGCCGCCATGCAGGCGCAGCCAGTCGAGCAGGCCGATCATGTCCCTTGATGATGCGAACCATTCGATGCTGTCGATCGCCGTGGGTATTTCGGCCACGCTGCCCACATCCACCTTGTCGGCGGTCAGGCGGCGAGCCGCATCGTGCAGCAGCCCGCGACGGTCAGCGAGCGATCCCGTTGCGTAACGGTGGCGCAGGTCGGCATTGACGGGCATTTTGAGCGCGAAGGCTTCGGCGGTGCTGAGTATAGGCAGCGCTTTGGCCGCCTCTGAATGGCCGGTCGTGGCCAGCATGGCGTCTACCCGATCCCGCCCCAGCGCGCGAAGCAGCGTATCGCTCGCGCTATTGTCGCTTTCGGCGATCATCGCCGTGGCCAAGCTGTGCAGCGTCATCGGCGCACGGTCGGGCCAGTTCATCAGCCGCCCGGAAAAGCTTTTCGGGCCTAGAGGAATGACATCGCTCCACCGTCGCTCGCGCGCCGCCGCCGCGCGCGCCAGTTCGGCGAGGATATACAGCTTGAAGCTGGAGCCGGTCGCCATCTGCGCGTCGGCGCGATGGACATGCAGCCATTGCGGACCGGAGTCGGTCAGTTGCGCGATCGCGACGGCGGTGGCGCCGGGCAAGGCGGCGACGTCGGCCATGACCTTGTCCAGGCTGTCATTGGCGGTGCGGGCGCCCACGATATGCAGGCCGACGACCAGATGGGGCGTTTGCGGCGCGACCACCAGGGTAAAGCCTACAGTGGCGCGTTCATAGCGGATTTCGACCTGCCCGGCAGTGGCGCTGTCGGTCCGCACCGCGCCGAGCGAAAGCGGTTCGCCATGCTGGGCGCGCAGGTCGGCGGCGATGGCGCGCCAGCGATCCACCGGCACGGCGTCGAGAAAGAGGGTAGAGAAATAGGCCTCCTCGCCGCCGGGCGCGCTGAGGATGCGGAGCAGTTGTACCGCACGGGCCTGATAGGCGGGGGAGGGGGCAGCACGGGAAGGGGAAGGAAATACGGCCATGACGAATAGGGATAGCAGGACAAGGAGCCTGGCACAGCGGACTCCTGCGAAAGCGGCAGCACGCTTCTGACGGACCATAGCCCTATTCAAGCGTCGATCGCTTCCTCGTCCACCGCCGCGGCATTTTCCTGGATGAAGGCGAAGCGATGCGCGGGGTTGGTGCCCATCAGCCGGTCGACCAGATCGCGCACCTGCTGCCGATCCTCGATATCGTCGGGCAGGGTGATGCGGATCAGCATCCGGGTCTTGGGGTCCATGGTGGTTTCGCGCAATTGCATGGGGTTCATTTCGCCCAGCCCCTTGAAGCGGCTGACTTCTACCTTCTTGCCCTTGAACTCCTTCGCCATCAGCTGTTCGCGATGGGCGTCGTCCTTGGCGTAGAGGCTCTTGCCGCCCGCCACGAGCCGATAGAGCGGCGGCTGGGCGAGATAGAGATGCCCGCGCCGCACCAGTTCGGGCATTTCCTGAAAGAAGAAGGTCATCAGAAGCGTCGCGATATGCGCGCCGTCCACATCGGCGTCGGTCATGATGACGATGCGTTCGTAGCGCAGATGATCCGGGTTGCAATCCTTGCGCGTGCCGCAGCCCAGCGCCAGGATCATGTCGGCAATTTCCTGATTGGCCAGGATCTTGGCGTTATTGGCGGACGCGACGTTCAATATCTTGCCGCGCAGGGGCAGGATCGCCTGGGTCTTGCGGTCGCGCGCTTGCTTGGCCGAACCACCGGCCGAATCGCCCTCGACCAGAAAGATTTCAGCACCTTCCGGGTCGTCGTTCGAACAATCCGTCAGCTTTCCGGGCAAGCGCAGTTTGCGGCTGTTGGTCGCGGTCTTGCGCTTGACCTCCTTCTCCTGCTTGCGCTTGAGGCGCTCATCCATCCGGTCGAGCACATAGGCGAGCAGCGCCTTGCCCCGATCCATATGGTCGGTCAGATAATGGTCGAAATGGTCGCGCACCGCATTTTCCACCAGTCGCGCGGCGTCGGGGCTGGTCAGTCGATCCTTGGTCTGGCTCTGAAACTGCGGATCGCGGATGAAGACGGACAGCATGATTTCCGATGACGTCATGATGTCGTCGGCGGTGATGTCCTTGCCCTTCTTCTGCCCGATCAGTTCGGCAAAGGCGCGGATGCCCTTGACCAGAGCGGTGCGCAGGCCCGCTTCATGGGTGCCGCCATCGGGGGTCGGGATGGTGTTGCAATACCAGCTATAGCTGCCATCGGACCACAGCGGCCAGGCGACCGCCCATTCGACCCGGCCAGCCGTGCCGGGAAAATCCTGATTGCCCGAAAAAAAGACGCTGGTCGCGCAATCGCGGCCGCCCACCTGTTCCTTCAGATGATCGGCCAGGCCGCCGGGAAACTGGAACACCGCCTCCGCTGGCGTATCGTCGTTGATCAGTTCGGGCGCGCATTTCCAGCGGATTTCGACGCCCGCGAACAGATAGGCCTTGGACCGCGCCAGGCGATGCAGACGGGCGGGCTTGAACTTCTGCTCGCCGAAAATCTCGGTGTCGGGGACGAAGCTGACCAACGTGCCGCGCCGGTTGGGCGCCGCACCGACTTTTTCCAGCGTCGTGACGGGCAGGCCTTGCGCAAATTTCTGGCGAAACAGTTCCTTGCTGCGCGCGACTTCGACCACCGTGTCGGTCGACAGTGCATTGACCACGGAAATGCCAACGCCATGGAGGCCGCCTGAGGTGGCATAGGCCTTGCCCTCGAATTTGCCGCCCGAATGGAGTGTGGTCAGGATGACCTCCAGCGCCGACTTGCCGGGAAATTTGGGATGCGCATCCACCGGAATGCCGCGGCCATTGTCGGTAATGGTCAGCTTGTTGCCGGTCTCCAGCGTCACCTCGATCCGGGTGGCGTGACCGGCGACGGCCTCGTCCATACTGTTGTCCAGCACTTCGGACGCCAAGTGATGCAGCGCGCGCTCGTCGGTGCCGCCAATATACATGCCGGGGCGGCGACGGACCGGCTCCAGCCCTTCCAGCACCTCGATCGTGGAAGCATCATATTGCGGGGTGGCGGGGGTGTTGGCGGCGAACAGGTCTTCGGACATGCCGTAAGCTATAAGCGGGCGCGCGGCGGGCGCAAGCGCCGAGCCATGTCCGGGCAGCAACGATATGTCACAAAAGGCAGTGAAACAAAATGGACGGTGGGTTCGTTAGCGGCAGGAAGATGGGTCGAAAACGGCCCGTCCCGCGAGGAGACTATATTCATGAAGATCAAGCATATCGCGCCGCTCGGCGCCACCCTGGCGCTTGTCATGGCGATGCCGGCCGTTGCGCAGGACAGCGCGCCGGTCGATTGGAGCGGCCCTTATGTCGGCGGCTCCTTCGGCTATAATTGGCAGAAAAGCGACCAGGGCGAACATCTGCGTTTCGATACGGACGCCGATGGCGACTATAATGACGTGATCCGCACCACGTCGGGCGCCAACGCCTTTTCGCCGGGCACCTGCGGCGGCGCGGCGCGCGGCCCCACGCCAGGTGCTGGCTGCGACGACGACAAGGATGCGATCGGCTGGATGGGTCATGTCGGCTATGACCGGCAGTTTGGCAGCATCGTCGCGGGCGTGGTCGCCGAAGCGGGCAAAGCCTATGTCAGCGACAGCGTGACCGAATATTCCACGACGCCGGCTTTCTACACCATGACCCGGCGGATCAACTATAACGCCAACCTGCGCGCCCGCCTGGGTTATACGACCCCCGGCGGCATCATGCCTTACATCACCGGCGGCCTTGCCTATGCGAAGGTGAAGAACAGCTTCAGCACCAGCAATGGCGCCAACAGCTTCACCGAAGTCGACCGCAAGGAAGATGCATGGGGCTACACGATGGGCGGCGGTATCGAAGCCAAGGTGTCGGATAATTTCTCGATTGGCGCACGCTATCTGTGGACCCGCTATAATGTCGGCGACTATCGCGTCGATGTCGGCGCGGGCACGGCCCCGGCGACCAATCCCTTCCGCATCACCCCGTCGGGCGGCGCCAGCATGAATCGCGGCGACAAGTTCGACACGCAGAGCGTGATGGTGACGACCAGCTTCCGCTTCTGATTGCAACGAACACGAAAAAGGCCCGGCTTCCAAATGGAAGCCGGGCCTTTTTCGCGTCTGGCGTGACGCTTCAGCGGACCCGCGGGCCGCCAAAGGGGAGCGGCGGGGGCGGACGGCGTGTGCCGCGGGGCAACTGCGCCTGATAGGCGCGGCCACAATGTTCGACGCAATAAGGGAAGCCGGGATTGACCTGCTCGCCGCAGAAATGAAAGTCCGGTTCGCCCGGATGCCCCATCGGCCATTTACAGATCCGCTCGGTCAGGTCGAGCAGCGTCGTCTTGTCCGCAATCTCGGCGCTCGGCTTTGCCGGCACCAGGCGGCGCGGCGGGGCGGGCGGGATCGGCGCCTGCTGGTCGCCCGGACCCTGGCGCAGGAAGCCGCCGGGACCGACCGAAATGATGCGGGGTTGCGGCGGCGGGGGCGGGGCATCGGTGGCGGCTGCGGCGGCGGGAGTCGGCGTCGCAGGGGCCGCCGGCGCAGCGACGGGCGCACGGATGGGCGCCGGAGCCGACACGACCGGCGCGGCGGCGCGCGACGCTTCCACATCCGGGGCGGTCGCGGGTTTCCGCGGCGCAGGGGCGGCAGCCTTCTTGGGCGTCTCATTCGCCTTCACCGGCGAAGGACGGGATTGCAGGCCCAGGCGATGCGCCTTGCCGATCACCGCATTGCGGCTGACCCCGCCGAGTTCATCGGCGATCTGGCTGGCGGTCAGTCCGCGCTCCCACATCCCCTTGAGCTGGTCGATACGCTCGTCGGTCCAGGACAATGAAAAAACTCCTCAAAAATCTTCTATGGCTCCCTATATGGGAAGCCACGCCGCAGGTTCAAATCCTTGGACCTTCCCCCTTGCGGCATAACGGACCAGCCGATAGTCGATCCAACCATGAACGACCAGCCCAAAATTCACGCCGCTCCCGCGGTACAGCCGCCATTCCCCGAACCGGGCGTGCCGCAGATTCGCAACATCAACTGGGCCGGCACCTGGGCGCTCTACGCCAAGGAAGTGCGCCGCTTCCTGAAGGTGCAACTCCAGACCGTCTGGGCGCCGGCGATCACGACGCTGATGTTCCTGGTGATATTCATCGTTGCGCTGGGCGGCAGCGGGCGGACCGTGTTGCTGCGCGGCGAAGCGGTGCCCTTCGCCGACTTCATCGCGCCGGGCCTGATCATCATGGGCATGATTAACGCCTGCTTCGCCAATGCCAGCTTCGCGCTGATGGTGGGCAAGGTGCAGGGCACGTTGGTGGATTATCTGATGCCGCCGATCGGGGTGGGCGAATTGCTGTTCGCGCTGGTCGCATCGTCGGTGACGCGCGCGATGTTCGTCGGCTTCGCCCTGTGGCTGGCCATGGCCTTGTGGCCCGGCGTCCATGTGACGCCCGCGCATATGTGGGCGGTCGCCTGGTTTGGCCTGCTCGGCACCAGCTTCATCGCCTTTCTGGGCGTGTTGACATCGATCTGGGCGGAAAAATTCGATCATGGCGCGGCGATCACCAATTTCGTGATCGGACCGCTGGCGCTGCTGTCGGGCACATTCTACTCAATTGATCGCCTGCCCCCGGTTTTCCAGGCGATCAGCCACGCCAACCCGTTCTTCTACATCATTTCCGGCTTCCGCTACGGCTTCGTCGCGGCAGCCGACACCAATGTCGTGGTGGGCAGCAGCGTGCTGCTGGGCCTGAACCTGATACTGGGTGGATTGTGCTACACGCTGCTCAAGCGCGGCTGGAAGATCAAGGCTTGATCCGCTGCCGCCGCCTCAAATGAAGGCGGCAAAGAGCGGGACGGCGATCCCCATCAGGAACAACGTCGCCGCCGCGATCAGCCAATGATGCGGGCGGGGCTGGCGATGCAGAGAAGGCGGGGCGTTGTGAGGACGCCCCGCCTTCTGCTTATCCACCGACGCGGGAGAGTGCGAGGCCTGCAGCTTCGATCTCGTCTGCGGGATAGATGTTGCGCAGGTCGATGAGCGCGGTGCCGGTCATGGCGGCGGCCAGGCGCTTCAAATCCAGGGCGCGGAAGATGTCCCATTCGGTGACCAGCACGACCGCGTCGGCGGCGTCGGCGGCCTCATAGGCGTCGTTGGCCATGACCACCTTGGGCATCATCGGCGCGGCGACCTCCATGCCTTCGGGATCATAGGCGACGATCTTTGCGCCCGCGTCTTCCAATGCCTGAACGATGGCGAGGCTGGGGGCGTCGCGCATGTCGTCGGTGTTGGGCTTGAAGGTCAGGCCCAGCAGCGCGACCGTCTTGCCACGGGCGTCGCCGCCCATCGCCTTGACGATCTTGCGGCCCATCGCCCGCTTGCGCAGGTCGTTGACCTGCACCACCGTTTCGACGATGCGGATCGGGGCGTCATGGTCCTGGCCGGTCTTGACCAGCGCCAGCGTGTCCTTGGGGAAGCAGGAGCCGCCATAGCCTGGCCCTGCGTGCAGGAATTTGCTGCCGATCCGGTTGTCGAGGCCGATGCCGCGCGACACGTCCTGCACTTCCGCGCCGACCGCCTCGCACAGGTCCGCCATTTCGTTGATGAAGGTGATCTTGGTCGCCAGAAAGGCGTTGGCGGCATATTTGATGAGTTCGGCGGTGCGGCGGCCGGTGAACATCAAGGGCGCCTGGTTGAGGTTGAGCGGACGATAGACCTGGCTCATCACCGCGATCGCGCGTTCCGAACCGGTGGTGCCCACGACGACGCGATCGGGCCGCTTGAAATCGCCGATGGCCGCGCCTTCGCGCAGGAATTCGGGGTTGGACACGACCTGGATGTCAAGGTCGGGCTTCAATTCGCGCGCGATCCGCTCGACTTCGTCGCCGGTGCCCACCGGCACGGTCGATTTGGTCACGATCACCGCAGGCGCATCCAGCGCCGCAACGATTTCCCGCGCCGCAGCATAGACATAGCTCAGGTCCGCATGGCCGTCGCCCCGGCGCGAAGGCGTGCCGACCGCGATGAAGATCGCGTCGGCGCCCTTGACGCCAGCGGCCAGGTCGGTGGTGAAGGTCAGCCGGCCCGACGCCGCATTGTCGCCCACCAGCTTGTCCAGCCCCGGCTCGAAAATCGGCATCCGCCCGGACTCGATCGCCGCGATCTTGCCAGCGTCCTTGTCCACGCATACCACGTCATGACCAAAATCCGCAAAACAGGCCCCTGACACAAGTCCAACATAACCCGTGCCGATCATCGTGATTTTCATGGACTATTCAGCTCCGTAAGACGTGGTGACTATGCGCAGGCTGTATCATAGTGCGCGCACATTACAATTCGCTGCGTTGCAGCGATGAATTTAGCAAGATCGTTCAGGGGCTGGTTACCAATTTCTGCGACAGGCTGGGCGCAGCAGCAGGCGAAGGAATGGATGTGAAAGTAGCGCTGGTGTTCGGGACGCGCCCCGAAGCGATCAAGATGTTCCCGGTGATCCATGCGCTGCGCGCGCAATCCGGGGTGGAGACGCGGGTCATCGTGACCGCGCAGCATCGCGGCCTGCTGGACCAGGTGCTGGACATTGCCGGGATCGTGCCCGACATCGACCTGGACGTCATGGTCCCCAACCAGACGCTGGACGGGCTGACCGCCAGGCTGATCGTCGAACTGGGCCAGGCGTTCGACCTGGAACAGCCTGACCGCATCGTCGTCCATGGCGATACGCTGACCACGATGGTCGCCAGTTTGGCCGCCTATTACCGCAAGATCCCGGTCGCCCATGTCGAGGCCGGCCTGCGCAGCGGCGATATTCATCATCCTTGGCCGGAGGAAGTGAATCGCCGCGTCGTCGCCTGCATCGCCGACATGAACTTCGCGCCCACCCAGGCCGCGGCCGACGCGCTGCTGCACGAAAGCCGGGACGCCGCCAGCATTCATATCACCGGCAACACCGTGATCGACGCGCTGCTCGCCACCCGCGATCGGCTGTTGGCGCAGCCGGGACTGGCCAGCGGCCTGGACGGTCTGGCCGCGCGCTTCGCGGGCAAGCGAATCGTCGCCGTCACCAGCCATAGGCGCGAGAATTTCGGCGGCGGGATGGAAGCGATCGCGCAGTCAATCGCCGATATCGCCGCGCGCGCCGACGTCGCGGTGATCTTCCCCGTTCACCCCAATCCCAATGTCCGCCCGGTGATGGACGCCGTATTGGGCGACCTGCCCAATGTCGCGATGATCGAACCGCTCGACTATCCCCATTTCGTCCGCCTGCTCGACATGTGCCATCTGGTGCTGACCGACAGCGGGGGCGTGCAGGAAGAAGCGCCCTCGCTCGGCAAGCCGGTGCTGGTGATGCGCGAAACGACCGAGCGGCCCGAAGGTATTGAGGCGGGGACGGCCCGGCTGGTGGGCGCCGACCGCGACCGCATCGTGCGCGAGGTGCTGGCGCTGCTGGATGATGACGACGCCTATCAGGCGATGGCGCGGGCGCATAATCCGTTTGGTGACGGCCAGGCGGCGGCGCGAATCGCTGCGGTGATCAGCGCGGGCGCCGCCATGGCGGAATAAAAGGCGACGTCGTGGCGGCTATCTGCTACCGGACGGCATCGCCGCGAAACCTGCCCGCAAGCATTCGCTACGACCGAGAGACAAATCGCGCTCCCGCTTGCCATGCAAGGAGCCTGTCTCATGACCCTGTCGATACACGCCCACTCAATTCTGAGCCTGACGAGGCCGTCCGCATGAGCCGCGCCATTAATTTGAACGCGCCGCTGGACGACGTGACCGCGCTCTGCGCCCGCCACGCCATCGCCATTTCGACCATCGAACCGCTGACGTCGGGCGGCACCCGCGTCGTGCTGCTCAATCCCGATGGCGCCGATCGCATCCGTACTTTGATGAAGACCAAGATCATCACCACGCCGGTCGTCCGCTCGCCCATGCACATGGCGCGCCAGCCTTTGCCGCGCTATCGCTAGAGGTTAGACGGCGGCGGCCGGAGCGTTACCGAAATCTTCAGCATTTCCGGGCACAAAAGCGGGCGAATTCACCGTTTGAAGGATTGTTCGCCTCATGCCTGTCGACGCAAAGCAGAAGGTTTCCGTCATTGGCCTTGGCTATATCGGCCTGCCGACCGCCGCGCTGATCGCGCGTGGCGGCGCGCAGGTGGTGGGGGTCGACGTCAGCGCCCATGTGGTCGAAACGGTCAATGGCGGCCGCGTCCATATCGAGGAAGTCGATCTGGATGGCTTGGTCCAAGGCGTGGTCGCTCGCGGCAACCTGCGCGCCAGCTTGGAGGTCGAGGAAAGCGACGTCTTTATCATCGCCGTGCCGACCCCCGTGTCGGAAGATCGCGCGCCAGACATCTCCTATGTCCTCAAAGCCGCGCGCACGATCGCCCCGGTGCTCAAGGCCGGCGATACGGTGATCCTCGAATCCACCTCGCCCGTCGGCACGACCGAAGCGATGCGCGACGTGATCGGCGCCATTCGTCCCGACCTTAAAATGCCGGGGCAGGGCGCGCAGGGCGACATCGCCATCGCCTATTGCCCGGAACGCGTGCTGCCAGGCCGCATCCTGGTCGAACTGATCGACAACGACCGCTGCATCGGCGGCATCACGCCGCGTTGCGCGCGCAAGGCGCTGGGCTTCTATCGCCAGTTCGTGCGTGGCGCCTGCATCACCACAACCGCCCGCGCGGCCGAAATGGTCAAGCTGGTCGAAAACAGCTTCCGCGACGTCAACATCGCCTTCGCCAACGAATTGTCGGTGATCGCGGAGAATGTGGACATCGACGTGTGGGAGGTGATCCGCCTCGCCAACCGCCATCCGCGCGTCAATATCCTCTCGCCAGGCCCAGGCGTCGGCGGGCATTGCATCGCCGTCGATCCCTGGTTCATCGTCCATGGCGACCCGGAAAATGCCCGCATCATCCGCACCGCACGCGAAGTGAATGACGGCAAGACCGACTATGTCATAGCCAAGGCGTCGGACATGATCGACGCCTTCGCCGACGAAGACGTCGCCTGCCTCGGCCTTGCCTTCAAGGCGAATATCGATGATTTCCGCGAAAGCCCGGCGGTGAAGGTCGCCGCGCGGCTGGCGCGGCGCTATGGTCGCCGCATCAAGCTGGTCGAACCCTATGCTCAGGCATTGCCGATGGAATTCGCCGGAACGGGGGCCGACCTGATCGATCTCGATACGGCACTGGAACAATGTGGCGTTTTCGTCATTCTAGTCGATCATGACATGTTCAAATCTGTCCCCGTCGATGAACGCGCCGGCAAGGCTGTCTATGACACGCGGGGCATCTGGCCCGATCAGCCGCGCCGCCTGGCGCAGCCGGCGCCCGACCGCCTCGCCATCTGACAGCCATCGGGCGCCTTCGGCCTGTCCCGTCCATGGTTGCCATCATCGTGCCGCGCCGTTAACCCCCGGCCTCATCTGGGTTAGGACGGGGCGGGAGCGCGGATGAAGCGCGGAAACAGCATCAACCGATCGATTGCGATGCTGGCGGCCTGCGGGCTGCTGGGGGCGTGCGCGACCGTGGAGGATGCGCCACGGGGCGAGGCCGCCTATGTGGCGATCCCTCCGCCACCAGCGATTGGAATGGATTATCGTATCGCGCCAGACGATGTGCTGCGCATCCAAGTGTATCATGAACCCGGCCTGTCGCTGGAAGACGCGCAGGTCACGGCGGCCGGCATGATCCGTATGCCACTGATCGGCGATGTGTCGGTCGCGGGTCTGACCGCCGGCGAAGCGGGCGATGTCATTGCCGGGCGCCTGGGGGAACGCTATCTGGTGTCGCCGCAAGTCACCCTGTTTGTGAAAAAGGCCGTGGGCCGCCGCGTCACATTGGATGGCGAAGTGCGCGAACCTGGCCTCTATCCGGTCGAAGGGCGACTGACGCTGTTACAGGCCGTCGCCCTGGCGAGGGGGCCGACCCGGCTCGCCGGCCTCAATCAGGTGGTCGTCATACGTCGGTTGGACGGCCAGCGGCGGGCCGCGTTGTTCGATCTGGCCGCCATTCGCAAGGGGCGTGCGCCCGATCCTGAAATTCTGCCGGGCGACATGGTCATCGTCGGCCTGTCGCGCGCCAAGGCGATCATGGGCGGCGCGCTGCTGGCCATGCCTGCGCTCGCCACCGGCTTTATCGCGCTGGACGGAAATCACTGATGGGTATTCCTGCTTTCCCGATGCGTGACGATGCGGATAACGGCGGCGAAGGATTCAGCGCCCGCTTGTCCGCCGCCGCGCAGCGCTGCTGGCTGGTGCTGCGCCGCCACCGCGTCATCCTGTTCGTCACCATGGCGCTCTGCCTGTTGGCCGGCGCGCTCTTCATCCTCACCTCTACGCCTGATTATCGCGCCACCGCCTCGGTCGAGGTGGAGGATGTGCCTGCCGGCGCGGCCGGTTCCGCCGCGGCCCAGCGCGCCGGATCGGCGAACGACACCGAAACGCTGATGCAGACCGAATTGGAGGTGTTGCGCAGCCGGGCGCTGGCGGAGGAGGTCGCGCGCGATCTGTCGCTGGTCGGTACGCCGACCTTCTTCAAGGGCATGGACGAGGTCCGCCCGCCAGAGGGCGTCGGCACCTTGTCGCAGCGTCAGGTGGAGCAGGACATGGTCGTGCGGCTGCTGCGCGATAATCTGGAGGTCGAACTGCCCGGCAAGTCGCGGGTTCTGCGGATCAGCTTCGTCAGCGCCGATCCGGTGCTTTCGGCGCGCGTGGCTAACAGCTATGCGGACAGCCTGATCCGCGCCGACCTGAAGCGCGGCTTCGAATCCGGGGTGCAGGCGCGCCGCTTCCTGCTGGGCGAACTGGACGGCGCGCGCAACGATCTGGCGCGGGCCGAGCGCGACATGGCTGTCTATGCCACGCGCACCGGCACGCCGGCCCAATCAGGCGAAGAGAGCAAACCCGTCAAGCCTGCCGCCCCCGACGGGTCGGTGGCGACGCGGCTGGCGCAGCTCAACGCCTTCCGCGCGCAGGCTGCGGCCGATCGTATCGCGGCGCAGAAACGGTGGGAAAGCGCGCGGCGCGCCAGCGCCGACACGCTGCCCGAAGTGCTGGGCAACGGGGCCATGCAGCAGATTATGGCCGATCGCGCGCAAGCCCGCGCGACCGTTGCCGAGGAACGGCAGTTTCGTAAGGATGCCCATCCCGAAATGCGCGAAGCGCGGGCGAAGCTGGCGGCGCTGGATGAGCAGGCCGATTCCATGGCCAACACCATCCGGGCGTCGCTGCGCGAACAATATGAGGTGGCGGTGCGCGGCGAGGATCAGATCGCCAAGGAAATCGCGCAGCTCGAACAG
Organism: Sphingobium cupriresistens; assembly: GCF_004152865.1. GTDB lineage: Bacteria > Pseudomonadota > Alphaproteobacteria > Sphingomonadales > Sphingomonadaceae > Sphingobium > Sphingobium cupriresistens. Next base: position 97,915 of record NZ_SEOO01000008.1, on the reverse strand, counting down.
CAGGCGCAGGTGGAGCAGGGCCGCGATGTCCAGATGGGCATCATGGAACGCTCGGTCGATACCTATCGGATGCTGCATGACAGCCTGCTCCAGCGCTATCGCGACATGGCGTCGCAGGCGGGGTTTCAGGCCGGTCGCATCCAGCCCCTCGATCGTGCGGCGGTGCCGACGCGGCCCTTTTCACCGCGGATAGGCGTGACCCTTCTGCTGGCCTCGCTCGGCGGGCTGGCGTTGGGCCTGCTGCTGGTGGCGGCGCGGCATATGTTCGATGACGCCGTGACCTCCGCCGACACGTTGGCGGAACGGGTCGGGCTGTCCTTGCTCGGCGCGGTGCCGGTTACCGGCGATAATCCCCAGCCGGCGGAGATATTCACCCCGATCGCCGCGTCGCTGCTGTTGGCGTCGGCAGACGGGCTGCCGCGATCGATCTTGGTCACCAGCGCGCAAGAAGGGGAGGGCAAGTCGCTGACCCTCCATGCGTTGGCGCTGGCGCTGGCGGGCCTGGGCAAGTCGGTGCTGGTGATTGATGGCGACATGCGCCGTCCGGTGCAGCATCGCCTGTTCCGCCTGTCCCCCGCGCGCGGCATCAGCGAAGTGCTGACCGGTCAGGCTATGGCGCAGGATGTGATCGTGGACACCGGTATCGCGGGCGTGGCGCTGCTGCCTTGCGGCACGCTGCCGCCCAATCCGTCGGAACTGCTGTCGACCCCGGCGCTGGACGGCCTGCTCACGGCGGTGCGCGACCGCTACGACACGGTGCTGATCGATGCCCCGCCGATCCTGGGAATTGGCGATGCGCCGCTGTTGGCGGCCAAGGCGCAGGCCAGCCTGCTGGTGGTCGAATGGGGCCGCAACCATCATGGCGGCCTGCGCGCGGCGGTCGAACGCTTGCGGCGCAGCGGCGGCGCGATCGTCGGCGCCATCCTGACCAAGCAGCAAGGCCGGGCGATGGATTATGATTATCACCGCGGCGGGTGAATCCTACATTCGTTCGGTGTGAGAATGAAAACAGCGCCTTCCCGATCGAGAAGGCGCTGTTTTCATGTCCAGCAATGAAGCGTCAGGCTTATGCCCGCGCCATCAACCCCTCGACCAGCCCCTGGAACAGGCGCCTACCGTCGGTCGCGCCATGCGCCGGCTCGATCACGCGCTCTGGATGGGGCATCATGCCCAGCACATTGCCCGTGTCGTTCAGGATGCCCGCGATGTTGCGAGCCGACCCGTTGACGCTTTCTCCGTAGCGCAGCGCCACGCGGCCATCGCCTTCCAACCGGTCGAGCGTCGCATCGTCGGCGAAATAATTGCCGTCATGATGCGCCACTGGATAGCGGATCGCTTCACCCGCCGCATAGCGGCTGGTGAAGGCGCTTTCAGCATTCTCGACAGTCAGCGCGACATCGCGGCATACGAAATGGCCGCCGGCGTTGCGCAGCAGCGCGCCGGGCAGCAGACCGCTTTCGGTCAGCACCTGGAAGCCGTTGCAGATGCCCAGCACGAAAGCGCCGCGTGTCGCTGCCCTCGCCACCGCCTGCATCACCGGCGAACGGGCCGCCATCGCGCCGGACCGCAGATAATCGCCGTAGGAAAAACCGCCCGGCACGCCGATCAGGTCGATGTCGTCGGGCAGGTCCGTGTCGCGGTGCCACACCATGGCGGGCTTCTGTCCGGTCGCAGCCTCGAACGCCACCGCCAGGTCGCGGTCGCAATTGCTGCCCGGAAAGACGATGACGGCGCTCTTCATGCCTTAGACGACTTTTCGACGCGGTAGTTTTCGATCACTGTGTTGGCCAGCAGCTTGCGGCACATGGCGTCGATATCCTCGTCGCTGGTGTCGTCGGCCAGGTCCAGTTCGATCAGCTTGCCGGCGCGCACGTCATTGACGCCGCCAAAGCCCAACCCGTCGAGCGCATGGTGGATGGCCCTGCCCTGGGGATCGAGGACACCGCCCTTGAGAGTGACGAAGATGCGGGCTTTCATGGGACGCGGACTCCTTGGAATCGACTGGCGCCGCGCGATTCCGCACGGCCGACCTTCGCCGCACCCCCTAAGCGCGGCGCGGCGCGTAGGCAAGCCATTATGACTTTGTTAGCGACCATTGCGCTACCGTGACTGCGTGATTTTGGGGGACGTGCGGAACGATGTCCGGGCTGGCGCTGGCGATGTTTGTCGGGCTGTTCGCATGGGGGCAGCAGATCGTGGGATATGATGATCCGCACGGCAAGGTCCAACTCGCGCTGCTCGCGACCTTTTGTTTCGGTTTGCTGATCGGCTATCGCGCCAATAGTTGATCGCAGAAAATCCCCATTCTCATCTCCGCGCGCATCGCCTAAGCGGCGGGCATGAACCCTGACACCCTCTATTATATATGCGCCATCATCGCCGTCGTCCTTGCGGGCCTAGCCAAGGGCGGTTTCGCCGGGATCGGCGCGCTGGCCATGCCGGTGATGGCGCTCGCCGTCGATCCGGTGCGCGGAGCGGCCATCCTGTTGCCGATCCTGATCCTGCAGGACGTCGTCAGCGTATGGGTCTATCGGCATAGCTGGGACGGCGGCATCCTCAAGGTCATGCTGCCGGGCGCCGCGGTCGGCATCGGCCTTGGCTATCTGTTCGCGGCGCAGGTGTCGGAAACCGCAGTGCTGGGCGTGCTCGGCGCCATCTCCGTGCTGTTCGGCTTGCAACGCCTGTGGATCGAGCGCGGCAAGGCTGTGGTGCTGCCGTCGGATTCGCCCGGCTGGGTCGGCTTCCTGTTCGGCATCGGCAGTGGCTTCACCAGCCATATCGCCCATGCCGGGTCGCCCCCTTTCCAGATGTGGGTGCTGCCCAAAAAACTGCCGCGTGACATGCTGGTGGGGACGACCGCGCTCGCCTTCGCCGCGATGAACTGGATGAAGCTGCCCGCCTATGCCGCGCTGGGGCAGTTCACCCACGCCAATCTGATGGCGACGGCGATGCTGGCGCCAGTGGCGATCCTGTCGACCTTCGCCGGTGTGGCGCTGGTGCGACGGGTCGATCCGGCGCGCTTCTACACGCTCATCTACGCGCTGATGGTGCTGCTGGGCATCAAGCTGATGGCCGACGCGCTGATCGCCTGACATGAAAAACCCGACGAAAGCCTGATGCCTTCGCCGGGTTTGTCCGTTCTGATCGAAGGATCAGCCTTCTTCCTTCTCGCGCTTCTTGCGATGGGTGTCGAGGTCGAGCACAGTGGTGTCCAGTCCTTCGGGCAGCAGGCCAAGACGGCGCGCAACCTCCTGATAGGCTTCGACTTCGCCGCCCAGATCGCGGCGGAAGCGATCCTTGTCCAGCTTCTCGTTGGTCGCCATGTCCCACAGGCGGCAGCCGTCCGGGCTGATCTCGTCGGCCAGGATGACGCGGCTATATTCGCCGTCATAGAGCCGACCAAATTCCAGCTTGAAATCGACCAGGCGGATACCGATGCCGGCGAACAGGCCGCACATGAAATCGTTGATGCGGATCGCCATGTCGGCGATGTCGTGCATCTCGTCCTGCGTCGCCCAGCCGAAGCAGGCGATATGCTCTTCGGAGATCAGCGGGTCGCCCAGCGCATCGTCCTTGTAGCAATATTCGATCAGCGTGCGGGGCAACTGCGTGCCTTCCTCGATGCCCAGCTTCTTGCTGAGCGATCCGGCGGCGACGTTGCGCACCACGACCTCGATCGGGATGATCTCGACCTGGCGGACCAGCTGTTCGCGCATGTTGAGGCGGCGGATGAAGTGGGTCGGCACGCCGATCTGGCCGAGCAGGGTGAAGATATGCTCGGAAATCCGGTTGTTCAGCACGCCCTTGCCCGAAATCGTGCCCTTTTTCTGGGCATTGAAGGCCGTAGCGTCATCCTTGAAATATTGGATGATCGTACCTGGCTCAGGACCTTCGTAAAGGATCTTTGCCTTGCCTTCGTAAATCTGGCGGCGACGGGCCATGCGCGTTCCTGACTTGTCTTATAAAACACTGCGCCCCGGCAATCGCGAATCGTTGAGGATCAGCGGGTGCCGGGGCTGCTTGGGCCGCCCATAGAGCAAAGTCGCAAGGCGTGCAATTCCATGCGTTCTCCATCGGCGCGCATCACGCCCCCTTCATCTTCCGAAATTCTTCGAACAGTCCCAGGAAGCGGTCGATGTCCGCCTTGCTCAAGAAATAGGGCGTCGCGAGCCTGAGTTTGCTGGGGTTGCCGCCGCGGACGCGGATCTTGTGGTTGGTCCACAGCCACTCCTGCAATTCCATCCGCTGCACCGGCGGTGTGTTGACGGTGGCGATCGCCCCGCGCAGCGCCGGATCGGGGGAGGTCCAGCTTTCCGCCCCGCGCTTCACCATCTCGCCATGGATATAGTCGGCCAACAGGCGATTGCGCGCCTCAATCCGCTCCATCCCGATGCTCGTGGCCAATTCAATCGCGGCGTTCAGTCCCATCAAGGTGGGGATGCAGGACGACCCGATCTGCATATAGCGGTCCGCCTTGCGCGTAGGATCGTCATAGCCGCCCGTGGCGACCGTATTCCACACCCGGTCCATCACGCTTTCGTCGCGCAAGTAGAGGAAACCCGTGCCCTTCGTCGCGAACAGCCATTTGTGCATCGATCCCGTGTAAAGATCGCAGCCTATATCGTTGAGATCGACCTTGATCATACCCGGCGCATGGGCGCCATCAAAGGCGGACACGATCCCCTTCGACCGGGCCAGAGCGGCGATTTCCTTGGCCGGCAATACGACGCCCGTCGCCGTGCTGATATGGCTGACGAAGATGATTTTCGTGCGCGGGGTGATCGCATCGTTGATCCGGTTCAATATCGCCGCCGCGTCCTTGGGCGGTTTGGGCATGGCGAACTTTTTCACCACCACGCCATAGCGGCGGTGGCGCAGCATCCAGGGCATTTCGCCTGACCCATGTTCCTCGTCGCTCATCAGCACTTCGTCGCCGGCCTTCATGTCGAAGCCGTTGGCGACATAGCTGTTCGCTTCGGTGCAGTTGCGCAGGATCGACATTTGGTCGACATGCGCGCCCATGAAGTCGGCGAACGGTTTGCGATAGGTCTGCCACGATCCATAGCCCCAGATCGGATAATCCTCCGATCCGGCCTGCGTCATCTGCTCGGTCGTTTCGAACCCGTCGAAAATCGCCTTGAGGACGGGGCGGGGCGAGGAGCCGACCGTCCCGACATTCAGGTTCACGACATCGGCAGGGATCAGGAATTGTGCGCGGAGCGCCTTCCAATAAGCGTCCTCATCCCGGCCATGGAGGTCGGCAGCGGGCAGGGGCACGGCTTTAAGCGCCTGCGCTGCGGCCGGTGCGGCGATGGAGGCGGCGGTAGCGGAACCGAGGAAACTGCGACGATCGAACATGGGCGCCTTTCCGGGCCGGCATGGCCCGCTGACAAGTCTGCCCGATGTTCAACGATGCTCAAGCGGAAATCCGCCTACAGCACATCCCCGAACATGGCCCATAGCAAGGCGGCCCACGCCACCATGCCCACGGCGGCGATAATGACGCCCGATCGGGCGCGCATGGCGGCGATCAGGCCGCGGGCTTCATCGTCATCCTCCATCATCGGCGACTGCGTTACCCCGCCGCCGGCTCCGGCTCAACCCGTCCCGTTTCGCGATCCACCGCCATCAGCCGGCCGGTGAAACATTGCCGCCACCAGCTGATGTCCTGTCCCTCGACACTATCCATCATCGCCCGCCAGCGCCGCTTGCGCTCGTCAAGCGGCATGGCCAGCGCGCGCAGGATCGCGTCGGACATCTCCTCCGGGCTATAGGGGTTGATGAGCAGCGCGTCCTTGAGCTGCATCGCCGCCCCGGCAAAGCGGGACAGGATCAGCACACCGGGATCTTCGGGGTCCTGGGCCGCGACATATTCCTTCGCGACCAGGTTCATGCCGTCGCGCAGCGGTGTTACCAGCCCGATCTTTGCGGCGCGATAGATGCCGGCCAGCTTGTCGCGCGGATAGCCCTGGTTGACGTAGCGGATCGGGGTCCAGTCGACGTCGCTATATTCGCCGTTGATCCGTCCTGCGAGGGAATCGAGCGTCGCACGGATCTGCTGGTAGCTTTCCACCTCGCCGCGCGACGGTGGCGCGATCTGGGTCAGCAGCAGCTTGCGATGATGTTCGGGATGATCCTTCAGAAAGCGGGCATAGCCGTTGAACCGCTCCTCCAGCCCCTTGCTGTAATCCAGCCGATCGACCCCGACGATCATCGAGCGGTCCTGCAACGACGCGCGAACCAGGCTCAGCATGTCCTGCGCCGCTTCGCTCTCGGCGGCCTCGGCAAACTCCTTTGCATTAATGCCAATCGGGCAGGCCACCGCCTGGATGGTACGATCGCCTACGGTGACGAAATCGCCATCGACGCTGCCGCCCATTTCCCGCTCGACATAATGACGGAAGGATTCGAGCCATTCCTCGGTATGGAAACCGATGACGTCATAGGCGAACAGCGTGCTGACCAGCTTGCTGTGATGGGGCAGCGACACCAGCAGCCGGGTCGGGGGCCAGGGAATGTGGAGGAAGAAGCCCATGCGGTTCTTCAGCCCCTTGTCGCGCAGCATCTGGCCCAGCGGGATCATATGATAGTCATGGACCCAGATCACGTCTTCGGGTTCGATCAGCGGGCTGGCGGTTTCCGCGAAGCGCTTGTTGACGCGATTATAGCCACCCTCGAAATCGCGGGCATATTCGGCCAGGTCGATGCGGAAATGGAATAGCGGCCACAGCGTCTTGTTGGCATATCCATTATAATATTCGTCGATGTCCTGTTCTTCCAGGTCGATCGTCGCGGTCTTGACCCCCTCATCTTCGGCAAAGCCGATATGGCCGGTGAAATTGTCGGTGACCTCGCCCGACCAGCCGACCCAGATGCCCCTGCTCTCCCGCAAGGCTTGCGACAGGGCGACGGCAAGGCCCCCCTGGTTGCCCGACTTGCTGGGGCGACTGACCCTGTTCGATATAACGATAAGGCGGCTCATCGCATCGCGCTCCATGGTTTGCTCAGCAAGACGGCGCAATTGATGATGCCGACCAATGAGTAAGTCTGGGGATAATTGCCCCACAATTCCCCGGTTGCAGGGTCTATATCTTCGGACAGCAGGCCAGCGGCCGTGCGGCGAGACAACATCTCTTCGAACAAGGCGCGGGCCTCTTCGGTCCGGCCGGTGCGGTGCAGCGCCTCGATCAGCCAGAATGTGCAGACGTTGAATGCCGTGACCGGCTCGCCGAAATCGTCGGGCGCGCTGTATCGCAGCATGTCGTTGCCGCGCCGCAGGTCGGTTTCAAGCGCCGCCAGCGTACCGATGAACATCGGATCGTCGGCCGTCAGGAACCGCAGGTCGAGCAGTTGCAGCAGCGACGCATCGCGCGAATCATCCTCGAAATTGGCGGAGATCGCCTTGCTGTCGGTGCGCCAGGCAGCCTCCAGGATGCGCGCCTTCATCGTGTCCGCACGGTTCTGCCAGTGGATGGCCCGCACCGGCAGGTCGAGCGCGGTGGCGGCATGGGCCAGCCGATCGCACGCCGCCCAGCACATTACCGCGCTATAGCTGTGGACATGGGCGCGGGTGCGCAATTCCCACAGGCCGGCGTCGGGCTGGTCGTACACTGCCCACGCCCGTTCGCCCACCGCCTCCAGCGCCTCGAAATCGGCATGGCCGGCCATGCGCAGCAACCGCTGGTCGATGAAACCCTGCACCGACGACAGCACGATCTGGCCATAGGCGTCATGTTGAATCTGTTCATAGGCGGCATTGCCCACGCGCACTGGCCCCATGCCGCGATAGCCGGGCAGTTGCTCGGCCTCCCATTCGGTCAGCGTCGCATTGCCGCGGACGTCGTAAAGCGGCTGGATATGCCCGCCACGCGCGCCATCGACGATGTTGCGCAGATAGACGAGATAGGATTCCATCACGTCGAGCGCGCCCAGTCGGTTGAGCGCCTCCACCGTATAATAAGCGTCGCGGACCCAGCAGTAACGATAGTCCCAATTACGCCCGCTGTTCGCATGTTCGGGGATGGAGGTGGTCAGCGCGGCGACGATCGCGCCGGTTTCCTCATGCTGGCATAGCTTGAGCGTGATGGCGGAGCGGATCACGGCTTCCTGCCATTCGGCCGGGATAGCGAGGCCGCGGACCCACAGCTGCCATTCGTTGATGGTGTCGTCCAGCATTCGCTCGATCGCCGGACGCAGCGCATCGGAAAAGCCCTCGTCCGGTCCCATGAAGAAATGCGCATCCTGCTCCAGCCGGAACCAGCTTTCCTGCGCGATCAGGCCGATCGGCGCATTGGTCGATATGCGCATCGCCATATAGGACAGGATCATCCGGATATGGTTGGAACCATAGCTGACCGGCACCTTGTCGGCGCCCCAACCCGTTGTCGGACGCAATTTTACGCGAATGCGGGGGGAACCAGCTACCGGCCGGACGATGCGGATGAACCCTACCGGGCGGTACATGCGGCCCTTATGCTTGTGCCGTGGACAGAAATCGATGATCTCGATCGCATTGCCCTGCGCATCGCTCTGGCGGGTCACCAATATCGGGGTGTTGCGGATATAATGCTGCTCGACCGCGACGCAATTTTCCAGTTCGATCGCCCAGAAGCCGCCGGCCTGCGCATCGTCCCATGGTTTATTGTCCAGCAAGGCGGAAAAGACCGGATCGCCGTCCACACGCGGGACGCAGGCCCACACCATACGTCCCATGCGGTCGATCAGCGCGGAGGCCTGGCAATTGCCGATCGGCCAAAGATCGAGCGAGCGCTCGCTTCCGGCCAGTATGGATTCGCCCGGAACCGATTGGCCCAAGATGGCTTGCTGTGGTGCTTGGATCGGTCTGCCCCTTTCGTTGCTCACGACAAGGGACGCCGAAAATCTATCCGGCGACCCCCTCGGCCAGATAATGCCTGACGGCGGCAACCTGTTCCAGAGAGAATACAGCCAATGTCGCGCGCGGCGCCCCGACCAATATGCCGGCGCCGCCCAATTCGGCGGCGGCGGCGAAGCCTTCCTCGTCGGTGACGTCGTCGCCGATGAAGACCGGCACGCCGCCCGCCATCGGCGCGGTTTGCATCAGCGCAATCAGCGCGCTGCCCTTGTCCGCGCCGCCGGGGCGTAATTCATACAACATTTTGCCCCGTTGCAGCGCCAGCCCATGCTCATCCGCCAGGATATTCGCCAACCGACCCGCCTCCTCGCCCCATTGTGGCGCGCCACGGAAATGCAGGCCCACGCTGATGGATTTGCGTTCGACCAGAAGGCCCGGCTTGTCCTCGACAAAGGTGTTGAAGGCGGCCTCCACCGCATCGATCGCGGGCAGGCGGGGCGGGGCGTCCACCGCCGCGCCGGGCCGGGCGAACTCCAGCCCATGGGTGCCCGACAGCAGGAAATCGCCGAAGCCCAGTTCGCGCAGGGTCGCGATCGATCGGCCGCTGATGATCGCCAGCCGCCCCCCCAACTGATCGCGCAACCGGGCCAGCAGCAAGAGCAGGTCGTCGCCGACATCCACCGCGTCGGGCGTTTCGGCCAGCGGCGCCAGCGTTCCGTCGAAATCGAGGAACAGCGCCGCGCCGTCCAGCAACGTGGTGGGTGGAGCAGGAAGGGCGGACGGGGGGGCAAATGCGGATTCGGACACGGGCGCAAAGTGGCGTCCCTGCCCGAAACCGCAACCCCCGATTTGTCACCGCCGGTCGATTTTCCCGACTGCGGCTCAGTTACGGCATCGGCGCTCATGGACGGCCCAGGGGGAGGACCAATGAATTGTATGGAGAACCCGGAACGCCTGCATGATCCTGGCCAATAGCCGGTCGATGCCGTTGTTGATCTGCGCGCGGCCGTCAAGCCGCAGCCGGTCGTCATATTCGTCACGCATGATGCCGTCCTTTCCTGAAAGCGGGAGGTGGATCGAAAAAACCATCCGCGCCTTCGCCTCTGCCTGATTGACGCCAGTATCGCCAACAAAAGGCTGGACGCATTAGATAAGCTCAGCTTATTGATAAACCTATGTCGATCCTGCCGCCCTTATCCGCCATCCGCGTGTTCGAGGCTGCGGCCCGCTTGGAAAATTTCACCGCCGCTGCCTACGAACTCGGCATGACGCAAGCCGCGGTCAGCTATCAGGTGAAGTTGTTGGAGGAGCGGCTGGGGCTCAGCCTGTTCCAGCGTATCGGGCGCAAGGTCGTACTGACCGACAAGGGGCGGGACATCGCGCCCATCCTGACCCGCGCCTTCGACCAGATGCGCCAGGGCTTTGTTGCCCTGACACAGGATCATTCTGCCGTGCTGACGATCAGTTGCACCAACAGCTTTGCGCATTTGTGGTTGGCGCCCAAGATCGGCGCCTTTCAGATGCGCCATCCGCACCTCGCCGTGCGCATTCAGGCGGAGGACAGCGTCGTCGATCTGGCTCGTGACGGCGTGGACTTGGCGATCCGTGGCGGGAAGGGGCAATGGCCGGGGCTGGAGGCGACGTTGCTGACCCACAACCGGCTTGTGCCGATGTGCAGTCCGGCCTGGCTGGACCGGCACGGTCCCATCGCCGATGCGCAGGCGCTCCATGCCCTGCCGCGCCTGTCGCCTGATGACATGTGGTGGCATGAATGGTTCGCCGCGATGGCGGTGGAGGCCGATCCCGCCGCCGGCCCGCCCGGCATCGCCCTAGATAGCCAGGTGATGGAGGGGCGCGCCGCGATCGGCGGGCAAGGCGTCGCCATCCTCAACCATTTCCTGTGGAAGATGGAGATCGAGTCCGGCCTGCTGGTCGAAGCCGTGCCCTCCTATGTCCGGGAAATCGCCAGCTATTGGGTGGTCTATCCGCCTCACGCCCGCAACACGCCCAAGGTGAAGGCCTTCCGCGACTGGATCGTGGCGGAATTTGCGGCCGAGATCGCCGCCGATCCCGAAGGGCGATACTTGCCGCATTGATAGCCCATGCGTATATTCATGCGCACATGAGATGCAGGAGTCGATCATGACCAAGCATGAACGGATCGCCACGCGCAAGGCGACCAACCTTTCACTGGATGTTGATCTTGTGGCGGATGCCAAGGAACTGGGTATCAATCTGTCCCGTGCATGCGAAGATGCCTTGCGCAGGGAGATTGGATTGGAACGCGGACGGCGCTGGAAGAAAGACAATGCTGCTGGCATCGCCGCCTCCAATGCCTATGTCGAAAAACATGGGTTGCCGCTCGAAAAATACCGGCAATTCTAATGGCGCGCTTTTGCGTCCATCGCCTGCCCGATGGTGCCTACGTCCTGGACTGCCAAACCGACTTGCTGGACCATCTGACCACCCGTTTCGTAGTGCCGTTGGTCCCGCTCGACGATGTCGGAACGCCCATGGCGCGCCTCAATCCGCAATTTAATGTCGATGGGCATCGACTGGTTATGATGACGCAATTTTCCGGCGCGGTGCCTGCGCGGTCGCTTGGGAAGGTCGTGCTGTCGCTGCGGGATCAGGATTATGAGATATCCAAGGCCCTCGATATGCTGATCGCCGGCTTCTGACCAAATCCGTTTCCGTTTCGTGCCCGTCCTGCTATCCGACCTGCGATGACTGATTTTCGCGACCCGTTCGACGCCATCAAGGATCACCCGTTCGACGATGCGCTTTCGCAGCGCTATCTCGTCTATGCGTTGTCGACCATCACCGCCCGGTCGTTGCCCGACCTGCGCGATGGCCTGAAACCCGTGCATCGCCGCCTGCTCTGGGCGATGCGCCTGCTCAAGATGGAGCCGGGCGGCGCGTCCCCGGACGTGCTGGTCGCCAACCCGGCGCGGAACACCACAAGTTACAAGAAATGCGCCCGCGTCGTGGGCGACGTCATCGGTAAATATCACCCCCATGGCGACCAGTCGGTCTATGACGCCATGGTGCGGCTGGCGCAGGAATTCTCGCTGCGCACGCCGCTGGTCGACGGGCAGGGCAATTTCGGCAACATCGACGGCGATAACGCCGCGGCCATGCGTTACACCGAAGCGCGCCTGACACAGGCCGCCGCCGATCTGATGGCGGGCCTGGACGAAGGCACGGTCGATTATCGACCCACCTATAATGGCGAGGATGAGGAGCCGGAGGTCTTTCCCGGCCTGTTCCCCAATCTGCTCGCCAATGGCGCGACCGGCATCGCGGTCGGCATGGCGACCAGCATCCCGCCGCATAATGTCACCGAACTGATCGACGCGGCCGGCCTGCTGATCGACGATCCCGACACCGATCATGCCGCCTTGATGGCGGTGGTGAAGGGGCCGGATTTTCCGACCGGCGGTGTCCTGGTGGACAGCCCGTCGATCATCTCCGAAGCCTATGTCACCGGGCGCGGCGCTTTCCGCACGCGGGCGCGCTGGCACAAGGAAGAGGGGGGACGCGGCACGTGGATCGCGGTCGTCACCGAAATTCCCTATCAGGTGCAGAAATCCAAGCTGATCGAACAGATTGCGGGGATCATCAACGATCGCAAGCTGCCGATCCTGGCGGATGTTCGGGACGAGAGCGACGCGGAAATCCGCATCGTCATCGAACCGCGCGCGCGCACCGTCGATCCGCAGATGTTGATGGACAGTCTGTTCCGGCTGACCGATCTGGAAAATCGTTTCCCGCTGAACCTCAACGTCCTCGACGCCACCCGGACGCCGCGCGTGCTGGGCCTGCGCCCGCTGCTGATCGAATGGCTCAAGCACCAGATCGACGTTCTGGTCCGCCGCGCCCGGCATCGGCTGGAAAAGATCGCCGGCCGGCTGGAACTGCTCGACGGCTATATCATCGCCTATCTCAACCTCGACCGGGTGATCGAGATCATCCGCACGGAGGATGAGCCCAAGGCGGTGATGATGGACGAATTCGCGCTCAACGATCGTCAGGTCGAGGCCATCCTGAACATGCGGCTGCGCTCTTTGCGCAAGCTGGAGGAGATGGAGCTGCGGCGCGAACATGCCGAACTGGTCAAGGAGAAGGAGGAACTGGAAAAGCTGGTCGAAAGCCCGGCCCGCCAGCGCACCCGCCTGAAGCGCGACCTCGCCACGCTGCGCAAGCGCTACGGCCCCGAAACCGACCTTGGCCGCCGCCGCACCCTGGTCGAGGAAGCCGCCCCGGCGCGGGAAATCCCGCTGGAGGCGATGATAGAAAAGGAGCCGATCACGGTGATCTTGTCCGAACGCGGCTGGATCAGGGCGATGAGCGGCCATCGCGATCTCGCCGCCGCCGACACGCTGAAATTCAAGGAAGGCGACGGTCCGCAATATGCCTTCCATGCCTACACCACCGACAAGCTGCTGCTGGCGACCTCAACCGGCCGCATCTACACGCTGGCGTCGGACAAGCTGCCGGGTGGCCGCGGTTTTGGCGATCCGGTGCGTTCGTTGGTCGATATGGACAACGAAGGAGCGATCGTCGCCTTCATGCCGGCGCGTGCCGGCACGGATCTGCTTATGGCCTCATCAGACGGACGCGGCTTCGTCGCGGCAACGGCCGAATTGGTGGCGGAAACCCGCAAAGGCAAGCAGGTGGTCAACGTCCGCGCCGGCGCGAAGCTGAGCATAATCCGTCCGATCCCGGCGGAAGCGGACAGCGTCGCCGTTATCGGGGAAAACCGCAAATTGCTGGTGTTCGCGCTTAGTGAAATGCCGAAAATGACGCGCGGCCAGGGTGTGCAGATGCAGCGCTACCGCGACGGCGGCCTGTCCGACGCGATCGCCTTCCGCCTTTCCGACGGGCTTAGCTGGACCATGGGCGGCGAATCGGGCCGCACCCGGACGGAAAGCGACATGATGCCATGGAAGGTTGCGCGTGGCGCGGCCGGGCGAATGCCGCCGACGGGTTTCCCGCGCGATAATCGCTTCTGATTTCAGCGATTTCGCCGTTAGTCCAACTTTGTCCATTGCGGCGGTCAGCGTTTCCCGAAAATTTACTCCTTCTCGATACAGCGGGGGTATGGAATCGACGTCGGTGCGCAGTTTGCCGGTCAAAAAGGCCAGCACCTCCCCCTTGGGGGGGGACGATGCCCCGCATCCTGAACACGCCATCGGCATGGCGCAATGGCTGGAGGCTCTCCCCCAGCTTGCTGCTGTATTCTCATTCGAAAACAATAGTCTAAACCTTATGCGCGGAAATGCGCGTTTTACTCAGGCTTTCAGGTTGCAAGCCGAACGAGGCGAAGCTGCCGCTAGCGTCGCCGCGGCATGGCGCGAGCGCGCCAGCAATTTTATCCGGTCTGGACGCGATTCGGACAGTTTCGAATTGCGTCGCGACGGCAAACTTGGGCCGGAATATTTCATGTGCACCATCGGTCGCCTGCCCGCGGCCGACGGGCGCCCCGAACATTATCTCTTCACCGCCACCGACCGGACCGGCGAACGGACGATCGAAAAAAATCTCCGTCGGGAACTGCTGTCGGATGGCTTGACCGCGCTGCCCAATCGCACGGGATTTGGTGAAGAGATTGACGATCGTCTGGCCAATACGGTCTGGCCTGACAAGGCCCAGTTCGGCATCATCGCGATCGATCTCAGTCGCTTCAGCCGAGTCAATGAATCCCTTGGTCCGATGGCGGGCGACGAACTGCTGATCACCGTCGCCAAGCGCCTGAAATCCAGCTTGCGCCAAGGCGACGTGCTGGCCCGTATCGGCGGCAATGATTTTGCCATCTTTGCGCGCTTAAACAATGGCTTATCAGACGCTCTTCATATCGTTCAGAGGATCAAGGAGGCGCTCAGCTCGCCGATCCGCCTCAGCGATCTTCAAATCCGCGTCGATTGCGCAATCGGCTGCGCTCTCTCGCTCAATCTGGACGATGATCCCGACGATGTCGTTCGCAAGGCGCAGGCGGCGGTAAAGATCGCCAAACGCAGCGGCAAGGTCGAGATATACCGCAATGGCGTGCTCAAGGAGGCGCAGCGGCGATTTTCTATCGAAAGCCGTCTGCGCGAAGCATTGGCCCAAGGCGGACTGACCCTCGCTTTTCAACCGCTCATCCATCTTCAAACTGGTGAGGTCACTGGCTTCGAGGCGCTCGCCCGCTGGCATGACGAGGAACTGGGTCATGTTCCCCCTGTCGAATTCATCGCGGTTGCGGAAGAAAGCGGCCTTATCACCCCGCTGGGTCGCTGGGCGGCCTATGAGGCGGCCCAGGCGCTGTCGCGCTGGGACGCGAAATTCGGCCAGCCGCTGCCCGTGGGCGTTAACGTCAATCTTTCCCCGATCCAGATGGCGCGCGACGACGTCGCTTCCATGTTCGAGGAGGCTTTGCGCTATGCTGGGATCGCCGGCCACCGATTGACCGCCGAACTCACCGAAAGCGCGATCATCGCCGATCCTGACAAGGCGCGGAAGCTGCTCGTCGCGCTGAAAGGTTTGCAGATGCCGATCGCGATGGACGACTTCGGCACCGGCTTCTCCAACCTCGCCAGCCTGCACAGCCTGCCGATCGACATATTGAAGATCGATCGCAGCTTCGTGTCCACGATGCTGGAGGATCATGACAAGGCGGTGATCGTCCGCACGATCCTGTCACTCGCTGAATCGCTCAATCTCAAGGTTACCGCCGAGGGGATCGAGACGCAGGCGTTGGCCCATGCGCTCCAGCAGATGGGCTGCTGGCAGGGGCAGGGCTATCATTTCGCCAAGCCGATGCCCGAAGCGGAAGCCTTCGACTATTGGCGCGCCCGCTGGAATTTCGAGACGATCTGATCCGCGATCCCCGCGACGCGGTTCGAATCGGGGAAATCTTCCGCCACCCATTGGTCCTGCACCGCACGCAACGCCTTGGCCACATCCGGGCCGGGCGTCAGGCCGCGCGCGATCAGCGCTCCGCCGCCGATCGGCAGAGCGGGCGGGGTCCAGTCCCGCAACTGTTCAAGCGTCGCGAGCGGCCTGTCAGGGTCGAGCAGCATCCGATCGGTTGCGCCTTCGACGCCGATCCGATGAGCGAGCGCGCGCGGACGTTCGATCCCCGCCGCCTGCTCCAATGCCAAGACCAGCCGCTTGCGCGCCTTGTTCGACAGCTTCAACCGCGCACCCACCGAATCGGCCAGCGCCGCATCAGCCGGCAATAGCGCAGCCAGGCGCCGCAACGCGGACGCGCCGATCCCGGCCTCCGCCTCCCGCGCCATCAGCCGATCCATACGCGCGATCCCGGCCGCATCCACTTCCGGCAGCACCGTGCGCAATATGCCGCCCTCCACCATCAGGCTCAGCGCATGGATCGGCGAAGCGACACCCAGTAATTTCAACAATTCGTCCGCGATTCGCTCGCGTGACAGCGCCATCAGGCTGTTGGCTGCGGCGACGCACGCATCATAGGCGATACTGTCCAACTCGTTGTCGCCATAGCGCGCCAGGAAGCGGAAATAGCGCAGGATGCGCAGATGGTCTTCGGCGATCCGCGCCGATGCATCGCCGATGAAGCGCAGGCGCCGCGCCTCCAGATCTGCGATCCCGCCGAAATAATCGCTGATCGCGCCGGTCAACGGATCGGCGTAAAGGGCGTTGATCGTGAAATCCCGCCGCGCCGCATCCTCGCGCCAGTCGTCCGTATAGGCGATGGTAGCGCGCCGCCCGTCAGTGCTGACGTCGCGGCGCAGCGTGGTGATTTCGACCGGCCCGTCGGGCAGGACGGCGGTGATGGTGCCATGGTCGATCCCGGTCGGCACCGCCTTGATCCCCGCGCGCTTCAGCCGATCGACCACGTCCTGCGGGCCCAGCGTCGTGGCGATGTCCAGATCATTGACCGGCAGGCCCAGCAGCCCGTCGCGCACCGCGCCGCCGACGAAACGCGCCTTGCCCTCCGCCGTCTCCAGCGCGGTGAACAGGCCGTCCAGACCGGGGCGATGGCGCCATTCGGCATCAGGCAGGTATATGGTCATGGCCCAGCCTGCGCGAGAGGTTGGCGAGAATGGCGGCGGTAATCCCCCAGATGCGGCGGCCTTCCCAATATATCTCGTAATAATGACGCTGCCTGCCCTCATATTCCATCGCATGGCGCACCCGGCGCGCGGGATCGAGCGCGTAAGCGAGCGGCAGTTCGAACCAGTCGGCAACCTCGCTTTCCTGTGCGCGCAGCGGCAGGTCGGGCGGAATGACGCCCAGCACCGGGATAATGTCGAAGCCGGTAAAAGTGTGGTAGCGATCGGACGTCCCGATCACCTGCACCCGGTCGGGCGGCAACGCGATTTCCTCCTGCGCCTCGCGCAGCGCCCCGGCGATCTCGTCGGCGTCGCCCGCATCCACCCGGCCGCCCGGAAAGGCGATCTGGCCCGCATGTTTGCGCAGGCGCGACGATCGCTCGGTCAGGATCAGGCCGGGTTCCGCTCGGTCGGTGATCGCCACCAGCACGGCCGCGGGCGCCAGCGCAATCTCTCCGTCGATCCGCGGATCGCGCATATCGTCGGGCGCCAGATCTTCGCGCCTGTGCCCTTCTTCCAGCGCGGCGCGCAACCGCTGCGCCAGCGTCATGCCGCCCCGTCCAGCGGGAAGAAGGCGCCGTCGCTCCACAGGCCGATGCGCTCGGCGTCTTCCTCCAGCGCCAGGTTCATCAGCTCATAATAGACGCTGCGCGCCACCAGCGCCTCCATTCCGCCGCGCACATGCAGATAGGGATGCGGCCCATCCGGCGTCTCGCGCAGGCACAGCCCATGGTCCGGCCCGGCGGTCACGATGTCGCCATTTTTGATGCGGAAGGCGAGGGTGCGGCCCCGGCCTTCGCCTTCGCTCTTCAGTTCGACCGCAACGAAGGGCGCATCCTCGACCGCGATGTCCAGCTTCTCGACCGGCGTCACCAGCACATGGCTGCCGTCCGGCTCGCGCCGCAATATGGAGGAGAAGAGCCGCACCATCGTTTCCCGGCCGATCGGCGATCCCTGATGAAACCAGGTGCCGTCGCGCGCGATCCGCATCTCGCTGTCGCCGCAATGGTCGGGATTCCATTTCTCGACCGGCGGCAGGCGTTTTTCGGCAGCCAGCCGCGCGATATCGGCAAGCGAGAGGGTGGACAGGTCGGGCAGGGGCTCCATCGGCATGGGGCGGAGATAGGAGCCTCTCGCCCGAAGGCAAAGGGTAAATCAGGCCGCGACGGCGATTCTGGGACCGAGCATCCCGCTTCCGCCGACGGGACGACCATCGATCGACAGCGCCAGCAACCGGCGCGGCTCGAACGGGCCGGGCGCGTCCCAGCCTGCCGTGCCGTCCGCGACAAAGCCCCAGAAACGGCCATAATATTCGGGATCGCCGATCATCATCAGCGGCTCGCTGCCCTGCGCGCGCGCGGCGGCGACCACCGCGTCCATCATCGCCCGGCCATGACCGCCAAACTGATGCGCAGGATCGACCGCCACCGGCCCCACCATGATCAGCGGGATTTGCGCGCCATCCTCATCCGTCAGCGCCACGGGCCAGCTTTGCAGCGACCCGATCAGCGCGCCTTGGGCATCGACGGTGGCGAAGGAAAGGGCGGGCAACCAGGGCATACCGTCGCGGATGCGATAGGCCGTGCGTCCGTGCCGGTCGGCGCCGAACGCCGCGTCGAGCAGTTGCTCGATCGCCGCATCGGGCTGGCTGTCCAGGGGAACAATGTGAGACACGTCTTGCCGATCCGCCATCAATGGCGCATGGGGCAGCGCCGGAAGCGGGGCTTTAGCGCCCGCTTTGTAAAATGAAAGATTAAATTGGCCCGCCCGCACGGCACGGAACGGGTCTGAGTTGGCGAGTTATGCAGACTGGATTTGACGATTTTCTGACGCTGGAGGTTAACAACCTCCATGTCGACGTGCTGACCGGCATTTATTCGGAGGAGACGCATCTCCCCCAGCCGCTGCGCATCTCCATCCGCGCCCGCCTGCGAATCGCCGATCATTACGAGCCGGACACGGCGCTTGGCCAATCCAAAAACTATATGGACCTCAAGCACGCCGCCTCGACCGCGCTGCCCGAAGGCATGCACTTCACGCTGATCGAAGCGGTGGCAGACCATATCATCGACACCATCTTTCTACAGGACGACAAGGTCAGCCATGTCGAGGTGAAGATCGTGAAGCTCGCTTTGTCCGAACGCGGCGAGGAAATCGGCATCACCCTGGGCCGCGGCCGGAAGTAACGCGCCAACCGTCGCTCGTTTCGAGCCTGTCGAGAAACGGGAAGCGCTCCGTTACCTGCTTCTCGACTGGGTTCTAAGCGAACGACGTCAGCCTTTCTTGATCAGCCCGATCTCGATCAGCCGCTCGGTCAGATAATCATGCGCGCTGATCGGCGGATCGCGGCGTGGATTCTCCTCGTTCACGCATTGCGGCAGCGCGTCGATCATGAAATCGGGGCGCAGGTGCAGGAAGAAGGGCATGGAATAGCGCGAATGGCCGCGCCGCTCCGGCGGCGGGTTGACCACGCGGTGGCTGGTCGACGGCAGCAGATGGTTGGTCAGCCGTTGCAGCATGTCGCCGACATTGATCGCCAGCGCGCCGGGCGGTGGCACCACCGGCAGCCAGTTGCCGCCGCGATCCTTTAGCTCCAGCCCGCCTTCTTCCGCGCCGAGCAGCAGCGTGATGAGATTTATGTCTTCATGCGCCCCCGCGCGGATGCCCGGCGCCTGCGGCGATACTGGCGGATAATGGAGCAGCCGCAGGATCGAATTGCCATTGTCGATCGGCCCGTCGAACCAGCGTTCGGGCAGGCCGAGATAGAGCGCGATCGCCGACAGCAATTCCGCGCCGACCCGATCGAACTCGCGATAGAGCCTGGCGAAGACCGGCTCGAACGTCGGCATTTCATCGGGCCATATATTGGGCGGCATCGTAGCGGCCAGCGGATCGCCGTCGGGCAGGTCGCGGCCGACATGCCAGAATTCCTTCAGGTCGTTCTCGCTCGCGCCCTTCGCGATTTCGGTGCCGAACGCGGTATAGCCGCGCTGCCCGCCATTCCCCTTGGCGTTATAGCGCTGCTTCACATCCTCCGGCAGGGCGAAGAAGCGCCGCGCCAGCGCCCAGCCGTCATCGACCAGCGCCTGGTCCATGCCATGGTCCTTCACCATGGCGAAGCCGAACTGCTGGAAGGATCGGCCGAATGCTTCCGCGAAATCCGCCTTGCTCATTGCCTCCATGGACAGGACAGGCACCTGATCCAGTACCGCTTGCGACACGTCTTATCTCCAAATATCATTTGTCGGGGTCATGCCCTGCATATGGGGCGGCCCGTGCATGACGCCATCCTTGATCGCGCCGGGACGCTGTTGCAAGGAGGCAAAATGAACTACTGGCTGATGAAATCGGAGCCCGATGTCTTTTCCTATGACGATCTCGTCAGGAAAGGGAAGGCCGAATGGGACGGGGTGCGCAACCATGCCGCGCAGGGCCATATGAAGGCGATGCGCAAGGGCGATCTGGCCTTTTTCTACCACAGCAATATCGGGCTTGAGGCGGTCGGCATCATGACGATCGTCGAAGAAGCCGCGCCCGACAGCACCGACGAAAGCGGGAAGTGGATCGCCGTCCATGTCGCGCCGCATGAAAAACTCGCCAAACCGGTGTCGCTCAAGGCGATGAAGGCCGATTCGACGTTGTCCGACATGGTGATGCTGCGGCAATCGCGGCTCTCCGTCGCGCCGCTGAGCAAGGCGCATTTCGACCATATTGTAGCAATGTCAAAGGCTTGATCCGCGCGCTCTGGCGTGATTGCACTTGATGCAACTGGAACGGCACTTTTTGCGATTGTGGCTCTGCCGCGCCGCAACATAGAAGCGCCCTCAACAAAACAAGAAAAACAAGAGGTGTTTGATCGGCATTCACAAGGAGTTTACCCATGCGAATGCTGTCGAAGTTCATTGTCACCGGCGCCTTGAGCGCCATCGTCGCCATTGCCGCTCCCGCCCAGGCTGAAGAAGCCGGCAAGCAGCGCTTCACCCACGAGGGCTATACCTACGTGTATAAGGTGAAGGACACCAAGGCCGGCAAGGTCATTTCCGGCCGTCGCTTCCCCGATGCCGTCGCGTTCAACCTGGCCGTCAAGAATGGCAAGGTTTCGGGTGTGTCGGGTGGTCAGCCGGTCGCCTTCAAGGTTGAAGAGGCGCGCGGCGCCGCCGCGGAATAAGCCGTCAGGCTGGCAAAAAGTTAGGGACGGCATCCGACGGGATGCCGTCCCTTTTTTGTTCATTCGCAGCAGTCGAAGCCGGCAGCTATTGCAATCGCCGCCGGCACGCCGGCTCAACGGCAGCGACGCTTGCTGTCGATTTCCTTGCCCAGCAGGGCGCCGCCGGCAGCGCCGAGAATCGTGCCGGTCGCACGGTCGCCGCGGGTATCGATCGCCCGGCCGACCAGCGCGCCACCCACGCCGCCGACGATCAGGCCGGTAGTGCCGTTCGACTTGCGGCAATAGGTCCGGCCGTCGCGACCGCGCCATTCCTTGTACCGATAATGTTTACGCGCCTGCGCGCCGTCGGTCGGCACCGCCATGGACATGGGAATGGCCAGCGAAACGGCGGCCAGGGCGAGTAGAGCTTTACGCATGAGTATCTCCTCCGATAGCGTGATTTGTCGCTTGAACCCGTTGACCTTGATCGAGGTTGCATGAACGTCAGGCAACAAACTAAGCAACTGTTTCCGGGGCAATAAATTTTGAGGTAAACGGATGCGAGCGGACGACGAGCGGGATGGACGGGCGCTGATCGAACGGCTGGGCCTTGCCGCGCATCCCGAAGGCGGGTGGTATCGGGAGACATGGCGCGCCGAATCTGGCCTTGGGCAGCGCGCTGGCGGCACCACGATATTGTTTCTGCTGGAGGCGCATGAGCGCTCACACTGGCACCGTGTCGATGCCGATGAACATTGGTTCTGGCACGCCGGCGCACCTTTGATCCTCTCGATCGCACCGCCTGGTGGCCCGGCCTGCGATCTGCTGCTGGGGCCGGACATATTTGATGGCCAGATGCCGCAAGGCTGGGTGCCGGCCCATCATTGGCAGGCATCGACGCCGCACGGCGGATGGACGCTGGTCAGTTGCACCGTCACGCCAGGCTTTGATTTTGCCGGCTTTTCCCTCGCGCCGCCGGACTGGTCGCCGCCGGGCTGAAACTTATCCACAGATTTGCGATCCGCTCCGTCACAAATCCTTCCGATTTCGCTTGGAGCGACTCGCCGATGGTGAGACGATCCAGTTATCGAAACGGCGGAGACGGAGCGATCCAGATCCAAAATCACCGAGAAATCAGTGATTTGCACCTTATCGATAGTTCGCTAGCAGGCAATGTTCGCAAGGACGGCGCCGGGCAGGCGGACGGGATGTTTGGGACCATTGCCGGGTACGCGCGAAAGTGAACGTCGGGCATCGGAAGCAAGCAGCCAGCATCGGAAAGGCGGCCCTTGGCCTAGAATCCGAAGCACAGCCTGTATGGCCATCTTCGCCCGAAGATGACGTTCAGGATACGCCGGGCCGATGATCGCATCCTGCAAGGGACGCGGATCGCATGACCCGACGTAAGTGGGGACCGGCAGCAATGCCGGCCCCCATTTTGCGTTTGGGCGGCGGCAACGGCTTGATGGTCCGCAACGATTTTAAAATGGTGCCGGCTACAGGATTCGAACCCGTGGCCCCCTGATTACAAATCAGGTGCTCTACCAACTGAGCTAAGCCGGCGTGCCTTTCGGACGCACGCCCTTACTATCAGATGACGCCGAACGTCCAGCCCTCAGTGCGCGCAATCTGCGCCGTCAGCATCGCGGGCTTCCACATGGCCGGTTCAGCCGCGGCCCGGCGCATCCAGGCAGCGGTGACGATCGCGTCCGCGCCATGATCGTCGGGCATCGGGCCGTCATGCGCGGCCGATCCCAACGCCGCCAGGGCCTCGTTCAGCGCAGCCGCATCGCGCATCTTGCTGCGCCCCTTGGGCCGCCCCGCCGCGCGCGCGGCGATGCTGGTATAGATTTCCACCACCGCCGATCCTGCGTCAGGCAGCGGATCGAACGGCCACACGGGCAGCTTGCCGCGCAGGTGATGCAGCATCCGCATCCCGGCAAAGCTGGCCTTGGCCACCTGCGCCGCGCCGATCGCGTCATAGACGGTCGATGGCTTGCCTCCGCCGCCCGCCTTGTACCGCGCCTCGCAGACACGATTATGCATGAAAGCGGCCTTCACCCCATCCGCCTTGCCGAAATAGAAATGGCGGCGATGCGCGACTTCCAGCAGGCTCGCCGCGCCCAGGTCCGCATCCTCGCAGATCGCATCGACATAGGCCCAGAAACCGGGGCCGTCTTCCGGCACCCGATCGCCCGGCAGATAGCCGCCCCGCGCGACGAAGGGCGGCGCGAAGCTGAAATCGAAGCCGAACAGGGTAGGGGCCTGCCGCCCGGCCCCGACCAGCCAGTCGGCCACCGCCTGCCGCGACCAGATACCACCCGGCGCCGCCACCAGCCGCGGCACGGCATCGCCCGCCTCGCACAGCGCCACTGCAATCCCCTTGTGCCGCGCGCCCTTGGCGCCCGACCAGTCGATCGCGGCGAACCGCCCGAACCGCGTCACCCGCTCGCGCGTTCCGCCCGCAACCGGTCCCAATGGGCGATGCGCTCGGCGATCCGCGCCTCGAACCCACGATCGGTCGGCGCATAGAAAATCTGCGGCGTCATCTCGTCCGGCCAGTAATTGGCCCCGGAAAAGCCATCCGCCGCGTCATGGTCATATTGATAGCCCTTGCCGTAACCGACCTGCTTCATCAGCTTGGTGGGGGCGTTGACGATGTTCATCGGCGGCATCAGTGACCCGGTATCGCGCGCCGATTTGAACGACGCCTTCATCGCCGCATAGGCTGCGTTCGACTTGGGCGCGGTCGCGCAATAGAGGCACGCTTGGACGATCGCCAATTCGCCTTCGGGCGATCCCAGGAAATCATAGGCGTCCTTGGCGGCGAGGCACTGCACCACGGCCTGCGGATCGGCGAGGCCGATATCTTCGGTGGCGAAGCGCACCAACCGGCGCAGCACATAAAGCGGCTCTTCGCCTGCCGTCAGCATCCGCGCCAGATAATAGAGCGCCGCCTGCGGGTCCGATCCGCGCAGCGACTTATGCAGCGCGGAGATGAGATTATAATGCCCCTCCCGGTCCTTGTCATACACCGCGACTCGGCGGTGGAGCAGGGCGGACAGGCCGGCCGGATCGAGCGGTTCGGGGATGTCGATCGCATAGAGCGTCTCGACCTGGTTGAGCAAAAACCGCCCGTCGCCATCCGCGCTCGCCACCAGCGCCTCGCGCGCGGCGGCGTCGATCGGCACCGGCCGCCCCGTCAGCGCCTCGGCCCGGTCGAGCAACTGCTCCAGCGCGGCCGCGTCCAGCCGCCGCAGGATCAGCACCTGCGCCCGCGACAGCAGGGCCGCGTTCAGCTCGAAACTCGGATTTTCGGTCGTCGCCCCGACCAAAGTCACCGTCCCATCCTCGACGAAGGGCAGGAAACCATCCTGTTGCGCCCGGTTGAAGCGGTGGATCTCGTCCACGAACAATAATGTCTTCTCGCCGCGCCGGGCATGGTCCCTGGCGCTCGCGAACAGCTTCTTGAGGTCGGCCACGCCCGAAAATACCGCCGATATCGGGGCAAAGCGCATCCCCACCGCATCGGCCAGCAGCCGCGCCGTCGTCGTCTTGCCGGTGCCGGGCGGCCCCCATAATATGATCGACGACAGCCGCCCGGCCGCCACCATCCGGCCGATCGCGCCATCCGGCCCGGTCAGATGTTCCTGTCCCACCACATCGGCCAGCGTGCGCGGGCGCAGCCGGTCGGCGAGGGGCGCGGTGTCCGCCGGTCCATCAGCAGGAAGATCATCGGGAGCGAAAAGGTCGGCCATCGCTACCGATATAGGGTGTGGCGCAGATTATGGAACCGGGCTGGATCGCGGCGCCAGCCCCTGGGCGCGCTGGCGGATGACGCGCAGATAGGTGTTGACCAGCGCCTGGTTGACCTGGTCCCATCCATTGCGCTCCGCCCGCTGCTGCGCCGCTGCGCCCGCGGCCTGCCGCGCGCCGTCATCGATGCAATAGGCTTGCAGCGCATCGGCGAAGGCGCCAATCGCGCCGGGGCGGATCAACCGCCCGGTGACGCCGTCCGTGACCAGGCTCTCGCTGCCGGTGGCCCGCGCCGCGACGGTGGGGAGGCCGCACGCCATCGCCTCCAGCGTGACATTGCCGAACGTCTCGGTCACCGACGGGTTGAACAGCATGTCCATGCTGGCGACTGCACGGCCCAGGTCCGCCCCCTTCTGGAAGCCGGTAAAGACCGCGTCTGGCAGCCGGTTCTGGAACCATTCGCGCGCCGGGCCTTCGCCCACCACCAGCACCTTGTGCTGCACCTGCCGGGCGGCGAGCTGGTCGATTGCGTCGGAAAAGACGTCCAGCCCCTTTTCCATCACCAGCCGGCCGATGAAGCCGATGGCGGGCGCGTCGTCGGCGATGCCCAGCGACCGCCGCCAGTCCAGGTCGCGGCGGCCGGGATGGAAAATCTCCCGGTCGATGCCGCGTGTCCAGATGCCGACATCATAGTTCATCCGCTGATCGCGCAGCAGTTGCGCCATCGATTCGGATGGCGCGACGATCGCGTCGCAGCGGCGATAGAAGCGGCGCAGGATCGATTCGATCAGCGGCTCCAGAAAGGCCAGCCCATAATAGCGCGGATAGGTTTCGAACCGCGTATGCACTGACGCCACGGTCGGCAGCCCGCGCGCGCGCGCCCAACTCAATGCCCGATGGCCCAGCGGATCTGGGCTGGACAGATGCACGATATTGGGCGCGAACGCCTTGAGATCGCGGCGCACCTGCGCCGACATGCGATGGGGCACCCGATATTCCTTGCGCCCCGGCACCGGGAAGGACGGCGTGCTGACCAGGTCGCCGGCCGGTGCGAAAGCGGGGGTCGCCGTCGTTGGTGAATAGACCCGCACAGCCCCCCCCTGCCGCAGCAGATAGGTCACGAAGCGGTTGAGCGCCTGGTTCGCGCCATCGCGCACATAATTATAATTGCCGCTGAACAGGGCGACGCGCAGGCCGGTAGCATCCATCGCCGCCCCTTAGACTATAAAGGTCTGCCGCGAAACAGCGGACAATCGACGGAATATCGCCGTTGCAGGATAATTTACGCTGCTGCAAAGATGTGATGGAACCAGTCAAGTCACTGGGAATTATGCCGATTGTTCGTGATGAAACCGGCCGGCGCAGGATGCGCCCAGTAAAGGAGAGGATGCCCATGACCGAGACTTTCCGAAAAGGATCGCGGGTCAAGTGGAACTGGGGACAGGGCGTCGGCCGGGGGCGCATTGCGGAACGGTTCGACCGCCATGTCGAGCGCACCATCGACGGGTCGCTGATCCGCCGCAACGGCTCGCCGCGCGATCCCGCCTATCTCATTCGGGCCGACAGCGGCGGCGAAGTGCTCAAGCTGCGTTCGGAACTGAGCGACAGCTAACGCCTTTCCCCCTCAACCGGCCATCGCGCCTGGCCTGCGGTCATGGCATGAGGGTCGACATGACGACGCCCTTCATGACCATCGACGCGCTGCTGGTCGGCACGCCAGCGCCCTTTCGTAACGGCGATTACAGCGCCATCGCCAAACGACCGGTTACCGGCCCCGTCCGTGTCACATGGGACGGGTTCGAACATGACGCGGTGGCCGACCCCATCCATCATGGCGGCTGGGACAAGGCGATCCATCTCTACCCTCAGGATCATTATGGCTGGTGGCGGGACCGCAAGCCCGACCATCCGCTGCTTGATGCGCCCGGCGCCTTCGGCGAAAATATTGCCTCGCGCGGGATGACGGAGGCGGATATTTTCCTGGGCGATCGTTTCTCGCTGGGCAGCGCGGTGGTGGAGGTCAGCCATGGCCGCCAGCCTTGCTGGAAGCTCGATCATCGCTTCGGCGCGCGCGACGTTATGGCGACGATCGTCAAAACCGCCCGCAGCGGTCTGTATTTCCGCGTCATCCGGCAGGGGGAGGCGGCATCCGGCACGCGCATGGAATTGCTCGAACGCCCCTTGCCCGGCTGGAGCATCGCGCGGATATTCCAATTATTGATCGCCGGCGGCCACCGAAACGAGCCCGACGCCGTCCGCGCGCTGGCGAACATGCCGCTGCTGGCGGAAGCCTGGCGGGAGAGGGCGCGCAAACTGGCGGCGTAGGAATGCTGACATTGCGCCTGTATGGCCTGCCATAGCGCTGGCGTCGGGCGTGGCGCCTGCCTATAACTGGTCCATGGCATCGACCCCCAAGAACAAAGCATCCGCCCCCCCTCGCGCCCCGGTGCGCACCAAGGTCCGGCCCGCCGGCTTCCCGACCCGCGACGCGGTGATGGACTTCATCACCAGTTCCGACCAACCCGCCGGCAAGCGCGAGATCGCCAAGGCGTTCGGCCTCAAGGGGCAGGAAAAGATTGCGCTCAAGGCGTTGCTCAAGGATATGGCCGATGAAGGGTTGATCGACCTTGGCCCCGCGCGCGCCTTCCACAAGATGGGCGGCGTGCCCAAGGTCACGGTGCTGCGCATCGTCGATGTCGATGACACGACCCTGATCGCCACGCCCGAACGGTGGGAAGCCGAAGGCCAGCCCGCGCCCCGCCTGCGCGTGCTGGAACGCGGCAAACGCGGCGCCTTGACCATCGGCGACCGCATCCTAGCCCGCACCGAGGAAGCCGGGCGCGGCTATGTCGCCCACGTCATGAAGAAGCTCGCCAAGGCCAGCGAGGAATTGCTGGGCGTGGTGGAGGTGATGGCCGACGGCAAGCTATGGCTCCGCCCGGTCGACAAGCGCGTCCGCAAGGATACGCCGATCAGCGACGTCGGCAACGCCAAGCCCGGCGACCTGGTGCTGGCCGAACCCCATGGCCGCCCGCCGCGCATCGCCGCCCGCGTCACCGACATTCTCGGCGACCCCTTCGCCCCGCGCAGCTTCAGCCTGATCGCGATCCACAAGCATGGCATCCCCCATGTCTTCCCGGAGCGGGTGGAGGAGGAAGCGATCACCGCCTCCGCCCTGCCATTGCATGAGGACAAGCGCGAGGATCTGCGCCATCTGCCGATCGTGGCGATCGATCCGTCGGACGCTCGCGACCATGACGATGCGGTATGGGCGATCCCGGATGACGATGACGCCAATGCCGGCGGCTATAAGGCGATCGTGGCCATCGCCGATGTCAGCTATTATGTCCGGCCCGGCAGCGCGCTGGACAAGGAAGCGCGCAAGCGCGGCAACAGCGTCTATTTTCCCGACCAGGTCGTGCCGATGCTCCCCCACGACCTGTCGTCCGACATGTGTTCGCTGCGTGCCGGGCAGGACCGGGCGGCGATGGCCTGCCATCTCACCATCAATGCGAACGGAAAGGTCACCGCCTGGCGCTTTACCCGCGCCGTGATCCGTGTCGCGGCGGTGCTGGCCTATGAAGATGCGCAGGCCGCGATCGACGGCGCGGAAGACGACGCAACGCCGACGCCTTCGCGCAAACAAGCGGATGCGCTTCTGGACGTTGCCCTCCAGCCGCTCTGGGCCTGCTGGTCGTTGCTGCGCAAGGCGCGGGACGCACGCGATCCGCTGGCGCTCGACCTGCCCGAACGCCGCGTGGTGCTGGACGAGCATGGCAAGATCGTCAGCGTCGCGGTGCGCGAACGGCTCGACGCCCATATGCTGATCGAGGATTATATGATCGCGGCGAACGTCGCGGCGGCCAAGGCGCTGGAGGCGAAGAAGGCCCCCGTCATGTACCGCGTGCATGAAGCGCCGGGCCGCGAAAAACTGGTCGCGCTCAAAGACTATCTCGCCACCTTCGACATGGATTTCGCGCTTGGTCAGGTCATCCGCCCATCGACCTTCAACGCGCTGATCCGCAAAATCGCGGAGTCGGAGGAGAAGGAGCAGATCATGGTCCAGATCCTGCGCAGCCAGACCCAGGCTTATTACAGCCCGCAAAATATGGGCCATTTCGGCCTCGCGCTGGGCAGCTACGCCCATTTTACCTCGCCCATCCGCCGCTATGCGGACCTGCTGGTCCATCGCGCCCTGGTCGGCGCCTACAGCCTGGAACTGCCCGCGCAAAAGGGCGGGACGATCCCGGATCGCACCGCGCTCAGCCAGGACGATTACGAGAATATGGGCCGGGTCGGCGAACTCATCTCCGGCCATGAACGCCGCGCGATGGAGGCGGAGCGTGAGACCGTCGATCGCTATGTTGCTGCCTTCCTGTCCGCCCATGTCGGCGAAATCGTCAAGGCGCGCATCACCGGGGTCCAGAATTTCGGCTTCTTCGCCACGGTCGACGGGCTGGGCGGCGACGGACTGGTGCCGGTGTCCACCATGGGCGCCGAACATTTCTTTTATGACGAAGCGGGCAAGGCCTTGCAGGGCGTCGAAAGCGGCGATCGCTACACGGTCGGCCAGCGGCTGGAACTGCGATTGGCGGAAGCCGATCCGATCAACGGCTCGCTACGCTTTGAACTGCCCGACAATCCCGCGCCCCGCAGCGGCCCGATGAAGCGTGATCGCACCCGGCCCGGCGCCCACCGCGGTCGCCCGATCAATATCCGCCACCAGGGCGCAAAGCGCGGCAAGCATAAGCGGTAAAACGTCGACGGAAAATCAACTCAGCCGGTCGATCGCCTCGCTGTCCAGTCCGCCTGGAATGATCATGAGCGGGCAGGGCAGCTTGCCTGCATCCGCGCCTGCAAAATGCGTCACCAGCTTGCCAGGATTCCCGCTGGCGGCAGCGCCCAGCACCAGCGCCGCGACATCGTCCATTTCCTCCAGCGTGCCGCGCACGACAGCGACCGCCTCACCCTGTCTCACGGTAATGCTGGGACGGATGCCTGATTCATTGGTCAGCGTGCCGGCCGCGCTCGTCACCAGCGCCTCGGCGCGTTGCAGCGCTTCGTCTTCCATCGTGGCTTGGACGCCGCCCCACTGCACGAACTCGGCCGGGGGGATTAACGCCAGGATGCGGACCGCGCCGCCGGTCTTGGCTGCGCGCCGCGCGGCGAAGCGCAAGGCGGTTTCCGCCTCAGGCGATTCGTCCACAACAACCAGATATGTCCGCACTTCTTATCGCCCCTGCATGTAATTTATGGCGTGAGTAGTCGGTCAAAGCGCCCGACTAACCATAATGGTGAAATGTGGGGGATAAAAGCCCCTCTGACAAGGCGTCGCTTGACCGATCCGGCGAATGGGTGAAAACGGGCATCAAAATGACCAAAGCCGTAAAGCCAAGAAGAGGCCCGAAAGCATGAGCAAGACGATCCAGATGCCCGCATTGTCCCCGACCATGGAGGAAGGGACGCTGGCCAAATGGCTGGTCAAGGAGGGCGACACGGTATCGTCCGGCGATCTGCTGGCGGAGATCGAAACCGACAAGGCGACGATGGAATTCGAAGCGGTCGATGAAGGCGTGATCGCCAAGATCCTGATCGCCGAAGGGGCCGAAGGCGTGAAGGTCGGCACCGTCATCGCCATCATCGCCGAAGAGGGTGAAGACGCCGCGACCGTCGCCGCTGGCGGCGCCAAGGCGGACGCCGCTCCCGCGCCCAAGGCGGACCCTGTCCCCGCCAAGGCAGACACCGCATCGGCTCCCAAGGCGGATACCGCGCCCAAGGCGGCGGCCGCGGCGGCCAAGCCTTCGGTCGCATCGGACGACCGCGTGAAGGTCAGCCCGTTGGCGCGCCGCCTGGCGGAAGAGAAGGGCATCGATCTGGCCAGCATCACTGGATCGGGCACTAACGGCCGCATCGTCAAGGCGGATATCGAAGGTGCCCAGCCCGGTGCAGTCGCGCCGAGCGCTGCCCCCGCGCCTGCTGCCGCGGCTCCTGCGCCCGCCCCGGTCGCTGCCGCCGCGCAGGATTTCGGCATTCCGCACGAAGTCGTCAAGCTCAGCGGTATGCGCAAGACGATCGCGCGCCGCCTGACCGAATCCAAGCAGCAGGTGCCGCACATCTACCTGACCGTCGATATTCAGCTCGACAAGCTGCTCAAACTGCGCGGCGAACTCAATGCCGGTCTGGAAAGCCGCAAGGTCAAGCTGTCGGTCAACGACCTGCTCATCAAGGCGCTGGGCGTCGCGCTGGAGCAGGTGCCTGAGTGCAACGTGCAGTTCGCCGGCGACCAGATGCTCCAGTTCAAACGTGCCGACGTTAGCGTGGCCGTGTCGATCCCCGGTGGCCTCATCACCCCGATCATCACGGACGCGGGCGGCAAGGGCGTCGCCGCCATTTCCAACGCGATGAAGGATCTGGCCAGCCGCGCCAAGGACGGCAAACTGAAGCCCGAAGAATATCAGGGCGGCACCGCGTCGCTGTCCAACATGGGCATGTTCGGCATCAAGCAGTTCGAAGCCGTCATTAACCCGCCCCAGGCCATGATCATGGCGATCGGCGCGGGTGAAAAGCGTCCGTATATCGTCGATGACTCGCTTCAGATTGCGACCGTCATGTCGGCGACCGGCAGCTTCGACCATCGCGCGATCGACGGCGCCGATGGCGCACGCCTGATGAAGGCCTTCAAGGAACTGGTCGAAAACCCGATCGGTATGCTGGCCTGATGGCCTATGTCGATGAAACCCCGCCGGATATCAGTCCGGCGGTGCGTGTCATCGCCATGCCGACCGATACCAATCCCTATGGGGATATTTTCGGCGGCTGGTTGATGAGTCTGATGGATTCGGCGGCGGGTTCCGTCGCCGCCCGGCACAGCCATGGTCGCGCCGTGACGATCGCGGTGGAAGGGATGACCTTCCTGCGTCCCGTCGTGGTCGGGGATGAGGTGTCGGTATTCGCCACGCTCAAATCCGTCGGGCGTACGTCGATGAAAATCTATGTCGAAGCCTGGCGGCGCGCCCGGCATGACGACCGGTCCTACCGCGTGACCCACGCGACCTTCAGCTTCGTGGCGATCGGTGAGGATCGCCAGCCCCGTTCCGTGCCGCCCCTGCCGGGCGTGTGACTTTATCAAGACAATAAGCGAGACTGACAATGGCTGAGAATTACGATGTCATCGTTCTGGGCTCCGGCCCCGGCGGCTATGTCGCCGCCATCCGCAGCGCCCAATTGGGGCTCAAGACCGCGATCGTCGAGCGCGAAAATCTGGGCGGCATTTGCCTCAACTGGGGCTGCATCCCGACCAAGGCGCTGCTGCGGTCTGCCGAAATCTTTCATTATATGCAGCATGCCAAGGATTATGGCCTGGCGGCGGACAATATCACGGCCGACATCGAAGCGGTGGTGAAGCGCTCGCGCGGCGTCGCCAAGCAACTTAATCAGGGCGTCACGCATCTGATGAAGAAGAACAAGATCGCCGTTCATATGGGCGACGGCAAGCTGCTGGGCAAAGGCAAGCTGTCCGTCAGCAAGGACGGCAAGACCGAAGAACTGACCGCCAAGAACATCATCGTCGCCACGGGCGCCCGCGCCCGCGACCTGCCCTTCGCCAAGGCGGACGGCAAGCGTGTGTGGACCTATCGCCACGCCATGACCCCGGCGGAAATGCCGGCCAAGCTGCTCGTCATCGGTTCGGGCGCGATCGGCATCGAATTTGCCAGCTTCTATAACGACATGGGCGCGGACGTGACCGTGGTCGAAATGATGGACCGGATCGTTCCCGTCGAGGATGCCGATGTCTCCGCCTTTCTCGAAAAGGCGCTCAAGAAGCAGGGCATGACCATCATGACCGGCGCGGGCGTCGAGACGCTGGAAGTCGGCGCGAACGGCGTGAAGGCCGCGATTAAGGGCAAGGACGGCAAGGTGGTGCATGGCGATTACAGCCATGTCATCGTTGCTGTCGGCATCGTCCCCAACACCGAGAATATCGGCCTGGAGGAATTGGGCATCAAGGCCGAGCGCGGCCATATCGTCACCGACCCCACCTGCAAGACCAATGTCGATGGCATTTGGGCGATCGGCGATGTCACCGCGCCGCCATGGCTGGCCCACAAGGCCAGCCATGAAGGCGTGATCGTGGCCGAAGCCATCGCCGGCAAACATCCCCATGCCATGGACGTGCGCAACATTCCGGGCTGCACCTACTGCCACCCTCAAATCGCCAGCGTCGGCCTGACCGAAGCCAAGGCGAAGGAAGCTGGTTACGAGGTGAAGGTCGGCATGTTCCCCTTCATCGGCAATGGCAAGGCGATCGCGCTGGGCGAGGCGGAAGGCTTCACCAAGACCATATTCGACGCCAAGACCGGCGAATTGCTGGGCGCGCATATGATCGGCGCGGAAGTTACCGAGATGATCCAGGGCTATACCATCGGCAAGACCCTTGAGACGACCGAGGCGGAACTGATGCACACCGTGTTCCCGCATCCGACCATTTCGGAATCGATGCATGAAAGCGTGCTGGCGGCTTATGGCCGTGCGCTCCATATCTGATCGGCGCATAGCGATGCTGAAAGGCGCGGGGGCTTTAGCTCTCGCGCTTTTTTGCGTGCTGCTGATCGCGCTGGCGCAAAGGGCAGGGTGGCTCGACGGTGTGAATGTCGGGCTGATGACCGCGGCCGGCCAGGCGCGGGAAACGGCGACAGGCGGCCCGGTCACCATGGTCATGCGGCTGGCATCGGCGGTCGGCGGAACGGCAGGGCGTATGGCGTTGCTGGCTGTGGCGCTGCTGCCATTGTTATGGTTTGGGCGGTGGCGCGCGGCGCAATGGCTGGCCTTGACGATCGCCGGCGGGACGCTGCTCAACCTTGGCCTGAAACAGATTTTCGCCGCGCCGCGGCCCGACCTGCTTCCCCATCTCGACATCGTCCACACCTATAGTTTTCCCAGCGGCCATGCGGCAGGAAACATGATGTTCTTCGGCGCTATTGCGATGCTGGCGGGGTCGCGCGCCGGTTATGGCGTCGCTGCTGCCATCATCGCGATGATCGGCGTCAGCCGCGTCTGGCTCGGCGTCCATTGGCCCAGCGATGTTACCGCGGGCTGGATCGAAGGGCTGGGCTGGCTCGCTTTATGTCGCGTCTGGCTACCAGCGCGGGGAGGGGAGCAGCAGGGCGCGGGCCATGCTGCTGTGCGGCGGCATCCCGTCGCTGGTGATGAAGCCATGCACCCAGAAACTGTCGAAGGCCGTCGCCGCGGCGATCAGCAATAGCATGATCGCCGTGACGGCGAATATCCGTTGCGCACCGCGCGCGACGCCATCGGGCGACAGGGCGATCAGCACCAGCGGCAGCAGCGGCAGGAAATAGCGCCCCTGCGTCCCCTGGATATAGTCGGCGCCCAGCGGCGTCCCGGTCAGATACATGGCCGTTTCGATCAGCAGCGCGACGCCCGCGGCCACCGCCAGCCACCAGAGTCGCTGGCCGATGCCGAAGCGCGCACCGTTGCCATTGGCGATGCCCGCGCCCAGCATCAGCAACCCCAGCGGATAGGCGACTAGCGGCAAAAGGATGGCGTTCCAGCCGAAACGCCCAACGATTTGCAGCGCATAGACCGGCGCGCGCTCAATCACGCTGCTGACGAGGATGCGCCCATAACCGACCGGGTCATGCAGCAGGATGGCAAGCTGGTCGCGCAACGGCGCGGTCATCATCGTCTCGCCCGTCTTGCGCGACTGGATATGATAGAGCGCCTGGCTTCCGCCCGAATAGTGCATCCAGCCGATAAAGACGATCGCGCCCAGTGCCATCGCCCCCAGAATTAGCCCGGCGCGCAGGTCGCGGCGATCCTGCGGCCAACGCAGCCCCGCCGCCATGATGGGCAGATAGACACCCTTGCACAGCGCCAGCAGCGGCCCCGTCACCAGCAAAGCCGCCGATCGCCTATGCGCTCCGCCCATGAACCCGGTGCGCAGCGCCAGCGCCAGGCCCAGAAAGCCAAGACCGTTGATGACCGCATCGGGTGACAGCGATCCGGTCTGATAGGCGAAGGTCGGCAGCAAGGCGGTGGCAAGCAAGGCGTTGCGGCCGAAGGGCAGCAGACGCAGCGCCGCGATCAGCAGCGCCAGCCCGGTCAGCGCATTGACCAGCCGCCCGACATAGAAGGCGCCGATCCAGGGCAGGTCCAGCGCCCGCCCCAGCGTCAGCCCCACCGCGCCCGGCGCATAGAGGCTCGGCGCGTAGCTGGCGACATTCGGGAAGTCGGCGAAGGCAGCGCCCGGACGGCCGGCGTCGGCGGCCGCGCTGGCGACGATCTGCGCCCGGTCGAAGCGTCGCGGCGCTGGCGGCACATCGGTCGGAAAATCCACGGCATGGATATCCAGCGCCGCCCGCGGCAACGCTACGCCGATCGCCTCGCCGCGCTGTTCGGTCAGCACATGCCCCCGCGCCAGCGCCAGCGCCTTCATATAATGCTGGTTTTCATCCGGCGCCTGGAAGGGCGGCGTGATGATGGCGAAGAAAAAGGTGCCGACGCACACGGCAGTAAGCAGCAGCGTTTCGATCATCGTCCATGGCGCCGCTAACAGCATGTCGCTATTGGTCGCGCCGGCAAATCTGCTCCGATCATTCCGCATGGCCGCACCCTATCCGGCGCAGCTTAACATTTCGCGACCGTAACCCTTTATTGCTGGCAAGATAATGGTGACGCGGAGGGCTTTTACGCCTCCGCCTCTTCCCGCTCGACTGGAGGATGCAGCCGCAAGCGGGTCACGCGGCGGCCGTCGCTTGCGACGATTTCCAGCTTCCAGCCGCTCGGCCCATGGTCGATGATCTCGCCGGGTTCCGGCACGCGCCCGGCCAGGACGAAGGCCAGTCCACCCAGCGTATCGACATCCTCCTCGACGTTGCCCAGTCTCTCGTCAATCTCCTCGGCGACATCGTCCAGTTCGGCGCGCGCATCGGCTTCCCACAGGCCGCCGTCCAGCGGCACAAGCATCGCTTCGGGCGCATCGTCATGCTCGTCCTCGACGTCGCCGACGATTTCCTCGACCAGATCCTCGAATGTCAACAGGCCTTCGGTGCCCGAATATTCGTCCAGCACGATGGCGAGATGGGTCCGCTTGGCGCGCATTTCGGCGAGCAGGTCGAGCGCGCCCATGCTTTCCGGCACATAGAGCGGCTGGCGTATCAGCGGTTCCAGCGTCTGCGGGACGGGCGACTTGCCGGCCAGAATCGCGAAAGCGTCGCGAATGTGGATCATGCCGACGATGGTGTCGAGCGTCCCGCGATAGACCGGCACGCGGCTATGTCCCGCCTCGGCAAACAGCGCGGCAAGCTCGGCGAAGCTGGCTTTCTCCTCGATCGCCACGATGTCCGCGCGCGGCACGGCGACATCGTCGACAGTATGTTCGGAAAAATGGAGCAGGTTGCGCACCATCTGGCGCTCGATCGCCGACAGGTCGCCCTTGGCCGGCGCGGCGCTATTCTCGTCCTGCTCGTCCTCGTCATATTCGTCGAGCGCCTCTTCCAACTCCTTGCGGAGACTGGTTTCCTCACCCTCGCCGAACAGGAGCGACTTGATGCCGCTCCATAATCCGCCCTCGTTGCTACTGTCCCCTTCTTTCGAAGCGGTGCCGTCCTTCGGACTGCCGTCTGCCATGATAGTCTTTATTCCCCAGTTGTTCGGTCCCCATAGGGATCGGCAAGGCCCATACTGACAAGCGCTGCAATCTCCAGCGCTTCCATTGCTTCGGCCTCATTGTCGTCCATATGGTCATATCCAAGCAAATGAAAAGTCCCATGGACGATCAGATGCGTGGCATGATCGGCCACCGATATGCCTTTTTCCGACGCTTCGGCGATGCAGACCCCTTCGGCCAGTACGATATCGCCCAGCAGCACTTCGCCATCGTCGGTATTGGCGGTTACCTCCAGCAGGTCGTCCTGCACCATCGGAAAAGACAGGACATTGGTCGGCTTGTCCTTATCGCGATAGGCGCGGTTGAGCTGATGCACCTCTTCGTCGCTGGTCAGCTTAACCGCGATTTCATAAAGCGCCTCGTCGCTGGCGAAGGCGGCATAGGGGCTGTGCGCGATGGCGGCGGCCACGGCGCGTTGGGCCAGATAGTCCCAATCGACACCGGGCCAGCCCTCTTCATGCAGGACGGCGACTTCAATCATGCAAACAATTCCTCGACCCCGTTCGCACTTCGACTTCGCTCAGTGCGAACGGTTCTATTCTATTACGCATCCGGCCCCTCATAGGCCTCTACGATGCGGCCGACCACCGGATGCCGCACGACGTCGGAAATGCCGAACGGCACCATGGCGATCCCCTCGACGCCCTGCAACCGCGCGACCGCGTCCGCCAGGCCCGACGTGCCCGGCTGCGGCAGGTCGACCTGCTTTGGATCGCCGCAGATCACCATGCGGCTGCCCTCGCCAAAGCGGGTCAGGAACATCTTCATCTGGGCGATGGTGGTGTTCTGCGCCTCGTCCAGCACGATGAAGGCGTTGGCCAACGTCCGCCCGCGCATGAAGGCCAGCGGCGCGATCTCAATCTCACCGCTCGCGATCCGCCGTTCGACCTGCTCGGCCGGCAGCGTGTCGTGTAGCGCGTCATAGATCGGGCGGAGATAGGGATCGACCTTCTCCTTCATGTCGCCGGGCAGGAAGCCCAGTTTCTCGCCCGCTTCCACCGCGGGACGCGACAGAATCAGCCGATCGACGCTGCCGGTGATAAGCTGGCTGACCGCCTGCGCCACCGCCAGATAGGTCTTGCCGGTGCCTGCCGGGCCAAGCGCGAAGATGATGTCGTTGCGATTGAGCGCCTCCATATAGGTGACCTGCGTCGCGCTGCGCGGCACGATCGTCTTCTTGCGCGTGCGGATCATCACCTTGGGCGGTTCGGCGACGTCGGTACGGATGATGCCGTCCAGCGTGGGTTCGGACGACATGGCGATCACCGCTTCGACCGCGCCTGTGTCGATTTCCTGACCAGCGACAATGCGATTGTAGAGGCCCGTCATCACGTCGCGGGCGCGGGCGGCGGCTTCGGCCTCGCCCTCGATCTGCAACTTGTTGCCGCGCGCGGCGATATAGACGCCCAGCCGGTTTTCGATCGCCACCAGATTGCGGTCATATTGACCGAACAAGGTGCCGAGCAGATGCGGCTTTTCGAAAGTGACTTCCAGCCGCGCTTTTTCGGCGATGGGCTCGCGATGATGTTGGTTCGGTTTCTTACCCATGGTCAGCCCCTTTTCCCATCCGTCATGCTCGCTAACGCGAGTATCCATCTTCCGCCGTTCGATCCGGGTGGACACGGGCGGAGAGGGGTTCCTGCATATGCCGGAACGACGGTTTTTTGGTTCAAGCGGCCTGCCTCCTGCTGGGTTCGCCGGCCAGACTATTCGGGCCGGCGCTGATGATGTCGACGTCGACCATGTCGCCGATGGAAAGGTCGGGCACGGTGACATGGACGGACTGGAGCCAGGGCGTTTTGCCGATCAACTGGCCGGGGTTGCGACCCTTGCGCTCCAACAAAATCTCGGTGCTGCGACCGACCGTGGCGGTGTTGAAATCCACCTGATGCCGGTTGATCACCGCCTGCAACCGCGCGAGCCGCTCGTCCATCACCGCCGCGGATATCTGATGATCCATGTCGGCGGCGGGCGTGCCGGGCCGCGGGCTATATTTGAAGCTGTAGCATTGGGCGTAGCGCACTTGATCCACGATCCTGAGCGTGTCCTCGAACTCGGCGTCGGTTTCACCGGGGAAACCGACGATGAAGTCGCCCGACACGGCGATGTCGGGCCGCACCGCCCGCACGCGATCGATGATGCGCAAATAGCTGTCTACGCTATGGCTGCGGTTCATTGCCTTGAGGATATGGTCATTGCCCGACTGCACCGGCAGATGGAGGAAGGGCATCAGCTTTTCCACCTCGCCATGCGCGGCGATCAGGCCGTCGCTCATGTCGTTGGGATGGCTGGTGGTGTAACGGATACGTTTCAGGTCGCCAATCGTCGCCAGCGCGCGGACCAGCCCATCCATGCCCTGCATCCGCCCCTTGTCGTCCTCCCCGGTCCAGGCGTTCACATTCTGGCCCAGCAGCGTGATTTCGCGCACGCCGCCATCGACCAGCGCCTTGGCCTCGTCCAAGATGGCATCCCAGGACCGGCTGATTTCCGCGCCGCGGGTATAGGGCACGACGCAATAGGTGCAGAATTTGTCGCACCCTTCCATGATCGTCAGGAACGCGGTCGGCCGGACCTGTTTGGTGCGGGCGGGCAGGGCGCCGAATTTGGACGCCAGCGGCATGTCGGTATCGACCGCCGCCTCGCCGCGACCGACCTTGTCGATCAGGTCGGGCAGGCGGTGATAGGCTTGCGGGCCGACGACGATGTCGACGGTGCGCGCGCGGCGCTGGATTTCCCCACCCTCGGCTTGCGCAACGCAACCGGCGACGGCGATCATCGGGCGGCTGCCATCCTCACGCACCATGCGGCCGATATCGGAATAGACCTTGTCCACCGCCTTTTCGCGGATGTGGCAGGTGTTGAGGATGACCAGATCGGCGTCCGCCCCCTCCGCCGCGGCGGTCATGCCGCGGGTACCCAGCATTTCGGCCATGCGCTCGCCATCATAGACGTTCATCTGGCAGCCGAAGGATTTGACGTGGAAAGTCGCTGGAACGGTCTTGGCGAGTTTTGGAGGGGCGTCGTTACGATTCATCATAACCGCTATACAGGGGGCAGGGGCGAAGCGGAAGGGCGCTGATGCGCTCGCGCATTTTGGACGATACTGCGCGCGATCCGCTCGCGCGCCATTGCCGCGATGACCTTCCGGTCTGCGCATCCGGCGGGATCGAAAGGCTCCAGGAAGCGCAGCGTGACTGGCAGCGTCCCCTTGCGTCCCAATATGCGCATGGCATTTGTCCCGGCCGGTTCTTCGCCATGCCAGGCGATCTCCGCCGTCGCCGCGCCATAATCGATGTGCACCGGCTGGATCATCACTGCGCGCGGGGGGGGCAGCAACACGGCCAGCAAGGCCGGCTTGAACGGCAGCAGGCCGCTGCCGTCGCTCGTCGTGCCTTCGGGAAAGAGCGCCACAGGCTGATGCCCCAGCATCGCTGTGCGCAACGCATCGATCTGGCCCGACAGCGCGCCGCGCCGCTCGCGCGCGACGAACAGCGTGTTGTTCTGCGCCGCCAGCCAGCCGATCACCGGCCAGCGGGCGATACCGTCATGCGCGACGAAGGCTGCGCCGGTCGCGCCGGCCAGCGCCAATATGTCGAGCCAACTGACATGATTGGCGAGCAGGAAGATGTCGCCGTCATGGGGGTTCCCGTCCTTCCACACGCGCGCGCCGACCGATCGCGCGGCCATCGCCAGGAAGCGGCGCGGCCACGGCGAAGGGCGGCGCGCCAGGCGCCAGAGCAGATGCGGGATCAGGCAGGCGAGCAGGCTGGCGATCAATGCCACTATGCGGATCGTCTGGCGCAGTCCGCTCAACCGGTCAGTTCTTCCGGTCGAGGGCGACGCCGTATAGTTCCATGCGATGGTCGACCAGACGGAAACCCAGCTTCTCGGCGATCAGCTTCTGCAACTGCTCCAGTTCCGGATCGACGAATTCGATGACATTGCCCGTCTCGACGTCGATCAGATGATCGTGATGCGATTCCGGCGCGGCTTCGTACCGGGCGCGGCCATCGCCGAAATCATGTCGGTCCAGGATGCCGGCTTCTTCGAACAGGCGAACGGTGCGGTATACCGTGGCGATGGAGATGCCCGGATCGATCGCCGCGGAACGGCGGTGCAGTTCCTCGACATCGGGATGGTCGGTGGCATCGCTCAGCACCTGGGCGATAACCCGGCGCTGTTCGGTGATCCGCAGTCCCTTTTCATGGCACAGGGCTTCGACATCGATTTTGCGGTTCATGCAGGCTCGCTTAATGGCTTGATGGCTTGGTACGACAGGTTGGGTCAAGCCTAGCGACTTTTCCATATGCAGGAAAGGGGCGCGTCGGCGACGCGCCCCTTTCCTCGACGGCTTTTCGATAAGGCTGACGGATCAGCCAGACGAATTACTTGCCGCGCGCGGCGGTCGTCCGGCGGCGCTTGGTGCCCAGGCCGATCTTCTTCGCAAGATTGCGGCGCTGTTCGGCATAATTGGGGGCGACCATCGGATAATCGGCGGGCAGGCCCCACTTGGCGCGATAGTCGTCCGGCGTCATCTGATAATGGGTCATCAGGTGGCGCTTGAGCATCTTCAGCTTCTTGCCGTCTTCCAGACAGATAATATAGTCCGGCTTGATCGACGAACGGACCGAAACGGCCGGCTCCGGCTTGACTTCAGGCGTGGGCGCAGGCTGGCTCAGGCCCGACAGCGCAGCATGAACATTCTGGATCAGCGTAGACACGTCAGAGACGGCGACGCTGTTGTTCGAAACATGGGCAGCCACAATGTCCGAAGTCAAAGTAATGAGCAACTCGCTCTGGGCCGATTCGATTTCCATTTTCCTGTTTCCTACAAGGCTATATTGTTGTGCGACCCGCCCAAGGATTTCGTTTCAGGAGCGGTATATGGTCGCTAGACCTTGCCGGACGATTTCGCAAGACCCTATTGGGTCATGCCAGCATGTCGATGCGAAAGCTTAGCGCATCATGAAGTTGA
Source organism: Sphingobium cupriresistens (assembly GCF_004152865.1). Lineage (GTDB taxonomy): Bacteria > Pseudomonadota > Alphaproteobacteria > Sphingomonadales > Sphingomonadaceae > Sphingobium > Sphingobium cupriresistens. The sequence continues at coordinate 56,443 of NZ_SEOO01000008.1, read as the reverse complement.
CCATCATTACCGCGATAGTAACCGGGGCGCCGATGTACATATTCGAACCCGGTTTTCTCGTATAGTTTGATCGCCTTATTCGTGGAGCGCACTTCCAGGTTCATAGAAGTGATGCCCCGCTGCCGCGCGGTGCGCAGGCTGTGGCGCAACAATGTCTCGCCAATGCCCCGCCCGCGCCAGATCGGGTCGACCGCCAGCAACAATAATTCGCACTCGTCCAGCACCGACCGCACCAGCGCGAAGCCCAGCGGCGCGGCATCCAGACGGGCGATCGTCAGCCAGGTGCCAGGCATCATCATTACCCCGGCCAGTTGGGGCAACGTCCAGGCCTCGCCGAACACGGGATCGAACGCGCGGGCCATGACGTCCATCGCATCGCCCAGCGCATTACGTTCGCCTTCGTCATAGACGCTCATATGCAGGTCGGGGATCATGATGCGGCGCGCTCCGCCATGGTCATCGCGTCCGCGCCACGGCCATAGATCGGGCTGGGAGGCAGCGCCGCAAGCCCGGCGATCAGCGGATAGTCGGTCGCGTCGGGATAGAGAGTGATCGCCGCGCCGCTGCCGCGCGCGGTCACCAGCGCTTCGGCGCCGGCGCCATAGAGGATCGGCGCGTCCAGCAATTGGGCCAGTTCCGCAATCGGCGTGGAGGCGATCGCGGTTGTTGCGGTCATTCCGTCGGCGGTGAAGCATTGCCAGAACAGTTCGCCATGCCCCCCGGTTATAGTGATGGCGACCGGGCCGCCATCATGATTCTGCGCCGCCTTCGCCGCGATCAGCGACGGCGCGCTATAGCCATGCAGCGGGATATTCCAGGCCAGGGCCAGCGCACGGGCGGCGGCAATGCCGATCCGCACCCCGGTGAAGCTGCCCGGTCCCACATCCACGACAATCGCGTCGGCGCGTCCCCCATCGGGCAATGCGGCGATCGCGGGCAAGAGCGCTTCGGCATGACCGCGTCCGACGACTTCGTGGAACCGACCGATCGGCGCCCCGTCCTCCAATAGCGCGACGGACAGGGCCTGGGTGGCGGTGTCGATCACCAGAAGACGCAAACAAACCCCCTCAAACATCCGCTCCAAGCATCGATGCTTTGCGGAGTCGTCTTGCGGTTAGTCGATCCTTGGGGATTTGCCAAATGTCGCAGGCAGGCTTCAGACCGCGCGGACCTCGGTCACTTCGGGCACATAATGTTTCAGCAACTGTTCGATGCCGTTCTTGAGCGTCGCGGTCGAGGAGGGGCAACCCGAACAGGCGCCCTGCATCTTGAGGTACACGGTGCCCTTGTCGAACCCGCGATAGATGATGTCGCCGCCGTCATTGGCCACGGCCGGCCGCACCCGCGTGTCGATCAATTCGCGAATCTGCTCCACAATCTCGGCATCTTCCGGCGCGTCGGCGAAACTGTCCTCGTCGGAAGGGACGCTGATCCCGGCCGCGGAGCCAGGCGTGAAGAGTGGCATATTGGCGGAAAAATGTTCCAACAGCGTCGCCAGCACATCGGGTTTCACATCAGACCATTCCGATCCCGGCGCGATCGTCACCGAAATGAAATGCCCGCCAAAGAACACGCCGGTCACATCACCCAGGCGAAACAGCGCATCGGCCAGCGGCGATGCTTCGGCTTCCTCCGGGGTCGCAAAATCGCGCGTACCGGCACCCATGACTTCGCGTCCGGGCAGGAATTTGATGGTCGCCGGGTTGGGCGTGAGTTCTGTCTCGATCAGCATCGCCCTCATGTGGCGATTGCCGCGGCCAAGATCAAGCGCTTCGGGAACTTCGCCGCATCCCGGCGATTGAAACAGGCGACCCAACAAGGAGACAGCATGATGAGCGACAACAACGATATTCGGGAGCGTTTCTGGGCGGAACTGTCGAGCAGTCCGTTTGTGATGCTCGGCCTTCAGAACAGCGGCGAACATAGCCTGCCGATGACGGCGCAACTTGATCCGGACGCCAATCATTGCTTCTGGTTCTACACCTCGCGCGACAACCGGCTTGCCCCCGGTGGCGCGGCGATGGCGCAATATGCGGCGAAGGATCATAATCTCTTCGCCTGTATCGAAGGGACGCTCTCGCCCGAAACTGATCCGGTCATCATCGACCGCTATTGGTCGAAAGAGGTCGAGGCCTGGTATCCGGGCGGTCGCAACGATCCCAGTCTGCTGATGCTGCGCTTCGATCTGGGGAACGCTGAAATCTGGCGTTCGGACATGTCGATCAAGGGCGTCTTCAAGATGCTGTTCGGCGGCGACGTGCGCGAAGAAATGAAGGGCAAACATGCCCAAGTGGCGCTCTGACGCCCGTTCCCTCGCCTGAAAAGCAGCGGCCGCGGTCCATTCCGCGGCCACTTGCTATTTACCTGCAACTTCGCCATATGCGTTGCAGCGCAGCAGACGGGTCGTTTCGGCCCCCTAGCGATTGGCAGCGTGATCGTCCGCTATCCCAATTGACCTTTATGGTCAGGTGAGGACCACGGACCGGCCAATGAGAGTCTGCGCCAAGCTTGAGGCTTCCCTTTTCACGCGGGTCGTTTCGTAACCCGCCTCGCGCCCTTCCTGCGTCCGCAGAGCAAGTTGGCGCATGGCCGACTTGTGAGTTTTCCCAATGCAATTCAACGACCTTGGTCTCGCCGAGCCCATCATGAAGGCGCTCGCCTCCAAAAACTACGTCACCCCGACCCCGATCCAGCAAAAGGCGATCCCCGTCCTGCTGGAAGGCAAGGATCTGTGCGGCATCGCCCAGACCGGCACCGGCAAGACCGCGGCGTTCGCGCTGCCCAGTCTCGACTATTTCGCCCGCAACCCCAGGCCGACGCCGGTCAAGGGCTGCCGGATGCTCGTGCTGGCGCCGACCCGCGAACTGGCCGCGCAGATCGCGCAGAGCTTCCGCGATTATGGCCGTTTCCTCAAGCTGTCGGTCGAAACCGTCTTTGGCGGCGTGCCGATCGGCAAGCAGATCCGTGCGCTCAGCGTCGGCGTCGATGTCGTCGTCGCGACCCCCGGCCGCCTGCTCGACCTGATCGATCAGCGCGCCTTCACCATCAAGGACACGGAAATCTTCGTTCTCGACGAAGCCGATCAGATGATGGACATGGGCTTCATCCACCCCTTGAAGCGCGTCGCCAAGATGCTGCCCGCCGACCGCCAGAACCTCTTCTTCTCGGCCACCATGCCCAAGGAGATCGAGGCGCTCGCCGCGCAGTTCCTCAACAATCCGGTCAAGGTCAGCGTCGCGCCGCAATCGACGACAGCAGAGCGCGTCGATCAGCAGATGTATTTCGTGAACCAGGGTGAGAAGCAGGCGCTCCTCCATCTGGTGCTCAAGAGCGAAGATATCGACCGCGCGCTGATCTTCACCCGCACCAAACATGGCGCCGATCGCGTCGTGCGTTTCCTGGAAGGCGCCGGCATCGACGCCTTCGCCATTCACGGCAACAAGAGCCAGGGCCAGCGCACCACCGCGCTCCAGGCCTTCCGCCAGGGCAAGGTGAAGCTGCTGGTCGCGACCGATATCGCCGCGCGCGGGATCGACGTGTCGGGCGTCAGCCATGTTATCAACTTCGAAATCCCCAATGTCGCCGAACAATATGTCCACCGCATTGGCCGCACGGCGCGCGCAGGGGCCGACGGCATCGCGATCAGCTTCGTGGCGGATGACGAGCGTCCCTATTTGAAGGCGATCGAGAAGGCGACGCGAGTCAAGTTGCAAATCACGCCGCTGCCGGAGAATTTCATGGAGGCAGTGCGCAACCTGCCAAAGCCGGCGGCGCCCAAGAAGGGGCCAAGTCAGACCCCGCAGCAGCAGGCGCGCCGAGCCGATGGCCAGCGGAAATATCAGGACGGCCAGCGTCAGCAGCGCGGCGCGCCCGATCGCGCGCATCGTGCCGAAGGCGACGCGCCCGCCAAGCGCCCGTTTAACCGCCGCCGCAGCGGTGGCGGCGTCGGCGCACATAAGGGTGCCGTCCAGCGCACCGGCGCCCCGCGCTAAATATTAGACGCCATTCGTTTCGAGCGGGTCGAGAAACGCTTCTTGACCCGCTCGAAGCGAACGGTGCGTATATCGCGACTAAACAACTAGCTCCCGATCATGACCGCATTGTCAGTGGTCATTCAGGAAAATGCCGTTAGGCTCCCATGCTTATGCGCTTTTCCCCCCGCCGTTCGGCCGCTTCGCTCTCCGTCCTCGCCCTGCTTCTGTCAGGATCGCCATCGTCGGCCCAGACCGGCACGGCCTCCGCCTCCGCCACACAGGGGCCGGCCAGCGGGCAGCCGCAGGTGCGGCCATGGCTCTATGAAAATAGCGATGTGCCCATCGATCCGGCATGGCGTTTCGGCACGCTGCCGAACGGCCTGCGCTATGCCATCCGGCGCAATGGCGTGCCGCCGGGGCAGGTGTCCGTCCGCTTGCGAATCGACGCCGGCTCACTGATGGAGCGGCCCGGCGAACTGGGCTACGCCCATTTCATTGAACATCTCTCGATGCGCGGATCGCGCCATGTGCCCGACGGTGAATCCAAACGTATCTGGCAGCGTCTCGGCGTCACCTTCGGCAGCGACAGCAATGCGCAGACGACGCCGACCGGCACCACCTATGCGCTCGACCTGCCGCAGGCGACGCCGGCCAGCCTGACCGAGAGCATGAAAATCCTCGCGGGCATGATGACCGATCCCAATATCGTGGACAATGCGGTCGATGCCGAACGCGCCGTCGTGCTCGCCGAACGGCGCGAAAGCGACGGGCCTCAGATGCGCATGTCCGACGCCAGTCGACTGCATTTCTTCGCCGGCCAGCCGCTCGCCGACCATGCGCCGATCGGCACAGTGGCGACGCTGACCGACGCGAACGCCGCCAAGGTGGAGGCCTTCCACCAGCGCTGGTATCGCCCTGAAAACGCCGTCATCGCGATCGCGGGCGACATCGATCCTGCGCAGGCCGAACAGCTTATCAAGGATAATTTCGCCAGTTGGACGGTGCCCGGAAAGGGTGCGCCGCTGCCCGATTTCGGTGCGCCGGACGCCAATCGGCCCGCAACCCGCGTGGTGGTGGAACCGGGCGTACCGCTCGGCCTGACGCTGGCCTGGCTGCGCCCCTGGACGCCTCATGCCGACACTATTGTTTACAATCAGGACAAGCTGACCGACATGCTGGCGCTGCAAATCATCAGCCGTCGGCTGGAGCAGGCGGCGCGCGCGGGCGGCAGCTTCCTGCAAGCGGGCGTCGAGCAGCAGGATGTCAGCCGCTCTGTCGACGGCACGTTCATGACCATCATCCCGACCGGCGAGAATTGGGAAAAGGCGTTGGTCGATGTGCGCGCCGTGGTGGAGGATGCGAAGGCCACGCCGCCCAGCGTGGCGGAGATCGAGCGGGAATATGCGCAGATGGATACCGCGCTCAATATCCAGGTCGAAAATGCCGATACGGAGCCGGGCGCGAAGCAGGCCAGCGATCTCGTCAGCGCCGTCGACATCCGCGAAACCACCGTTAGCCCACAGGCCGCCGTCGACATTTTCCGCGCGGGGAAGCCTGCTATGACGCCGGAAAAAATCCTCGATTCTACCCGCCGCCTCTTCTCCGCCGGGGTATTCCGCGCGCTGATGGTGACGGGCAAGATCCAACCCGGCCTCGACGCGAAACTGGCCGCCGCAGTCGCCGCGCCGGTGAAGGCGGCCACCAACGCCCGTCTCGCCGACAAGGCGGTGACGATGGACGACCTGCCCAAGCTCGGACCGCCCGGAAAGGTGGTGTCGCGCACGCCGGTCGGCCTCCAGGGCATGGAAAGCGTCGCCTTTTCCAACGGCGTCAAGTTGACCCTCTTCGCCAATGACGCGGAAACCGAAAAGGTGCGGATCAACGTCCGCTTCGGCCATGGGCAGCAGGCTTTCTCGCCGACCAAGCCGGTCGCAAGCTGGGCCGCCGACTATGCGCTGGTCGCCAGCGGCATCGGCAAGCTTGGCCAACGCGAACTGGACGACCTGACCAACGGCCGCCGCATGGGCATGGATTTCTCGACCGATGACGATGCGTTCGAAATGCAGGTGGTGACCCGGCCCGCCGACTATCGCGATCAACTGCGCCTCTTCGCGACCAAGTTGGCCGAGCCGGGTTGGGACCCGGCGCCGCTGGCGCGGGTAAAGACCGGCGCGATTGTCGCCTATGACGCGATGTCGCGCGCGCCGGATTCGGTGCTGGGACGCGATCTCAACTGGCTGTTGCATGATAAGGACGTGCGCTTCCGCACGCCATCGCGCGCGGAGATCGAAGCGCTCACGCCGCAGGCTTTCCGCGAGACCTGGGAACCGATCCTCGCCTCCGGTCCGATCGAGGTGCAGATTTTCGGCCAGGTGAAGCCGGACGAGGCGGTCCAGGCGGTCGCGGCGACCTTCGGCGCGCTGCCTGCCCGGCCGGACGTGCCTGTCCCCGCGATCAACCGGGCGATGCGCTTCCCGGCGCATGTCGAAACCCCGGTCGTTCTGAGGCACAGGGGCGACAAGGAACAGGCGGCGGCGGTTATGGCCTGGCCGACGGCCGGCGGCTTCGAACTGCAAAAAGAAGCGCGCCAGCTGGAGATATTGACCCAAATCTTCAACGACCGACTGTTCGACAAGCTGCGCTCGACGGAGGGCGCGGCTTACTCGCCAAGCGTCCAGAATAACTGGCCTTTCTCCTACGAAAGCGGCGGCTATATCTTGGTGACCAGCCAGGTGCGGCCGGACAAGATCGCCTATTTCTACAGCGTGGTGAAGGAAACGGCGGCCGATCTGGCCAAGACCCCCGTCAGCGCCGACGAACTGCAACGCGCGGTCGCCCCGATGCGGCAATTGCTGATGCGCGCCAGCACCGGCAACGCCTTCTGGATGAACCAGATGGAGGGCGCGACCCATGATGCCCGCTATGTGGAAGCGATGAAGACCATGTCGTCGGATTTGCTTACCGTCACGCCGGCGCAGTTGCAGGCGCTCGCGGCGAAATATCTGGTGCCGGGGAAAAGCTGGTCGACGGTCGTCCTGCCCGAAGGTGTGGCGGCGCGCTGATCGCGCCGCTCTTGTCAGGCGGACTGGGGCTGCTCCATCATCTGCTCGTACAGGCGGACATATTCCAGATGCAGTTCGCGAATGACCGGATTATGCGATTGGGCCGCCAATTGGCGGTTCCTTTCCAATCGCTCTGCGAAATAGGCGCGATCAAAAACGGACGTCATCTTCATGTAATGCCTTCTCATATGGTTCGAAGGGGAAATCACCCGCGCATCGAGAAGTTGCCGCGACGCAGCGCGAGCCACGCCTCCATGCGGCGGAGCGTGGGACCGGCGCGGCGGGGCGACAACCGGATTTACGCTTGCATATCAGTCATCCATCCCGCTACCGCGTTGTTACAAGGCGGTTCTGTCTTGTTCTGCCAGGAATGCTGAACCGATGATCCCTGCCGCCTCGACTGAAATTGCGCCTATCTGTTTCGCTGCAGCGCAGAGCGGCATCGCATGACCCTGCGCGTCATCCTGTCGATCGAAGCGCTGGAGCCACGGTTGTCGGGCATCGGTCGCTATAGCTGGGAATTGGCGCAGAGGATCGGCCAGGCGCCCGACATGAGCAGCCTGCGTTTCTATCGGAACGGCGAATGGATTGAAGACCCTGCCAGCCTTCTGGTTGAACCGGTGCCGCGCAAGCGACGCAACAAGGTGCATCGCTGGATCAGGAAGCGTACCGGCTGGGCGCGCGACCTGCAAAACGCCAGCGTTATGCGCTCGCATCTGTTTCATGGCCCCAATTATTTTCTGCCCCCGGCGGGTGAGGGTGGTGTCATCACCATTCACGACCTGTCGGTATTCCGCTATCCCGAAACCCATCCCGAAGAGCGGCTTCGCCAGTTTGAGCGCTATTTCCGCCTGTCGGTGGAGCGCGCCGCGCATTTCATCACGGATAGCGAAACGACGCGGGCCGAAGTCGCGGACTTCCTCTCGCTCGACCTTTCCCGCGTAACCGCAGTCCCGCTGGCCGCAAGCACCGCTTTCCATCCGCGAGATGCCGATCAGGTCGGGTCCACGCTGTCGCGTTATGGCTTGGCCTATCAAGGCTATGCTCTATGCGTATCGACCGTGGAGCCACGCAAGCGGATCACCGAATTGCTGCGCGCCTGGCAGGCGCTCCCGCCCACCATCCGGGCGCGCTGGCCATTGATGGTCACAGGCGGTGCGGGCTGGCTCAGCGATTCCGTTCGCGACCTCATGGACAAGGGCGCGCGTCAGGGCTGGGTGCGTTACCTCGGTTTTGTGCCCGAAGAAGACCTGCCGCTCCTCTATGCCGGCGCGGCGCTGTTTGTTTATCCGTCGGTCTATGAAGGCTTCGGCCTGCCGCCGGTGGAGGCGATGGCGAGCGGCATTCCCGCCGTCGTCGCCGACGCCTCCTGCCTGCCCGAAGTGACGGGCGGGGCGGCCATGCTCGTGCGCCCGGAGGATGTGGACGGCTTCGCCCGCCATTTGGAGCAGGCTTTGACCGATGGACAATGGCGGATGCAGGCGCAGCAGGCTGGTCTGGTCGTCGCGCGGGGCTATAGTTGGGACCGTTGTGCGCAGGAAACCGTTGACCTCTATCGACGAATTGACTGAACCGTCACACCTTGCGCAACGCGGTGACGATCATCTGCGCCGTCCAGTGGGCGGCGCTGCTTGCGGGCAGTCGGGGCCGCGAGATGCTGCGGTGACCCAGGCCGAACAGGCAGGCGAGGATCATTTCCTCCGCCGCATCCAGCGCTTCGCCGGACAATTTGTCATTGGCTGCGCAGGCGAAATAGCGGATATAGGTGCGGAACCGCTGGCACATGGCGCCGATCGTGTCGGCAACAGCGGGATTGCGGAAACTTTCGGCCAATATGTCGAAGGACAGCGCTTCGTCCTTCTCGTCTATCGTATGTATAAATAATTGTTTGAACGTCGCTTCCACCGTCAATTCGCCCGAATCCAGCCGCGCCTGGACGTCTTCCATTTCGGCGCACCATTGATCGGCATCGTCGAGGACAAGCGCTTCGATAATATCTTCCTTGCTTCTAAATAGGCGATATATCTGTCCGACGGAAACTTGAGCGGTGACCGCCAGTTCGGCCATCGCGGTCTGATGAAATCCATGGTTGTCGAATAATGTCCGTGCAGCCGCCAAAATGCGAACGCGACCGTTTTTTTCTTGCTGCACTGCACTCATGTCCACCCCTTTGGCGTTTTTTGCCTCTTGAAATCGCATTGCCATGATCGTACCTGCCGGGCAAGCGGAATGAACATTCATTCCACATCTTCGATCCCTAATTCACAGACGGATATTCAAGCGATGCAACAGGGGACAATCATCGGGCTGCTGGCATGCGCGTCGGCACTGGCGTTGAGCGCATGCGGCGAAAGCCCGCCACCTGCGCCGCCGCCGCCCGCCGTCGGCGTGGTCACGCTCAAGGTCGAATCAGCGCCGCTGGTGAATGAGTTGCCCGGCAGAATCGTAGCGTTTGAGACCGCCGAGGTGCGGCCTCAGATCAGTGGCGTAATCCGTCGGCGCCTGTTTCAGGAGGGGAGCAACGTCCGCGCTGGCCAGCTTCTTTACGAAATTGACGATGCGCCGTACCGCGCCGCCTTGGCCCAGGCGCAAGGCTCGCTCGCGCGCGCCAACGCCGCGATCCGGTCGACTGGTCTACAGGCCCAGCGCTACAAGGATCTGGTCGGCATCAACGCCGTCAGCCGACAGGAATATGACGACGCCGACGCGGCGGCCCAGCAGGCGCGCGCCGATGTTGCGGCGCAGCGTGGCGCGGTCCAGGCGGCGCAGGTGAATCAGAATTTTACGCGCATCCGGGCGCCGATTTCCGGCCGCATCAGCCGTTCTCTCTTCACCCCCGGCGCGCTCGTGCAGGCAGGCCAGGCGGATGCGCTCGCGACGATTCAGCGCACGGATAGCGTCTATGTCGATGTCTCGCAGTCGGCCGCGCAGATCATCGATCTCAAGCAGGCGATGAAGAATGGCGGCGTCAGCGAAGCCGACGGCGCGCGAATCCAATTGCTGTTGCCCAATGGCAGCGCCTATCCGATCGAAGGTCGCCTGCAATTTTCCGAAGTCACCGTTGATCCCTCGTCGGGCGCGGTGACATTGCGCGCCACCTTCCCCAACCCCGATGGCCTCTTGCTGCCTGGCATGTATGTCCGCGCCAAGCTGGTCGAGGGGCGGCGGACCCAGGCGATTCTGGCGCCGCAGCAGGGCATCAGTCGCGATCCGCGCGGCCGTGCGACCGCCATGGTCGTGGGCAAGGACAATAAGGTCGACGTGCGCCAGGTCACGGTCGACCGCGCCGTGGGCGATAAGTGGATCGTCACCGACGGACTCAAGCCCGGCGACAGGCTGATCGTTGAAGGGCTGGTGAACCTGCGTCCCGGCACGGTCGTCAGGCCCGGCGCGCCGCAGCAGGTGACGGCTGCTCAGGGCGGCGCGAAAAATGCCGCGTCATCCGGCCAAGGCGGGGCGCGCTAAGCCATGGCCCGCTATTTTATCGACCGACCCATCTTCGCATGGGTCATCGCCATCGTCATCATGCTTGCGGGCCTGCTGGCGATCCGTTCGCTGCCGGTCGCGCAGTTCCCGGAGATCGCGCCGCCTGCGGTTACGATCCAGACCAGCTATCCCGGCGCCAACGCACAGACGCTGGAAAGCACAACGACGCAGATCATCGAGCAACAGCTCAAGGGCATCGACAATTTGCGCTACTTCTCCTCGACCAGCGATGGTTCGGGCAATCTCAACATCACCCTGACCTTCGAACAGGGCACCGACCCCGACATCGCGCAGGTCCAGGTGCAGAATAAGCTGTCGCAGGCGACGCCTTTGCTGCCGCAGGAAGTGCAGCAGCAGGGCTTGCGTGTGGGCAAATCCACCTCCAGCTTCCTGCTCATCATGGCGGCCTATTCGGACGATGGCATCCATGATCAGGAAGATGCTGCCGACTTTATCGCATCCAGCCTGCAAGACCCGATCAGCCGCGTCACCGGGGTGGGCGACACCCAGCTGTTCGGATCGCAATATGCGATGCGGATTTGGCTCGACCCATATAAGATGGCCAATCTGGGCGTCACTACCGGCGACGTCAAATCGGCGATTATCGCGCAGAATGCGCAGGTTTCCGCTGGCCAGATCGGCGGATCGCCCTCGCCGGTTGGGCAGGCGCTCAATGCCACCGTCACGGCCCAGTCGCGCCTGCGCACGCCTGAGGAGTTCGGCGACATCCGCCTGCGCAGCAACAGTGACGGTTCGGTCGTATTGATGTCCGACGTCGCCCGTATCGAATTGGGCGCGGAAAATTACGGCTTCGGCGTGAAGTTCAACGGCCACCCGGCATCGGGCTTTGGCGTCAAGCTGGCGCCCGGCGCGAACGCGCTCGACACGGTGGAGGCGGTCAAGAATCGCGTCGACCAGTTGTCGAAGAATTTCCCCAGCTGGGTGAAATATGACTTCCCGGTCGACAACTCGACCTTCGTCAAACTGTCGGTCGAACAGGTCATCCATACCCTCTTCGAAGCCGTCCTGCTGGTGTTCGTCGTCATGTTTCTGTTTCTTCAGAACTGGCGTGCGACGCTGATCCCCACCATCGCCGTGCCGGTGGTGCTGCTGGGCGCATTGGCGATCCTCAGCGCTGCGGGTTTCACCATCAACACGCTGACCCTGTTCGGCATGGTGCTGGCGATCGGCTTGCTGGTCGATGACGCGATCGTCGTGGTGGAAAATGTCGAACGCCTGATCCAGGATGAGGGCCTCAGTCCCAAGGAGGCGGCCAAAAAATCGATGGACGAAATCAGCGGCGCGCTGATCGGCATCGGTCTCGTCCTATCGGCGGTATTCCTGCCCATGGCCTTCTTCGGCGGCTCCACAGGCGTGATCTTCCGGCAATTTTCGATCACGATCGTCTCTTCGATGATCCTGTCGGTCATGGTCGCGTTGATCCTGACGCCGGCGCTGTGCGCCACCATCCTGAAGCCCGCTTCGCATGGCCATAGCTGGAACGGACCAATCGGCTCGATCTTCGGTCGCTTCTTCGACTGGTTCAACCGGACCTTCGACAAGGGCGTGGTCCGTTACGGCCAGGGCGTGGAGAAAGTGGAGCGTCGCTGGGGTCGCACGATGCTGGCCTATGGCCTCATCGTGGTTGGCATGGCCTTCATCTTCCTGCGCCTGCCAAGTGGCTTCCTGCCGGAAGAAGACCAGGGCATCATCATCAACCAGATTTCTTTGCCGGCTGGCACCACGCTGGAGGAAACCGAGCGTGCGCTGGCCCGTATGCGCGATCATTATCTGGTGGACGAAAAGAAAAACGTCTCCGCAGTCTTCACCATCGGCGGCTTCGGCTTTGTGGGGCAGGGGCAGAATGTGGGCATCGTGTTCGCCCGTATGAAGGACTGGGCGGATCGCAAGGGCGCGGATAATCAGGTGCCCGCGATCGCGCTGCGCGCAAATAAGGCGTTTCAGAAGCTCTCGTCCGGCATGGCATTCGCCTTCGTTCCGCCGGCTGTGCAGGAACTGGGCAACGCATCGGGCTTTGACTTCCAATTGCTCGATCAAGGCAATCTTGGTCATGAAAAAATGCTTGCCGCGCGTAACCAGTTGCTTGGCATGGCGAAGGGCGACAAGCGTCTGGCCCAGGTTCGACCCAACGGCTTGGAAGATACGCCGCAGCTCAAGCTGAACGTCGATCAGGCGGCGGCGGGCGCGCTGGGGATTGCGCAGGCCGACGTCAACGACGCGATAAGCACCAATCTGGGCGGTTCCTACGTCAACGACTTTATCGACCGTGATCGCGTAAAGCGCGTTTTCGTACAGGCCGACGCGCCCTTCCGCACCTCGCCCGATGCGATCAATGCTTTCCATGTCCGCAGTAGCAGCGGCACGATGGCGCCGCTATCGGCCTTCGCCACGACGGAATGGGTGCAGGGTCCGGCTCGTCTGGAGCGTTTCAACGGGGTGCCGTCGATGAATATCCAGGGCGCGCCAGCGCCCGGCGTTTCGAGCGGCGAAGCCATGCAGGCGATGGAGGAATTCGCTGCAAAGCTGCCGGCCGGCGTCGGTTACAGCTGGAACGGCATTTCCTATGAGGAGCGCACCTCCGGCGGTCAGGCGCCTTATGTCTATGCGCTCTCCATGCTGATCGTCTTCCTCTGCCTCGCGGCGCTCTATGAAAGCTGGTCGGTGCCGATCGCGGTCATGCTGGTGGTGCCGTTGGGCGTGCTGGGCGCTGTGATTGCGGCCACGTTTGCGGGGCTGGATAACGACATCTATCTGCAGGTCGGCCTTATCACGACCATCGGCGTGTCGGCGAAAAACGCGATCCTGATCGTGGAGTTCGCCGAGGAGAAAATGCGCGAGGGGATGCCGCCGGCAAAAGCGGCGCTGGAAGCGGGCAAGCTGCGTTTGCGGCCGATCCTGATGACCAGTTTCGCCTTCATCTTCGGCGTGTTGCCTTTGGCGATGTCGAAGGGCGCGGGTGCGGGCGGTCAAAATGCGATCGGCTGGGCCGTGGTCGGCGGTATGTTGTCGGCCACCGTGCTGGCGATATTCTTCGTCCCCGTTTTCTTCACCGTCGTGAAGCGGCTGTTCCGCGAACATCATAATCATGAGGCGGACGGCGACCGGGCGACACCCGACGCCCCGCAGGAGGCTTGAAGACCATGCGCAATGTAACAGCGCTGGGCGCCCTCACTCTCTCGCTGGCGCTGGCCGCTTGCGACATGGCGCCCAAATATGTGCGGCCGGACCTGCCGGTGCCTGCAACCTCGCCGCAGGGGCCAGCCTATGCTATCGAAGGGGGGCAGGGCGCGGCCGTGACGGCAGACACCGGCTGGCGCGATTTCTTCACCGACGCCCGGTTGGCGCGGGTGATCGAAACCGCGCTCGCAAACAACCGCGACCTTCGCTTGGCGGTCGCCAATGTCGAACAGGCGCGGGCGCAATATAAGGTGCAGCGGGCGGACCTGCTGCCCACCGTGGCGGGAACCGGTACGGCGACCTATTCGGAACAGCCGCTGGTCCAGTTCGGTCAGAGCCAGCGGTTGAACACTGACGTCTATCAGGCGCAACTGGGCATTTCTGCGTGGGAAATCGACCTGTTCGGCCGCGTGCGTAACCTTACCGAGGCAGCGCAGGAGCAATATTTCGCCAGTGTCGAGAACCGCAACGCGGCGCAAACCGCGCTGATCGCGGAAACCGCAAATGCCTGGCTCGCCATGGCGGCGGATCAGGAAAGATTGCGCATCGCCCGCGATCTGGAACAGGCGTTCGGCAAGACGCTGGAATTGAACAAGGCGCGCTTCGCCAAGGGCATTGCATCGGATCTGGAAGTGCGTCAGGCGCAGACCAGCTACGATCAGGCCCGCTCGGACATCGCTCAGGCGACGACGCTGGTGGCGCAGGATCAAAATGCGCTCAACCTGCTCGCCGGTACGACTGTCCCGGCCGCGGACCTGCCCGACGTCTTGCCACAGGCAGGCGCGACGTTGGAAAATCTGCCGGCGAACATCGCGTCCGACGTGCTGTTGCGCCGTCCCGATATTGCTTCGGCGGAACATCAGTTACGTGGCGCCAACGCCAATATCGGCGCGGCGCGCGCGGCCTTCTTCCCCAACATCTCGTTGACGGCGGCGCTCGGTACGGTCAGTCTGGGCCTTTCAGGCCTGTTCGCGTCGGGCAGCGACACATGGTCGGTCGCGCCCAGCGCAACCCTGCCGATCTTCGATTTTGGTCGGAACAAGAATAATCTGCGCTACGCCAAGGCGACTTATGACGCGATGCTGGCTACTTATGAAAAGAGCGTGCAGACCGGCTTCCGCGAAGTCGCCGACGCGCTCGCGCGGCGCGGCACAATGAACGACCAGTTGGAAGCGCAGACCTCCCTGCGCGATTCGGCCAAGGTCGCCTACACTTTGTCCGAGGCGCGCTTCCGCTATGGGGTCGACAGTTTCCTGACGACACTGGATTCGCAACGCTCGCTCTACAGCGCGGAACAGAGCCTGCTCAGCACGCGCCTGACCCGCGCCAGCAACATGGTCGAACTCTATCGCGCCATGGGCGGCGGCCTGAAATAGGCTTTGGCCGCAAGCTGCGGGAAGAATCGCCGATCGATCTCCGCTATGGGCCTCGGTGCATAGCGGAGACGATAGATGATCCTGGCCCATAGCATTTTCCCCTCGCCGGTCGGCCCACTGACGCTTGTCGCGAGCGATACCGGCCTCGTGGCGATTCTGTGGGAGGATGACGACCCCGCCCGCGTCCGCCTGGGCGCGCGCGCGGAACGCAGCGATCATCCGATACTGAAGACGGCAGCGGCGCAACTGGCGGACTATTTTGCAGGCCGGCTTCGGGCGTTCACGGTGCCGCTGGACTTTCGCGGCACGCCCTTTCAGCAGACCATTTGGGCGGCGCTACGCGATATCCCATTCGGCGAGACGCGCAGCTATGGCGACATCGCCCGCGCCGTCGGCCGCCCCACGGCATCGCGCGCCGTCGGCGCGGCCAATGGCCGCAATCCAATCTCAATCATCGCTCCCTGCCACCGCGTCGTCGGCGCGAATGGCGCGCTGACCGGCTTTGCCGGCGGCATGGAAACCAAGCGCTGGCTACTCGATTTCGAGCGTAAGACTATCGAAAATCAGGAATAATGGTGCACCCAAGTGGATTCGAACCACTGGCCTTTGCCTTCGGAGGGCAACGCTCTATCCAGCTGAGCTATGGGTGCAAGACGCTGGTCAGGAGGGGCGGGTAGCAAAGTCCACCGCGCTGCGCCAGCGTCAAAATCACCCTGAAGCGATTTCTAATCAGATGGAATCATCTGATGACTCGAAAATCGCCTTACAATCGCCAATCCATCTTATTTCGAGGCCTTCTCCATCGGCTGGAACTTGCCCAGGCCGCAACTCGCGCCCTGCTGCAATCCGGGGCCGCCATTCCACAGCACGGTTATGATATCGACCGAACAAAGCTGCGACAGGCTCGTCTTATAAAGGAACCGCTTCTCGAAGCCCAGGCTGGGGCAGCTATTGGGGAGGATGTTCCGATAGACCTTGTTGCCGTTCATGATGAAATCGATGGTGCGGTCGTCACGCACATCGGTCGACCGGATCGACTGAATCTGGACGCAGTTGACCGGCTCTCCCTTGGCCATATAGGGATCGGGCTTGTCCTTGGCGATGGCGGGCAGGGCGGCGCAGCTAAGCGCCAGGCTCAGTGCGAGCCGGGCAGGGGCAAAGATGGACATGGCTTCTCTCCTCATATCATGCCGAATCGACGGCACGGCGCACGCCTTTCCGTCATGCTCCTAGCGAGCCATGGCTGAACAGGGAGCGAATGGATGCGTGCCTAAGCGGCCTTCGCAGTCGCTATCTTGGGCGCATGCGTCTTGGGCTTGAACCGGCACAGATCGGCGACGATGCAGCGCCAACATTCGGGTTTGCGCGCCTTGCACACATAACGGCCATGCAGGATCAGCCAGTGATGCGCATCGCGGCGGAACGGGCCGGGCACTTTCTTGTCCAGTTGCTGTTCGACCGCCAGCACCGTCTTGCCCGGCGCCAACCCGGTGCGATTGCCGACGCGGAAAATATGGGTGTCGACCGCGAACGTCTCCTGCCCAAAGGCGGTGTTGACCACCACATTGGCGGTCTTGCGCCCGACGCCGGGCAGGGTGGTCAGCGTGTCGCGATCCTCCGGTACCTCGCCGCCGAAATCGCGCACCAATATCTCCGACAGGCCGATGACATTTTTCGCCTTGGTATTGAACAGGCCGATGGTCTTGATATGCGCCTTCAATCCCTCTTCGCCCAGGTCGACCATCTGCTGCGGCGTCTCGACCTCGCGGAACAGCGCGCGGGTCGCCTTGTTCACCCCGACATCGGTCGCCTGCGCCGACAGCGTCACCGCGACCAGCAACTGATAGGGATTGCCATATTCCAGCTCGGTCACCGGCGCGGGATTGGCTTCGGCCAGGCGGCTGAAAAAGTCGAATATATCGGCCTTCTTCATCTACAGCCCCAGCACGCCTTTCATGTCATAACGCCCGGCCGGTTGCCCTACCAGCCAGCGCGCCGCCTTCACCGCGCCGCGTGCAAAGATGGTGCGGTTTTCCGCGCGATGACCGATCTCGATCCGCTCGCCTTCGGCCGCGAAGATCACCTGATGATCCCCCGCGACTGATCCGCCGCGCAGCGCGGCAAAGCCGATCGCGCCCTTCGCCCGCGCGCCGGTAATGCCGTCGCGCCCACGCTCGCTATGCTGCGCCAACGCGATCCCGCGCCCCCGCGCCGCCGCCTCGCCCAGCAGCAGCGCCGTGCCGGACGGCGCATCGACCTTGTGCCGATGATGCATCTCGACGATCTCGATGTCCCAATCGTCGCCCAAACCCGCTGCCGCCTGCTCGACCAGCGCGGCGAGCAGGTTGACGCCCAGCGACGTATTGCCCGTCTGCAACACCGCAATATGGACGGCAGCTTCGTCGATCAGCGCATGATGCACCGCCTCCAGTCCGGTGGTGCCGATCAGCACCGGCTTGCGCGCGGCGATGCAGGCGTCCAGCTGTGCGCCCAGCGCGCCGGGCGCCGAAAAATCGATCAGCACTTCGCTCGCTTGCGCCAGCGCCAGCGGATCGGCGGTCATGGCGATGCCCGGCGCGATCTCGCCGGCCGGATCACGATCGGTGCCGCCCGCAATGCCCAGGCCTGCATCCACCGCCGCCTGCGCAATCGCCCGGCCCATGCGGCCCGCCGCCCCGAAAATGCCGATCGTCGTCATGATGGTCCGTTTCATTATCTGTACTCGCTCCGCCGATGCCAGAGCAGCGCGACTTTGTCATCCCTCCGCCTTGGCGCGGACGCATGACGTCTCTAGAAGTTCAGCCATGAACCCCGACATCCACAACATCGTCATCCTCACTGGCGCGGGTATTTCCGCCGAAAGCGGTCTCGCCACCTTCCGCGGTCCCGATGGCCTGTGGGAAGGCCATCGCGTCGAGGACGTCTGCACGCCAGAGGCGCTGGCCCGCGACGAAGCGCTCGTACATCGCTTCTACGATGAGCGCCGCGCCACGCTGGCGGAGGTCCAGCCCAATGCCGCGCATCAGGCGCTGGCCGCGCTCGACGCACAGTGGCCGGGCGACCTGCTGATCGTCACCCAGAATGTCGATGACCTGCACGAACGGGCAGGGGCGACGCGCCTCATCCACATGCACGGAGAACTCAAATCGGCGCTTTGCGCGGCCTGCGGCAAGGCGGTTCCCTGGGCCGCAGCCTTGCCGCCCGGCGCGCCCTGCGACGGGTGCCGCAAACCCGCACTCCGCCCCGACATCGTCTTTTTCGGCGAAATGCCATACGAAATGGATCGGATCGACGCCGCCGTGCGCGACGCGGATCTGTTCGTGTCGATGGGCACGTCGGGCGCGGTCTATCCGGCAGCGGGCTTCGTCCAGACTGCCCGCCATGTCGGCGCGCGCACGCTGGAACTCAATCTCGATCCGTCGGCGGGCAGTATCTATTTCCACGAAACCCGACTGGGGCCGGCCAGCGCATTGGTGCCCGATCTGGTGCGCGAACTGCTGGCCTGATCGGGACGAACCCCGAAACCCCCTCGCATTGCCCGGCGCTTATAGTATAGCGCGGCCTTTCCCCATGATGGCGCGGAGCGATCGGTGATTACTGTCCAGCGGGTGGCCAAGGCCGCCGGCAAGCATCTGACCAAGGCGGCGTTGACGCTGCGCAAGGCCCTCGGCGCGCGCGCGACGCGCAGCTGCCCGGCCTGCGGCTCTGCCGTGGTCGGCTTCTTCCGCTATGGTGATAACGCGGAATGGGGCTGCCCCGCCTGCGGCGCATCTCCGCGCGAGCGTCTCATGAATTGGTTGGTCCAGCAAGGCACGCTCGATGTGCCCACGGACGGCGCCATCCTGCATATGGCCCCCAATGAGCGCAGTCTGGTGCGTCGTTTCTCTTCAGCCGCCGACTACACCCCCGCCGATCTCGACCCATCGCGTTACGCCGTTGCCGATATGCGCCGCGTCGATCTGATGGACTTCTCCGAGCGCGATCGCTACGACCTCTTCTACGCCAGCCATGTGATGGAGCATGTGCCGGACGACATGGCCGTGCTGCGCAACATCTACCATGCGTTGAAGCCCGGCGGCGAAGCCTGGCTGATCGTGCCATTATGGGACAGGCCTACCGAGGATGGCAGCTTCGACATCCCACCGCGCGAACGCGAACGCCGCTTTGGCCAATGGGATCATGTCCGCCAGTATGGCCCCGATTTCGCTGATCGAATCCGCGCTGCCGGCTTCGATCTGGAGGAAATCGACGCCGCAGCGATCGACACGGACACGCGCCATTTCCACGGCTTGGACGACCGTTTGTTCCGCGCGCGCAAGCCGGGCGGAGAACCCGCGCGGTGAGCCGCCTCGCGCGGCTGGAAGGGTCCGCCCGCTTCCTGGCGCTGGTGAAGCTCGCCAATGTCGGGCTGGTGCTGATCTGGGGCTTCGCCGTGACCTTCGTCTTCGTGCGCGTCCTGCCGATCGCCGAGTTTCAGGCGTTCCTGCTGCTCGTCGCCTTCGGTAACTTCACCATTTCGGCGGAATTTGGCCTCACCAGCATCATCTATGCCCGGCTGCGTCGCCATTGGCTCAGCAGCGGCACGGGCGATGACGATGATGGCGGCTTCCGGTTGGAGGAAATGGGCGTCCTCTTCCTCTTCCTCGGCCTGCTGGTGGTGGGCGGCAGCCTGATCCTGATCGTCGCGCTGGCTTTGGGCTGGCTCTCAACCGGCCTGCCTTTGCTCTTCCTGCTCTTCTTCCTCTCCGCCTGCCTCAACCTCCCGGCCCTGCTCGCCAAGCGGGCGCTGGCGGGGGTCGATGGCAATTTCCTGTGGGAAGGGCTGGATTGCGCGCGGCGTGTGGTGACGATCGGGCTGTTGCTGGCGATGCTGGCGGGCATGGACCCGCGCCTGTCCGTGGCGTTGCAACTGGCCGTCAGCATCGTGGTGATCGCCTATGCGATCAGCCATGTCCATCGCCGCCTGGACATGAAGCGCAGCCATTGGCTCGCCTTCCGCGTCGGCGGGGGCCATGTCCGCGCGCATTATCTGCGCGACATCGGCGCATCGGCGGCCTTCACCGTCTCCGATATCGTCGCCTATAACGCGCCCTATTTCACCATTGCACTGGCGACCAGCGACCCAAGGCCGATGCTCATCTTCGACTTCTTCTTCAAGGTGTCCAGGTCGCTGTCCATGTTGGTCCGCGCCACGGTGGAGGCCGCCCTGCCGCGCATCACCCGCGCCTATCATGCCGGCGACCGGGTCCGTCTGCGCCAGTTGCTGGGCCGCGCGCTCGGCGCGGCGATGATCTTCGCGGTCGGCCTGTCCGCCGTGCTGCTGCTGGCGGGCGACCGGTTGTTCACGATCCTGTTCGACGGCCGCGCCACCATCGACCGGGCGGATATCACCTTCATCATCCTGGCGCTGTTCGCGCTGACCCTGCTCTGCGTCTCTGTCTATGTGCAGGCGGCGCTTGGTCGCTTCGGCGAACTGCTCGCCCGCTCGCTCCCTTTCCTCGCCGGATCGCTGGCCAGCGCGCCGCTCGCCTTGCTGCTCTGGCCCGGCCGCTTCGATCTCGCCTTTCTCGGCCTCTACGCGCTCACCCTGCTGATCGTCGCCGCGCTGCACCTCGTCTCGCTGCGCAGGCTGGCGCGGGCATGAAGGTCGCGATGCTCGATCCCTCGCTCTTCACCGGGCGCTATGACGACAGCCTGTGCGCCGCACTGGCGGGCGAGGGTGCCGACGTCACCCTGCTCGGCCGCCCGATGCGTCCCACCGACGCGATCATGCCGCAGGGCTATCTGTACAAGCCGCATTTCTTTCCCCGCAGCGAAGCCCTGCGCGCGCGGCTGGGCGAAGGCCGCGCCTTCCGCGTCGCCAAGGCGGTGGAATATGGCCTTGCTTGCGCACTGGGCGACATGAGCGCGCTCACCAACGCCCCCGTCGTCCACGCCCAGTGGCTCCCGCTCGCTCCCGCCGACGCCTTGATGCTCAAACGGCTGAAGGGCCGCACCGCACTGGTTCACACCGTGCACAATGCCGACGCCTACCATGCCGATGCCGGCCTGCAGGGGCGCGGCTACCGCGCGCTGCTCGACCTGTTCGATGCTCTGATCGTCCATGGCGACACGACCCGCGCCGCGCTGTTAGGGCAGGGCATCGACCCCGCCCGCATCCATGTGACCCCGCACCCGCCGATGCGCCTTGCCCCCGCAACCCCGGCTGATCTCGCCGCCATCTCCGCGCCCACGGTCCCGCGCCTGCTCTTCTTCGGCACGATCCGCCCATACAAAGGGGTCGATATCCTGATCGACGCCTGCCTCCAGCTTTGGCGCGCCGCGCATGTGTTCGAATTGGTGCTGGCGGGCAAGCCCTTCATGGACGTCGCCCCTTTCCTGGACGCCGTAACCCAGGCCGGGTTCGCCGACCGCCTCGTCACCGATTTCGGCTTCCTCACCGAATCCCGGCTCGACGCCCACATGGTCCGCGCCGACATGATCGCCTTGCCCTATCGCCATATCGATTCGAGCGGCGCTTTCCTCTCCGCGCTCCACCATGGCAAGGCGATGGTGACGTCGGACGCGGGCATGTTCGGCCAGTTGCCCGACGATGTCGCCGTCCGCGCCCGCGCGGGAAATGCGCCTGCATTGGCCCAAGCCCTCTTGCCGCTGATCGAAAGCGCGGCCATCAGGCAAGGCCATGGCGCACGCGCGCGCGATTACGGGAATGCAATGGGAAGCTGGAAGGATATGGCCGTGGCGACGATCGGCATCTATCGCACCGTGTTGGCCGCGCGCGCATGAACCGCTATCTGCGTGAATTGAGCGATCGCGCCCTGGCCCTGCGCCTGGCCGTAGCCGGGCGCGTCCATCAATATCCCGAAATCCAGGCCTTGAAGCGCTTCCTGTCGGCTTTCGCCGTCGATTGCCTCTTCGACGTCGGCGCCAATCGCGGCCAATATGCGACGACGGCGCGCAAGGACGCCGGCTATCAGGGGCTGATCCTTTCCTTCGAACCCAACCCGGACGTTTTCGCCGATCTGCATAAGCAGGCGGCATCCGATCGCAACTGGCATGTTTTCAACATGGCCCTGTCGGACTTCGACGGGACGGCCAGTTTCAACATCATGGCCGCAGACCAGTTCAGCTCGCTCAAAAAACCCTCGGACGCGCAGGACGCGATCTTCGCCGACCGCAACAAGGTGACGAAGACGGTGGAGATGCGATGCCGTCGCCTCGATACGCTGCTGCCCGAACTGGCCGCGCAGCATGGCTTTGCGCGTCCCTTCCTGAAAATGGATACGCAGGGCCATGACCTCTCCGTCTGCGAAGGCGCGGGCGATGTCCTGACCACCATGCTGGGCATCCAGACCGAACTGGGCGTCCGACCCATTTATGAAGGCGGCGTCGGCTATCGCGCGATGATCGACTGGCTGGAGTCGCGCGGTTTCGTCCCTTCCGCCTTCTTCGCCAATAATAAGGGCCATTTTCCGCAACTGGTCGAAATGGACGGCATTTTCGTCAACCGGACCCTGGTTCAGGCCTGACCATGGGGCAGGGGAGCCGCATCGTCAGCGCGCGCCGCCTGTTTCTGGCGGGCGCGATCGGGCTGGCGCTGTGGCTGGGCGCGACCTTCCTGTGGCACGTCACCTATCGGCAGGGGGTCAGCCTGGCGGTGATCCTGCTGCTGGATCAGGATTTCCCCGCGCTGCTCGGATCTCTGCTGCTGCTGGCGCTGGCCGCGCCTTGGGCGGAGGGGAAGGGGATCGCGCTTCCCCGGCCCACCGCCCGGATCGTCGTGCCGCTGATCGTCCTGCTCGGCATGGCGGCGTGGGCCGGCCATTATGCGCTGTTTCAGGATTACGCGATCAGCCGGGACGAAGAAGTCGCCCGCTTCGCCGCCGCCTACATGCGCGAAGGACTGTTCGCGCGCCCCATCCCGGTCGAGTGGGAACCCTATCGCCGGGCGATCATGCCCGAATTTTTCTCCCCTTTCGGCGCGGCGGATTATTGGACGGCGGCCTATCTGCCGGTGAACAGTGCGATCCAGGCGCTGTTCTGGCAATTGGGCGATCCCAACCTGGCTGGTCCCGCGCTTCTGATGGCGGGCCTGTTCGCGCTATGGCGGGTGGCGCTGCACCTGATGCCCGATCGCCCGGATGCGGTCTGGGTAACGGTGCTGCTCGGCTTCTCGTCCAGCCAACTCTGGGTCACGGCGATGACCCCCTATGCCATGACCGGCCATTTCGCGCTCAACATGGTCTGGCTGGCGTTGGTGCTGCGCGGCGGGGTGGTCGGTCATGTCGCCGCAGGCCTCGTCGCTCTGATCGCCGCCGGGCTGCACCAATGGCATTTCCCGCCCATCTTCATCGCCCCCTTCATCCTGTGGATGCTGCTGGCGCGGCGCTGGACCGTCGCGGCTTTCCATGCGCTGACATTGGCGGCGATCGTCATCATCTGGGCTAAACTCTGGCCCGGCTTCCTGATGCACGCTTTGGGCGCCCCCGCCGACGTCCGCCCCTCCGCCGGGGTCGCGGACAAGGTCGGCAGCCTGTTCCAGCGGCTGGGCGATCGCTGGCAGCCACTGGTGAATCTCACGCGCTATGTCGCCTGGAACAACATATTGATGGTCCCCCTGGCCATGCTCGGCATCGCCGCCATGCGCTGGCGCACGATGATCCGCGGGCAGGAAATCGCGCTGCCGCTGGCGCTGGGCTGCCTCGCCGGCAGCCTGCTCGCGCTGGCGCAAGGCTATGGCTGGGGATTCCGCTACGCCCATGGCTTCATCGGCCCCTTCTGCCTGCTCGCGGGCCTTGGTTGGGCGCGCTTCCGGCCGCAGGGGGCGTTACGGCCGCTGCTGATCGGTCTGGTCATCACCGGCCTCGCCAGCAGTTTTCTGGTGTGGCGCACCCATGTCTTCGTCGAACCCTACGCGGCCAGCCACCGGCTGATCGATTCGAGCGAGGCCGATGTCGTTCTGGTCGATCCGCGCGGCGGCCTTTACGTCACGGATCTGGTGCGGGGGCGCAACGGCGTGCCGGGCAAGCCGATGGTGATGAACCTGGGGATGCTTACGCTGGAGCAGGTCGATGCGCTGTGCGAGGCCTATGTCGTCCAACTGTTCGACCGCGCCGAATTTCGGCCCTTGGGCGTGCCGCTGGCGCGCTGGAACCTCGGCCGGATGGACGCGCTGCGCGCCCATATGAAGGAAGAAGGCTGCGACCGTCCGGTCCAGCCGCCGCTCCCCGATACATTCGAAGACGCCCTGAACGCCGCCGACAACGCGATGTAAGGCCTACAGCGCCGCGCTATTGTCCGCTGGCGCCGGGTCTTCGTCGCGATAGAGCAGCATCACCGATCCGTCCTCGCCATGCACCGCACGGATCGGCAGGCTCAGTTGCAGCGCCGAGAGAAACTCCCGGCTGTCGCTGGTGCGGAACCGGCCGCCGATGCGCAGCGACGACACGCGGGTATCGCCGATCAGGATCGGCGCGGCGCGATAGCGGTTGAACTCGCCCGCCGCCTGCTCGATCGTTTCGCCGTCCAGTTCGACCATCTGTTCGCGCCAGGCGGTGCGCTGGTCGATCAGCTTGGGGCCTAGCCGGGTCAGCGCGACGGTGCGCGGCTGGATCACCGCGCCGCTGCCGGCCGCGACCTTCTGCGCCGCGCCGCCGCCCGAATGGACGGTCACTATGCCCTGCGTCACCGTCAGTTCGACAAGGGACGGGCGCATCCGCACGTTGAAGGCGGTGCCGACCGCACGGATCAGCGCGGACCGGGCTTCGACATCGAACGGGCGCTTGCGGTCATGGGCAATGTCGAAGGACGCTTCGCCCTTGATGATGCGCACTTTGCGGCCATTCGATGTGAAGCGGACCTCCGCTTCGCTGTCGCTGTTCAGATGAAGAGTGGACCCGTCGTCCAGCGCGATGTCGCGATATTCGCCTATACCGGTCTGATAGCGGTCGATGCCGCTGAAAGTACGGACTGTGACTATCGCGGCGACCAGGAAAAAGAGGACTGCGACGGCGGCGGCGATCATGATGTTGCGCGACAGGCGACGCTGCTGCTCTTCGCTGACAATTTCGGCGAGCGGCGGCAGGCTGATGTCGGCGGCGGCGCTCTTCAACCGCTCGGCAGCCTCCCACGCGGCTTCGGCGCGGGCAAAGGCTACGGCATGGCGCGGATCGCTTTCGATCCAGGCGCAAATCTCCGCTTCGTCCTCCGATGTGGGGGCGTTGTTAAGCTTGGCCAGCAGGCGCGCGGCTTGCGCCTCCATCGCGTCCCTGCCGCCGTTGCTCGAACCTGGTTCCGACGCCTGCACGCTCGAAGTCCGTTTCCTCACGTTCCGCCCAGGCCCGCATAACTATCGCGATGGCTTTGGCCAGATGTTTTTCAACAGTAGAAACGGACAGAGACATCTCGTCCGCTATTTCCAGCATCGATTTTTCGTGAATGCGGCGAAGAATGAATACGCGGCGGCATTGGGCAGGCAACGACTCGACAATGGCCTCGACTTGGCGCAGCGCTTCGCGGGCGTGAAGTTGCGCCTCGATATTATTCTCGCCGCCCAGCAATTCCAGGTCGGCGATGGTTTCGAAGCTGACCACCTTGTTGCGGCGGGCGGTGTCGATGACGAGGTTGCGGGCGATGGTGAACAGATAGGCGCGGCCCGTCGTCACATTTTCCCAATTTTCCGTAGCATAGGCGCGGGTCATCACCTCTGCGACCATATCCTCCAGCTCATGGGTGGATGGCAATATCCGGCGCAGGCGTCCACGCAAAGCGGCTTCCTGCGGGAGGATGACGGTCTTGAACCATTCCAGTTTAGCGCGAACCCGTTGCACGACGACCCCCTGTTTTTTTTCAGCCGGGCCTCTCCGCTTTTCTTTTCTATGTCATATTTCAATCATGGATGCAGGGAGCTGTCCAGACGCAGGAACGTCATAATCAAGACGATCGACCAAAAAAGTTCCCGCCATGGCAATTTAATTGTGGATATGTTGCCGTGAGCGCACACGTATATCGCGCAATCTTTTGCTTGCGATGCGGTGACCGCTCAGTCGGGCGGCGGGGGCAATTCCATCGG
Source organism: Sphingobium cupriresistens (assembly GCF_004152865.1). GTDB lineage: Bacteria > Pseudomonadota > Alphaproteobacteria > Sphingomonadales > Sphingomonadaceae > Sphingobium > Sphingobium cupriresistens. The sequence goes on along the minus strand of NZ_SEOO01000008.1, from coordinate 30,276 downwards.
CGCGCTGTCAGGTTGGTCATAATCGGGGCCGACCGGCGTGATTTCGTCAGGCTCGGTCATCGGCGTTTCATCGGGCGCATGGGGCGGGGGCATCTCGTCGGGCGACTGCGGCTGGATTGTGTCGGGCGGCGGAACCCCATCGGGTCCGGTATCGGGGCGGGTGGCCATCATTGTCTCTCCTGTGTAACGCATGAGCCCTACGTTCGGGCAGCATAAGCGGTTCCGCAGAGGCGCTCCACTATCCCTTGCCTCTTCTCACGCTTTTCTCTATGCCGCGCCGACCGGCGACCGATGCGGGCGTGGCGAAACTGGTAGACGCGCCAGATTTAGGTTCTGGTATCGCAAGATGTGGGGGTTCGAGTCCCTTCGCCCGCACCAGGATGCCGACCGTGGCAGCGCCACCGAAATTCAGCTGAAGAAAGCGTTTGAGAGAAGAGATGCAGACTGTCGAGACGTTGAACGAGGGCCTTAAGCGCGCCTACACCGTAACCATCACGTCGAAGGATATCGACGCCCGTGTCGACAAGGAAGTGAAGGCGATCGCACCGCAGGTGCGGATGCCCGGCTTCCGCGCCGGCAAGGTGCCCGCGAACCTCGTCAAGAAGATGCATGGTGAATCGCTGCAGCGTGACGCCCTCAACAATTCGATCCAGGAAAGCATCCAGAAGCTGATCGCCGATCAGAAGCTGCGTCCTGCCATGCAGCCGTCGGTCGAACTCGACGAAGGATTCGAATTCGGCAAGGATGCCGAAATCAAGGTCGCGCTGGAAGTGCTGCCCGACATCGCAGCGCCCAGCATCGAGGGCTTGAAGCTGGAGCGTCTGACCGTCGAAGTCGCCGACGCGCAGGTCGATGAGGCTGCCGGCCGCATAGCCACCCAGCAGGGCGCGCTCGAAGAACATGCCGCCAGCCACAAGGCGAAGGACGGCGATACGCTCAAGATCGATTTCGTCGGCAAGGTCGATGGCGAACCTTTCGAAGGCGGTTCCGCCGAGGGCGTCAATCTCAAGATCGGCGCGGGCCAGTTCATTCCCGGCTTCGAAGAGCAGTTGACCGGCGTCAAGAAGGGCGAGGAAAAGACCATCGAGGTCACCTTCCCGGAAGATTATGGCGCAGAGCATCTGGCTGGCAAGGCCGCGACCTTCGACATCACGGTCCAGTCGATCCTGAACGGCGACAAGCCCAAGCTGGACGACGAGTTCGCCAAGTCGCTGGGCCTGGAAGGCCTCGACAAGCTCAAGGAACTGCTCAAGGGGCAGATCGAACAGGAACATAACGGCCTGACCCGCACCCATATGAAGCGCAAGCTGCTCGACCAGCTCGCTGCTGCTCATGATTTCGACGTGCCGCCCAGCATGGTGGAAGCCGAGTTCGAGCAGATCTGGCAGCAGCTTCAGCATGAAGCGACCCATGAGGAAGATCCGGCCGCCGCGATCGCCGAAATGGAAGCCGAGAAGGAAGATTATCGCGCGATCGCCGTGCGTCGCGTCCGCCTGGGCCTGCTCCTCTCGGAAATCGGCCAGGCCAATGGCGTGATCGTCAACGACCAGGAAATGAACCGCCTGATCATGCAGGCCGCGCAGCAATACGGCCCGCAGGACCGCGAGCGCTTCGTGCAATATGTGCGTCAGGACCCGATGGCCGCGGCCCAGCTGCGCGCGCCTCTCTATGAGGACAAGGTCGTCGACTTCCTGTTCGAAAAGGCGGAAGTCACCGATCGCGCCGTGACCAAGGAAGAGCTGGAAGCGGCTATCGAAGCCGAAGACGGCGACATCAAGCCCCATGTTCATGGTCCGAACTGTGGTCACGACCATGACGAGAAGCCCAAGGCCAAGAAGGCTGCGAAGAAGGGTGAGGCTGAAGCCGACGCTCCGGCCGCCGACGAAGCGCCGGCAGCCGAGGAAGCGCCCAAAAAAGCCGCACCCAAGAAGGCCGCCGCCAAGAAGGACGAAGCCGTAGCCGAAGACGCAACCGCTGAAGAGAAGCCCAAGAAGAAGGCTGCTCCCAAGAAGGCCGCCGCCAAGGCCGAGTAAGCCGTTCGACCCTATGGAATGAGCGCCCGCCTTCCTTGTGAAGCGCGGGCGCTTTTCATTTCGGGGCCGGCATGGCAGACGAAATATTAAGGATGATGTTCGATGCAGGCGGCATAGGGCAGCCAGCGTGGAACGGGGCAAGTCGCGACGATGAAGGAATATCCGCCAGTGAATCTCGCCGTGAATAGCGAAACGGCCATGGTGACTCCGCGCGTCGCGGTCATCCTGCCCTGCTACAACGAAGCCGGCGCGATCGTACAGACGGTGGAGGATTTTCGCCAAGCCTTGCCCGCCGCCGACATCTACGTGTTCGACAATAACAGCAGCGACGGCAGTCGCGACCTTGCCGCCCGGGCAGGGGCGATCGTGCGCCGCGTCGGCCAGCAGGGCAAGGGTCATGTCGTGCGCCGCATGTTCGCCGACGTCGATGCCGACATCTACATCATGGCCGATGGCGATGCGACCTATGAGGCCGCCGCCGCCCCCGCGATGATCGCCGCCATGTTGGAGGATAATCTCGACATGGTGGTCGGTTGCCGCCGGGAAGAGGCGGACGCCGCCTATCGTCGTGGCCATCGCTTCGGCAACTGGGCGCTCACCAGCCTCTTGAAGCAGCTTTTCGGCCGCAGCTTCACCGATATCCTGTCTGGCTACCGCGTCTTCTCCCGCCGCTTCGTCAAGAGCTTCCCGGTTCTGTCGGCCGGTTTCGAGATCGAGACGGAGATTAGCGTCCACGCGCTTGAACTCGCCATGCCGGTCGCCGAAGTGATGACCGCCTACGGCGCCCGTCCCGAAGGATCGGTCAGCAAGCTCAGCACCTATCGCGACGGGTTCCGTATCCTGCGGACCATCATCACCCTCTACCGCATCGAGCGGCCGGTCCTCTTCTTCGGCATTATCGCGACCTTCTTGGCGGCGCTGGGTCTTGGCCTCGCCGCGCCGCTGATCGTCACCTATCTCCACACCGGCCTGGTCCCGCGTTTCCCGACCGCGATCCTGGTGACCGGCCTCATGATCCTGGCCACTTTGTCGACCATGTGCGGCCTCATCCTAGACACCGTGGTCCGCGGCCGGCGGGAGGTGCGACGTCTCGCCTATCTCGCCTTCCGCGCGCCGTCCGACTTCGCCCGTCGCGACTGACCCCGCAACGCCAAGCGCCTTCCCCCTTGAACCATTCGCCTTTTGTGCCGATGTAGGGGTGGGCAAAAGCACCTGACTGAAAGAGTATAATGACCAACATCATGCATGATCCCATGGCCGCGCTGGTCCCCATCGTCATCGAACAGTCGAACCGCGGCGAGCGCAGCTTCGACATTTATTCGCGGCTTCTGCGGGAACGGATCATCTTCGTCACCGGCCAGGTCGAGGATCATATGGCCTCGCTGATCGTCGCTCAGCTCCTGTTCCTCGAATCGGAAAATCCGAAAAAGGACATATGGATGTACATCAACTCGCCCGGCGGCGTGGTGACGGCCGGCATGGCGATCCACGACACGATGAAATATATTCGTCCCCAGGTCGGCACCGTGTGCATCGGCCAGGCCGCTTCGATGGGCAGCTTCCTGCTCGCCGCGGGCGAACCGGGCAAGCGCATCGCGCTGGGCAATGCGCGCATCATGGTGCATCAGCCGTCCGGCGGCGCGCAGGGCATGGCGTCGGATATCGAGATCCAGGCCAAGGAAATCCTGCGGATTCGCCGTCGCCTGAACGACCTCTATGTCAAATATACCGGCCAGACGCTGGAAGCGGTGGAAAAGGCCATGGATCGCGACACTTTCCTCGAAGCGGACGAGGCGAAGGCCTTCGGTCTGGTCGACGAGGTGTTCGACCGCCGCCCTGCCGCGCCGGAATCTGCCGACGCTTAAAGACTATCTTTACCGGGTCGCGCCACTTTCTTCCCTTGTGGAACGCGCGCGGCCCGGTCTAATATGGCCTTTGGACCAGAAAATCCCTCACCGAACGCGGTTCTGGTGACTGTAGACCGGGGGGGAAGAGAGAATGGCGAATGACTAAGCTTACCGGTTCGGATTCGAAAAGCACGCTTTACTGCTCCTTCTGCGGCAAGTCGCAGCATGAGGTGCGTAAGCTGATCGCGGGACCGACCGTGTTCATCTGCGACGAATGCGTGGAATTGTGCAACGACATCATCCGTGAGGAGACCAAGGGCGGTCTTGTCGGGCGGAAGGATGGCGGCGTGCCGACCCCGCAGGAAATCTGCGATGTGCTCGACGATTATGTGATCGGCCAGAAGCGCGCCAAGCGCGTGCTCTCGGTTGCGGTCCACAATCATTACAAGCGCCTCAACCACGGCTCCAAGCCGGGCGAGGTCGAACTGGCCAAGTCGAACATCCTGCTCGTCGGCCCGACCGGCTGCGGCAAGACGCTGCTCGCGCAGACGCTGGCCAAGACGTTCGACGTGCCCTTCACCATGGCCGACGCGACCACGCTGACCGAAGCGGGCTATGTCGGCGAGGATGTGGAGAACATCATCCTGAAGCTGCTCCAGGCGTCGGATTACAACGTCGAAAAGGCGCAGCGCGGCATTGTCTATATCGACGAAATCGACAAGATCAGCCGCAAGGCGGAAAATCCCTCCATCACCCGCGACGTGTCGGGCGAAGGCGTGCAGCAGGCGCTGCTCAAGCTGATGGAAGGCACCACCGCCTCCGTCCCGCCGCAGGGTGGCCGCAAGCATCCGCAGCAGGAGTTCCTGCCGGTCGACACGACCAACATCCTGTTCATCTGTGGCGGCGCCTTTGCGGGCCTGGAAAAGATCATCGGCGACCGTCTGGAAGCCAAGTCGATCGGCTTCGGCGCCTATGTCGCCGCGCCCGAAGAGCGCAAGACTGGCGAACTGCTCAAGTCGAGCGAACCGGAAGATCTGCTCAAATTCGGCCTGATCCCCGAATTTGTCGGTCGTCTGCCCGTCATCGCGACGCTGGAGGATCTCGACGTTTCGGCGCTGGTGAAAATCCTGGGCGAGCCGAAGAACGCGCTGGTTAAGCAATATGGCAAGCTGTTCGACATGGAGAATGTCGAACTGAGCTTCACCGATGACGCATTGGTGGCGATCGCGAAGAAGGCGATCGAGCGCAAGACCGGCGCGCGCGGCCTGCGTTCGATCCTCGAAGCGATCCTGCTCGACACCATGTTCGACCTGCCCTCGATGGAGGGCGTCGGTGAAGTGGTGGTCGACAAGGATGTCGTGGCGGGCACCAAGGAGCCGATTCGCGTGTTCAGCGAGAAGGAAAAGCGGGCCGAAGACGCGGCCTGATCCACACCCTTTTTTACCCGCTTTTTAAGGGGCCGGCTCGCGATCGCCGGCCCTTTTTCGTTACGCCAGCGTGCGCTGCACAAAAATTCTTGCTGCGTTGCAAAATTGCACCACCGTCAAACTATTGTGTGTCATCGGAATTTTGTCACTAAACTTCAATAGTTTATGACCAAATGGCGGAGGTCCCAAAGCGCAGGCGAAAGGGGCAGGGGAGGATTGTGACAGTCCTGTTGGTGCATTGTAACAAAATTGCAATCGACGCATCACAGGGCCGTCGTCAGTAGCCGCCATGAGCGGCGCCGGCTTGAAAGAGCAGACTATTTGCAGGGGTGCGGCGACGCGCCACTCTTGAAAAGGGACAAGGGTCACATGAAGACATTTCTGATGGGCAGCGCCGCGTTGATCGCCGTCGCCGCCCCCTCCGCCGCCTTCGCGCAGTCGACCGGTTCGATCGACTTCGAAAACGACATCGTGGTCACCGGTGCGAAGACTGATTCGGGCATTGCTGGCGTGATTGTTCCAGACACTAGCCGCGCAAAAGCGGTTCTGGGTGCCGAGTTCATTCAGGCGCAGACCCCTGGCCAAACGATCAACGAAGTCATCAATCAGTTGCCGGGTGTCAGCTTCCAGAATAACGATCCGTTCGGTTCTGCTGGCGGTACGCTCACCATTCGCGGTTTTGACGATCAGCGCATTTCGCAGACGTTCGACGGACTGCCGCTGAATGATACCGGTGGCTATGCGCTCTATTCCAACCAGCAGCTCGATCCGGAAATCATTGAGCAGGTCAACGTCAACCTCGGCTCGACCGACGTCGATAGCCCAACGGCCGCCGCGACTGGTTCCACCGTCAATTATCGCTCGCTCACCCCCAGTGAAGATTTCAGCGCCAAGATGGTGGCCTCTGTCGGCGATTTTGAATTTTTCCGCCTGTTTGGCCTCGTTCAGACCGGCAGCTTCACGAAATGGGGCACGCGCGCCTTCCTGTCCGCCAGCCGCGCCACCAACAATGCCATCTATGGCGGCATCGGCGAGATCGACAAGCAGCAGTATAACGCCAAAATCTATCAGCCGATCGGTAGCAATGGCGACTTCATATCGCTGGCCGGCCACTATAACGAAAACCGCAACAATTTCTTCGGCTCGGTGCCGCTTCGCGTCGATGGCGGCCGGACCGTGGGCAGCGCCAGCGGCACGGGCCGCTTCCCGTTGACGAAGGACGAGCGTTTCTATGAAACCGCCCGTTGCACTATCGCCGATGGCGTCGCTGGGGTTGCCGATGCAGCTAGTAGCTGCGGCTCGGACTTCGAATATCGCTATAACCCGTCGAACACGGGCAACATCCGCGTCAATTCTCGCTTCACCTTGTCCGACGGCCTGATCCTGACCGTCGATCCCAGCTATCAATATACCAAAGCCAATGGCGGCGGCACCAGCATCGCTTCGGAAGGTTTGACCTCTGCGTCCTCGGGCTTGGCTGGCGTCACCGGCTTCGTCCAAGGCTCGTCCAGCGCCCCGCAATATTTCTTCGGCCGCGACCTCAATGGCGACGGCGATATGCTGGACACTATCCGCGTCCATTCGCCCAGCCAGACCCAGACTAACCGCTATGGTCTGATCGCCTCGCTGCGCTATGATCTGGATGCCAACAACACCGTTCGCGTGGCCTATAGCTATGATCGCGGCCGTCACCGCCAGACCGGCGAAGCGGGCTATCTGACCGATAATGGGTTCGGTGCTGATCCGTTCCCCGTCGATGACGCGCTCGTCGATGCCAGCGGTGCGGTGCTGCAGAAGCGTAACCGCCTATCCTATGCCATCCTTCATCAGGTGTCGGGTGAATATCGCGGCAAGTTCATGGATGCTTTGACCGTCACCGTCGGTCTGCGAGCGCCCTTCTTCAAGCGCGACCTGAACAATTATTGCGCCACTGCGACGGCCTCTGGTAACCTGCGCTGCTTCGAGCCGGGTTCTACGACGGAAGCGGCTTATGCAGCCGCTAACCCGACTGTTCAGGGTCCGCAGCGTCGCGTGTTCAAATATGACAAGCTGCTGCCCAGCGCTGGCTTCGTGTTCAATGCGACTGACGCCTTCGATGTGTTCGGCAATTATTCGAAGGGCCTGCAGGTTCCCGGCACGGACAATCTGTATCAGTCCTTCTTCTACGCCGCGACCGACGATCGCGCCAACCCGCAGCCGGAAACCACCGACAATTTCGATCTCGGCTTACGCTATCGTTCGCCCAAGCTACAGGCGCAACTGTCGGGCTGGTACACCATCTACAGCGATCGCCTGGCGTCGGCCTATGATCGTGATCTCGACACGACCATTTACCGGAACCTCGGCCGCGTCGATAAATATGGTGTCGATGGCAGCATCACTTACCAGCCGATTCCAGAATTCATGGTCTATGCTTTCGGCTCTTACCTGAAATCGAAGATCAAGGACGATGTCGAACTGTCGGCCACGACTGTCGCGCAAACGTCGGGCAAGCGCGAATCGGGTGCGCCCGTGTTCACCTTGGGTGGCCGTATGCAGGGTGAGATCGAAGGTTTCCGCCTGGGTATCCAGGCCAAGCGGACTGGTCCGCGCTACATCAACGATCAGAACCTCCCTGTGATCGTGTCGGGTGCGCAAATCTATGGTGCCAAGGCGCCAGCCTATACGCTGGTTGATATCGATGCCCGTTACTCACTGGAAAAGTTCGGCGCTCCGGGCGTTGCTCTCCAACTCAATGTGACCAACGTGTTCGACAAGCTCTATGTCGGCGGGTTTGACGGCACTTTGTCTAACAGCAGCGTGACCTTCGCCCAGATCGGTGCGCCGCGGACCTTTATTGGGTCGGTCGTCGTCGGTTTCTAAGCCGCAACGACCAGTCTGAAAAAGGGGGCGCGGAGCAATCCGCGCCCCCTTTTTGCTGCCTGCCTCTCACACGTCACATGCAAGAAGCGCGGGAAACTCACCGCAGGCAGCTATCCAACCCGTTCCGCTGCACCACGCCGATCCGCGCCGTGATCGTGTTGCCATAGCGCCGCGTGAAGCCGCCTGGTGCCACCGCCGCGCGCTTCTTGGGCAGCGGCAGCACCGCGGCGATGCGCCCGGCTTCCGCCTTGCTCAACTTGCTCGCGCCATGGTGGAAATAACGGACCGCTCCAGCTTGCACGCCATAGGTGCCAATCCCCGTCTCCGCGACGTTCAGATAGACTTCCATGATCCGCTGCTTGCCCCACATCGCCTCGATCAATACGGTAAACCACGCCTCCAGCCCTTTGCGCACGAAGCCGCCGCCCTGCCACAGGAAGACATTCTTGGCGGTCTGCTGGCTGATGGTCGATCCGCCGCGGATGCGGCCGCCGCTGGCGTTATGGATCGCCGCCTTGGCGATCGCGTCCACATCGAAGCCGTGATGGCTGCAAAACTTCCCATCTTCCCCCGCAATCGCCGCCCGCGCCATGTCCGGGTCGATCGCGTCCAGCGATGTCCAGTCCTTGGTGATCCCATTGGGGTCGAACAGCATCGTCAGCGTCACCGGCGGCGGCACGAAGCGATAGATCGCCACCATCAGCAGCGACACGGCGATGAAGCCGAACAATATCTTGATCGGGATCATGATCCAGCGGGAAAGGCGGCGGCGCGATGCGATGGGTGTGGTCATGCCGCCTGTCGTAGCGCGGTCCACTTCCCCGGTTCAAGCGGTCGCGAACGTCTCCCGCCTTTGGTCGCGATTGATGAGCAGAACCAGCCCCGCACCGATCAGGCACAATATGCCCGCGCCGATGAACGCCGGCATGTAACTGAGCCACAGGGTTCGGGCAAGTCCGCCGCCCAGCGCCGCGTTGGCCGCGCCCAACTGATGCCCGGCGAATATCCAGCCAAAGACGATATTCGCCCGCTCCGCCCCGAAACGCTGCGCCGTAAGCTTCACCGTCGGCGGCACCGTCGCGACCCAGTCGAGGCCGTAGAAGATTGCGAAGATCGACAGGCTGTAGAGCGAAAAGTCGCTGAAGGGCAGGTAGAGCAGCGAAAGCCCGCGCAGCCCATAATAGCAGAAGAGCAGCCATCGATTGTCGAACCGGTCGGACAGCCAGCCCGACGCCAGCGTCCCGCCGAAATCGAACAATCCCATCATCGCCAGCATCGACGCCGCGCCGACCGCCGCCAGCCCGTAATCGCCGCACAATGCGATGAAATGGGTTTGCACCAGCCCGTTGGTGCTGGCCCCGCAAATATAGAAGGAAAAGAAGAGTATCCAGAAGGTCGGCGCCTTTGCCGCGTCGCGCAGCACGGTCAGCGGGGTCATCAGCAGTGCGCCGAAGCTGGCGGGCTGGGGAGGCGCAGGCTGGACATGCGTTTCGCCATAGGGCGCCAGCTCCAGATCAGCGGGCCGGTCGCGCATCAGCAGCAGCACGACGACCGCCGCCATGACGATCGCGCCGCACACCAGCAACAGCGCCGCGCGCCAGCCATGACTTTCGGTCAGGCTCGCAAGCAGCGGCAGAAAGGCGAGCTGCCCGGTCGCCGTGCTGGCCGACAACAGCCCCATGACAAGGCCGCGCCGCTGCCCGAACCAGCGCGTCGCAACCGTGGCGCCCAGCACCATCGCCGTCAGGCCGGTCCCTATGCCGATCACCACGCCCCACAGCAGCACCAGTTGCCACAACTGCGTCATGCCCAGCGACAACAACATCCCGCCAATGACGATCGACAGCGAAATCAACATCATGCGCCGCACGCCGAAGCGGTTCATGAAGGCGGCGGCGAACGGCCCCATGCCGCCGAACAGCAGGAACCGTATCGCGAGCGCGCCGCTGATATCCGCCGCGCTCCAGCCGAACTCCTTTTGCAACGGCACGATCAGGACGCCGGGCGCCCCGACCGCGCCGGCCACGACCAGCATGGTGAGAAAAGTCGTGCCGGCGACTGCCCAGCCATAATGAATGTTGCGCGCAGCCAAGCGGTGCGCAAACAGGGTCGACAGCATCAGCTTTCCCTTCGGGTCCCGTTCGGACTGGCGTTAAATGATAGACATCATATATAAGGTCAAGAGGCCAGTCGAAGGATGCAGGATATGAAGGTCAGCCGCGATCAGGCTGCGCGGAATCGGGAAAAGGTGGTCGATGCCGCATCGCGCCTGTTTCGTGCCCGCGGCTTAGAGGGGGTTGGCATTGGGGAGGTGATGCGCGAATGCGGCCTCACCCATGGCGGCTTCTACAATCAGTTCAACTCGAAAGAGGCGCTGGCGGCCGAAGCCTGCGCCGCGTCGCTGGCTACCAGCGCCCAGCGTTGGCGGGGGCTGGCGGAGGCGGCCGGGCAGGGCGATGCGCCCGCAGCGATCGCCGACAATTATCTCAGCCCCCGCAATCGCGACGCGCCGGAAACCGGCTGCGCCCTCATCGCCCTTGCGCCGGACGCCGCGCGGCGCGGCGGCGATCTCGCTCATGCCTTTTGTCACGGATTTGAAGAACTGGCCGCCATCCTCGAACAGGCCGGGCCGGAGATGAACCGGCAGGACGCCCTGGCGCGTATGGCGCAGATGGTCGGAGCCATGGCGCTGGCGCGCGGCGTGGGCGATCCGGTGCTGTCGGACGAGATATTGGCCGCGACCCGCCACGCGTTGGGTCTGTCCGCATGAGTCCCTGGCGACCGATGCGATGGCCCGATATTCCGGCGGTTGCGGCAATCTCCGACGCGGTGCACGGCGCCTATACCGAACATGCCGACATCTACGCTGAACGTCTGCAACTCTACCCGGCCGGATGCTGGATGCTGGAGCGTGCCGGGGATGCGGTGGGTTATCTCATCAGCCATCCTTGGCAGGACGATCACTCGCCAGCGCTCAATGCCCCCATCCTCGCCATTCCTGCGACGGCTGATCGCTATTATCTTCACGACCTGGCGCTCCTGCCACAGGCGCGCGGTGCCGGCGCGGCGGCGCAGGCGGTACAGTTGGTCGTCGATCAGGCGGATAGCGCGGGATTCGCGCGCATCACGCTGACCGCCGTCAACGGCGCTGACGCCTTCTGGCGGAAACAGGGCTTCCTGCCTGTGAACGACGGAGCGGGCTATGGCGAGGACAGCCTTGCCATGGAACGGACGATATCCCAATGATCCGCCGCCCTGCTGCCAGCAGGAGGCACAAAAAAGCCCCGGATCGCTCCGGGGCTTCTTGGTTTCACTCTGATCGCACGATCAGGCCAGCGCAAACCGCGCCATCTTGCCCAGCTTGTCGCCGGCGATACGCATCATCGCCTTTTGCAGCTTTTCGAAGGCGCGAACCTCGATCTGGCGAACGCGCTCGCGCGACACGCCATAGACCTGTGACAGTTCTTCCAGCGTCTTGGGCTCTTCGGCCAGACGGCGTTCGGCCAAAATATGCTTCTCGCGGTCGTTGAGGTCGGTCATCGCCTCCACCAGCATCTCATGCCGCTGGGTACGCTCCTGCTCTTCCGCGACGCGCTCGTCCTGCAACGGATCATTGTCCTGCAACCAGTCCTGCCACTGACCTTCGCCATCTTCGCGCATCGGGACGTTCAGCGACGTGTCGCCGCCCATCGCCATCCGACGGTTCATGGACACGACGTCCTGCTCGCTGACGCCCAGGTCGGTCGCGATCTTGGTCACGTCTTCGGGGCGCAGGTCGCCATCCTCGAACGCTTCGATATTGTTCTTCATCCGACGCAGGTTGAAGAACAGCTTCTTCTGCGACGCGGTGGTGCCCATCTTGACCAGAGACCAGCTACGCAGGATGAATTCCTGGATCGATGCCCGGATCCACCACATGGCGTAGGTCGCCAGGCGGAAACCGCGTTCGGCCTCGAACTTCTTAACGCCCTGCATCAGGCCGATATTGCCTTCGGAAATCAGCTCGCTGACCGGCAGGCCATAGCCGCGATAGCCCATCGCGATCTTCGCCACCAGGCGCAGATGCGATGTCACCAACTGGGCTGCGGCCTCAGGGTCCTGATGCTCCTCATAACGCTTGGCGAGCATATATTCCTGCTCAGGCGTCAACAGCGGAAACTTGCGGATTTCCGACAGATAGCGGTTGAGGCTGGCTTCACCGCCCAGCGCCGGAACCGCGGGGACATTGCTCTTGGCCATGTCGTCACCTTTCCCTTTCATTGCGCGGCGGGACCCAGAAGAGGCGTCACAGGCGCCGTCGCAAATTTGTTAATCTCTATACGTGGAGCTGGCTTAACAGTTCCTGCATGTCGGTGGGCAGTGCACTTTGGAACATAAGCCGTTCGCTCGTTACCGGATGTATGAACCCCAGGCTTTTGGCGTGCAATGCCTGCCTTTTGAAACCCAGTGTTTCCAGTATTGATTTGAAACCTTTTCTTTCTCTACCGTAAACCGGGTCACCGATCAAGGGGTGTCCGATATGGTGCATATGCACGCGAACCTGATGCGTGCGGCCGGTTTCCAGCTTGCATTCCACCAGCGCCGCGTCGCGCAATCTCTGTGTCGTGCGATAATGGGTAACGGCGTGCTTGCCGCGTCCTTCCCGATGAACCGCCATCTTCTTTCGATCAGCGTCGGATCGGCCGATCCAGGTATCGACCGTCCCGGCCGCCGGATTGGGCACGGCATAGACGATAGCGGCATAAAGCCGATCGATGCTGTGATCCTTGAACTGGCGGGCCAGCCCCTCATGCGCTTTGTCCGACTTGGCGACCACCAGCAGACCGGACGTATCCTTGTCGATGCGATGTACGATGCCGGGCCGGGCGAATCCGCCGATACCGGACAGGCGCCCCTCGCAATGATGCAGCAGCGCGTTGACCAGCGTGCCGTCCAGATTGCCGGCGGCGGGATGGACGACCAACCCCGCGGGCTTGTCGATCACGATCAGGTCGGCGTCCTCATGGACGATGGTGAGCGGAATATCCTGCGCCACCGTGTCCAGCGGCACCGGCGGGGGCAGGGTGATGATGAACATCTGTCCGGCCGCGACCTTCATCGACACGCTGATCTTGCCGACGTTGGCGGACTGCACCTGTCCCTCGCCGATCAGCCCCTTCAACCGCTCACGCGACAGATCGGGCAACAGATCCGCCAGCGCACGATCGAGGCGCCAGCCTTGCTGCGCTTCGCCAATGGCTGCTTCAATGATGGAAACCCCCGGACCCATTGGCTAGGGATGTAGGAATGCGGGTCGAAATTTCAAGGATTCTGTTGGAACAGATCATGGCCCTGGCGGCCGGTGATGTTCATGAGGTGTGCGGCCTTTTGCTGGGCTCCGATGACCGGATCGAGGCGATCGCGCCCGCGGTCAATGTGGCGCCCGATCCCGCGCGCCATTTCGAACTGGACCCAGCGACCCTGATCGCCGCGCATCGGGCGGCGCGATCGGGTGGGCCCAAGATCATTGGCCATTATCATTCGCATCCATCGGGCATCGCCGCGCCTTCCGCGACCGATGCGGCCTGCGCGGCGCCCGATGGAAATTTATGGCTGATCGTCGGGGCGGGGGACGCGACTATATGGCGGGCAGGGCCGGGGACGGCGGTTAACGTCCATTTCACCAAAATGCATCTCGACAGTCGGTGAGCGAAAGGCGGCCAGCCGGGCTTGCATCGGCGCGCGGCGCGGCGCATTAGCCAAAGACCCGCTTATTTCCTCCACAATCCGGTGACCCAGACCTCGCATGACCAACCCGACCGACAGCATCGAATTTGCCAGCCTGCTTTGTTCGCGCCTGTGCCATGACCTGCTGAGCCCCGTCGGCGCGCTCAACAATGGTCTGGAGCTGATGGCGGATGAAACCGACCCGGAAATGCGCCAGCGTTGCCTGGACCTGCTGGGCGACAGCGCCCGCACTTCGGCGAACAAACTGAAATTCTTCCGCCTCGCCTTCGGCTCCGCTGGCGGCTTTGGCGACGCCGTGCCGCCGCATGAGGCGAAGGTGGCGATCGAAGGCATGTTTGCGACCACGGGCCGGGTCAAAGTCGGTTGGCTGGTCGAAGAACAGATGCTCGACAAACTGGCGGCCAAAATCTTGCTTAACCTGGCGCTGATCGCCGGCGACGCGCTGGTGCGTGGCGGGCAGTTGGATATCGGCGCGGAAAAGCGGCCGGGCCTGACCGAGATCGTTGTGCGCGGCGAAGGCCCCAAGGTCGTGCTCGACCCGGACCTGCGGGCCGCGCTGGCCGGCACCCTGCCGATCGAAGGGCTGGCCTCCCGCACCGCCGCCGCCTGGATGATACGCCAGATGGTGGCCGAATCGGGCGGCGAGATCGCCCTGTCGCCGCCGGGCGAGCCCGTACTGCTGTTCGGTGCGTCGATCCCCGATCGTACGCGATAATCGCGTACAACTGTCGCAGTCGCTGTCTCAGCGCCTGCTCTGTCTATCCGTCGCCCCGCGCTTGTCGCATTTCCGCGACCAACAGCGCCACCAGATCGGCGGCGGGCAATGCGCGGGCGAGCGGCGCGCCTTGTCCGGCCCATTGCGCGCCATAACCGCCTTCGCCGGCCGTTTTTGCCGCCTGGTTGAGCGCCTTGCCCGCATCATAGGCGATCGGATAATCGGGCGGCTGTCGGTCGCTTTGCCGCCCCCAGGCGGTGAAGCGATTGGCGAGGCAGCGGGCGGGCCGTCCTGATACGACACGAGTCATGACCGTATGCGCCGCGGCCGGGCTGAACAGCGCCGCGCGATAGGCCGCGTCGGCGCTGCTTTCCGGGCAGGCGATGAAGGCCGTGCCCAATTGCGCAGCCACAGCCCCCAGATCGATCGCCGCCTGCACGCCCCGACCGTCCATGATGCCGCCCGCCGCTATGACGGGCAGGCCGGAGCGTTCGATCAGCAGACGGGTCAGCGCAACGGCGCCCAAGCTATCGTCCGGCCCATCAGGATCGAACATCCCGCGATGGCCACCCGCTTCGAAACCCTGCGCCACCACGGCATCGATGCCTGCCGCCTCGGCCGCCAGCGCTTCATCGAGGTTGGTCACGCTGGCCAGCAGCAGGCAGCCCGCAGACTTCAAAAGGTCGATTTTTCGGCGGTCGGGTAATCCGAAATGGAAGCTGACGACCGCTGGCCGCGTATCGACCAGCATGTCCAGCATCGCCTCGTTCTCCGCAAAGCTGCGATAGATTTCGCGGAGCGTTGGCGGTGGCTGTGCGCCATGTTCGGCAAATAGCGGCGCGAGCGTACTGATCCAGCGCCGCTCCAAATCCGGCCTTGCTCTGGCGGGCGCATGGACGAAGAGATTGACGTTGAACGGGCGATCCGTCTGCATGCGCACCGCGTCGATCATGCTGCGCCCGGCGGGGGCATCGACGGCGCCGACGGCGATCGATCCCAGTGCGCCAGCGTTGCTGACGGCCGCCGCCATTTGCGGCGTGGACACGCCGGCCATCGGCGCCTGGACGATCGGGTGGGCAAGGCCAAGTATGGCGAGCGGGTTCATGCGCCCTATTTGGGCGCATCGCTCATAAAGGAAAAGGCCTGGCCGCTTGTCGCGACCGGGCCTTTTTCCCAAAAACAGCGCTGAAAGGATCAGCCGCTATAGTACATGTCGAATTCGACCGGCGACGGCGCCATTTCCCAGGCATATACCTCAGGCCATTTCAGTTCGATATAGGCATCGATCTGGTCCTTGGTGAACACGCCGCCCTTGAGCAGGAAATCGTGGTCGGCAGCGAGGCTGTCCAGCGCTTCACGCAGCGAACCGCAGACGGTCGGCACCTGGCTCAGTTCGGCGGGCGGCAGGTCGTACAGATTCTTGTCCATCGGACCGCCGGGGTGGATCTTGTTCTCGATCCCGTCGATGCCGGCCATCAGCAGCGCCGAGGTGGCGAGATAGCTGTTGGCGAGCGGATCGGGGAAGCGGAATTCGACGCGCTTCGCCTTGGTGCCGGCGCCATAGGGGATGCGGCACGATGCCGAACGGTTGCGCGCCGAATAGGCGAGCAGCACAGGGGCTTCGAAACCGGGCACCAGGCGCTTGTAGCTGTTGGTTGTCGGATTTGTGAAGGCGTTGATCGCCTTGGCGTGCTTGATGACGCCGCCGATGAAGAACAGGCAGGTTTCCGACAGGCCGGCGTAGCCGTCACCGGCGAAGGTGTTCTTGCCTTCGTTCCAGATCGAGATGTGGGTGTGCATCCCCGAACCATTGTCGGCCTTGATCGGCTTGGGCATGAAGGTCGCGGTCTTGCCATAGGCCTGGGCGACCATTTTCACGACATATTTGTAGATCTGGATGCGGTCGCAGGTTTCGACCAGCTTGCCGAAAGTCAGGCCCAACTCGTGCTGGCTACCCGCGACTTCATGGTGATGCTTGTCCATGGGCAGACCCATTTCCAGCAGGGTGGACACCATTTCGGCGCGGATGTCGGTGGTGACATCGACAGGGCCGACCGGGAAGTAACCACCCTTGGCGCGCGGGCGGTGGCCCATATTGCCGCCTTCATAAGTGGTGTTCGAGTTGGTTGGCAGTTCAACGTCGTCCAGCTTGTACGAACTGGAGTTGTAGCTGTTCTCGAACTTCACGTCGTCGAACATGAAGAATTCGGGTTCCGGGCCGATATAGACAGTATCGCCAAGGCCGGTGGTCTTGAGGAAGGCTTCGGCGCGCTTGGCAGTCGAGCGCGGGTCGCGGGCATAAAGCGAGCCATCTTCGGGTTCGACGATGTCGCAAACCAGGATCAGCATCGGCGTGGCGCTGAACGGATCGACATAGACCGCGTCCAGATCCGGCTTCAGGATCATGTCCGATTCGTTGATTTCCTTCCAGCCCTCGATCGAGGAGCCGTCGAACATCAGGCCATCGGTCAGTTCATCTTCGCCGATCACGCCTGCGCACATGGTCAGATGGTGCCAGGCGCCCTTCGTATCGGTGAAGCGGACATCGACCCATTCGATCTCCTTTTCTTCGATCATCTTCAGGATGTCTTTTGGCGTATTGGCCATGTGCTTTTGCCCTTCTCTCAAAAATACCCCCCCGAAGGGGCAGTTGAAGTCTGTTCCCGCCCGGCTCGGCGAAAATTGGTTAAATCAGATCGCGTCGCTGTCCCGCTCGCCGGTGCGGATACGCACGGCGCCTTCGACCGCGGAAATGAAGATTTTGCCGTCGCCGATGCGACCGGTCTGCGCCGCAGAACAAATCGCCTCGACCACGCGGTCGGCCAGCGAATCGTCGACAACGACCTCCAGCTTCACTTTGGGCAGGAAATCGACGACATATTCTGCGCCGCGATACAGTTCGGTATGCCCCTTCTGGCGGCCGAAGCCCTTGGCCTCGGTTACGGTGATGCCAGACACGCCCACTTCGTGGAGCGCTTCCTTCACCTCGTCCAGCTTGAATGGCTTTATGATCGCTTCGATCTTTTTCATCACTCGTAATCCCAACCCATGACGCACGCACAGAATGCGGGGGCGACCCGCATTCCTCTCTCCTTGAGGGAACGATCGTCATGCCCCCCAAGGCCGGCGCCGTTCCCCTTAACAATCAATTACCGTGCCAAGTGGCGAATCGCTAGGACATGCTTTCGGCGATGCAGCAATCTTTGTCCATATTGCCCGGATTCAGGGCAATATCATAACTCTCTGCCCGTTTTTTGGGCAGTGTTCCGATCGTCAGAGCGCGTAAGGCGGACAGTCCAGGCCCGCAGGGCTCTTGGTGAATATCTCGCAGCCTGTTTCGGTGATGCCGATGCTATGTTCGAATTGGGCCGACAGAGTCCGGTCGCGCGTCACCGCGGTCCAACCATCGTCCATCATCTTCACGCCGGGCTTCCCGATGTTGATCATCGGCTCGATCGTGAAGAACATGCCGGGGCGCAGTTCAGGGCCGGTGCCGGGACGGCCGACATGGACGACTTCGGGGCTGTCATGAAACACTCGGCCCAGGCCATGGCCGCAAAAATCGCGCACTACGCCATATCGGTGCTTTTCGGCGTGCCGCTGGATCACATAGCCAATGTCGCCCAGATGATTGCCGGGCTTGGCCTGCTCGATGCCCAGCATCAGACATTCATAGGTGACTTCGACCAGCCGCCGCGCCTTGATCGCGGCGTCGCCGACTATGAACATGCGGCTGGTGTCGCCATGCCAGCCATCGACCAGCGGTGTGACGTCGATATTCAGGATATCGCCGTCCTTCAGTCGATGGTCGCCCGGAATGCCATGGCAGATCACATTATTGAGCGAGATGCAGCAGCTATGGGTATAGCCGCGATACCCCAGGGTCGCGGGCACCCCGCCGCCGTCCAGCGACATGCGGCGCACGATGTCGTCCAGTTCGCCGGTGGTGACGCCCGGCACGACATGCGGCACGAGCGCGTCCAATATCTCTGCGGCGAGCCGCCCGGCCTTGCGCATACCGGCGAAACCGGATTCGTCATACAGTTTGATCGCAGCGGAGCGGGAAATCGGCGCATCGGCCGTCATCGTCATATAGTCGGTCATGCCCTATTTATAGGCGTAATAGCGGCATAATGCGAGAGGGCGACTAGGCAGGGCGTCCGGGGCAGGCTATGGGCTGGCGCATGGCCGATCCGACCCGCATCTGGACCGCAGCGCTGATCGTGATCGGCGACGAAATCCTTTCTGGCCGCACCCAGGACAAGAATATCGCCCAAGTCGCCAGTTGGCTGGGCGTCCAGGGTATTCGCCTGCGCGAAGTGCGCGTCGTGCCCGATGTGCAGGACGCGATTGTCGAGGCGGTCAACGCTCTGCGCGCGCGCAACGATTATCTGTTCACGACCGGCGGCATTGGCCCGACTCATGACGATATCACGGTGGACGCGATTGCCGCGGCGCTGGGTGTGGAGGTGGAAATCCACGAAGGTGCGCGCGCCATTCTGTCCGGCTATTATGAAACCCGCGGCGGATTGACCGAGGCGCGATTGCGTATGGCGCGGGTGCCTGCTGGCGCGGCCCTGATCGAAAATCACATGTCCGGCGCGCCCGGCATCCGCCATGGCAATATCTTCATCATGGCCGGCGTGCCCTATATCACCGCTGGTATGCTCGACAGCCTGACCGGCACGCTGGAAGGCGGCCTGCCGCTGCTGTCCGCGACGATCGGCTGCTGGGTGGCCGAAAGCGAGATCGCCGACCTGCTTGCCTCGACCGAACGCGCGCATGAGGATTGCCAGATCGGCAGCTATCCCTTTTTCCGCGAAGGCCGCACCGGCGCCAATTTCGTGATTCGTTCGACCGATGCGACGACGCTAAACGCCTGCGCCGCCGATCTCGGCGCCGCGCTGGAACGCGGCGGCTGGACCGTGACGGCGGGCGGGATCTAGCAGTCGTTTACTTGGCTTCGGCCTTCAAATAGGCGATCAGGTTGGCGCGGTCGACCGGGTTGGGCACGCCGGCAAAGGCCATGCGGTTGCCCGGCACCAGTCCGCTCGGCTTGGTCAGGAAGGTATCGATGCTCTTGGCGTCCCAGCGAATCTTCGCCTTTTGCATCGCGGGCGAATAGGTGAAGCCCGCCATGGTGCCCGACGTGCGGCCGAATATCCCGGCGAGCGACGGACCCATCTTCTTCGGCCCTGCCTTCACATCATGGCATAGCGCGCAGCGTGCGAACACCGTCTTCCCTTTGACCGGATCGCCCGCCTGCGCGATTGCAGGGGAACTGGCTGCGCACAGGGCAGTCAGGACGAACAGTCTCGATACGATCGCAAGCGGCATGAAAAGTTTCCCTTGAAAGATGAAACGGCGGGGCTTGGGCCTTTCTGCCGCTCATGCGCCTTTATGGCTTTCCGTCTGAATGGGAGTTTAAGCGTATGGACGTCAACTGGCGCGGCTTATAATGTGATGCGCCATTCGCTGACATACGGCGTTTTGCCGCAGAGAGACCGTCGGTGTCAGAGATCACCGCGAGGGTCGCGGTCCGCTACCAGCACGCATATCGCGCAGACTTTCATCCAGCCGGGCAAGGTTATCGCGACGTCCCCTCGATCGTGGGCAGGTTGCGGGCGGTCGGATAATAGCTGGCCTCATCGACAAAATTCGCAACATTGGCGCGCGCCCTCCTCGCCCGGCGTCCAGTCCGGCATCGTCGGCAGGCCGCCAGCCCCGGTACGCACCGCCCCCGGCGGCGGCAACAGGCCGCCGTTATGGAGGCAGAGTGCGCCACCGGGGTTCATAATGATGTAGTGCATGGACCCGCGACGCATGCGGTTGCACCGAGGTCATTGGCAATGACATGGCCAACCTGCAAACCGGACAGGAGCGCCTCGGACTGTGGGCAATCGCCATATTGCCCCGATGTTGGATGGATTCGCAGCGGCAGGCCGATCGCATCGACGACCTTGAAGAGAACTCATCAGCAAACGGAATCCTCTAAATGCAGACAGCACCTAGGCCTTGACGGCGTTATGTCGAACCATCTTGTTCCGTTCGTTTCGAGCGAAGTCGAGCAACGTGGGTATGGCGCTACAGGCTTCTCGACTTCGCTCGAAGCGAACGGGTGAATGTAAAGCCATAAGGCTCCAAGGGAACGAACCATATGCCACGCGGAGTTGCCAAACGCGATCTGCCGACCAAGATGTGCCCTGTGTGTCAGCGCCCCTTTGCCTGGCGTAAGAAGTGGGAGCGCGATTGGGACAATGTCGTCTATTGTTCCGATCTGTGTCGAGCCGGCGCGAAGAATGGCTGACATGAAAAAAAAGGCGGCCGCTCTGGTGGGAGCGACCGCCTTTTTTTGGCAGGTCAGGCGATCAGCGTTCGATGCACATGGCGACGCCCATGCCGCCGCCGATGCACAGGGTGGCGAGGCCCTTCTTGGCGTCGCGCTTGGCCATTTCGTAGAGAAGAGTGGTCAGCACGCGCGCGCCCGACGCGCCGATCGGGTGGCCGATGGCGATCGCGCCGCCATTGACGTTGACCTTCTCGGCGTCCCAGCCCAGTTCCTGGCCGACCGACAGAGCCTGCGCGGCGAAGGCTTCATTGGCTTCGATCAGGTCGAGGTCCGCGACCGACCAGCCGGCCTTTTCCAGCGCCTTGCGGCTGGCCGGGGCGGGGCCGATCCCCATGATCGCCGGATCGACGCCGCAGGTAGCGAAGCCGGCGATGCGACCCAGGATGGTCGCGCCGCGCTTGGCGGCGGCATCGGCGGTCATCAGCACCAGCGCGGCGGCGCCGTCATTGAGGCCGCTGGCGTTGGCGGCGGTGACGGTGCCGTCCTTCTTGAAGGCGGGCTTGAGCTTTTCCATCGCCTCGATGGTGGCGCCGGCGCGGATATATTCGTCGGCATCGACGATGGTGTCGCCCTTGCGCCCCTTGATCGTAACCGGCACGATTTCGTCGGCGAAGCGGCCCGATGCGCGTGCGGCTTCGGCCTTGTTCTGGCTGGCGACGGCGAAGATATCCTGCGCTTCGCGGCTGATCTGATATTTCTCGGCCAGATTTTCGGCCGTGATGCCCATATGATAATTGTTGAAGGCGTCGGTCAGGCCGTCATGGATCATCGTGTCAATGAGGCTGACATTGCCCATCTTGCTGCCGGCGCGCAGATATTGCGCATGGGGAGCGAGCGACATGCTTTCCTGGCCGCCCGCGACCATGATGTTGGCGTCGCCGGCGCGGATCGCCTGCGCCGCGAGCGCGACGGCGCGCAGGCCCGAACCGCATAGCTGGTTGAGGCCGATGGCGGTGCGTTCGACCGGGATGCCGGCGTTGACGGCGGCCTGACGCGCGGGGTTCTGGCCCTGGCCGGCGGCCAATACCTGGCCCAGGATCACTTCGTCCACTTCATCGGGCGCGACGCCCGCCTGCGCGAGCGCGGCGATGATCGCCTGGCGGCCAAGTTCGTGCGCAGGGGTCGAGCCGAAAGCGCCCATGAAGCTGCCGACGGCGGTGCGCTTGGCGGCGGTGATAACGATGTCTGACAAAGGCTTGATCCTCGATTCCGGTGGTTGTTTTCGCAGGCGCAATAGCATCAACCGCCATGGCTGAAAAGCCAGTGGGACAGCGGTTCCCAAAGCGTTTCGCGGGCGCCGCCACCCACCACCATGCCGACATGGCCGAGCGAAAGGCTGCGTTCTTCGCGCAAGCGAGGGCCGGCGGCGGCGGGCACGATGCGGTCGCTGGTCGACACGATCGACAGGGTCGGGCAATCGAGCGCGGCAGGGTCCACGGGGCGGCCATCGATGCGCCATTGGCCACGGCCGCTGACATTGCCGGCGTAGAAATGATCGAACAGATCGCGCCCCGCCGCGAAGGTCAGCGGTGCGCCGCCATTGGCCCAATCCTCCACAGCCAGGAAGGCGCGTTCGGCGTCCGACCCTGCTTCCATGTCGGCGAAGGCGGCATATTTGCGAATGGTGCGGGCCGGGTCCATCGCCCAGAAACCCGATTGGAGCACCTCCATGGGGACATAGCCGATCCGCTCGCTCATCGCCCGCGCGCCGTTCCACAAGCCTCCGATCAATTGCAGATCAGCGGCGGGGAAGGCATCGAACCGCCAAGGTGCAGCGATGCTCGCTACCGCGGGAAAGGCGGCCATGGCTGCTGCGCCCAGCGCCAGGCTGCCGCCCAGGCAATAGCCGACCAGGATCGGCGGGCGGGGCAGCGTGGCGAGAAGGGGCAGCAGCCGATGGATGACATGGCCATCGAGGCCGAGCATAGCGTCCTGCGATGTGGGGGTGCCCCAATCGATCAGGTGCGCGTCATGGCCCGCTGCAACCATGTGGCGCAGCAAGGACCGGCTTTGCGACAGGTCCAGCACGCGCGGCGGATTGATGAGCGAAGGGATGAAAACAACCGGGGAACGGCCATTTTCCGCACCATGCTGCAGCAATCGGGCAGGGCCGGCGGTGGCGACGCAAGGCGCGGGCGGCGGGGCGGCGGGGCGGGCGGCGTCCTGATATTTACGCAACCCCTGAAACGCGCGGCGGCGCAGGTCAGGATTTCCCTCCGTTTCGCGCCATAAAATATTGAGAAAAAGGGGTAATGGCCGCGGCCCATGTTGCGGTGCGGCATCGCCCTGTGCTAATGCGAGATGTTCAGGTGTGGGAGAGGAATCCATGGCCAAATCTAAGACCGCTAATGAATCGGAGCCGGTCGTTATCAAGAAGTACGCCAATCGGCGGCTCTATAATACCGAAACTTCAAGCTATATCACGCTGGACCTTTTGTCGCAGATGACGCGCGAAGGACGCGAATTCACCGTGGTCGACGCCAAGACCGGCGAGGACATAACCCATAATGTCCTGACCCAGATCATCATGGAGGAGGAGCAGCGCGGCAAGAATATGCTGCCGGTCAACTTCCTGCGCCAGTTGATCGCCATGTATGGCGATTCGATGCAATCGATGGTGCCGCAATATCTGGAGGCGTCGATGGACGCATTCCGCAAAAACCAGCAGCAGTTTCAGGAAGCTATGAAGGGCGCCTTCGGCGGCGGTCCTTTGGCCGATATCGCCAAGCGCAACATGCAAATGTTCGAAGCGGCGGCCAGCGCCTTCGGCAATGGCGTGCCGGGGATGCCGGGTATCCCGGGGATCCCGGGTATCCCTGGGATGCCAGGCATGACGCCACCCCCCGTCGTCACCCCGGCGGCGACCGATGGCAGCAAGGACGACGAGATCAACGATCTGAAGGCCCAGCTCGCCGCGCTCAACGCCAAGATCGACAAGCTGACCTGAAGCGATGGCGAAGGCGGACAGGCTGGAACGGTTGGACGTCCGCCGAGAAGAGGTGGAGGCTGAGTATCGCGATGCGTTGATCGCGGCCCTGCGGGTGGCGGCGAGCGGGCAATGGGGCCTGTTCGACCATCAGAAGGACAAGGTCGCGCGCACGCGCGTCGCGCCCGTCATAGCGGCGCTGGGGGAACTGGCGGACGAGATTGACGGGATGCGCGATACGCTGGGGCTGGAGCCCTTTGCGCTGCATCAGCGCTTCATGGCGGCGCGCGGTCCCGCCGCGGCCGATGCGGTCGGCGAACCCAGGCAGGCGAAGGCCTGGCTGGAAGAGATGGGCGCGGCGACCGCCTGACGCGCCGCCGATCGGCACGCGCCCTGTCGTCGGGGGTCGACAGGGACGCCGCCTCTGGCTTATGGCGCGCCATTCCCTTTTTACGTCAGGTTTTCGATCCCGTGAAACACGCCCTTTCCGTCACCCGCGAACAGGATTTTTCCGCCTGGTATCAGGCCGTCATTTCGGAGGCCGACCTGGCCGAGGAAAGCGGCGTGCGCGGCTGCATGGTCATCCGTCCCTGGGGCTATGGCATATGGGAGCGTATCCAGGCGTTGCTCGACGCCCGGATCAAGGCGACGGGGCATGAAAATTGCTATTTCCCGCTGTTCATTCCGCTTTCCTATTTCGAGAAGGAGGCCGAGCATGTCGACGGCTTCGCCAAGGAAATGGCGGTCGTCACCCATCACCGGCTGATTCAGAAGGATGGCAAGCTGGTGCCGGACCCCGAAGCCAAGCTGGAGGAGCCGCTGGTCGTGCGGCCGACGTCCGAAACCGTGATCGGCGCGGCGTTCAGCCGCTGGGTGCAGAGCTGGCGCGACCTGCCGGTTCTCATCAACCAGTGGGCCAATGTCGTGCGCTGGGAAATGCGCACCCGCATGTTCCTCCGCACCAGCGAGTTCCTCTGGCAGGAGGGTCATACCGCGCACGCCACCGTCGATGAGGCGATGGAAGAGACGATGAAGATGCTGGAAGTCTATCGCAGCTTCGCCGAGGAGTGCGTCGGCCTGCCGGTGGTCGCGGGCGAGAAGCCGGAGAATGAGCGCTTCCCCGGCGCCGTCGCGACCTATTCGATCGAGGCGATGATGCAGGACGGCAAAGCGTTGCAGGCGGGCACGTCGCATTTCCTGGGCACGACTTTCAGCCAGGCGCAGAATATCAAGTTCCAGAATGCCGAAGGTAGCCAAGAGCTGGCGCAGACGACCAGCTGGGGCATGTCCACCCGCATGATCGGCGGCCTCATCATGGTCCATGGCGACGATGATGGCCTGCGCGTGCCGCCGCGCGTCGCGCCCTATCAGGTCGTCGTGGTGCCGATGCTGCGCGACAATGACGAGGACGCCGCGATTTTGGATTATTGCGGCGAACTGGTGGCGTCCCTCAATGAGCTGGACGCCTTCCGCGAGCCGGTGCGCGCGCTGCTCGACAAGCGGCCCGCCAAGGCCGCGACCAAGCGCTGGGGCTGGGTGAAGAAGGGCGCGCCGATCGTGATCGAGGTCGGCGGGCGTGACGTCGCCGGCGGGAATGTGTCGGTGATCCGCCGCGATCGCCTCTATCGCGAGGATGGCAAGCTCGACAGCCAGATCGTCGCCAAGGGCGATTTCGTGGCGGGCGCAACCGCCATGCTGGAGGATATTCAGGCGTCCCTCTTCGCCGACGCCAAAGGCCGGCTGGACGGCAGCATCGATCGCTCGATCGGCACGCTAGACGCGCTGAAAGCCTATTTTAACGCCAGCGCCAGGCCCGGCTGGGCGCTGGTCCAGTGGGCCAGGCCGACCGGCGAGGCGCTGGAAAAGGTGGTGCAGTGGCTCAAGGGCGAGAAGCTGACGCTGCGCAACGTGCCACTGGATGCGGACGCGGCGGACGGCGCGTGTATCTTCACCGGCGGGCAGGCCGTGGAGCGCGTGCTGGTTGGGCGCAGTTACTGAGCAACTGACTTTTAATCAGTAGGTCGTTCGTTTCGAGCGAACGGAGATTTGGTAAATCGGAGCGGGATGAGAGGATGGTTTCCCCTCTCATCCCGTTTTCGCCTAATTACAGAACATATTTGCTGAGGTCGGTGTCGTGAGCGACCGCTGACAATTGCTTCTCGACATAGACCGCATCGATCACGAGCGTTTCGCCACGGCGGTCTTCGGCTTCGAAGCTGACATCCTCCAGCAGCTTTTCCATCACCGTCTGTAGGCGGCGGGCGCCGATATTCTCGATCTCGCTGTTCACGTCGGCGGCGATCTTCGCGACGGCGCGGATGCCGTCGGGCGTCAGGTCGATCGTCACCTCCTCGGTCGCCAGCAGCGCGCGATATTGGGCGACGAGGCTGGCCTTGGTATCGGAGAGGATGGCGACGAAATCCTCCTCGGTCAGCGCCTTCAACTCGACGCGAATCGGCAGCCGGCCCTGGAGTTCGGGCAGCAGGTCGCTGGGCTTGGCGACATGGAAGGCGCCCGACGCGATGAAGAGGATATGGTCGGTCTTGAGCGGGCCATATTTGGTCGATACGGTCGTCCCTTCGATCAGCGGCAGCAGATCGCGCTGCACGCCTTCGCGGCTGACGGAGCCGCCGCGCACATCGCTGACCGCGATCTTGTCGATCTCGTCGAGGAAAACGATGCCATTCTGCTCGGCGCTGGTGATCGCGGTGCGCGCGACGTCGTCCTGGTCCAGCCGCTTGTCCTGCTCTTCCTCGACCAGCTTGTCCCAGGCTTCGGCGACGCGCATCTTGCGGCGCTTCTTCTGCTGCTGGCCGAACGCCTTGGACATCATGTCGGACAGGTTGATCATGCCGACCTGTCCGCCCATGCCGGGGATTTCCATCGGCATGGAGGGGCTGTCGGCGACTTCCACCTCGACTTCGACCTCGTTCATCTGGTCGGCTTCGATCTTCTGGCGGAAGGAGAGGCGTGTGGCTTCGCTCGCTTCCTTGCCGGTAAGCGCATCGAGCAGCCGCGCCATGGCGGCTTCCGAGGCGGCTTCGCGCACGGCTTCGCGGCGGCGGTCCTTCTCCAGCCGCACAGCTTCCTCGACCAGATCGCGGACGATCTGTTCGACGTCGCGGCCGACATAGCCGACCTCGGTGAATTTAGTCGCCTCGACCTTGACGAAGGGGGCGTCGGCCAGCTTGGCGAGGCGGCGGCTGATCTCGGTCTTGCCGCAGCCCGTCGGCCCGATCATGAGGATATTCTTGGGCGTCACCTCGTCGCGCAAATCGGCGGACAGGTGCTGGCGGCGCCAGCGGTTGCGCAGCGCGACCGCAACGGCGCGCTTGGCGTCCTGCTGGCCGATAATATGTGCGTCGAGCGCGGCGACGATGGCTTTGGGGGTCAGGTTGTCGTTCATTAAAAGACTCCCCCCTCCCTTTCAAGGGAGGGGCTTTTTTAGTTTAGGCGGCGCTGTCCAGCGTTTCGATGGTCAACTGGTCGTTGGTGTAGACGCAGATGTCGGCCGCGACGGCCATCGCCTTGCGGGCGAGAGTTTCGGCGTCTTCCTCATATTCCATCAGCGCGCGCGCGGCGGCGAGGGCGAAATTACCGCCCGAACCGATCGCGGCTACGCCGTTCAGCGGCTCCAGCACGTCGCCATTGCCGGTCAGGATCAGCGTGACATCCTTGTCCGCGACGATCATCATCGCTTCCAGGTTGCGCAGATATTTGTCGGTGCGCCAGTCCTTGGCCAGTTCCACCGCCGAGCGCATCAACTGGCCGTTATGGCGTTCCAGCTTGGCCTCCAGCCGTTCGAACAGGGTGAAGGCGTCGGCGGTGGCACCGGCGAAGCCGCCGATCACGCTGCCGTCGTGCAGCCGGCGGACCTTGCGGGCATTGGGCTTCATTACGGTCTGGCCCATGGACACCTGGCCATCGCCGGCGACGACGACCTTTCCATTCTTGCGGGCTGACATGATGGTGGTGCCATGCCAGACGGGCATGGACGAGCTGCGTTGGTCGTTCATGACGCGGCATATGGGACGCTGCGCCGTCGCGTGCAAGTCAGGGGTGGCGATGGGGCGAAGCGTGTCATTTCAGCGACAATATTCTTACAAATTGTTCAGGAACAAATGTCCATCAATTGACATTGTGCATCGCAACATCAATTATCCACGTCCCACAGATTAGGGGGAGGACACGCATGACTCTCAAGGCCAGGGCGCAGGAAAAGGTCGAGCGAGCGGGCATCTCCAACTATTCCTTCGACCATGACATATTGGTCATGTGTGGCGTGCGTTATACCATCGAAGTGTGCGAATGTGGCGAGCCGGATTGCGACGGCGTGCGCCTGCGCAAGAATATGACGGCGATGAGCCGCATCCTCCAATAATTCGTCAGTGCATCGCGTCTTTGCCGGCGCGTCCGACCGATTCGATGTCCCGACCCACGCCCTGCACCGTATTGCAGGCGGCCAGCGCCGTGAGCAGCAGGCTTGCGATCAGCAGGGCAAGAGACTTTGACATCAAGGCTGGCTCCGTAATTTCCACAGCCCCTTATAGAGGGCGATGCGGCCGCGCGAAAACGCTTTTGCGTCAAATCGATCCCAGGATATTGACAGGGCGCGCGGCCGATGCCAAAGGCCGCCTCCTCCTTACAGGGGCGCGTAGCTCAGTGGTAGAGCACACCCTTCACACGGGTGGGGTCGCAGGTTCAATCCCTGCCGCGCCCACCATCGGATTTCCGGTGGTACTTCAAGTAGTTGTAACATATTCCATCTCCATTTTTCGCTGAATGATCCGCTGCCCTGTGGGGCCGGTGGTCAGCAAATGGTCCGCAGACCACTGATTTGCTGCGGCAAGGATCTCCTGAAATATGGTAGTCAGCGTTGCGGGTAAGTCTCCCAAGAACTCTGGATCGTATCGAGCGTAGATCGCTGTGGTGCGGTTTAGGCTTGAATGGCCAAGCTGCTCGCTGAT
Organism: Sphingobium cupriresistens; assembly: GCF_004152865.1. Classification (GTDB taxonomy): domain Bacteria; phylum Pseudomonadota; class Alphaproteobacteria; order Sphingomonadales; family Sphingomonadaceae; genus Sphingobium; species Sphingobium cupriresistens. The sequence goes on along the minus strand of NZ_SEOO01000008.1, from coordinate 1,423 downwards.
CAGCTGCATTGCCACTCCGCGCCTGCGAAGCTGCGTTGCGATAGAATGTCGGATCGTCTTGGGAATCGCTTTCGACGGTAAGCAGAGGGCTTTCCGCAGATTTCCCCACGCCTTTTTCCGGGATTGGACAATCGGGTGAGGTGCTGCCCTCCATTGCCTCAGGATAGGGACAAAAGGCGCGATCGCTTGAACCACAGGGTTTTGCTTGTCGGTTCTCGGCCAATCCCTGGGATGCAGATCGAGCAGTCCGATCTTCTCCTGCCATTGCAGACTAGGATCGAAGGCCAAGGCTGCGTCAGGTCTCATTGCCGTCGCCATCATCAGGGCCAGCCATCGATACATGGGTGGATTGTCGGTGGCATAGGCCAGTATCGCGCCCATCTGATCTATAGTGTAAGTCAGGTCAGACGGCGGAGACTCAAACTTCTTCGGAACGCTTGGTATGCGCGGAACATATGGAATGCGCCCATTGTTGGCCGCATGAATGATGGCAGCGCGGATATCGTTGATATTTCGCTGAACTGACGCTCCCTTGACGCCATCTGAGATAAACTCGTGATCGCGCCCGCCCCATGCCAGCTTGTAGCCATGAGGGCGCATTCGCCATGTGATGAAGCGATTTATTACGACCGGCTTGATGTCGCTGACAGTGGCATTCACCCCAATGTCATCCTGCATCAGAAAGCCGATGAAGAGCCGCAGCGATCGGTCAATGTTCCCAGGATTTTCGACGAGCTTCCCATGTTCCTCATTATATAAAATGAGCTGCGGGACAATTTTAGCGTCCTCCATAGACTGCGATTTCTTAGAGCGTAGCTTTTCCACATACGCATGGATCGTCGATTTCGCGGTCTCTAAATCCCGCTGCTTAGTACTGATATAGCGTGTCGATCGAGTTTTAGGGTCGTATTCCGCGATTTGCCAGATGTCCGGACTGCGTCCATCTCTACGCTTGTCAAGCCAGTGGTCTCCGACACGATAGGGTGACGTCTCGCGTGACATTTCAGCTCCTCATTTTCTTTGGCAGTGACGGCGTCGAGCAAGCCCAAGTCAACGCTCTGCAAAACCTGCTCTGCTGTGAACTTCATGCCGGTGTTGAGCCGTATGGCGCGTTTGATTTTTCGGGATAATTTGGTGCTTTCGGTCATTCGGCTGTGCCTTCGGGCATGACCGTATTTACGCGGACATACTCCTCAAGAGCATCAGCCGGGATCAGGATGTTCTTGCCGATGCGCAGGTAGCGAATTTTGTTCGAAGCTATGAGGCTGCGAATGCGGCTTTCGGGCCAGCCGGTTCGGTCGTGTCCCAGGAGGTGGTGTAGGAACCGTCAATCCACGGCAGGATCGGGATCGGGTTCGGGTCAGGCAGCCAGAGCTGGCAGGCTGACAATGGGGTTATGGCTCACCGCGCCGATTGTTTCCAG
>NZ_SEOO01000089.1 GCF_004152865.1 Sphingobium cupriresistens | reverse complement strand
GTCACTTCCTTGCTCACCCTCGACTATGTCGCCAAGATACTCGACGAGAACGTGGAGTTGCTGGAAGCCATCGTTTCAAACGACGACAACCTCACCTACGGCGCCATCGTCAGCGTCCACACCGGTCCGGACGAGTCCATCACCGCGCTGACGGGTCACGGCGTGGAAGAACTGACGGACATGCTTAGCCAAGCACGTCTCACGACCAAGGCCTGGCACCAATTCCTCGATGACTTTATCGACGATCCCGAGCTCGCCGCGCGCTTCAAGGCCCATAAGCCGCGGTAACAATCGGACGGTTACGTAGCAGACGTTGCCGCAACTGAATGACTGACCGGCTGACGCCGGCAGGATCATGGCGCGGGGCGGAAGCTGTTTTGTGGCCAGTGGCTTGCGCGGCCTGTCGCGAAGTTCCGTTGGTCATCACGCAGGAAAAAGCGCTGGCGGCCATTCCGGCAGCGCTTTGCAGAATATGTTGGTTGCGGGAGGGCGATCTAACAGAGACCGACAAAACAGTGAAAAATCTGGTTTGTCGGTATCGATGGTTGCGGGGGCTCGCAACCACCGATACCGACAAACTCTAATGGTCGGAATTTGAAACAGCCCTTCGCCTTGGTTTCGAGGTTGTCAAGGTTGACGTCGCGGATTGCCGTCGGGAGCCGCGGAAATTAGGCGCTGTAATTCGACGCATCTGAGCCGTTCAAATGTGGCTATCTCGTCGTAACGCTGCCTCGACAGAAAAAGAACCGGTCGTGTCCCGCGGGGTGGTGTAGGAAGGTTTCCCTGAGAGGGTGGCCACCGTCGATCTTCTGGTAGGGTTCGGATGCGAACTCGAACCTGGAGAAGAAGACGATGACCGACGACAGAATGGCCCTTGTCGAGCTGATTGAGCAAGGGGCTGATAGCGATTTGGTGCGTGAGATGCTGGCTTTCGCCGCGGAGCGCATGATGGATCTGGAGATCGAGGCGAAGACGGGCGTGCCTTGCGGATCACGCAGCCCGGAGCGGCTGAACCACCGCAACGGCTACCGCGAGCGCAGTTGGGATACGCGAGCTGGCCGGATTGATCTGGCAATCCCGAAGCTGCGCAAAGGCAGTTACTTCCCGAGCTTCTTGGAGCCACGCCGCACCGCCGAGAAGGCCTTGGCGGCAGTGATCCAGGAAGCCTACGTCCACGGCGTTTCGACCCGTTCGGTCGACGATCTGGTCAAGGCTATGGGCGCCAGCGGTGTATCAAAGAGCCAGGTCAGCCGTTTGGTTGCCGAGATAGACGAGCGGGTGAATGCCTTCCTTACGCGGCCCATTGAAGGTGAGTGGCCCTATCTATGGATCGATGCCACCTACCTCAAAGAGCGCGAGGGCGGACGGATTGTCTCGACGGCGGCGATAATCGCGGTGGGCGTCAACACCGATGGCCGGCGCGAGGTTCTGGGCGTAGCCACCGGCCCCTCGGAGGCCGAGCCCTTCTGGAAAGCCTTCCTGCGCTCGCTGGCGGATCGCGGCCTGCGTGGTGTGAAGCTGGTCATCTCCGACGATCACAAAGGGCTGCGTGCTGCCGCCAGTAGGGTATTTTCCGCGACCCAGCAGCGCTGCCGGGTGCACTGGATGCGCAACGCGTTTGCCCATGCCGCTCCTAAACAACGGCCCGCCGTCATTGCCATGATCAAGACGATCTTCGCGCAAGAAACGGCCGAGGCGGCGCACCAGCAATGGGAGCAGGTTGCCGATGCCCTGCGCGAGAAGTTTCCAAAGCTGGCCGACATGATGGATGCATCACGCGAAGACGTGCTCGCCTACATGGCCTTCCCCAAGGATCATTGGGCGCAGATCGCGTCCACCAACCCGCTGGAAAGAGTCAACAAGGAGATCAAGCGAAGGGCCGACGTGATCGGCATATTCCCGAATGACGCTGCCGTCGTTCGTCTCGTCGGAGCGCTCATGCTGGAGCAGAACGATGAGTGGGCGGTATCGCGCCGCTACATGACACTGGAAACTCTCGGCTCGGTGAGCCATAACCCTATTGTCAGCTTGCCAGCACTGGCCGCCTGACCTGAACCTGATCCTGCCGTAGATCGACGGTTCCTACACCACCCCGCGGGACACGACCAAAGAACCTGGGCCAATATTGCGTATCCATTTTGGATGCCCCAGAGGCTTTGTTGCGCAAATGCCCAAGGGATTCCGTTGGTGAATCCAGTTGGTTAGGAGGCGGCGATGAGCAGACCGCCCCGCGCCCGTTACCGCACGACGAACTGGAAGTCCTACAACGCAGCGCTGGCGCAAAGAGGCTCGCTTCAGGTCTGGTTTGATCCCGCGATGCAGTGGCTGTCCACTCCGACCGGCAAGCGCGGGCGGCAGCCTGTTTTCTCGGATGCGGCGATCCAGGCCTGGCTGACGCTGAAGGGAGTGTTCAAGCTTCCCTTGCGCCAGACCACCGGCATGGTCGCCAGCCTTCTCAAGATGGCAGGGCTCGATTGGCCGGTGCCGGATTTCAGCACTTTGAGCCGGAGGCAGAAGACCCTGCTTGTCGAGATCCCCTGCCACCCCCGGGCAGGGCCGCTGCATCTGTTGATCGACAGCACGGGCATCAAGGCCGTTGGAGACGGGGAATGGTGCAGGCGCAAACATGGCCCGTCCAAACGTCGCCAGTGGCGAAAGGTCCACTTGGGCGTGGACGCCGGATCGTTTGAAATCCGTGCCATCGAAGTGACCGGAAGCCGGGTTGGCGATGCGCCCATGCTGCCCGAACTGCTGGAGCAGATCCCGCACAATCAAGCCATCGCGACCGTCAGCGCCGATGGCGCCTTTGACACAAGGGCCTGTCACGAAGCCATTGCCGCGCGCGATGCCTGCCATCATCCCCGCCCGCAGCAATGCAAAAGCCTGGCCCGGGAGCACACCGGGCGTTGCCGCCCGCAATGAAATCGTTCGCTCAAGCCGGCGGTTCGGGCGGCCAATCTGGAAGCGATGGAGCGGATATCACCAGCGCAGTCTGGTCGAGACGAAAATGCATTGTTTCAAGCTGCTGGGGGAACGCATCATGGCTCGAGACTTCGATCGCCAGGTCGCTGAAATCCAAATCCGTGCGGCCATCCTCAACCGCTTCACCGCGCTCGGAAAGCCTCAGACTCAGCGTGTCGCGTAACTGAATGCCTTCAAAGGCCAACTACTGCCTTGGGCCCGATTTGCGCAACAAAGCCGTCTCGCTGGTCAACACCCGGCGATTGGCGTGCAACGCTTCAAGCGCAGCTGCAGCACGATCGAGGTAGTCGATGCTGACCACGGCCGCATAACGCCGCCTGTTCTTCGTCAGCACGACTGGCCCATGCTGGCTTTGATCGACAACGGTTCCGGGATGGTTATGAAAATCGGTAAGAGCAACGGATGCGAAGCTCTCGGCATTGGTGGCCATGATAATCTCCGTCGAAGCCTTCCAACCAATATAGCCAGAATGGCCAGAATAGCAATGCTGCCCAAAGGTCGTCCCGCAACATGAGCGGCATGTCGCGGCCTTTGCAGCGCGACTTGCCCTTCGCCAATGTCGCAATGGAAATCGTTCCATGACGTGCTGGGTGAGCCGTTTCGTTAAAGTCTGCAAACGGTCGCCTAATGGTAGACCTCAAATAAGTTGCGGCCAAATCTGCCGGTAAGGCGCCCGAAAGCGGCGGGCTAAACGCGACCCGCCCGTCGCCGGCGACTTATTTCAGGCGAGCAGCAAGCCTGCCGCGATCAGAGTCACACCCGCCAGACGCAAGCTCCATTTTCCCGAAGGGGTCAGGCCAAAGTTGCCCATGATCGTCGTAACCGTCCGATTGTTACCGCGGCTTATGGGCCTTGAAGCGCGCGGCGAGCTCGGGATCGTTGATAAAGTCATCGAGGAATTGGTGCCAGGCCTTGGTCGTGAGACGTGCTTGGCTAAGCATGTC
>NZ_SEOO01000088.1 GCF_004152865.1 Sphingobium cupriresistens | reverse complement strand
GAACCGTTACCAGTCCCGCATGTGCCGGTAGGCTACTGATGACGGAACATCAGGTTTGATTCATGAGATAACTCCTTTCAAACAATTACTTAAGCGACTTCACGTCGCACGCGGCAATTTCCATTATGAAGGCGATCTCTATCGCGCCGGCGAAGCGTTGCCATCGCTCGCCTCCCGGATCGATCGCCATCTCGCCCAGCATTTGACTGGCACCAGCTTTGCGATCCGCACCGAGACATTTGCGGGCGGACGCAAGGTCATCGCGGAAATCCTCGATACACCTGACGACCTCACCAGCCGTGAAGCGCAGGACGCCTTCATCGTCGAGGTGCGCGATCAGATGGAACGGTTCGGGTTCACGCGGACCAATCCGTTGCAGGATTTCTGGTCATGCAGTTTCTACGGTGAGGTCCGCATCGGCCAGGCCTATTGGGCGGCACTGGCAAAACGTCAGGGTATCCGCAATCCCGTCGATACGGTCCTATCACTGGCGGCGTTCAAGAAGCGCGTAAAAGCAGGTGATCGGCTGAAGCTTCTGGACGCGCCGTCTGGTCATCGACTGCTTGGAACGACCCGCGACATCACCAAAGTGCGCTCGGGCGACCTGATCCTCGAAGGTCGTTCCTACCTGTCCTTTCCCAGGGCCTCTGCCTTCGCCTGCGACGGCCGTCTGATCCGGATCGCCATCGGCTCGCAATATGGTCCTGACGATCATCTGCTCTACGAATGGCTAAGGGCTTCCTGAGCGCCATTTCCTATGGTGATCGCGCTTGCCGAGGCCATGCGCGATATCGGGCATAATTATCAGCGGCACCTTCATGTGACAGCGAGCGATATCGATCCTCGCGCGATCCACATGGCCTATATCCAGCTCTAACTGCTTCATATCCCGGCACATCTCATGGTCGGAAACTCCCTATCGGGCGAGATACAGGACCATTGGTTCGCCCCAGCGCATATATTGGGGGGACGGACCGCTCGGCTCGCCCTTCGCCAACGTCGTGAACCCGTGGCTGAGACCGCCCAACGCGCGACCACCGTCACCGCCGCGACATCACCATCGCAAGGCGCCGTTCCGCCATCGCACGAGCCAAGGGCATCGCAGCGATCGATGCCGCCACAGTTGAGCCTATTCTGACATTTTCACGCCGCACATCATAGGAGATTGGCATGTCCCGACATGTCCATATCGACGCCCTGGGCCAGATGACGTCCGGCACAGCAATCATAACTTTGGCCATTTGCGGACCGCGCGGCGGCATGCGTGCGATCGAGGATATTTCAATCGATGAAGCCGAGAAAATGGTGACGCAACTTCAGGCTGCGGTAGCTCACGTTCGAGCCGGGGCCGCCATCGCTCCAGTCGATCGCTTCATGCAGGACGTCATCGACCGGCTCGCCGATCCGGGACTCGCGCTCGATCCTTCTTTTCGTTCATGGTGCGCCGGCAATCACGGCCTGCTCAGTCCACGGCAGGCGGCTGAACGCTGGTGCTGCTGGCATGTTGCCTGACCGATTCTGGCGGTCGCGAGCATGGTCGGTTTCCCGGGCCTATCTGACGGGTCAATACAGGATGACGCCCGTCCCAGGAATGATCTGATCGAAAAAATCGAAATCGCGCCGGTTGCCGGTCAGCAGGTCACAGCCGGTCGCCGCAGCCTGCAGAAACAGCAGCGCATCGTTGAGCAGGGCGATCGAATGGGGTTGGCCGCAAAGCCGTGTGACCATGCCTGCCAGCATACCGGCCTCTGCGAACATGCGGGAGGAGGGCGCGCTGAGGCGATGCTCCGGGATATCGTCGATTGTCCGTCCCAGCGTCTTGAGGACAGACGCGGTGCGTTTGTCGGCCGGATCGAGCGCGCCCATCAGGTGGGTCATCTCGGCAAGCGCCACGCAGGAATGATTGACGATCCTGTTTTCCAGCAAACAGTCTACTTCAACCGGTGTCTTGCCCTGGAGCACGTCAATATAGACGCACGTGTCGAGCAGAAGCTCGCGGCCTATGACAGCTGCCTTGTGAACAAGCGGCAATTCCTCTTCGGGTCGTCGCGACAGCCTGGCACCAGATCGCTGCGGCCTTATCCGGCGCAACGAGGCCTTGCGATCAAATCCCAAGCGCAATGTCCGCAGGGATCGTGCCCTTCCGGCTCACAAGCCTGGCTCCAAAATCATCTTCGAGCGCCACTTTTGCGAGCGCATATTCGACAAGATCGGTGGTCGAGGCGATGCCGCTGCGCATCTTGGCGCGATCGATGAGTTCGCGTGGCACGCGGGCGCCGACCGCGCTGTTCGTGCCCGACAGCAAACCCGCCGCCTTGGCAGCGGCCACGACCGCTCCATGTCGCTGGGACAGATGATCCTCGTGCTTCGTCGCCATCACGGCCTCCTTTCGTTGAACATATACGCCAATTTGTAAAACATGCAAGCTGCCGTCGTACCTATTGCCGCCGGTCGAGGTCTCGTGAAACCGATATCGCGGCACGCGAAGGGAAGGGAGGGGCAGGGATGTGACAGGGGCGGTGAAGCACCTGTCGCTCTGCATCTCAAGGAGACGATTTCCATGGCGACCCTTGCCCCCATGAACGAAAGCCCCCGCGTTACGGCGCCCTATCGGATCGATGTCTCGCGCGGACGCATGAGCAGCCGCGTATCGTCCGAATGGTTATCCCGTCCCGACGACGAGAAATATCTCTCGCTGACCAGTCTCTATGATGCCGTGCGCGGCCGCGCGGACCGTGCGACCACGCGTATCGTTGAAAGCCGCTCGATCCGGGTCGAGGCGAAAAGCGACAATCCAGAAAGGCTGATGCTGGTGGCGCCTGGCGATGATCGACCGCTTGCCCCCACCAACTGGTCTTTCGGCCAGGTGGCAAGTCTCGTCGGTGCCCCGGCCTCTTATCTGCGCCAGCTTCCTGCCGCGCTTGCCGGCATCAACCTGCAGCATGGGTTGATGAACCACCGGGGCGAGCAGGTCAAACTGCTCCAGACCGAGAATGGTCGCACCGAATTGCGGGCGGCTACCGGGTCGGAATATGGCAGGATCTTCGACTGGGAACTGGTCCAGGCGGTGATGGCCTTTGCCGGCGATGGCGTCGGCGACACGCGCTGGAAGGTGCCCGGAACCATCGATTGGGGCAGCATGACCTACAACCCTCATGTCGATATCACCAGGGAGACGACCACGCTCTACGCATCGGACCGGGACATTTTCCTGTTCCTCGTGGACGACACGCACCCTATCGAGGCCGGCAAACTTCCTAATGGCGATCCCGACCTTTATTTTCGAGGCTTCTACGCCTGGAACAGTGAGGTCGGGTCCAAAACCCTCGGGATCGCGACCTTTTATCTGCGCGGTGTGTGCGCCAACCGCTGTCTGTGGGGCGTCGAGAATTTCGAGGAGGTCAACATCCGCCACTCGAAATTCGCCGGTGCCCGTTTCGCGCATCAGGCCGCGCCCGCGCTCGAGCATTTCGCGAACTCTTCGCCGTCGCATTTCATCTCCGGCATCAAGGCCGCTCGCGAGCGGATCGTCGCGCGCAAGGAGGAAGAGCGCGAACCCTTCCTGCGCAAACGGGGCTTTTCCAGGGCCGAGACCGCAAAGATCATCCAGACCGTGCTGGCCGAGGAAGGCCGGCCGCCGGAATCCATCTATGATTTCGTCCAGGGCATAACGGCGCTGGCGCGGGCGAAGCCGCATCAGGACAGCCGCCTCGACCTGGAGAACAAGGCCAGAAAGCTGCTCGAACAGGCGCTTTGAGGCCCGACGCCGCCGCTCTCATGCCTTCTCCACCTCCCTCCTCGCCATCCCGGTCATTCGCCGGGGTGGCCATCGTCATGAAAGGATGCCGCCATGCGCGCCCAATCGTCCCTTCCCCTGCCGCAATTTATCGTCGACATCGCCTTCTTCAGCGGCGGCGAATACTATGCCACCGAGACTTACACCGTTCCTGCATCCACCTGGTTTGCTGCGGAGCAACAGGCGCTGCAGATGTCGGTAAACAGCGTCTATGACGATGCGCGCATTCCTGACCTCAGCCGAACCGCCACTGTCTGCACGGCCTGATCATGCTCTGCGATCAATCTCGATGACAGAACTTCCGAGCCGGAATCCTGGGACGGGTGTGCCGATCCAGCCGCTGTCCGAACCGTGGGCGCGGTCGCGTCCGTCAATGTGGTGTAAAATCGGGTGTGGCCACTGGGCTGCATTTTCAGGCGGCCTTGGGTGTAATCTGTAGCGGCTGTGCCTCCTCGATCATTGGTGTGGCAAGGGCGGCCATGCCCT
>NZ_SEOO01000087.1 GCF_004152865.1 Sphingobium cupriresistens | reverse complement strand
CCTCGACCTTGGGAGCATCCAGCTTGGGCCGCCCGCGCTTGCGGCCCATCTTGGCGTCAACCCAGTCAACACCATGGACCTCACGCGCCGGACGCATACCCTGCATGAACTCCTCGGATAGCGGAGCATCTTCGCTGTGAATTTCGGGATCAAACTTGGGACGCATAGTAGAACCTCACCTCGTGTTTCTCCGCTCTGCGGAGGCTGATGGCGCGTATTGCATCGTCCGTTGAACCATCGGCATAGGCCAAAAAATAGAGGCGGTCGCCGATGAAGCCGATGGATACGAAGCGAACTTCGCCATAGTCGAACCGTGTGTCTTCACGGTCGAGCGATGTTGTAAAATCGAAGTCCGCCGCAGCCTGCAATGATACGCCGTGCTTGGCGAGATTAGCCTCGTCCTTGGCCGGATCGAACTCGACTTCCATAGCAATCTCGTACACCCATTAAATGTTAAGAGCAAGAATTTACGTACACCCGATAATGAACTGGCCTATTGCGCCTGCAAGGGCACCCAATCGCCCTTGCAGCGTTGAGTTTTGGCGTCCCATCGTGCGGTGCAGCCGTATAGCCGCTGTTCAATCTTGGGTTCCTTCGCCCACTGGTAGGCGAGGGCCGCGGCGAAGATCAGGCCCAGCCCGATCATGGCCGCGTAGAGCCATCCCTTCAGATGCTCCCACCCGATGGCTGCGCTGACGCGCTGAAGCTGCGTAGCGGCCCGCAGGAGTTCGTTGAGCGCGTTCTGCGTCTGCTGCCCCGCTTCGGCGCGCTGGCGGGCGTCATGCTCGATCTGGCGGGACAGGGCGGCGACCTGCTGGGCGACCCCTTCGGCCCCGGCCTTCCGCATGGCGTCGAGCAGGATGCGATAGTCCGCGCCGGGATCGGAGGGAGGGGGCGCGTCGAACTCGGCAGGGTCGAAGGGATCAGGCATCGGCAGGGCCTCCCTTGAAGGTCCAGCCCTCGAACGCCTTGCGGTCCTGATCGCGGCTGATGCGGTTCATCAGGTCATTGAGGCGGGATTCCCATGCGGGGTCTTTCATGGCGGCATCGAGGAGCAGGCCGCCGAGGATGATCTTGCGGCGCGCATCGGCCTTGCGGTTCATGGTGGCGGCGCGGGCTTCCAGTGCCTGCAACCGGGCCTTGGCCTGCTGGACCTTGCGACGTGCGGTTTCGATAGCCTCTGGCGTGGGAGCGGCCATGGTCAATCCTTTCGCTGCGCGATATTGATAGCACCGGACCCGACCGAACGAAAGAGAGGAAGGGCGCACTTATGCAAACTTGCGTTTGCGTGCGTCAGGGGATACCCCTGAACCCCAGCGGGCTATCGCCCGCGCCATGCTCCCGCATGGCTAGTAAGGGCGCGGCGATGGCGAGCTTCCATCTTGCGGTTAAGACGATCAGCCGTTCCGCCGGTCGCAGTGCGACGGCGGCAGCGGCTTATCGTGCGGGCGTCGAAATCACGGACGAGCGAACCGGCCTCGTCCACGATTACACCCGCAAGCAAGGCGTCGAGCATAACGCGCTTGTTGTGCCCGCCGACGCCCCGGCGTGGGCCAACAACCGGGCCGCGCTCTGGAACGCCGCCGAGCAGGCCGAGACGCGCAAGAACTCCACCGTCGCCCGTGAATATGAAATCGCGCTTCCGGCCGAGTTGTCGGCCGAGGCGCGGCGCGAGCTTGCGCTGGGCCTCGCGCGGGAGATCAGCGAGCGGCATGGGGTGGCGGTGGACGTGGCGATCCACGCACCAGGTCGCGAGGGCGACCAGCGCAACCATCATGCCCATCTGCTGACGACGACGCGGCGGATCGGCCCGGAAGGGCTGGGCGAGAAGACCCGCGAACTGGACCAGAAGACGAGCGGGGAGGTCGAGCGCTGGCGTGGCCGGTGGGCCGAGATGCAGAATGTTGCCCTTGAGCGCGCCGGTAGCGTGGAGCGGGTGGACCATCGCAGCCACCAGCGGCAGGGGATCGAGCAGGAGGCGACCGTGCATATGGGGCCGAGCGCGACGGCGATGGAGCGCCGCGCCGAGCATCAGGCGATGCGGGAGGGGCGGGCCTATGAGCCGGTGACGATGGTGGGCCAGCACAACGCCGGCGTCATCGAGCGGCGGGGCCTGCGCCAGTATATCGAGCGGGGGACCGAGTGGCTACGCGATGCGGGGCAGCGCATATCGGGCAGACTCCATGCGTTCGCGGCGACCTTGAGCGGCGCGGTCGATCGCGATCGGCGCGATGCCGCCGAGGCGCAGCGTCAGGAGCAGCTTGCCGCCGAGCGCGCCCGTGAGCAGGCACAGGAGCGCCAGCAGGCGCAGGAACGGGAAAAGGTGGCGGAGAAGTTCAGGACCATAGCCGGGAAGCGCGAGGCGGGCGCCCACGGCTATGGCGACCATAACAGCGACTGGAAGGCGACCCCGGAGGCGCTCCGCAAGGCGGTGGATGCCTATAACGGGGCGAACCAGCACACCAAGGATCTCTACATCGAGCAGATCCAGCGCGAACCCCAAATGGCGCGGGCGGTGGGGCAGTTGCTCCACGAGCGCGAGCTGGTCCTGCAACGGGATCGCGGCATGAGCCTGTGAGGGTGACGGAAAACCCTGAAATCGGGGTTTTCGTGCGGACTTCCAATGCGTCAGGGTTTTTCGTGCAGCCAGATCGCAGCGGCGGCGTGGTCGCGACTGGGGCGGTCAGCCATGCGCGGGTTCAGGTGAAACCCGCCGCCCTCATGCCTCATCGCCGCTAGGGCTGTTGCCCTGGCGGCTGAACAGACGGGACCAGAATCCACGCTGGGGGACGGGTTGAGGGGCGGCACGTTGATCGGTCAAAGCGAGTGTCGCACGTTGCGCTTGTTCCCGCCAAGCGTCCCGGTCGGCCTCGGCAGTTGCGGCCCTCCGTTCGGCGGCTTCAAGCTGTGCCCGTAGCACAGCCGTTTCCACCGTTTCCTTTGGAGTTTCCAATCGTTCATATTCAACGGTTTCTGGCTGTTTCCGTGGAAACGCGCGGAACAGTTCGGCGGGGTCTATTTGGTATCCCGCAGGGGTTTTGTCAGCATAGCTTAGCTTACCTGATTTCAGGGCTTTGCTAATAGTTCCCTTGGCAACACCAGCAGCCTTTGCGGCTTCTCCTAGACTTAGATAGGTCACGAATCTTCACCCGTTTCCAATCGTTCAAATGGTGGTGTTTCCGGGGTTTCCATATACTGCGCGGGCAAGTCAGGTTCCATCCCCGGAAGTGATGGCTCAGACGGTGGCGGAAGGCCGGGACCGCTGGGCAACTGGCGTTCACCCGGAAACAGGTTCGGCAGGCGATGGAGGGCCGGTTGTGCGCCCAGTTCATCGCGATCCGGCTGCTCATCGTCTGCGACCAGCACTGCCGCTGAAAACATACTGTAGCGGATGCCGTCACGCTTGCCGGTCCATGCTACACGATCATTGATGATGTAGGCGCAGGCTGTCCCGGTCGGGCCGATCTGGCGGACCTCGATCCACCCTTGTTCGCGTAGCACTGACAACGCCCGTTTGACGGTGTTTAGGCCGCACCCCGCAGCCTTTGCCAATGTCGCTTGGCTCGCCACGATAGCGTTATGTCGTCCCATCTGGGCCACCAGCACATGCAGCACCGATGCGGCTCTAGGGTTAGAGATGGATAGCATTGCCCATTTCTCATGGGCGCTTCGGTCAGTCTGAACCCATGTTCCCCCCGGCGCTGTTGCTAGGGCTAATCCCTTTTGTTTTACCGGCATGGCACTCCCTAGTCCCACTGCCTGACAAAACTCGTCAGGCATGAGCTACCCCTAGCCCAAATTTGGGCGTTATTCGCCCGTGCATGGGTGAATTTCACCCACCCTGCTACCCCAATACTGGTAGGATTTCAACATTATTTGGGTGAAATCTACCCGAACCTAGCCCATAGCTGGTGGCCTAGGGGTAGCCCATAGCTGGTGAGCTACCCCCCCCACGCAACATATTGGAATGTAATGAGTTTTTTTGCGGCCCTTCTATGATCTTATGATTACCCCCTAAAAGGGGGCTGCGAGTTATCCATGCCCCGCCATAGCGCTATCCAAAAGCTGGCGGCGGCGGGGGGTGGGTAACTCGCTAATCAGGCCGCCTACGGCGGGGATGATGAGTGCCGCTAGTCGCGGCACACGTTAGGAGCATGACGGACAGGAATCCGCATCCCTTCCACGTCGCACACGCTGCAAGGTCGCAATTGGCTATCAGGGGGTGTGCAGGAGGCGATTCCGGCCCATAGAGCGCAGGGAGGCGTTGGGGGGTAGGTTTCGCCATCCAAGGGCTTGGCGGTGCCCTGACGGGCACCAGAGGGTAAAATCAGGGGTTTTCGGTTCCGCGCAGATGGCAAGGCGGACATTCGCCCTCGCCTGCCGTGCCCCAGCTATCGAGCCAGCGGGCCACTTCCTCGCCGGTCAGATGCAGCCCGGTTTCCTGATATTCGGCCCATGAGGCGAGGGCTTCGGCCTTGAAGCTTTCGCGGGCTTCCACGTGGCCCACGATCAGATTTGTCCCGTCGCCACAAGCTGGCCGAGCAGGGCGTTTACACGGGTTTGCCATCCGGGGCCGCTGTCGCGCAGATGCTCCACCGTCTTTGCATCCAAGCGGATTTTCACCTCGACCTTGGGAGCATCCAGCTTGGGCCGCCCGCGCTTGCGGCCCATCTTGGCGTCAACCCAGTCAACACCATGGACCTCACGCGCCGGACGCATACCCTGCATGAACTCCTCGGATAGCGGAGC
>NZ_SEOO01000086.1 GCF_004152865.1 Sphingobium cupriresistens | reverse complement strand
CCTTGTTGAGTTCGGCGGTGACCGTCCGGCGCAGATCGGTGTCGTCGAACCAGCGCAGCGTGAACAGTGTGCGCTCGATCCGTCCGACCTCCCGAAGTGCCGCAGCAAGACTGTTTTGTTGACGATAGGCGGACAGCTTCTTCAAAATCAGCGACGGTGTGACAGTGCGGTCGCGCATCGCCGCGATGACCTCCGCAATTTCGGCCCAATGGCTGACGATCAGGTCCCGACCGAGGCGGCGCCCGAACAGCGGTGCGAGCCGACCATAGCGCCGCGCGGGCTCGAAACCATAGAGTTGTCGATCCGACAGGCGCGGAATGCGCGGCTCGAAATCGAGGCCGAGCAAATGCATGACGGCGAACACGATATCGGAGACGCCGCCACCATCGGTGTGGAGGGCGGTGATGTCCGCGCTGCTTTCGTGGCCGAGGATGCCGTCGAGTGCGTGGATCGCCTCGCCCGCCGTCCCGGCGATGACCGTCTGATGAAGCGGTGCGTATCGATCGGTGATGGTGGTGTAGATCTTGACCACGGGGTCGCGACCGTAATGTGCGTTGACCGTTCCTCCGGCTTCGCCGGCACCGCCGAGATAATAAGCCTGCCCATCGGCCGATGCGCGATGCCCCGAACCAAACCAGGCGGCGAGCGGTTCGGCATGGATAGCGTCGGTCAGGCTGGCGAGCGCGGCGCGAAACGTTTCCTCGCGCATATGCCACGTCTGCATACGCAACAGTGCGCGACGCGAGGCGACACCGCAAACTTCGGCCATGCGCGACAGACCAAGGTTGGTCGCCTCCGCGATCAAGGTGGCAAGAAAGGCGCGTTCGTCGGCGGGAGGCAGACCGGTCGAGACATGGCCGAAATGCTGGATGAAGCCGGTCCATCGTTGAACCTGCGACAGCACATCCGTGATACGGGTGGCAGGCACCATGCCGTAGCAGGTGAGCGCAAGTTGCCGCCCTTCATCCTGACCAGGGTCTTCTTTGGGGTCTTTCGGAAACCGCAGCCGCTCGCCGGCAAAAAGGGGGGGATCGCGTTTGTCCAGATCGCGGGCGACCTCGCGCAGGGCGCTATCAAGCCTTGCCGCCCTCTCGTCGAGCCAGGCGTGCGGATCGCCGAGCGAGAAAGCGGGCTTCGGTACGGGGCTGGCCGGTGGGGCAAGCAGCACACTGAGCGCGCGATGGACGCGCGCGGTCGGCACCCAGATACCACCGGATGCCAAAGCATTGGAAAGCGCGCTGTAAGTCGCCATCTCCCAATGGGTGCGATCGATCCCGCCTGCGGTCATGACATGCCGACGCCAGCGGTGCTCGACATGGCCAAGCGGCACGTCATCGGGCAACGCCCTGCGCCAGTCTCCGTCGAGATCGGCGAGGATCGCCATCGCATCGCGCAACGGCTGCATTCCGGCCCGGCCCTGGAAATCAAAAGCGCGCACGAACGACGGCCCCATCCGCTTGAAGGCGCGATATTCCGCCGCGATCTCGTCCAGAACCTCGTTCCGGTGCGGTGAGGCGGTACGTCGGATGATAGCGGCGTCGGCGTCGATGATGTCGAGGGATGCCACGGCATCGACCGCCGCGGCGACATCGCCGCCAGCCCGGGCCGCCTGGCTGATCGCTTCCAGAACCCTGGCGATGCGTAACATCCGTTCGCGGCCCTCGCGGCCGGAAACGGCCACGCGCTGTTCGAGCCGTTTGCGGGCGCGCAGATGGGCCCGCCCCACGAGCGCAATGAACATATCGATCGCCGCATCGGTCAGTGTCGCCTCCAGCTCGCGCAGCGTCGCGAGCAGCACGACCCGCCTGCGGGCCGGGCGCATTTGCTGGAAAGCCTGTGCCGTGTAGCGCACACCCTCCCGGGCGAATTGCCCCAGGCGCGGTTCGTGGCGAACATCAGGGGAGAAAGCCGATATGCCCGTCCCACGAATCAGCGTGATCTTTTCGACGATTTCCAAAAGCGAAGCGGATGCGACACGCGGTTCTGGCTCGCGCAGCCAGGACAGACGGCTCTGCCGGTCATGCACCTTGTCATCGATCAGCGCGTCGAGTTGCTGACGCATCTCATGGCCAAGGCCGCCATCGATCGCGGCCACGAGATCCGTTTCCGCCTGATGTATCGCCTCGGCCGCCATGCGCTCCACGACGCTGACACCCGGGATCACGATCCGACGCGCGCGCATCTCATCCAGAAGCCGGCCGAGCAGCGCGCGTCCGTCGATGATGCTCGCCGCCTCGTTTGTCAGCCATGTCCGCAATTCCACGCGGTGCGGGCGGCTCAGATCGCTGAAGCCGAAGCGCGTCTTGATCGCGGCGAGCTGATCGTAGCGCGTGGGCGTGCGTCTGGCGAAATCAGCTATGACCTTTGCATCCACCCCGACCTGCTCGGCAATATGGTCGAGCATGACCGCAGGCAGCAGTTCCCCGTGGCGCAGATGCCGGCCCGGGTAGCGCAGGCAACAAAGCTGCAGGGCGTAGCCGAGTCGGGTGGCGGGCGTGCGCGCGGTGTCGATCGCGGTCATGTCCTCACCTGACAGACTATAGTGCTTCACGATCGCCGCCTCGTCGTCGGGCAACATCAGCAGGGCAGCGCGCTGCCGCGTCGTCATCGGAATCCGTCCGGGCATCTTTGAACCTCCAAAAACCACTTGCCTTTCGGCATGATTCTGAAAGAGGATTGTGAAAGACAAGAGGCCGCAGGAATCCGTTCATGCCGCACTGGCCTCCGGATACGGCCGTTTGTGAAAGAGACGCAGATGACGCGCGAACCCTATCTGATCGGCTATGCCCGCGTATCGAAGGGCGACGACCAGTCGAACGCCGCGCAGCGGCGCGCGCTCGATGCCGCCGGCTGCAAGCGGATGTTCGAGGAGACCGCCAGCGGTGGGCGGTGGGACCGACCCAAGCTTCTGGAGATGATCGGCCAGTTGCGCGAGGGAGATGTCGTCGTCGTCTGGAAGCTCGACCGACTGTCGCGCAGCTTGAAGGACATGCTGCACATCATGGAGCGGATCGAGCACGCGGGAGCGGGCTTTCGTTCGCTGACCGAGGCGATCGACACCACCACCGCGGCAGGGCGGATGATGATGCAGATGGTGGGAAGCTTCGCCGAGTTTGAGCGGGCCATGATCCGCGAGCGTACCAGCGCCGGCCTTGCCCAGGCTCGCGCAGAAGGACGGATCGGCGGGCGTCGGCCCAAGCTCGGCGACAAGCAGCGCCGCGAAATCGCCGAGTCCGTCACGTCCGGCCGCAAGTCCGGTGCCGAGATGGCGCGGCTCTACGGCGTCAGCGAACCCACCGTCTCGCGCATCGTCGCCGCGCACCGCCAGCAATTCAGTCAGCAGCAGAGGGAACAGGCATGAAGCGTGGTCACGATCTGTCCGGCGTCATGAAGTTCGCCACCTCGCCGGCCTGGGGCGAGCATCTGGGCGAGGCGCTCGGCGATCATCTCGGGCTGGCGATGGAGGAGTTCGACTTCGAAGCGGACGAGCTGGCGGACATCGTCGGCGATCATTGGGCCGGCGTGTTGTGGGGATGCGCGTTCGAGGATCTGCTCACGCGCACCATCGAACCCGGGGACCGGAACATCGTTGATGACTATATTCGGCGCCGGGGCTGGAACGAGAGCGGCCCGACCAAAATCTACCTGCGTGCCCTCCGATCGTCGGTGATGAGCCTCCACGAGGTGAGCGAGGTCGAGCCCGGGAGCGGCTTCCTTGTGCGTGACCTGATCCAGGGCAGCGAGCCGCTTCGAGTATCCGAGCGCAGCGCCTCGCAGACGCTGAAGCAATGGGACAGGATCGGTGCCCGCGTCGTGCAGGTCGGAGGCAAGCACCTCCTGTCGGGGGGCGTGCTGTCGTTCACTATGGAGGCGGCCGAGGCGATCGTCGCCGATCTACGGCGCTCGAAGGGCAAGCGCAGCCCGCAAACCGCGTTGAACCTAGACGCCGACGATCTGGCTGCACTTCCGGCCCTCATCAGCACGGCATGGCTGTTCGATGTCGTTCCCAGGACCATGGGACCGGCGTCCATCCCCACGCTGCACAACAGTGATGGCGAGGAGGTGATGTTCCACCGCGTGCGCTTTCCCTTCGCACGCGGCGTGACCCAGGCGCTGGTCGGCGAGCGGCTTGATACTCTCCCTGCGCTTCAGCGGGAAACCACGCACTTTTGGAACTGGCTGGGCGAGAAACCGAACGGAAAAGCGAAAAGCACCGGGCGCATGGCGTGGGGTGTGACGATGGCGGACGGCACCCCGGTGCTCGGCAATGTCGAATTGAAAGGCCGCGCCCTGATGCTCGCCGTCACCTCGGCCGAGCGAGCGAAACGCGGCACCGCGCTTATCAACGATGCGCTCGCCGGGTTGGTCGGCTCGCCGCTGACCACGATTGAGACGGTCGAACAGGCCATGGCGGCGCGGGCCGAGGGGCTGACATCATCCGCACCGGCACCCGCCATTGCGCCAGAGGTTGCAACCCCGCTCATCCATGCCATGCTCGACCGTCAGTACCGCGCGACGCTCGATGAACCCGTCGGCATGCTCGGCGACATCACCCCGCGCGCAGCCGTTCAAACTGCCGCAGGCCGGCACCGAGTAGCCGGGTGGCTCAAGCATCTCGAAAACCGCAGCAGCCAACTCGACGCGAACGACCCGATGGCCACCTACGACTTCACTTGGATATGGCGCGAACTTGGCATCGAGAACCTGCGCAAATAGTTCGCTACCCCTGACGTCGATGCCTACCGTGAATCCGTGTCCCTACAATGCACAGAGGCC
>NZ_SEOO01000085.1 GCF_004152865.1 Sphingobium cupriresistens | reverse complement strand
CGATTCCCCGTTGCTCCATGGAAGCGATCGCCGAAAGCGTGGTCGGCTCCATCGTTCCAACAAGGTCGGACAGTTCCTTCTGGGTTAAGCCGTCCTGGTCCCACAGGACGCGCAAGAAGTACCACATGCCCAGGGTGACGCCGAACTGCTCGATCTTCAGCTGTAGCAGCTTTTGCATAAGTCGATGCGTGAGTCGGATTTGATATCCGATACTCAGGTCGAACGGCAGGTTGATTTCCCCGCTATCTCCGCTCATCGAAATCGGCCCTGCATGACCCGAACCATCGGGCCTGTTGAATGTCGAAACCAGCGTGCATTCCTTCTTGGCAACCGCCCCAGCCGCGTGGGTCGGTTGACTTGTTAATGGATTATGACTTGACGGTCCCGCGGTTTCTCATCCGGGTCGAGGGCGAGATTCCGGCGTTCGTTCGGCGGCCTTGATGGTCGTGACTGCCATATATTCAACCGACGTAAGGGCACGAGGGCCACCCTAGTTCGGGCGGGATTCAAAGGGCCGGAGAACCCACGCTCAATCCGCGTGGAATAGATAGGGTGTCACCGAAGCACGATTCAGACCCGTTCGACCGCGAGCGCAAGGCCCATGCCGACGCCGATGCAGAGCGTGGCAAGGCCCAGTCTGCCGTCAGTATCCAACTGGACGTTGGCGGGCAGGTGCACCATCAAAGCCGTTGCCCCTGCCTCATTGGGAGGGCGAACATGGCGACACGCCCCAGGGAGAGTGCATTTGTCCAACAGGCCCGCCCAGCTCAATCCGGAATGGAGCCTTGGTTATCAGGTCCGGCGCTGCCATCGGCGGTTCGATCGCCTGCTCAATGCGATGCTGGCGAAGCACGATCTAAAGACGGGCTTCTGGTATTACCTTCGTGTGCTGTGGATCCGCGACGGCGTCACCCAGAAATATCTGAGCGACATGACCAACGTCACAGAAAACACGACTGTGTCGATAATCAACAACATGATGCAGCACGGGCTTGTAGAGCGCACCCGCGACAAGGTTGATCGCCGCAAGTTGAGCGTTACGCTGACCCAACGAGGCAAAGCCCTGGAAGCGGAGCTCATGCAATATGCGATCGACATTAACCGCATCGCCGTCGCCGGGATCGATCCGGCCGAGGTTGCGACGTGCGTCGACGTGCTTTCGCGCATGTCAGCCAATCTCGCCGCCGAATTCGATTCTATCCCGAACACCCCCGCCGAGGACTGACAGGGCGCAACCGGTCAGCGGCCGCTCGCCGGGTATCCTGCGGCAGCCCGGCAAAGACGGAGCATCGACAACCACGCTGCTCCCGCACCGCTTATGCTCCGCCCCGTCATTTCCCGGATTGCATCACGTCAGATCTTGAACTCCGCGAACGTCTCCGGCGCGAACATGTCCTCGATCGTCAGCTGGCGCGGCGACAGACCCTGCTCATGATGATAGCGCGTGAAGGTCTCGAGTACGTGGCGGTTCTTCTCGATTCCGTAAGGCCACCACTGATCGCCCAACGTCGCGATCGTTTCCTCGACCGCGGCAATTTGCCAGGGCAGCATCGTCTTGAGCGAGGCTGAGACGCGCAGCTGTTCGTAGGTTAGCTGCTGCGCCTGGACGAACGCCTTGTAGAGCGCCTGTGCGATCCAGCGGTTCTTCTCGTAAATGTCGCGGCGAATGGCAACGACGTGCATGATCGGGAAGATATTCGTCTTGCCGAAATAGGCTTTCTCGACCTGGACGAAGTCCGGGAACAGGCGCCGCACATTGTGCGGTTCCGAATAGAAGGTCGATGGAGCACGCGCGGTGTGCAGCGCGTCGATCTCGCCATCAGCCAACATCCGGGTCAGCGTCTGGTTTGGCCCGATCGGCTCAACCTTGAACTTGTCCGGCAGATTGAGTTTGAGCTTTTCCTCACGGCCCGGCTCTTCCTCGCCGCCCGTGACATAAGTGACCGACGCCGGGTCGATGCCATATTCGTCCTGCAGGATACCGCGGATCCAGACCGGCGCGGTCATCTGATATTCCGGGACGCCGATGCGCTTGCCGACAAGGTCGGACGGTTTTTCGATGCCGCTCTTGGCCGACACGAAGATGCAGGAATGACGGAAGAAACGTGACGGGAACACCGGGATGGCGATAAAGTCTGGATTGTCCCGGCCCAGAGTCACGCAATACGATGACATCGAAAGCTCGGCGGCATCGAACTCGCGATTGCGCAGCATCCGGAAGAACGTTTCCTCGACGGACAGCACCATCAAGCCGCTATTGTGTAATCGAGACCGATATCGGCAGCCGGTGCGCTCTGCGTAATGCGGCCGACGGAGACGTAAGTAACTCCCGTTTCCGCGATCGCACGGATGGTATCGAGCCGCACGCCACCTGACGCTTCGATCGGCACGCGGCCCGCAACCAGCGCCACACCCTCGCGCAGCATTTCGACCGACATATTGTCGAAGAGCAGCCGATCGGCGCCTGCCTTCAGTGCCGGCTCGATCTGGTCGATTGTGTCGACTTCGACTTGGACCGGGAGTGCTGACTTGCCCGCCTTGGCCGCGCGCACGGCCGCCTCGATCGAGCCGCAGATCGCGACATGATTGTCCTTGATCAGGATGCCGTCGTCGAGCCGCATACGATGATTGTGCGCCCCGCCCATGCGGGCAGCATATTTCTCAATTGCGCGCAGGCCGGGTATGGTCTTGCGGGTGTCGAGCAGGATGCACGACGTGCCCGCGATCATGTTGGCATAGCTTCGAGTAAGGGTGGCAATACCGGTGAGGTGCTGCAGCGTGTTCAGCGCCGAGCGCTCCGCCGACAACATCGGGCGGGCGCGACCCTCCACGCGCATGATCGGGGCACCCGCCTGGAGCTCATCTCCATCCCTGGCAAGCCGCTCGACCCGGACATCGGGATCAAGGGCCTCGAAGAAGACCTGGGCGAGATCGATGCCCGCAACGGCAATCTGCTCGCGAGTCTGGATCGTCGCGATCAGCCGTGCGTCGGCGGGGATGGTGAGGTCGGTGGTGACATCACCACCTAGCCCCAGATCCTCCTTGAGTACGGACTGGACGAAATGACTGACGGCATCCGCGTCGAGCCCGGCAATGGGCGGCAGGGACATCATCAAGCGCGGACGTCCCCGAGAGCGTCGACATCTGTCGATACGGTCCGCATGATATCCGCCTCTTCGTCCTGTCCGTCGTCAGAACATTCGGCACAACTCGCGGCGTAGATTAGCGGAGTGCGGACCTCGTCAGGGGGTTGATGTTAGGCGGCGAACTTGCGGTGCTGCAAGCGCCGATGATCGATGGTCTGTCGCTTGATCCTTTCGCGCAGTTTGATGATTGCCGGAGCCCTGCCGAAGTAGGCGTCGGCAGGCGTCACGTTGGCCAGGCTCTCGTGGTATCGCTGGTGATTGTAGTGCTCGACGAAGGTCTCGATGTGGGCTTCGAGGTCGCGGGGCAGGAAGTAGTTTTCCAGCAAGATGCGGTTTTTCAGGGTCTGGTGCCAGCGCTCGATCTTGCCCTGGGTTTGGGGATGACACGGGGCGCCGCGGACATGGCTCATCTTCCGGGCCTCGATGTATTCCGCCAGCTCACCCGCGATGTAGCTGGGGCCATTATCGCTGAGTAGCCGGGGTTTGTGCAGCACCGTGGCGCTGTCGCAACCAGAAGCCGCCAGGGCGAGGTCCAGCGTGTCGGTGACGTCCTCGGCTCGCATGTTGGTGCACAGCTTCCAGGCGATGATGTAGCGTGAGAAGTCGTCGAGCACGGTCGACAGATACATCCAGCCCCACCCGATGATCTTGAAGTAGGTGAAGTCGGTCTGCCACATCTCGTTCGGCCGCGTGGTTTTCGTGTGGAACTGATCGGCAGCCTTGATCACGACATAGGCCGGGCTGGTGATCAGGTCGTGGGCCTTCAACAAGCGGTAAACCGTGGATTCCGACACGAAGTAGCGCTGCCCATCGGTGAAGCGTACGGCCAGTTCCCGGGGGCTCAGCTCAGACTGTTCCAGCGCCAGCTCGATGATCTGGTCGTGGATGCCCGCCGGGATGCGGTTCCACACCCGGCTCGGCGCCGATGGTCGATCTTCCAACGCCTCCGGCCCGCCTTCGAGGTAGCGATCATACCAGCGGTAGAATGTCCGACGAGGGATGCCGAGTTGGTCCAGCGTGCGCTTGGCCGACAGGTGCGACTGCTCGACGGTTCTGATGATCTCGAGCTTCTCGGATGCGGGATACCTCATTCGTCGTTGCCCCCATCCGCGACCATGCTTTTTTTGAGCAGACGGTTTTCCAGTGTCAGATCGGCCACGCATTCCTTCAGGGCCCGGGCTTCGCGGCGCAGGTCCTGGACCTCTCCGGTGGTCGCGGCACGGGCGGTGTCGCCGGCCAGGCGGCGCTTGCCAGCTTCCATGAACTCCTTCGACCAGGTGTAATACAGGCTCTGGGCAATGCCTTCCTTGCGGCATAGCTCGGCGATGCTGTCTTCCCCGCGCAGGCCATCCAGCACGATGCGGATCTTGTCCTCGGCCGAAAAGTGGCGCCGGGTCTGTCGGCGGATGTCCTTCACTACCCGCTCTGCTGGGGCCTTGGCGGGCGATTTTACATTGGAGGATCTGGGCTTCATCTTCGTTCCTTCGTCACTACGACGAAGCCCAGATCCTCCTTAAATCACAACCTCAAATCTGTGCCATTGGTGCCGACGGCGGACAATGTGGTACTTCTTGCGCGTCCTGTGGGACCAGGACGGCTTAACCCAGAAGGAACTGTCCGACCTTGTTGGAACGATGGAGCCGACCACGCTTTCGGCGATCGCTTCCATGGAGCAACGGGGAATCG
>NZ_SEOO01000084.1 GCF_004152865.1 Sphingobium cupriresistens | reverse complement strand
CCACGCTGTAGATCCCCACACCTCCCTGACTCGGCAGAAAGGCTTCAAGGTGGACGACTTTTACGCCGCCCGCAGCAGGACTATCCCGCCGCTACCGTGGTCGAATATTGCTCCGCCGTTCTCACCAGAATTCGGGCGAAAGCCCATCGGGGCGCTCGGGCCAGTCATCCATGAAGCCAATATGGACCCAGAAGCCATATTGGTGGGCCTCGATCGACAAGATCGGATGATCGACGATGATCCGGCCGCGCCTTCGCGGCGCGTGCCGGATCAGCCGGTCGATGGCGTCATTCTCGGCGCGGGGAAGGTGCGCTGTCGAACAGGCGCAGACGGGGAAGCGGCGCATGGCCGGTCTCCTTGATTGGGTTGGGACAGGGGCGACAGGCGCGGCGAGCAAACTCAGGCGCCCTTTCAATTCGGCAGGAAATCGACCGTGATGGCACCGCGCTCGGCGTGAATGACGATCTTGCGATCGAGCGGGATCAGCCAGCTCAGATTATCCCAGGCGCTCATGTTAATGGCTTCCAGCGTGGCTGCATCTTCGCCAAGCAGAACATGGGTAGCCCGTTGCCGGGCATCGCGCTCGAAGGAACGTGCCTGTGTATCCCAGCTATCGCAGTCGCAATCCTCCGCGCAGCAGAAGATCGTCGCATCGATCATACGGCCCAGTCGGTCCGGCGTAATATCACCCCCACGCACGGCCAGAATGATGGCCTCATCGATATCCCAACCACGATTGCGACATACGAGCGCGGGGATTTCAATGGAATGGACGCTGCCGGCGGCATCCTTGCGAGCGGTGTCGCCAACCATGAGATCGAGCGTGATCCTGTCCACAAGACCACAAGCAAGATCGGCTGGAAGACATATGCCGTCCTCATAGCGATGGACGACCCCATCCCGCTCAATGCGGAAGGCAATATCCCTGATAACCGGGAGATCGTCATACCAGGCATAGCCTTGCAGCGCGTCTTCCGCCTCGATGAGTTGTACATCCTGGATGGGCGGCTTGCCCCGCGCCAGCGCAAGCGCCTGCGCGATATCGGGCTCCAGGGCGGGGACAACGAGCATTGCGCCTTCCGGGGCAATTACGCGGCGGCTGCGTCCATGACAATCGTCAGCGGTCTGCGGCCGCCAGATCGATAACCCTGAACGCGCTTGCGGCAGCGTGACGCCCAGCTTGCAGGCTCGCTGCCAGGCGGTAAAAGGCAGCCGGTGGTCTGGCCGGGTAGCGATGGCTCTGAATATGATCCGTTCAGCCGCTTCGCAAAGCGCCTTCAACGCCGCGTTGTCGATAACCTCCTTGCGCGCCGGCAGAACCATATGAATTCCCGGCGCATCCATAATATCGATCCGGACCGTCCAGAGACTGCCATTGTCTTTTTCTTCCCGAACCGTCGGCAAGGCGCATTTGGCGCGGTGCCCGTGAAAATTGATGCGTTGGTCGCCTGGCCAATCAGGATCCCGATCATAGACACCGATACGGCAGCCGCAGGCGTTTTCGACAAACATGGCGTCCTTGAGGAAGTCTTCGCGGGGCAGCAGCGTTTCGTTCAAGGTGACCGGTAAGGGATAGTGACGGGCTGCATCGGCGACGACCGCAGACAAGCCTTGTTTCCAGTCGGGCGGCAGTTCGATCGAGATCAGCGTGCCCCAACCGATCATGGCCGGGGCGATGGCAAGCGGCGCGCCGCTGTCCCATGCGTCTGCCGGAATCTGGACTTTCCAGGCCGTGCCCGCAGAGGGAGAGAAGGACTGGATTTCGACCGCGCGGCCGGCAAGGCTGAACATGCCCATGCCGGCCGGGTCTTCGCTGCGGGCAATGTCATCGCCCCAGCCCGAATGGCCCAGCATCAGCAGGGCGGCGGGATCATCGATGCCGCAGCCATCATCGCGGATGTGCAGAAGGTATCGGCCGTCCTGTTCGGTCAGATCGACCGCGATGCAGGTGGCACCGGCGCGCCTGGCATTCTGGAACATCTCATGAAGGCAGTCCCGGCTGTCGCCTGAAAAAAGGCGTGAAGCGCGGCGGATCGCGTCCGGGCTGACGGCGCTATGGATCGTTGTTGGAAGGGGCATGACGGTCTCCCTGGTTCCGGACTGGAACCCATCATCCCTCCCCTCTTCCTTCCCTCCGTTTGTCTTCGAGGGCCATGCCGCCCGCGGATGCCACTATGCATCCGATATTGCGGCAGCGGTCCCGGACTGCGAAGGACAAGGAATGCCTAAGGATCTGGATTCGCAACTCACCGACTTTCTGCGCCGCCTGCCGGACTGGATGCGCCGGGACATTTCCGCCGCCGACCCGGCGCGGCGCGAGCGCGCGGAAGAGGCGCTGCACGCCATGCTGCTTGCGCTGATCAAGGGGACAGGACGGTCGGGAGGTGAAGACATCTGATGGCGACCTCTGGCAATAGTAGACGCGGCACCAGCAGGATGACGCTCGAGGCGATCGAAGCGCTGGGACCAGCGCGCCTTGCCCGGCTTGTCCTGGCCCAGGCGGAGCGTGACGCCATATTCGCCCGCGCGGTCCGCATGGAGCTGGCGGCGAAGGACGATAGCGGGGGCCTGGCCCACGAAATCGACAAGCGGCTGAAGACCATCCGGCGTTCGCGCGGGTTCGTCGAATGGGACAAGATAGGTCCGCTCTCGCGCGAACTCGACCAGTTGCGCGAATCCATATTGGGGCCACTGGCCGAAACCTCACTGAGCCAGGCGGTCGATAGCATGAAGCTGCTGTTGAGCCTTGCCGAACCCGTGTTCGAAAGGTCAGACGACAGCAGCGGTTCGCTGGGCGCGGTGTTCCGGCAAGGCGGCAAAGATCTGGGCGGGCTGTGGACCCGAGCCGATGTACCCGATGTCGATCAGCTCGCCGGGGATATTTTAACGCTGATCGAAGGGGATGGCTATGGCGTGTTCGACGACCTGCCGGACGCAGCCTCCCCGGCTCTGGGACAGACAGGCCGCGCAGCCTTGCGACAGTTGCTGCTGGAGCGGCAGGCGGGGCTGACCGGCCCGGAGCGACGGCAATTCGATTATAAGGTCGGCTGGCTGTTGCCCAAACTTGCCGACCTCGACGGCGATGTGGACGCCTATATTGCGACAGTCGATCCTGAACGCCGCAATACGCTGCTCAATGCGCAGGTTGCCGCCCGCCTGATCGCGCAGGATCGTGCGGCAGAAGCCCTTGACTGGATCGACGCACCGGTTGAGCGCAGCCATAACGAGCGCGAGCTTGCCGATCTCAAATTACGGGCCTTTGAGGCGCTCGGCCGCAGGGACGATGTACAGGCGCAGCGCAAGGCGATCTTCGACTGCTGGCTCGACGCTCAGGCGTTGCGCGACTGGCTTAGGGCTTTGCCTGATTTCGCGGATGTCGCTGCGGAAAGGCAAGCCCTTGATCAGGCCATGGCATATGATCGGGCGACATCGGCACTGGAATTCCTCATCGCCTGGCCTGATCTCAAACGCGCTGGCAGGGTGGCAAGGGAAAGGCTCGAAGATCTGGAAGCCCGGAGCTATGACACTCTGCGTCCTGCCGCCGAGGCTTTGTCTCAGGCCGATCCGGGCGGGGCCACCTTGCTCTATCGCCGACTGGTGACTGGCGTGCTCGACCGGGCGAGTTCGAAATACTACCCCTATGCCGCGCGGGACTTTGCAGCCGCGACGGATTTGGCCGACCGTATCGCAGGCGATGTCGATGTCGTACCGCATGATGACTGGCTGGCCGATCTTCGCAAGATTCATGGACGCAAGATCGGCTTCTGGAATCAGGTCGCGGGGAAATTCGGATAATCGCGGAGAAGCCGGGGCGGCCAGATTGGAAACCTCCCCTACCAATGGTGGAGCGGCAGTCCGTCGACGTCACTGCCGTCACAGTCGAAGAGCAGGAACTGGAAGCCGTACGCGCGGCCGAAGGCGATGAGCCGCAGCAGATCCTGCGGCAATTGCGCACGGCGGCCATCATCAATGGCGCGCGTCGGCACGAACCAGCCATAGACCGAAGCCGCGATGTCGATCGGTCGATCACTGGGCGGCCAGGACGCCCATTTATCGAGGCATGAGGCGGTATGAACCGTCAGATGGGCGGTCGATAGTACACAATAGCGGCCCTGCTCGATCGATCCGGCAGCAAGGGGAAACGGGTGTGCGACGGGCGCAATACGCATGCGATCCTTCGTGCAGCTTTCCGACGGATGACATTCGAAATAGCTTGATATCGCTTCGGCGTCGGACAGGTTATTCGGGTTGCGCGCGTCGTCGATCTCGTTCCAATATTCACGGCAATAAGCAGCGATTTCCACGTCGAGAGCCATCGCATCGACTGCGACGTGGATATTCATTCCATGCCGATGTTCAATCACGGCAGTGTGGACCTCTATCGCCAGATGGTCCTCATGGCTGGTCCCGATCGCGGTTTGGGGGGGTGCGTCATATCCTATAGGTGGAAACGACGTCGATCTGACGTACCGAACGGGCGCAGTTGCGCGAATGACCGGACGGCGCGGATCTGACCAGTCGATCGTGTCGGCAATCCAACGGGGCACGAAATCCCAATCGAACGACAACGGATATTCGCCTTCGACGGTGCGCCATGCAGCCTCGACCGCATCGACCCAGCCTACCACGATCAGACGCAGCGCCGCTGTACCGAGCGTATCGAAGCATGTGCGCAAGGCAAGCGCCAGACTGCTTGCATCGGGAGTGGTCGCAGCACGATCGCGCAGTTCTAGGACGGCTTCCCAAAGACAAGCAGCGGTTTCGAGATGGGATAATGTGTAGCGGGTCATGGAGATGGCTCCAGGGGGAGGTGGCACAGCGCCCACGTTAGCGTCCGCGCTCGTGGTGTAATTTCCGGTGTAGATTGAGGCGATCGCATGGGTGGGGCATGCCCCACCCATGCGAATTCGATCTCGGTGGCCACCGGGCTCATCGGTAAGGTGGAGTTACCA
>NZ_SEOO01000083.1 GCF_004152865.1 Sphingobium cupriresistens | reverse complement strand
TATATTGTGCAGGAATGGCTCCTGGAAATGAGCGGTATATATTGGCCTTATTCCGGCTGGTATGTATCGGACATCAAACTTGAGAGTTTGATCCTGGCTCAGAACGAACGCTGGCGGCATGCCTAATACATGCAAGTCGAACGAGACCTTCGGGTCTAGTGGCGCACGGGTGCGTAACGCGTGGGAATCTGCCCTTGGGTTCGGAATAACGTCGGGAAACTGACGCTAATACCGGATGATATCGAAAGATCAAAGATTTATCGCCCAGGGATGAGCCCGCGTAGGATTAGCTAGTTGGTGGGGTAAAGGCTCACCAAGGCTACGATCCTTAGCTGGTCTGAGAGGATGATCAGCCACACTGGGACTGAGACACGGCCCAGACTCCTACGGGAGGCAGCAGTAGGGAATATTGGACAATGGGGGCAACCCTGATCCAGCAATGCCGCGTGAGTGATGAAGGCCTTAGGGTTGTAAAGCTCTTTTACCCGAGATGATAATGACAGTATCGGGAGAATAAGCTCCGGCTAACTCCGTGCCAGCAGCCGCGGTAATACGGAGGGAGCTAGCGTTGTTCGGAATTACTGGGCGTAAAGCGCACGTAGGCGGCGATTTAAGTCAGAGGTGAAAGCCCGGGGCTCAACCCCGGAACTGCCTTTGAGACTGGATTGCTAGAATCTTGGAGAGGCGGGTGGAATTCCGAGTGTAGAGGTGAAATTCGTAGATATTCGGAAGAACACCAGTGGCGAAGGCGGCCCGCTGGACAAGTATTGACGCTGAGGTGCGAAAGCGTGGGGAGCAAACAGGATTAGATACCCTGGTAGTCCACGCCGTAAACGATGATAACTAGCTGCCGGGGCACATGGTGTTTCGGTGGCGCAGCTAACGCATTAAGTTATCCGCCTGGGGAGTACGGTCGCAAGATTAAAACTCAAAGGAATTGACGGGGGCCTGCACAAGCGGTGGAGCATGTGGTTTAATTCGAAGCAACGCGCAGAACCTTACCAGCGTTTGACATCCTCATCGCGATTTCCAGAGATGGATATCTTCAGTTCGGCTGGATGAGTGACAGGTGCTGCATGGCTGTCGTCAGCTCGTGTCGTGAGATGTTGGGTTAAGTCCCGCAACGAGCGCAACCCTCGCCTTTAGTTGCCAGCATTTGGTTGGGTACTCTAAAGGAACCGCCGGTGATAAGCCGGAGGAAGGTGGGGATGACGTCAAGTCCTCATGGCCCTTACGCGCTGGGCTACACACGTGCTACAATGGCGACTACAGTGGGCAGCCACTCCGCGAGGAGGAGCTAATCTCCAAAAGTCGTCTCAGTTCGGATCGTTCTCTGCAACTCGAGAGCGTGAAGGCGGAATCGCTAGTAATCGCGGATCAGCATGCCGCGGTGAATACGTTCCCAGGCCTTGTACACACCGCCCGTCACACCATGGGAGTTGGATTCACTCGAAGGCGTTGAGCTAACCGCAAGGAGGCAGGCGACCACAGTGGGTTTAGCGACTGGGGTGAAGTCGTAACAAGGTAGCCGTAGGGGAACCTGCGGCTGGATCACCTCCTTTCTAAGGATCGTGACGAAAGCGCCAACGCTTGCCGTTGGAAGAGCTTCGTCATTTCCAAAGAACATTGCCGCCGTCCTCATGTCCCTTCATCACTGGAAAATACGTCTCGAAAAAGACGTATCTGCCTGGCAGGCTTTCGAGCGCCTCGCGCTGCTGTAACAAGCGGCCTGTAGGCACCGGGCCGGTAGCTCAGGTGGTTAGAGCGCACGCCTGATAAGCGTGAGGTCGGAGGTTCAACTCCTCCCCGGCCCACCATTTGCTTGGTTGGGGGCTTTAGCTCAGCTGGGAGAGCGGTTGCTTTGCAAGCATCAGGTCATCGGTTCGATCCCGATAAGCTCCACCAAGCAGACTGCGTAGCGATGTTTCGCGGAGCAGCGGACAATTTCCAGAGATGAAGAGTAGCGGTTTGCCGGATACGTCCGGTGATATGGCGCGCATTTGCGGGCCTCTTTGACATTGTGAATGGGTTTTTTAATCGATGCCGTGGCGACATGGGGTTGGTTTTGGTGTTTGCCGCAAGGCAGGCGACAAAGCCGATCCGATGATCGTTCACACAAGATTATCTGGCTGAGTTTAATAACCACATCGCGAGCTGACGGCGAATGCTACCCAGTATTGTCGTTGGTGGTGTGGACTCTCAAGCGTGAGGTAAGGGCATCTGGTGAATGCCTTGGCATGTACAGGCGATGAAGGACGTGGCACGCTGCGATAAGCGTGGGGGAGCCGTGAGCAGGCTTTGATCCCGCGATTTCCGAATGGGATAACCCACCTTCACCATTTAATCATTGGTTCGATCGGCCTTCGGGACGGACGGATCAGCGGTTAAATGGTCGAGGTATCACTAAGCTGAATAAAATAGGCTTTGGTGAAGCGAACCCGGAGAACTGAAACATCTCAGTACCCGGAGGAAAAGACATCAACCGAGATTCCGTTAGTAGTGGCGAGCGAACGCGGACCAGGCCAGCGCCTGGGATATAATTAGCAGAACGCTCTGGAAAGTGCGGCCATAGCGGGTGACAGCCCCGTATGCGAAAATGATATTCCAGGACTTGAGTAGGGCGGAGCACGTGAAACTCTGTCTGAACATGGGGGGACCACCCTCCAAGCCTAAATACTCGTACATGACCGATAGTGAACCAGTACCGTGAGGGAAAGGTGAAAAGCACCCCGATGAGGGGAGTGAAACAGTACCTGAAACCGGATGCCTACAAGCAGTGGGAGGGTCCCAATATCTTCGGATAGGCGAGACCTGACCGCGTACCTCTTGCATAATGGGTCTGTGACTTAGTGTATCAAGCAAGCTTAAGCCGTTAGGTGTAGGCGCAGCGAAAGCGAGTCTGAATAGGGCGACCATAGTTTGATGCATTAGACCCGAAACCCGGCGATCTATGCATGACCAGGTTGAAGGTGCGGTAACACGCACTGGAGGACCGAACCGTTCAATGTTGAAAAATTGTCGGATGAGTTGTGCTTAGGGGTGAAAGGCCAATCAAGCCGGGAAATAGCTGGTTCTCCGCGAAATCTATTGAGGTAGAGCGTCGGATGATTGCCGTTGGGGGTAGAGCACTGGATGGTTGCGGGGGTCGCGAGATCTACCAACACTAACCAAACTCCGAATACCAACGAGTCTAGTCCGGCAGACAGACGGCGGGTGCTAAGGTCCGTCGTCAAAAGGGAAACAGCCCTAACCTACAGCTAAGGTCCCCAAGTCATCACTAAGTGGGAAAGCATGTGGGATTTCCAAAACAACCAGGAGGTTGGCTTAGAAGCAGCCATCCTTTAAAGAAAGCGTAACAGCTCACTGGTCTAAACAAGAGATCCTGCGGCGAAGATGTAACGGGGCTAAAGTGATGCACCGAAGCTTAGGGTTCAGTCTTTGACTGAGCGGTAGCGGAGCGTTCCGTAGGCCGTTGAAGCGGGAGGGTAACCGACCGTGGAGGTATCGGAAGTGCGAATGCAGACATGAGTAGCGATTAACAGTGTGAGATGCACTGTCGCCGAAATTCCAAGGGTTCCTGCTTAAAGCTAATCTGAGCAGGGTAAGCCGGCCCCTAAGACGAGCCCGAAGGGGGTAGTCGATGGGAACCACGTTAATATTCGTGGGCCTGGAGGTGTGTGACGGATGGCGTAAATGGTCTGGGCTTATTGGATTGCTCCAGGCTGTGAAGTTGTCCCAGGAAATAGCCCCTCCGTATAGACCGTACCCTAAACCGACACAGGTGGAATGGTAGAGTATACCAAGGCGTTTGAGAGAAGTATCCTGAAGGAACTCGGCAAATTGCCTCCGTACCTTCGGAAGAAGGAGGCCCCACATAAGCGCAAGCTCTTGTGGGGGGCACAGGCCAGGGGGTAGCGACTGTTTAGCAAAAACACAGGGCTCTGCTAAGTCGGCTTCAAGACGACGTATAGGGCCTGACGCCTGCCCGGTGCCTGAAGGTTAAGAGGAGGAGTGCAAGCTCTGAATTGAAGCCCAGGTAAACGGCGGCCGTAACTATAACGGTCCTAAGGTAGCGAAATTCCTTGTCGGGTAAGTTCCGACCTGCACGAATGGCGTAACGACTTCCCCACTGTCTCCAGGATATGCTCAGCGAAATTGAATTCTCCGTGAAGATGCGGAGTACCCGCGGTTAGACGGAAAGACCCCGTGCACCTTTACTGCAACTTCAGAGTGGCATTAGGAAAGAGCTGTGTAGCATAGGTGGGAGGCTTTGAAGCATCGACGCCAGTTGATGTGGAGCCATAGGTGAAATACCACCCTGCTGTTTTCTGATGTCTAACCTCGCACCGTTATCCGGTGCAGGGACCCTCTGTGGTGGGTAGTTTGACTGGGGCGGTCGCCTCCTAAAGAGTAACGGAGGCGCGCGATGGTGGGCTCAGGACGGTTGGAAACCGTCTGTTAGAGTGCAATGGCATAAGCCCGCCTGACTGCGAGACTGACAAGTCGAGCAGAGACGAAAGTCGGTCATAGTGATCCGGTGGTCCCTCGTGGAAGGGCCATCGCTCAACGGATAAAAGGTACGCCGGGGATAACAGGCTGATGATTCCCAAGAGCTCATATCGACGGAATCGTTTGGCACCTCGATGTCGGCTCATCACATCCTGGGGCTGGAGCAGGTCCCAAGGGTTTGGCTGTTCGCCAATTAAAGTGGTACGTGAGCTGGGTTCAGAACGTCGCGAGACAGTTTGGTCCCTATCTGCCGTGGGCGTCGAAATTTGAGAGGAGTTGACCCTAGTACGAGAGGACCGGGTTGAACATACCTCTGGTGTACCAGTCGTTCCGCCAGGAGCGCAGCTGGGTAGCTATGTATGGACGGGATAACCGCTGAAAGCATCTAAGCGGGAAGCCTCCCTCAAGATAAGATTTCTCAGGACGGTCGAAGACCACGACCTTGATAGATCGGATGTGGAAGTGCGGTAACGCATGAAGCTAACCGATACTAATTGTCCTATTCGCGCTTAAACGGTTCACTTGTGAACCGCAGAGTCCCACCATCAACGACAATGCTGGTCTCCAGCGCATGTCAGCGATCGGTCGGTTGTTAAGCCAGCCCGGATATACGCTTACAAAACATACACCAAACGCGGCTGTTGCCGTGTTTGGCAAGCAAATACTCATGTGCACGGCATCGATCAAAAACCCATATATGCGCCAGCTTCATTGCTTGGTGACCATAGCGTCTGTGACCCACCCGATCCCATCCCGAACTCGGCCGTGAAACCAGTCTGCGCCGATGGTACTATTGCTCAAGCACTGGAAGAGTAGGGCGTCGCCAGGCATTGAAGCTCGCGCATATATCGGA
>NZ_SEOO01000082.1 GCF_004152865.1 Sphingobium cupriresistens | reverse complement strand
CCTAGTTCCGGGTGCTGCTGGCTCGGGTGATACCGGGCTTCTGAAAGGCTTGAGCCGGATGATGGGAAACTATCAAGTCCGGTTCTGAGGGGGGTGCGGCCCGGCAACGGGCCGTGCCTACCCGACGTTCGTCATGGTCGGTCTGGCTATACAGGCGCGCGGACGCGCCCGGCGCGTTAGCGTCGGTCATGATGTCATCCTTATGGCTCGATCAGATTTGGAGGGGCGGGTGCGTCAGGCCGACGGCACTTCCTTTGAGGGACGCACGCTGCGGTCGGCGTCAGTTCGGGCAAGAGCCCAGTCGAGATAGCCAAGACGGGTATCGCCATTGGCGACCTCGGTCTGCCAATCGGCCGAGGGATATTGCGGATAGTCGATCCATGGATCAGGCGGTTCCGCCGGTGGCGTCACTGCAGATCGGACCAAACAGCGCGCCAGCTCTTCCTGGGTGCTGGCAAATTCGACATGATCGGCAAATATCGCGCACCATCCTCCGCCAAAGACGTCGCGACGTGGGCGCGAACAGCCATAGCTCCAGTCGAACCCGACAGGCGCGGTCTGCAAACTCTCCTGGCAACAGCGCCGGATGAGTTCAGCAATCGGACCAGGCTGGAAGTCGGTCGTGCCATAAATGGCGACGATGCACTCGGCTGCGCCCGCAATCTCGATCTCGGCCCCGAAATGCGGGAAGTCGGGATCATCGAAGATTTCGAGCAGGCCGTTGAACGGATTGGCGAGATCGGTCGGCATGAAGGCGGCGAGGAATTCAGCGCTCGGTTCCCCCGGGGCAAAATCACCCAACAGGTCGGACGCGTGCTGCCACGCCTCCTCGATCAACGCAGCTTCACGTGCGATGCAGGTGAAGGCGAAGGAAGCTTGAACATAATGGTCAGCCATGGACCGGCTCCATCATTGCTTCATCGATCGGTTCTTCATCGATGAGCACCAGCGGCGGCGGGTTCTGGCGTGCAAGCTGGTAGTCGCTTTCGACTGCCACGATGCCTCCCAATTCCCGAATGCGTTCGATCGAGAAGAGCTGCTGGTCATCTTCAGTCGTCAGATAGTGTCGCGGTTCGCCATGGCCCTTGTAATGACGCGGACAGAGGGGAAGCTTCCCGCATATCCGCCCGACCATCGGACATAATGAAGACCAAGACATCGACAGCTTTCTTCGATTCTCCCGAAGCATCCATTGGCCACTTCGTGATCCATCAAGATGAGAGGATCATTTACAGGAAGATAGGCGGGATCGAAGGGCGTTCCGTCCCAGTCGACAGCCGCGTTGTCGCTGCCGATCGCCTGAACGAGAAAGGGGTATTGCGAACGAGGAAGCACACCCCCTATCATGATATGCGCGGATACACGGTCGGCCATGACATGCCTTTCGTAGTTACTGGACTCCAGTCGGTCTCTCCATCCTCACCCCCTCCCCTTTACCGGACCGTATGACCGTCACTCATTCCCGTCTTGCATGAGCTGCGGATTCCCGCTTAGCTACAGCGCAGTTCCAGTCCGGCGATAACCGGCATGTTTTCCTCAACCGGGAGTCCTTTCGTGGCCGATACCGAGCAGCCTGATTTCACCGCAATGACGGTGCAGTTACTGAGCGCCTATTTCTCCAATAATCAGGTTCCGGCCGGCGACATCGCTGGCATCATCGAAGCGACCCGCGGCGCGCTCGAACGGAAGGCCGACGTGGAAGTGCCAGCGGCACCCGAGCATGTTCCTGCTGTATCGATCCGCAAGAGCCTTGGCTCACGCGAACACATCATCAGCATGCTCGATGGAAAGCCGTACAAGACCCTCAAGCGGCATCTGGCGGTCAATGGAATGACACCCGCCGAATATCGCGAGCGCTATAATCTTCCCAGGGATTATCCCATGGTCGCGCCTGCCTATTCGGAACAGCGGCGCACCGTCGCGCAAAAGCTCGGCCTTGGACGGCGGTTTGGCGCGAAAGCACAGGATGCGGTTCCGGTAGTGGAAGCGTCACCCGTGGTAGAGGCGGCGCCAGTTGTCGAAGCGACACCGGTTGTCGAAGCCACACCGGCAGTCTCGACGGAAGCTAAGCCCAAGCGCGGCCGCGGCAAGGCGGCCGCTGCCAAACCCAGCGAAAAGGCCGAAATCGTATCGTCCGAACCTAAGCCAGAACCTGCGACTGTGCCTGCAAAAGCGGAGGCCGCGACAATAAAGCCTGCCAGGAAGAAGCTGGGCGTACAAACCGCACCGCGAACTGCGAAGGCCCCGACAGCATCCGTGAAGGAGCCTTTGGAACCCGCAGTATCAGAACCCGCAAAGGCCAAACCTGCCAAGCCAGCCAACGGGAAAAGTACAGTTGGAAAGACCGCAACGCCAACAGCTGCGGCATCCACGAAGCCGAAAGGTGCAGGGCGGCAGGTATCCGCTGTGAAACAGAAGAAAGCGCCTGTTCCAGCACGGACATCTACGGAATAATGGTCACCGACGAGATATGGGTTTATCCAACCCATATCTCGTCTGTCCGCTGACCTTGCGAGCATAATCGGTAGCGCGATGTGGCGCACCGCGGCGAAGACTAGCTCCGCTCCGCCATAATCCTGGCAAGGATGTCGCCCGCACGGTCAGGAGGCAGGAAAATCCTGGTCTTGAAGGCGACGACCTCACTGAATGCTCCGCAAGCCTTCAACCAGGTCCGATCCTCGGGTCGATAGTCTCGTATTTCGAGGCGTGCACTGTCGTTAACATGAACCCGGGCAAGTCTGGCCGGACCAAGACCTGGGATCGATACTCCGCCCACCGAACGCGCACCATCGATGATTTCGTCGGGACCAAGAGCTGTCGCGCCATCGAGGCCGAACTCCCTTTGGATCCGTTCGACGGCTGCTGGATGGATGATGCGCCCCAGGATTGAACCGCCCGCGCCATCGTCGATCCGCCAGACGCGCACGTCATCTTCCGGCAATTTGTGCCATACGGGCAGCAGCAGCCCGGTGGCCAACGTGATCGTTTCGACCAAGAGATTTTTCGTCGCTTCACCCACTTCCCCCTCCCAAAAGACCTGGAAAGCATCGGGTTCGATCTCGCTCCAATGGCTGGCTTTTAGGGCCGCTCTATCCATGCGGAGCTGACCGTTCGGACGAATGAGATAGCAGCGTTCGATCCATTTGCCATCGTCGTCCTGTCCCGGCCATGTCGGCATGCACAGTGCGACCCGGCCGGACCGGGCATTGCGGAGCCAGGCAATATTGTCCGTGTTCTTGCAAATAAGCTGCAACGCAGCCCAGTTGGTAACCGGTGGCCGCCGGTGCAGTTCCAGACGCAAAAGCCGTGTCTGGGCGCCGATTATAGGATCTGTGCGCAGCAGACTGTCGGAAAGCAGAACCACTTTCTCGGCGCGGATGGTTTCAATACCCAGGTCAAGCGTGCCGGCAGCGCGCGCCGCTTCGACGCGGTCCTCGACCAACCCCAGAAACTCCTCGAATATGCTGTTCTGCGTTGCGATCCGCAGTGCCAATATGCGGTTGAGCCAGCGATGAATGGGCGGCAGACGTTCCAGAAGTTCCCCGCCTTCGTCGCAAAGCTCAAGGCCCGTCATCTCCTGGAAATCAGCGAGCGAGACGCTGCGGAGTTTGCCCTCATAGAGGAGATGGAACCATTGAACGAGCGCATCGTGGGCATAGTCGGATTCCAGATTGTCGGAAGGATCGAA
Source organism: Sphingobium cupriresistens (assembly GCF_004152865.1). Lineage (GTDB taxonomy): Bacteria > Pseudomonadota > Alphaproteobacteria > Sphingomonadales > Sphingomonadaceae > Sphingobium > Sphingobium cupriresistens. Next base: position 1,714 of record NZ_SEOO01000082.1, on the reverse strand, counting down.
CAGGTTTTGCGATCCGGTCTGGCGTTGCCCTCTGGTCAACGCGCCCAACGCTTCCAGACCGCGGATGATGGTGCTGAGGAAGCGCCGCTCCCCCCGGCAATCGGTGGTGAGCGGGCGATAGACAGGCGGCGTCAGCTGGTTCGTCCGATGGCTACGACCAAAGCCCTGTACCGCCGAGAGGATGCGGAACCCAAGTTCCAGCAGAAAATGCGCGCGGCGCCTGTGCGCGCTGGCACAGTTCCGATCGGAATGCATAGATCGTCCGGTACTCCCGGCCAGGGAAAAGGCGGCGATAGGCTTGCGGCCATCTTGAAACGCCTGAACCTCGAACAGATTGGCCCGAGCGCTGCGCCTCTCGACCTTTTGTCGCCCGGTGATGTCGGGCACGATACGCCGCGAGCGCCCCGTAATCTCGGCGATCTGGTCGGTTCCGAAATGCGCGATAAGTGCGTCGAGCGCGGTCGGAATCGCGGGCAGTGCGCACAGCTCCTCGATCAATTCGTCGCGTGCGGCGATCGCCTGGCGGGAAAGCACCGGATTGCCCTCAGCATCGATCATCGGTTCAGCGCGCGTCGCGCCATCGTCGGTTCGAAAGACCCGCATCTGACGCACAGGAAAGCCATTCTTCAAATAGTCGATCAAGGTTTCCTTTGGAGAAACCTCAACGTCCATCGTCGCCCGTTCCTGGGCGGAGAGTTCGGATAGACGCCGATCCATGATGGCCTCGCCCGTGCTGGCGAGTTGCACCAGCACTACATTGTCCGACGCCAGCTCCTGCTCGATCGCGTTGATGAGCGAGGGCATTTTCATGCTGACCAGGAGACTGGAAAAGAAGCGCAATTTCGCGGATTCAAAGGCGCTGAGGGCTGATCCCCGCGCCCGGGCGTTCTGGGTCTTGCCCGACATTCTATCGACTATGCCGATCTCGGCCAGCACATCGCGCAATCCGCGATGAATAATGCTCCAGCTATCGGCATAAGCATCGTAGATCGAAATCTGATCTGGCGTCAGCGCATGTTCCAACGGCTCATATTCGACGCCCGCAAAGCTCAACGCCCGGGCGGTGTAGAGACCCATCGCTTTGAGATCGCGGCAAACGACCTCAAGGGCTGCGATCCCCCCCTCTTCCATCGCCTTCATGAACATGTCGCGCGTGGCAAAGGCAGTGCCCGGTCCCCAGAGCCCCAGGCGAACAGCATAGGAGAGATTTTCCGGCCTGGCCGCGCCGGTCGCGGACATGTAGAGAATGCGAGCGCGCGGAAGCGCATTTTGCAATCGAACGCCGGCAAGCCCCTGTTCCGAGCCTTGCGCTTTGCCAAAATCCGTCTCAGTCCCGCCTGCGTGCGCCATCGCATGAGACTCGTCGAAGACGATCATGCCGACGAAATCCTCGCCAGTCCAGTCCAGTAGTTGTTGCAGGCGGGAGGCTGTATCGTGGCGCGCGGAGCGCAAGGCGGCGTAAGTGAGGAAGATAATGCCGCTTTCCATCGTGATCGACGTACCCAGGGGAAAGTTTGAAATCGGCTGAATATCGATGGCAAGCCCGCCCAGCGCCGTCCAGTCGCGGCGGGCGTCCTCGATGAGGTCGGTGAGAACGGCGGAGCAATATTCGACCACGGTAGCGGCGGGATAGTCCTGCTGCGGGCGGCGTAAAAGTCGTCCACCTTGAAGCCTTTCTGCCGAGTCAGGGAGGTGTGGGGATCTACAGCGTGGA
>NZ_SEOO01000081.1 GCF_004152865.1 Sphingobium cupriresistens | reverse complement strand
AAATTACACCAATGCCGGGGGGAGTGGCCCTCGGGCTACGCCCTCACGCCACTCCCCCCGGCATGTAACACGATGGCCTGGTTTTACGCCGCCGAATGGCCGACTTTTGCTCCGCCGTTGACAGACAAGGCTGATCGCCGAACGGCATGGGAGTTTCTCGAACACCTGCTGAAAGCGGTGCCCTACCGCATCCACACGATCCTGACCGACAACGGCCCTGCATCGTCCGAGACAAAACGCAGCTCCTGGCTGGTCGCCCAGGTCTTCTGTTGCGCGATGAAGTTGTTTTGCAGGGCGGCCGTACGATCGACATCCTCCACATTATAGCTGCGCTCGCCGCGATAGGCGGACAGGAAGGAGATGGTTCCGGCATCGGCCTTGCGGTCGATCCTCAGCACGCCGCCCCATTGGCGGATGCCTTGCTCGCCTTCGGTTTCGCTCCGGCCGCTGCGAATATTCTCTTCCTGGGTGGGATAGGGCGGTTCGAAAAAGTCGCGGACGATGAGCGGCGTTCCGGGCACATCGACAATAGCGCTCTTTAGCACGCCGTCCTGATCGACCTTGGAATAATCGACTGTGAGGCTGACCTCCCAATCGTCACTTGGCGTGAACAGGAGCGACCCGCGCAAAGCCTGGGAGTCGACGCCGTTGGCGCGATTGCCGGTGGTGAGATTGCGATAGGCACCATCGGTATGGAGGGAAAATCCAGCAATTCGGGCGGACAGCTTGTCCTCGACCACCGGCGCGCTCACCGCCGCTTCGAACTGCCGGCGCCCCAACCCGCCCAGTTCGGCGAGCACATAGCCGTCCAGATGATCGGTGGGCTTGCGCGTGATGATGTTGATGACGCCGCCGACGGCGTTCTTGCCATAGAGCGTACCCTGCGGGCCGCGCAGCACCTCGACGCGTTCGATGTCAAACAGCGCCGCATTGGCTTCGCCCGACTGCGCAATATAGGCGTCGTTGATATTGACCGCGACACCCGAATCCGTGGTCAGATCCTCGTTGGATTTGCCGATGCCGCGAATGATATATTCTTCATTGTTGATTTGTTCCGAGTAGATCTGAAGGCTGGGCGCAATCCGGGAAAGCCCCTCGACTGTGACGATGCCCTGACTTTCGAGCTTGTCTCCACCAAAGGCGCTGATGGCGATCGGCGTAGCCTGCACGGAGCCGGCGCGGCGTTCTGCCGTGACGACGATATCGGCAATACCCTGCATTTCCTGGCCTGGCTCTGCCGCGGCTGGATTCGCGGTTCGGGCCGCCGCCATGGGCGACAGCGCAGATCCGATCAGGATGATGGGTGCGGACCTCCTTATCGAGCGCGAAAGGCCCCCCTTCAGCTGGCGCATGGTCATTTCCTCTCCTTTGCAATCGCGCCGCAATTTTAGTCTGTCCGCAATGTGCCGGATCGTTGCATCAGGACCAACAGGCCCCGCAGTTGCAATGTCACCAGCCGCATCCGCGGACTGATCCAGCGGCGTCGTTACTTGGATAGGGGATGAGGGTTGATCTATTCCAATTCAATATGAGAGAGCGATTGTTTGGTTTAAGAAATCAAACTTGGATTTGAGGCTTGGCCATCTTTGCGATGCGCCGATGCAATCGTCGCCTGGGCCAGTCGACGGAAGTTCGCAACGAGCGCACTCTCTTCACCGGCACGACAACCAAGCAGCAGGCGTGTGACCGCCCCTTCATCGGACAGCGGCCTGAAGCTGATATTGGGCACCTTGATGCACTGTAGTTCCGAAGGCACGATCGCCACGCCGAGGCCCGAAGCGGCAAGACTGATAATCGTGGAGGATTCCTGGGCCTCCTGCACGATGTTGGGCATGTGGCCCTGGCGTGAGAAAAGCTTGATGACCTGATCGTAGATACCTACCCCCGACTTGCGGGGGTAGAAGATGAGAGGCTCGTCCTTCAGTTCGCCAATCGTCAGCGTTTCGAAGCGGTTGAGCGGGTGTTCGGCATGCATGGCTACGACCAGGGGATCTTCGACGAGATGCGTGAAGCTGATCTCCGATCGATGGGGAGGTGTGAGTGTCCGCATGAAGCCGATGTCGATTTCACGGTCCGCAAGAGCTGTCATCTGGCCCTGTGAGGAGATTTCGTGCAGCGTCATCTTTACCTGCGGGTAGCGGGTTCTGAAGGTTCGGATGATCTTGGGGAAGAAGAAGAGCAGCGACGAAGCAGCGGTGAACCCGATCCGGAGATGTCCCGCTTCGCCGACCACCATTTCATGAACATCGTCCACGGCGCGTTCGAGTTGTCCAAGGATCGAAGCGGCATTGGATCGGAACGCTGCCCCTATTTCGGTCAACGACACACGCCGCTGGGTACGGTGAAACAGCTGCGCCCCCAGTTCGCGTTCGAGCGACTGGATCGCCAGCGAGAGCGGGGCCTGCGTTATATTAAGTCGCTCAGCGGCACGGCGAAAATGCAGTTCTTCGCAAAGGACGGTGAAATACCGTAGCTGTCGAATATCCATTGATATATTGTCCCCATCAATCGCCTCCCTGTATTAAATTAGCATAAAACGATCTCACGCGGCAAATGAAGGGCGAGCGGCGGTTGATATGCTGTCTGCCGGAAAATAATCAGCTGCGCGACCTGTTCGATCTGGAGGGAGTCGCGCGCAAGACGGAGAGGTCTGGAATGCGTTATGATCGCCTGCGCGGCATGGATTTGGAAATGTCCGTGATGCCGCGCCTTGCGGCTGGGCAGCGAATATTATCCCTCGGCATCCGTTTCAGCCGTACGCCCGATATCGCACGCATGGCATCTGGCGCGGGCTACGATCTGGTCTGGATCGACTTGGAACATAGCAGCATGTCGATCGATGCGGCCGCACAGATTGCAGCGACTGCGCACGACATCGGGCTGGGGGCCTGGGTGCGCGTTCCGGAGCGTGAATATGGTGTCATCGGCAGACTTCTCGACAGCGGTGGCACGGGGATCATAGGCCCAAAGATCGAAACAGAAGCTGATGCCCGTCTCCTTGCTGGCGCTTGCCGCTTCCCCCCCCTTGGCCAGCGGTCGATGCTTGCACGGCTCCCGCAGACGGGGTTCGTCCGAACCGGGGCTGACGAATTCGTGGCGACGGCTAACAACTCGGTCGTGGTTCAGGCCTTGATTGAATCACCCCGCGGAATCGAAAATGCCGATGCGATCGCAGCCGTGTTGGGAATCGACATCATTGGGGTTGGCACCAACGACTTGACCGCCGAAATGGGGTGCCCCGGCAAGGTTCGTAATGCAGCGGTGATGGAAGCCTGCGCGCATGTAGCCTCTGTAGCACGCGCGCATGGAAAGGTGGCGATTATCGGGGGAGTCGCGGATGACGATCACTTTCTGGAATTGCTGGAGATGGGGTTCTCGCCGTTCATCTTCGCCGGCATCGACACCGATGTCGTGGCCGACGGATTGGTCCAGCGCGTCGACAGTTGGCGCGGGAAATTCGCCTGAAACGATCAATTCAACTATTTGACCTTACGGGAAGACCAAGATGACAGCACATGAACCGCTCCTTTCCCAGCCAATGCGCCCGGCCGAGACGCTCGAACGTCCGGTGTTCGAGATGCCCGGTGGGGCCGTTGACGCTCATATGCATATCTTTGGACCGCTTGATCGCTATCCATCGGTCGAACGGCCACATTACACCTTGCCCGATGCGACGCTTGTTCAGTTTCGCGCGGCCATGCAGGTGCTGGGCCTGCGCAATTTCGTGATCGTCCAGCCGAGCTTCTACGACACCGATAACCGATGCCTGATCGACAATCTGAAGGCCGCGGGCGACATCGCCCGGGGCGTCGTCATGGTCGAGCCGGACATCGATGCGGCGACGCTGCAGGCCTATACGGATGCGGGTGTATGCGGCGTGCGGTTGGACCTGTTCAAGCGAGCGCAGTTGCCCCTGGTCGAGATCCAGGCCTATATCCTGGCAATGGCCGCCAAGGTCGCACCATTTGGCTGGCATCTCCAATTCTATGCGCCCGGCTTTATCGTCCGTGACCTGATCGACTTTCTTGGGGCGCTGGAGATCGACTATGTCATCGATCATATGGGCTATATGCTGGAGGAAGATGGTCTGACGGAGGCGGATTTCGCGCGCCTGCTGGCGCTCATGACTCAGGGACGCTGCGGGCTCAAGCTTTCGGCTCCCTACCGGCTTGCAAAAAAACGCGGCATGGACGCAGTGAACGAAATCGCCAAAACCATTGTCGCGGCCGCTCCGGAACGCGCCATTTGGGGGTCTGACTGGCCACATATCCCGGAGGGAGCGCGTGATACCGGCGCCTTGCTCAATCTGCTCGCCATCTGGGCGCCCGATCCAGCGGTCAGGAAGCAGATTCTGAGCGATAATCCCAGAAAACTCCTGGGTTTCGCATGACCATGAGCGCGATAGAGGACATCGAAGCAGAGGCCCAAAAGGACCGCTCCACGCGGGTTGGCGTGGTCATCTTGTCATTCCTCATCGTCATGGTCGATGGCTATGACACGCTGATGGTGTCCTTTGTGGCGCCATTGCTCGCCAAGGCGATGCAGCTTGAGCCCATCAATATCGGGCAGCTTTTTGCCGCAGGCTATTGCGGCGCGATCGTCGGCGCGGTCTCGATGGGGCCGCTGTCGGATCGCTATGGGCGAAAGCCCTTGCTTGTCGGAGCGCTTCTGCTCGCCGCGATGATGACCTTCGCCTGTTCGCTTGCGCAGAGCTTCCATCAACTCGCCGCCTTGCGTTTCGTGGCAGGTATCGGGTTAGGCGGCGCTTTGCCGGCCGTCATCTCCCTTACGGCGGAACATGCCGGGGCTACCCGCCGTGCGGGCACCGTGACGCTGATGTATATCGGCTATCCCCTGGGCGCGGTCGTGGGCGGCGCCCTGACGGCGGCCGTCCTGCACACGGGCTGGCAGATCGTTTTCGCCTGCGCAGGTGTCGCCTGCCTGCTCGCGACCGGGGCAGCGCTTGCCATTCCTGAATCGTTCAAGGGTAGGGAAGCCGTGCGCGGGGCCGGGCAGGGGCGAAATTTCCTGCGAGCGCCGCTTTCGGAAGGACGGCTATGGCCGGCGGTCAGTCTGTGGCTGGGGCTGTTCTGCCTGTTGATGCTGACCTATGCTCTGGTCAGCTGGACGCCGTCGCTGGTCGTCTCACGGGGCGGTACGCCGCAATTGGCCGCGCTTGCGGGCGTCGCGCTCAATCTGGGCGGCATCAGTGGCGCCCTTTTCAGCATTCCGCTGATCAATCGCTTCGGCCCCTATCTTCCGATCGCCCTCATGACGCTCATGGGCTCTGTCTTCGTCGCCCTGATCGGCGCTCCGCTAGCCTCCCAACCGTTCGTTTTCGCAATATTGTTCCTCGCGGGTTTTTGCGTCCTCGGCGCCCAGATCAACTTCCCCGCGATGATGGTCGAGCTGTTTCCGCCGCCCGTGCGCGGCGCTGGTTCGGGGATCGGCATGGCCGTGGGGCGGCTGGGGTCGATCATTGGACCGCTTCTGGGCGGCGCTCTGGTTGCGGCCAAGCTGCCGGAAACTCGGTTGTTCCTTGTTGCGGCGGTGCCTGCGCTGTTGGCCGCGCTTGCGATGTTCAGTGCGGGCTGGATGCGTCGCGATCGCTAGGGCCTGCTTGACTGAGGTTGGGCTTTCCTCAAATCGATCTGCTAGAGCGGTTTCCACACGAACTGAATCGGTAGGGGTTCCCTTCGCTGCGCTGATGTGATTCACGCTGTCTGCTGGTGACAGGAGGCCAGCATGGATGGCACGAACGCTTTCACAGGACCTGCGGGAC
>NZ_SEOO01000080.1 GCF_004152865.1 Sphingobium cupriresistens | reverse complement strand
CGCGAAAGACTGGGAGCGATCCATCGCCTCATCAACAGCTTGGGCCCTCATCGCCTCAATCCGCATGCTCACACGCAGAACCGCAAGGTATTGTCAGAATTGAGAAACTTCCGAATCCGGCTCTAAGAGAACGATGGTCCCAGCGCAGATATTGCCCATCCTTTCGCGTGTAGCTTATTTCCTCCAGAATACTGTATGATAAGAAGTCGCAGAACTGCTTCTTGGGTTGCGGTTGACCGGAGACCCAAAACCTATATCGTGCCAAAGCGTCGTCGGTTTCTGGCCCAAAGGCGTCCCGGGTTATCCGAAGGTGCGAAAAGCTGACCCGCCCATTCGTCCTTTCCCAAGGACGGTCTTCAATAATTTCATGCAGCCATCGTGAGATTTCGGCTGGCTCAACCCCAGAGATAGCCTGCCTTAAGCGAATAAAATTGCTGCCTACTGGCAACAGCTCTATCGCAGTTGCTGCAAGACCGCGTTCGTTCGCAACAAAACAAGTCGCGCCGGTTCCTGCAAATGGATCTAGGACGTTTGCCGTGCCCGCTACGTTGGCATGGTCTATAATATACTCAATAAGAGGCTTTGAAAAACCCTCGCGATACTTGAACCAACGGTAAAATGGCTCAGCCTTGTTTGCTTGAAAACTCACGAGAGAACGGGTTAGGTCCCGGTTTATTTCCAGCCGATCAGCAAATTTTTCTTCAATATCGGTGACCGCTTCACGGGCAATCATACGGAGATAAGAGCCGTCTTCCGCGACGGCCTTCGCCGGTGCCAGCTCTCTGCCTTCCAACTGGATTACGTCCGCGTCTTCAAAATCCAGCCGCATAGCGATGCCACGATCCTCCTTTGTGTCTGTTAACCCTTAGCCGCGCACAGACTTGGCCACAAACATCTTCTCGTCGCCGCTTACTGCACGGCCAATGGCAACGAAGCCGCCAAGCACGGCTTCCGGGGCGTATTCACCCCCAACGTAGACGGTTGGGCCGCCCGATGCAGTCTGCATATTCTTGACCCTTACGGCCAGGGAGCCTGCGACCTATGTCCAGGGCTTCCCAGCCTAAAGGTCGTAGGGACCGAACCGATCTTTGTCGGTTTACTAGCGCGTTGCGGAAGGCCATAACGCCGCCCAGCCGCATCATCCGCCCCGCCGTCACCGTCAGTTTCGCCCCCTTGCCAAAGGGCGTCAGGATGTCAGCGGCGACATAAGTCTGCACCGGCTCCAGCGCATTCACCTCGCCAGCCGTGACCGGCGTGCCGGCATCGTCACCGAACACGCGGCTATCGCACAGCTCAACACCGAACCGCATATCGCGCGTCCTGTATTTGGTGCGGATGTTGAGCTGGTCGTCGTTTGCGTTGAGACCCGCGCGCGCCTGTCCGTCGACGGCTCCGTAGCGGACGCCGATAGCGCCGCTCACGGTCAGACGATCCGCCGGATCATCGGCCATAGCGACGAACGGGACGCCCAAAGCAAGACAGGACCTCGCGACGAGGGGGAGGCGGGCGGAGGCGAGTTGCATGAGATATATATGCTCCTCTGATTCTGTTGATGTGATATATATGTTCTATCATGACGACAAGCGAACCCTCCATCTGGCTGGCCCTGCTGCACCAGCTTCCCGTCAAGCCGCCCTATCTGCGCGTAAAAATCTGGCGTCGCCTGCAGGCGATCGGTGCGGTTCCGCTCAAAAATGCGGTGCATGTCCTGCCTCTCCGCGACGAGCATGAAGCTGCGTTTCGCATTCTGATGGCTGAGATCATCGATGGCGGTGGGGAGGCGACCCTCCTCGAAGCGCGGATGCTGGGCGGCCAGAGCGACGGTGACATCCGCGCCATGTTCGACGCCGCGCGCGACTCCGACTATGATGACATAGCCCAGGCGGCGCGGCGGCTGATCGACACCGGCCCGGCCAGCGGGGCCGACATCGCCAAGCTCCAGAAGCGGATGGCGGATGTCGTCCAACTCGATTTTTTCGGCGCGCATGGGCGGCAGCACGCCGAAGCGACGTTGGCGGACCTTGATCGGCAACGCTATCTGCATCCCGACGTCCGTCGCGACGAACCCGCGGCCGATCTGCCGCGCGATCTGAAAGGCAGGACATGGGTGACGCGCAGCGGCGTCCATGTCGATCGCATCGCCTGCGCCTGGCTGATCCGCCGCTTCATAGACCCGGATGCTATCTTCCGTTTCGTCGATGGTCGCAGTTATGCGCCGCAAAAGGATGAGCTGCGCTTTGACATGGCGGATGCCGAGTTCACCCATGAAGGCGAGCATTGCAGCTTCGAAACCCTCGTCGCGCGCGGCGGCCTGACCGATGATCCGGCGCTCGTCGCCATCGCGGAAATCATTCACGACCTGGATATTGCCGACGGCAAGTTCGCGCGGCCCGAAACGGCGGGCCTTGGCGCGATGCTGTCGGGCGTCTGCGCCTCCACCGATGACGACCTGCAGCGCATCGCGACGGCCAGCGACGCGCTGAACCAGTTTCACGCCTATTTTTCGAACTGAAAGGCAGATCGATGACCGCAACCGGCTCCATGCTCGCCGATACTTCTGAGGCCCACGCGAGCGATCATGGCATCCCGCTTGGGGAAGCGACCCGCATCTGGGCGCGCGTCGCTGCGTTGAGTTTTGGCGGACCGGCTGGTCAAATCGCGGTAATGCACCGGATATTGGTCGAGGAAAAGCGCTGGATCGGCGAGGAACGGTTTCTCCATGCGCTCAACTATTGCATGTTGCTGCCCGGCCCGGAGGCGCAGCAGCTTGCGATTTATATCGGCTGGCTGTTGCACAAGACGCGCGGTGGCCTGATCGCAGGCGCGCTTTTCATTCTGCCCGGTTTCCTCGCCATATTGGCCTTAAGCTACCTCTATGTGTTGCTCGGCCATGTGCCGTTGATAGAAGGCATATTTTTCGGGCTGAAAGCTGCGGTGCTGGCCGTGGTGGTCCAGGCGGTGGTGCGCGTGGGATCACGCGCGCTCAAGAATAATGTCATGCGCGGCATCGCGGTTGCAGCCTTCGTCGCGATCTTCTTTCTGAACGCACCCTTTCCCCTGATCGTCCTGGCGGCGGGCATCGGTGGCTATGTCGGGGGGCGAAGCGGCCTTGCCCAGTTCAAGGGCGGCGGCGGTCATGGTCCCGCCGGCGACGACGTCGTCCATGATCGGGACACCGCGCTGGGTGAAGCCTTGCCCGACCATGCGCGACCCAATCTGGGTTGGTCGCTGCGGATTTGTGTTATCCTGTCCATCCTCTGGCTGGCGCCCGTCGCAGGGCTGTTCCTGATCCTGGGGCCGGACCATGTGTTCACCCACATCGCCACCTTCTTCAGCCAGATGGCGGTCGTGACCTTTGGCGGCGCTTATGCCGTTCTCGCCTATGTGGCGCAGGAAGCGGTCGGCACTTTCGGCTGGCTGCGCCCCGGCGAAATGCTCGATGGCCTGGGTATGGCCGAAACGACGCCAGGCCCACTCATCATGGTGACGCAGTTCGTCGGTTTTCTCGCCGCCTTTCGCGATGGGGGCATGATGGCGCCCCTGTTTGCGGCGACGCTGGGCGCGATCCTGACGACCTGGGTGACGTTCGTACCCTGCTTCCTGTGGATCTTCGCCGGCGCGCCCTTCATCGAGCGGCTGCGTGGCAACAAAGCCTTGTCGGCGGCGCTGACCGCCATCACCGCGGCGGTCGTGGGGGTCATCTTCAACCTCGCCATCTGGTTCGCGATTCACACCTTGTTCGGCCAGACGATGGCGGTCCGCTCGCCAACCGGCGGCTTCGACGTGCCCATCCCCGCTTCTGTCAATATAGCGGCGGTCGTGCTGGCGCTCGCCGCCGCCATCGCCATCTTCAGGTTCAAGCTGGGCGTGTTGATGGTTCTCGCCGGCTGCGCGACCCTGGGCGCGATCTACGCCCTCGCTCTTTGAAAGGATCTGCAAAAATGGTTGATGTTTCTCGTCGCACCGCCTTTCAAACGCTTGGCGCAGGCGCTTTGGCCATGGCCGCCACCGACGCGGCAAGCGGGCAAGTCGCCGCGCCGCCCGCTGAATCGCCGCCAGCCTTCGCCGGCACGCACCAGCCCAAACCGCTGCGCTTCGATCCGGCGAAGCTGGACGGGCTGTCGGAGCGACTCATCCGGTCGCATTGGGAGAATAATTATATCGGGTCGGTGAAGACCCTCAACATGGTCGAAACCCGGCTCGCCGCCGCGCTGGCCGATGCCGACATGCCGCCGGTCCTTTATGGCGGCCTCAAGCGCGAGGAGCTGCACCGGACCGGATCGGTCATTCTCCATGAAATCTACTTCGACGGACTCGGCGGCGACGGCCAGGCCGCTGGCTCCATTCGCGCGGCGCTCGCCAAAGCCTGGGGATCGTTCGAAACATGGGCGAAGGATTTCCGGCGCACAGGCTTGTCGCTGGCCGGTGGATCGGGCTGGGTGATCCTTGCCTATAATCTCCATGCCCGCTCGCTGCGCAATCATTGGGCCTGGGACCATATGCATGGTGCGGCCGCCGGCGTCCCGATCCTCGCCCTCGACATGTACGAGCATAGTTTCCACATGGATTATGGCACGCAGGCCGCCAAATATATCGACGCCTGGTTCCGCAATCTCGATTGGGAAGCGGCGGACCGGCGCTATGCGCAGGCGACTGCGATCGGCGCCACCTGAGGTCGGCAGCGTCTGTAGATATTTGGAGATCGTGCGAAATTCTTCGACGGCCGAACCCATGCCTTCCATCGCCTCGGTGTGGCTGAGGCGATGGTCGAGATGATCGTGGATCAGTGCCTTCTTGGCACCGACGATCGCCTTTTCGACCGCCTGAAGTTGCTGGGCCATGTCTGCGCAGGGGCGTCCGCTTTCGATCATCTCGACGATGCTGCGCAGATGGCCGCCCGCACGGTTCAGCCGCTTTATGATCGCGGAATGGCTGTCATGAGTCGCCCTTGCGTTCCGTGCTCGCCACCCGCACCTATCGCCATCTTTTCTGTGCGCAGGTCATCGCATTGGTGGAACCGGCCTGGCGACCGTGGCGCTCGGTCTGCTGGCCTATGACATAGCCGGCGGCAATGTCGGGGCGGTGTTGGAGGCGGCGCTCGCGGCGAGGTGGCGACGCTCTAGGAAAGAGGCCCATTCGCAGCCGCTTGAGCCGTGAAACTGACCGGGAACTGGACGCCTGTAGCGCCCGATTTCGCTTCTTTTACAAAGCCTGTGAGCAAACGCCGAAAACATTCGATTTGATACGGAATATGCGGGGAATTCGGAGGATTATTCCGCGAAACGGCATTCAAACCACATCCTACGCCTCTCAATGTCGATACCAATTTGGGGAGCCAAGACAATGGTTGCACGCGAGATGGAAACGCAACGTGACCAGCGGCGCAATGGCCCCGGTTTGCAAGCCGCAAGACTATTAATGGCTGCGCTCATGGTCAGCGGCAGTGGCGGGATCCAGGAGAAACCCGCTCCCGTCGTTAAATCGACTAGGCATGCTCGGAGCGTCTTTGCGACATGCTGGAAAACGGCTGGCGAAGGCCATGCGCGCGAGCGACGAGGCCCGCAGCATAGCCTTCGCTATTATTAAGACCTGCATCGAGATGCGGTCAGGGAGCAATGTCGTGCCTATGCAGGCCGCACACATGCGAGACGATGGGAGAAGATAAAGAGGAAATATCCGTTAGCGTCCGCGCTCGTGGTGTAATTTCCGGTGTAGATTGAGGCGATCGCATGGGTGGGGCATGCCCCACCCATGCGAATTCGATCTCGGTGGCCACCGGGCTCATCGGTAAGGTGGAGTTACCA
>NZ_SEOO01000007.1 GCF_004152865.1 Sphingobium cupriresistens | reverse complement strand
TGGCAGCGCCGCCCGCCAAAAGCTGATCGAGAAGCTCATTCGGTATGGCAGGCTCTTTGCGTCGTGACATAGTGGGACTCCTTGTTACCCATTATGCCCGGCCACACACGGAAATCCTGACAGTCCCAGCAGGCCGCGCCGTTCCATCACACCGACCTGACCGACGACGACGCTGAGCGACAGGCGCAGCGTTTCGCTCATCTGCTCCAGCGTCAGCCCGCCGCCTTCTAGTTCCGCCTGATAAAGCAGCAGCAATATGTCCCAGGCCGGATCGGCGAACAGGTCATGCCCAAATAGCATCGACCGCATCCGCCGCGTTTCGACATAGCGAGCCAGCGCGGGGCGTTGGTCGCTCCCCTCGCCGTCCAGTATCGCGGGCTCTTCCTGCCGCGCGTGAAAATTGGTCAGGCATCGTTGCAGCGCGACCACCAGGTCGACCGCTTCCTGGCTGGGCATGTGGCGGTCAGGCGGGATATGCACGGTCATGCGACGCCTTCCGGTCGAGTTCGATGCCGATGATGGCGAACAGCATCAGCGGGATCACCCAGACCGTGCTGAGGCCCGCATAGATCATGTCCGGGAAATCGGGGCGCAACAGGGTGACAACATGGGTCAGCACCGTCATCAATTGGCAGGCAGCGACCCAGATCGGCCAATAGCGGTTGCTGCCCAGCATCAGCCATAGCAGCGCCGCAAAGGTCGCCATATCCACGATCAGAAGCCAATATTGAGTGGCGTGCCATGAGCCGGCGAGTTGCGCAGGGATGCTGAGCAGCGCGGCCGTGACCGAAATCACGACCAGCAGTCGCCCTTCGCGCCCGCCGAAACAGACGGCGAAGGCGCAGGTCATCAGCATCAAGAGCCAGAAGAAAGCCGCCAGCATCTGCATTTCCGATTGAGAGGGAGGGCAATGGTCATGCGGATGCCGACGGCTTTCGCCCTGATCAGGCGACCAGGGTCAGGTGACGCGCGGTTTCGCGCTGTTCGAGCTCCAGGCCGATGGGGCAGCCAAAGGCCGTCACTTCGTGCTGGCTGCGTTCGACGCAGCGGGTCAGCAGCGCGGTGGCGCGGACCATGTCGCTGCGGCCTTCGATGATCTTGGTCGCGCTGTCGTGGATCTGCTTGAGGATGCGCTGGCTCTCGCTGGCGGTCAGCCCCGATCCCTGCGACGCGGTGAGGAAGGCGGTGGTCAACTGCGCGGCATCGACCAGCGCATTATCCAGCGCGGCAAAAGCCTGGCGGGTCTGATCGGCGACGGCCTGGGTCTTGATGGAATCGAGGTTGAGCACAAGTCATCTCCTTCGCACGACACCCTTTTCACAGAGCGGTACGTCTTTCAGCATGGCGATTTGGGACAGATCAGCCCAGGACCGTAAAGGCCCCGCGAATGAGCAGCAGCAAAGCGACGACACCGACTCCGGTCAGCACAGCGGCCCGGATCATCGCCAATATGCGGCCATCGATACTCAGTTCATTGGTCGATCCCCCTAGCGGCGGGCCGAAGGCGAGGATGCGGCGCAGAAGCGTTTTGTGCTTCGTCTGCTCATCCAGCCTGTCCGGCTGAGCAAGGGATGACCCAGGTTCGGGATCGGAGGCAAGCCGCTCCGATTGATATATCAGGGGCTGATATGTGTCACTTTGGGGCGATAGTTGCTCAACCGAAATAAACAGGCGAGCGGCTTCCTTGCGCGAAGGCACGCCGAACTTGCGCAGGCTGGTGCGCACGCGCTGATCAACCGTATGCTCCGACACATGCAGTTGGCGCGCGATTTCCTTGGAATTGAAGCCCTGCGCCACCAGACGCAGACACTGCTTTTCCCCCTCGCTCAAGGCCGGAAGGGTTTCCGCCACTTCATCATTCCTCCTGCGTGAGCCGCCTGCCGGTTCAACGAACGACCGGACGGGAAGGCTCAGCCACCCACATCATCATTCACCATTTAAGGTTGCGATTCGGTTTGCACCGACCCCAAAGTGACACGATAGGACGCGAAGACGCAATGCGGATGGACGGTGACGGTCCGTCGCCGACTCAGGCGCCCGGTTTCGCGCCGCCCTGCTTGGCCTTATGCGCCGCGAGCAGCGCGTCGATTTCGACGATGCGCTGGCGCTGTGCCGTGTCCTTGGCCAGTCCTTTCAGGCGACATTCGGCCCAGAGAGCCCGGCGCTCTGATGTCAGCGCCTTGAGATAGAGGTCGGCCATATGCAGACTCCTGTAAATTGATTGGGGGGCGGTGCGTTGCCGCCCGCCCCCTCCGCCGGGCCTTCGGCCCGCCACCTCCCCGTGCCGGGAAGGAACTGGATGACTTACGCCGCTTTGGAACGGCTCATGCGCTTGCGCTCGTTCGGGTCGAGGTAGCGCTTGCGCAGACGGATGGTCTTGGGCGTCACTTCGACCAGTTCATCATCGTCGATATAGGCGATCGCCTGCTCCAGCGTCAGCTTCCAGGGCGGAGTCAGGCGGACGGCGTCGTCCTTGCCCGATGCGCGGAAGTTGGTGAGCGCCTTGCTCTTCATCGGGTTGACTTCCAGATCGTCCGGCTTGGCGTTCTGGCCGATGATCATGCCTTCATAGAGCGCTTCGCCAACGCCGACCATCAGGATGCCGCGTTCTTCGAGCGGACCCAGCGCATAGGCATTGGCTTCGCCCGCGCCGTTGGAGATGAGGACGCCATTCTTGCGGCCTTCGATATTGCCCTTGTGCGGGCCGTACTTCTCGAACAGGCGGTTCATGATGCCGGTGCCGCGCGTGTCGGACAGGAATTCGCCATGATAGCCGATCAGGCCGCGCGACGGCGCGGAGAAGGTGATGCGGGTCTTGCCGCCGCCCGAAGGACGCATGTCGGTCATCTCGGCCTTGCGGATGTTCATCTTCTCGACGACCGTGCCGGAAAATTCATCGTCCACGTCGATCATGACGGTTTCATAGGGCTCGGTCTTGCCGCCATTCTCGTCCTCGCCGAACAGCACGCGCGGGCGGCTGATGGAGAGTTCGAAGCCTTCGCGGCGCATGGTTTCGATCAGCACGCCCAACTGGAGTTCGCCACGGCCGGCGACTTCGAAACTGTCCTTGTCGGCGCTTTCCGTAACCTTCACGGCGACGTTCGATTCAGCTTCGCGGGCCAGACGATCGCGGATCATGCGACTCGTCACCTTCGTGCCTTCGCGGCCGGCCATGGGCGAATCGTTCACGGCAAAGCGCATCGACAGCGTCGGCGGATCGATCGGCTGGGCCTGGATCGGTTCGGTCACCGACGTGTCGGCGATCGTGTTGGCGACGGTCGCGACGGCCAGGCCCGCGAGCGAGATGATGTCGCCCGCCTTGGCTTCTTCGACAGGCACGCGGTCCAGGCCATGAAAGGCCATGATCTTGGATGCACGGCCGGTTTCGATCACCTTGCCGTCCATGTCGAGCGCATGGATCGCCTGGTTCACCTTCACCGAACCGCTGGTCACGCGGCCGGTCAGGATGCGACCCAGGAAATTGTCACGGTCAAGCAACGTCACCAGGAAGGTGAAGGGCACGCCTTCGACTTCCACGGCGGGCGCGGGAACGTGATCGACGATCTTCTGGAACAGCGGCTTGAGCGTGCCCGCGCGCAGCGTGGGATCTTCATTCGCATAGCCGTTGCGGCCCGATGCGTAGAGGACGGGGAAGTCGAGTTGCTCGTCGGTCGCGTCGAGCGACACGAACAGGTCGAACACTTCGTCCAGCACTTCCTGGATACGCTCGTCGGGACGGTCGACTTTATTGACGACTACGATGGGCTTGAGGCCCAGCGCCAGCGCCTTGCCGGTCACGAACTTCGTCTGCGGCATCGCGCCTTCCGACGAATCGACCAGCAGGACGACGCCGTCGACCATCGAGAGGATACGCTCGACTTCACCGCCGAAGTCGGCGTGGCCGGGCGTATCGACGATGTTGATGCGGGTGCCCTCCCACTCGACCGAGGTGGGCTTCGCCAGGATGGTGATGCCGCGCTCTTTTTCAAGGTCGTTGCTGTCCATCGCGCGCTCTTCGACGCGCTGATTGTCGCGAAAGGTGCCGGACTGGCGGAAAAGCTGATCGACGAGGGTGGTTTTGCCGTGATCGACGTGCGCGATGATCGCGATATTACGCAGGGACATGTCTTGCCTTCGGGATATGGGTTCGTCCACGCCGACACAAGGTCACGCAGAGGCTTCGGGCGCGCCCCTACAGGAAATGACGCGATGCGGCAAGGGCGGCCGGAACATCGGTCGGTAGACAAGGATAGCACGCGACCGAAGCGGCGGTGAACGCCGCTTGCCCTGCTTTACATCAATGCAATATCCCCTTGCCCCTCGCGCCGACATTCCTATGGTGCCGCGCGTCGCCAATAATATAGCCTGTCGCCAAGGAGCTTACCCCTCATGCGGTCTGCCGCCACCGTCGCTTTCGCTTCGCTCATTGCTCTCGCCTCTCCCGCCTTCGCGCAGAAGGATGCGCCCGACGCCGCGAAGCAACATGCCGACAAGGTCGCCGAAGATGTCGCAGCCAACTGGGCCAGCGCCCCGGTCGAGGAAGTGACGCAGAGCAGCAAGGGCACGGCCCGCGTCGATGGGAAGGCCATCCCCTATACCCAGACCGCCGGCACGCTCACCATCCGCGATGAAAAGGGCAAACCGGTCGCGAGCATGTTCTACACTGCCTATACGGCGACGGGTAAGAACCGTCCCGTCACCTTCTTCTATAATGGCGGCCCCGGTTCGTCGTCGCTCTCGCTGCGCATGGGCAGCTTCGCGCCCGAACATGTGCGCACCGGCAATCCCGAAGCGGTCAAGCCCGCCCCCTTCGATGTCGGCCCGAACAATGACAGTCTGATCGGCAGCACCGACATGGTGTTCCTAGACACGATCGGGTCGGGCTATTCGCGCATATTGGGCGATGCCAAGCCGTCCGATTTCTACAGCGTCGATGGCGATGTGGACGCCTTCGCCAAGGCGATCATCCGCTACACGACCAAGAATGGCCGCTGGGCGTCGCCCAAATATATTTTCGGCGAAAGCTATGGCACGACCCGGTCCGGGGCGCTCGCCTATCAACTGGAGGATCGTGGCCTGGCGCTGAACGGCGTCGTGCTGCTGTCGTCGATCATGAATTATGGCGTGCGCCAGTCGGGCTTCGACACGATCCATATCGGCTATATCCCCAGCTATGCCGCGACCGCCTGGTATCATAACCGCGTGCCGGGCGGCCGTCCCGAAAGCCTGGAGGCGTTCGTCGAGGAATCGCGCGTCTTCGCCAACGGCCCCTATGCTACCGCGCTGCTCAAAGGGTCCGACATCACCCCTCAGGAAACCGACGCGATCGCCCAGCAACTCAGCCGCTTCACCGGCCTGTCGGTCGATTATCTCAAGCGCGCCAATCTGCGCGTCAGCCTCAGCCGCTTCCGCAAGGAATTGCTGCGCGACGGGCATGAGACGATCGGCCGCTTCGACAGCCGCTACAAGGGGATCGACGCCGACGCGGCGGGCGAGGAACCGGAATTTGATCCGTCCAGCACCGGCATTACCGGCCTTTATGTCGGCAGTTTCCTGGATCAGGTGACGCGCCAGATCGGCTATAAGACCGACCTCAACTATCGCCTGAGCGCGCGCGAAGGCGGCGACTTCAAATGGGACTGGAGCCATACGCCCCCCGAAGGCGGCAAGCAGAATGTCGCGGACGTGACCGCCGACCTTTCCGCCGCGATGCGCACCAACCCGCATCTGCGCGTGCTGTCCCTGAACGGCTGGTACGATATGGCGACGCCCTTCTTCTCGACCGAGCGCGACCTCAAACACATGATGCTGGAGCCGGCGCTGCGCCAGAACCTCCAGTTCAAATATTATCCGGCTGGCCATATGGTCTATCTGAACCCGGAGGCGCTGCACCAGATGCGGCTCGACATGGAGCGCTATTACGCGCAAGGCGCGCGCTGATTGCATCGGGCGCGGGACCGGGCCATATTCGCCATTGAACCGCCACTGTTATAGTCACATATGACAGCTGGTTCGCAATGCCGTTGGGAGACGATATGGCCACGACCGCGCCCACCACGACCGTTACCGCTGACGCGCTCAACCTGACCCCGCCCGATCCGGTGCCGGTGGTCGCGCCCGAAAAGGCGTCCGGCCTCGTACCTATCGAGGATGAGAAAAAGTCGAAGCTGGACGAGAAGGTCGACGCCTTCGTTGCGGACCTCGTTGCGCAGGACGCCAATTCGCCCGAATTCGGCGCGCGGATCGACCAGTTGACCAATATGGGCCGCAAGGAAATCGCCGAGGCCGCGGGCCATTCCAACCGCTTCCTCGATCGCCCCGTGCGCGCCATGGACAGCGATACGAAGGTCGGCGCGGACCTGGCCGAACTGCGCCGCACGGTAGAGGATCTCGATCCGGGCAAGCGCGGCAATCTGCTGGCGCCCAAGAAGCTGTTCGGGATCATTCCGTTCGGCAACAAGATGCGCGACTATTTCGACGGCTACAAGAGCGCGCAGGGCCATATCAATGCGATCCTGGGGTCGCTGGCCAGCGGTAAGGATGTCCTCATCAAGGACAATGCCGCGATCGACGTGGAACGCCAGAATATGTGGCAGACCATGGGCCGGTTGGAGCAGATGATCCATATCAGCAAGACGATGGATGCGCGGCTGGAAGCCAAGGCGCTGGAACTGGATTCGACCGACCCGACCAAGGCCAAGGCGATCCGCGAAAGTGCGCTCTTCTATATCCGCCAGCGCACGCAGGATCTGCTGACGCAGATGGCGGTGACGGTGCAGGGCTATCTGGCGCTGGATCTGGTCAAGAAGAATAATGTCGAACTGGTCAAGGGCGTCGATCGCGCCAGCACCACGACCGTCGCGGCGCTGCGCACGGCGGTGACGGTGGCGCAGGCGCTGGCCGGGCAAAGGCTGGTGCTGGAACAGATCAGCGCGCTCAACACCACGACCGCCAACATGATCGATCGCACCGGCGAATTGCTGAAAAGCCAGACCGCGCAGATCCACGAACAGGCCGCCAGCAGCACGATCCCGATCGAGACGCTCCAGCGCGCCTTCCAGAATATCTACGACACGATGGACAATATCGACGCCTTCAAGCTGAAGGCGCTGGAGAATATGAAGACGACGGTGAACACCCTGTCGGGCGAAGTGGAAAAGTCCAAAGGCTATATCGCCCGCGCGGAAGGCCAGGCCCAGGCCGCCAAGGAAGTCCGCGCCGACAATCCGCTGCTGAGCGCGATCGAGGGATGAAAGACATGCTCCCCCTCTTCCCGGAGAGAAGCTTGTGAGCCGATCCGACCGCGTCCTGGCCGATGCCGAAGCCGTGCTGCGCCGCCATAGCGCGCGCGGGCAGAGCCTGTCCGCCCGCGCGCGGCAGCGGCGCAATGCCGGGCTGATGCGCAAGGTCAAATATGCCTTCTGGGCGGTGCTGGCGATCCTGCTGGCCAGCGCGGTGGCCGGGTTCATCCTGCCGCTGGGCACCACCGGCGTCATGATCGCGCTGGGCGTGATGATTGCTGCGCTGCTGCTGATCGCGCTTATGCCGACGAAAAGCCGGGTGAAGACGGAGGCGCTGGCCGCGACCGAACTGACCGCCCTGCCGCTCAAGACCGAAATCTGGCTGGAAAACCAGCGCAAGGCCCTGCCCTCCCCCGCCATCACCCTGGTCGACAGCATCGGCGTGAAGCTGGAGATATTGGCGCCGCAACTGGAGCGGTTGAACGATCAGGAACCGGCCGCGCAGGAGATTCGCCGCCTGCTGGCCGATCATCTGCCCGAACTGGTCACTGGCTATCAATCTATCCCCCAGCCGCTGCGGCGTGAAGAGCGGAACGGTCGCGTGCCGGAAAAGCAACTGGTCGACGGGCTATCCGTGATCGACGCCGAAATCGGCCGGATGAGCGAGACATTGGCCAGCGGCGATCTCGACAAGTTGGCGACGCAGAACCGTTTTCTTGAACTCAAATATCAGGAAGCCAAGGAATTGGGGCAATAGCTCCCTCTTGTCCCTGACATGATCCATCTCACGCTCATCATCGTCGATTTCCTGACGGGCCTGCTGGCGGCCGGCGCCTGGGCGCTGGCGTCGGCGGGCGGCGCGATCGCGGCGGTGGTGGGCGGCGGCGTACTGGGCGTGTCGCTGTTCCGGCGGTGGCGGCGGAAATAGCCGTCCATTTCTACGCTATTTCTACGCCGCCCGGCTTTTCCCGCTCTCGAAACCCCCTACGTCGACCGATAGATAACGCGCCTTCCCGATGACGGAGGCGCACGGCTCATGGTCAATTGGCATCCCCGCCCCGCCGCGCAGATCGGCCTGCGGTTGCTGGGCCTCGCGCTGATCGCCAGCCTCGCGCCGCAGGGCGCGGAACTGCGCGCGCTCGTCCGTCAGTCCAGTGCGATCACGCCGACGCAGTTGCTGCTGGCTGCCGCTTGTTTCCTTAGCGCCAGCTTGGGCGTGGCGCTATCGCTGCTGGGTCCGGACCTATGGAAGCCGATCGGCGTCGCGTCCCGATGGCATGGCCATTGACCGATATGCGAACGATGGGAAGCAGAGGGGGAAATCGCCCCGGACGGCCAATGATGCGTGCAGTTCATCAAGAGGCCGTCCGGGATCGCAGCGTCGCCCGACTTTGGAGAGGCCATGACAACGCTGTCCTGGCGCTCTAGAGGATAAGCGCGCGCGACGCAACCGACTTTGATCGGTAAAAACGGAAAAGGCGCGGCCATCATCTGACGGCCACGCCCCACTCAGCGCCAATGGGCCATAATCAACCTGCGTACAGGTTGGTCGGCAGGCCGCGCGCACCGCTCTCCACCTCGAAGAACCCGCCATCATATTCGGTCGGATCGTCCAGCCCCACGGTCGCCGAGCTGACGAACATGCGGTCGAGATTTGGCCCGGCGAAAGTGATGTTGGTCACCTGCCGCGCCGGCAGGGCGATGGCGCGGTCCAGCCTGCCTTCGGGCGTGAAACGGCTGATTCGGCTACCGCCCCAATGGGCGACCCAGATATGGCCGTCCGCATCCACGGTCATGCCGTCGGGATAGCCATCCGCATCGCCGAACCGGATGAAAGGTTCCCGCCCGGTCGCGCCATGCTCGGTCCGGCGAAAGCGGTACATCTGCTGCTTGGCCGTATCGCTATGATAGAGCCATGTCCCGCAGGGCGAGAAAGCGGGGCCATTGGGCACGCGATAGT
Source organism: Sphingobium cupriresistens (assembly GCF_004152865.1). Lineage (GTDB taxonomy): Bacteria > Pseudomonadota > Alphaproteobacteria > Sphingomonadales > Sphingomonadaceae > Sphingobium > Sphingobium cupriresistens. Next base: position 135,692 of record NZ_SEOO01000007.1, on the reverse strand, counting down.
CGCTGTCCACCACAGTCCAGCTACGATCCGGCGCGAGCCGGTAGAGCGCGCCACGGTCATGCGCCTCCGCCATCTCCATCGTGCCGCACCAGATATGGCCCTGCGCATCCGCTTTGCCGTCATTCATCCGGTTGCCGGGGAAATGCGGTTCCGGGTCGCCGAACGGCGTGACGGCCAGCGGATCGAGGCTGATTTCGGCAAAGCCGCTTTGGAAGCCGCCGATGAAGCCGCCAGCCTCCCGCTCCGCCACCCAGCCCAGCGGTTCGGGCATGGCGAACCGATCGACCGCGCCGCTCTCCAGCGACAAGCGGTTGAGCGCTGGCGCGAGGATATCGACCCAGTAGACGGCGTTATCGCGCGCCGACCAGAGCGTCCCCTCCCCCAAACTGTCCGCGACGGCGCGGTCGATCAGCCGCCACTCCGGCATCAGCGCACCACCGACAGGCGATAGACCATCTCATGATGATAGGGCTTGCCGGGATCGACGCGCGCCGACACGAAACCGGGCTGGTTAGGCGCATCGGGGAATTTCTGCGGCTCCAGCGCGATGCCGTCGCCCATGCGATAGACATGGCTGCCCTTGCCGATGAGGGTGCCGTCCAGGAAATTGCCGGTATAGAATTGCACGCCCGGTTCGGTCGTCAGCACGTCCAGCACGCGACCCGACACAGGGTCCTCCAGCCGCGCGGCCAGTTCGGGCTTCTTCGTCAGCCCCTTGTCCAGCGCGAAATTATGGTCGTAGCCGCGACCGGCGATGATCTGCGCATCGCGACCGTCGCGCAGGCCGTCGGCGACGCGGCGGGGCGCACGGAAATCGAACACACCGCCTTCGACCGGCTTCAATGCGCCGGTGGGGATCAGGTTGGCGTCGACCGGCGTATAGGCCTTCGCCGGGATCGTCAGCATATGGCCCATCGCGCCGTCGGGCGACCCTTCGCCCTGAAGATTGAAGATGGCGTGGTTGGTCATGTTGACGATGGTGGGCTTGTCGGTCTTCGCGTCGAAGGCGATGCCGAGGTTGCCGCTTTCATCCAGCGTATAGGTGACGGTCACGTCCAGTTTGCCGGGATAGCCCGAATCGCCGTCCGGGCTGGTCAGGCCCAGCACCAGGCTGGCCTTGGGGCCGCTCTTGAGCGACACGACCTTCCACACCTGCTTGTCGAAGCCCTTGCCGCCGCCATGCAGCGTGTTGACCTTGTCGTTGAGCGGCAACTGATAGGCCTTGCCGTCGAGGCTGAATTTGCCGCCCGCGATACGGTTCGCATAGCGGCCGACGGTCACGCCGAAATAATTGGGGAAATCGACATAGCCCTTAAGGTCGTCATAGCCGAGCAGCACGTCGGCGATCTGACCATCCTTGCCGGGACCGGACAGCGACTGAAGCGTCGCGCCGTAGGTCAGGATCGTCGCGGAGACACCCGCGCCATTCTTCAGCGTGATCGCCTCGACCGCCGCGCCATTGGCGGTGCCAGCCGGCGCGCGGCTGGCGTCGGCCGCCATAGCCGTGCCGCTTGCGAGCGTGAGCGCCAGCGCATACAGACCGACAGCGGGTGACAACGCTGTTTTCAAATCGACGACCTTTCGCATGGACTTCCTCCCAGTAGCTGCGCCCATTGACGGGCGGTTGAGGGAGATATACTCCGACAAAATAAGCGGGCGCAACCCTTGATCGGGCGGCCCGCTGCTGGAACTGCAGTGGAGAAGGATGAATGGCAGGACCGATCTCATCAGGCGCGGGCGTAACCGCGACGCACAATCCCGGCACGCGCTACGGCCCGGCGCTGGCGTTGCTGGCCAGCCTCTTCTTCATGTGGGGCTTCATCACCGTCATCAACAACACGCTGCTGCCGCATCTGCGCAGCGTGTTCGAGCTGAGCTACACCCAGACGACCCTGATCGAATCGGTCTGGTTCATCGCCTATTTCGTGGCGTCGATCCCATCGGCCAAGCTGATCGAACGGGTCGGTTACCAGAAGTCGCTGGTCATCGGCCTGCTCATCATGGCGGCCGGCGCGCTGGGCATGACGGTCGCAGCGTCGATCCCCTCCTATGGCGTAACCCTGGTCATGCTGTTCGTCATCGCCAGCGGCATCACCCTGCTGCAGGTCGCGGCCAACCCCTATGTCGCGATCGTCGGCAAGCCCGAAACCGCCTCGTCGCGGCTCAATCTGGTGCAGGCGATGAACTCGGCCGGCACGATGCTGGCGCCGCTGTTCGGCGCCTATCTGATCCTGGGCCGGTCCAAGGGCGGCACGGCGCAGGGCGATGTCGTCCTGACCCAGGCCGAACGGCTGGCCGACGCCCAGTCCGTGATCCTGCCCTATGTGATCGTCGCGGCCGTGCTGGCGGTGCTGGCCATCGTCATCGCCCGCTTTCCCTTGCCCGCCATGGGCAATGCGACGCAGCGCCACAACAAGGAAGAGCGCAAGAAACATTCGCTCTGGAACCATCGCAACCTGGTGTTCGGCATCCCGGCGATCTTCATCTACCTGATCGCCGAAATCGGCGTCGCCAACCTGTTCGTCAACTTCGTCAGCCAGCCAGACATCGCCAACCTGACCCACGAGCAGGCGGGCCGTTATCTCACCTTCCTGTGGGGCGGCATGATGGTAGGCCGGTTCGCGGGGTCTGCGATCATGCAGAAGTTCGATGCGGGCCATGTCCTCGCCGCCTTCTCGATCGGCGCGTTCATCGTGATGCTGGTCACGGTCTTCACCACCGGCCCGGTCGCCATGTGGTCGCTGATCCTGGTCGGCCTGTTCCATTCGATCATGTTCCCGACCATCTTCACGCTCGGCATTAAAGGGCTTGGCCCGCTGACCGAAGAAGGTTCGGGCCTGCTCATCATGGCGATCGCCGGCGGCGCGCTGGTCGTGGTGCAGGGCTGGCTGGCGGACCATTACGGCCTGCAGACCAGCTTCCTGCTGACCGCGATCTGCGAACTCTACATCCTCTTCTATGCGCTCTGGGGGTCGAAGACGACCAATGCGCTGCCGGACCAGCAGGTCGAAGCATAACGGGCCGAGGGTCGCACTTCGGATGGCAAAAAGGGCCGGAGCGGCATATCCGCTCCGGCCTTTTTATTTTGGCAAACCTCTTTTTTTCATCGCTCCATCGCGCTCGCCGTATCCTCCAGCGCCAGATCGACCAGCACGCCCATCGCCTCCGCCGCGGCCGCGGGATCGCCCGCGGCGATCGCGTCATAGACGCGGACATGGTCGGGAATCGGGTTGCGCGGCAAAGCGCGGGCGCGCTGTTTATATTGCGTCGTCCAGTTCACCGCCGCGCCGATGCTGGCGGTCAGCACCAGCAGCGCGTCGTTGCGCGTCGCGTGCAGGATCGCATTGTGGAAATCGCGGTCAGCCGCCCGCCCCGCCTCGGTCGCCAGCGTGTGGCGGCGCATCGCGGCAAGCGCGTCCTTCATGATCCGCAGATCCTCCTTGTCACGGCGCTGCGCCGCCAGCCGCGCGGCGGCCGGCTCGACGATGGCGCGCAGTTCGAACAGGTCGCGCACGAACTGGATGTCCGGCTCGCCGGCAAAGGCCCAGGCCAGCACTTCGGGGTCGAGCAGGTTCCAGCGGTTGCGCGGCAGGACACGGGTGCCCGCCTTGGGCCTGCTTTCGACCAGCCCCTTGGCTGTCAGCACCTGGATCGCTTCGCGATAGGCGCTGCGCGACACTTCCAATTCTTCGGCGAAAGCAACTTCGCCCGACAGCACGTCGCCCGGCTGATATTGGCCGGACAAGATCGCCATGCCCAGCTTGTGCGCGATCGCGCCGTGCAACCGCCGCCCCGGACCCCGAACCGCTTTGGCTCCGCCGCTATTGTCCGTCTCATCGCTATGCAAAGACGGATTTTCCTTCACCATTTCCGCTCCTCTCGCCTTTCCCCAATCAGGCATATCCGTCCCTATAATACAAGCATTGCCATTACCATCATCCTGTAATATGTCGGAGTAATTAGCAGATTCACCGCCGCCGCATCGCCCAACCGGACGATGGTCGGGCGTGCGGCTGGACGCTTGTGGTTTGGATTGAGCGCCGTTTCCAGGCGCGCGGGAGGAGAGTTTCATGACATTGCGCCTGTTGCAGCACCGTTCGGACAGTGGCGAGCGGACGGTCATCGCCGCGCAGGGCGACGCCGCTTATGTCGTGCCGGGCTTCGCCACGATCCGCGCGCTGGCGCTCCATGCGATCGCGCAGAAGATCAGCCTCGCCGCCGCGGTCGCAGCCGCTGGCCAAGGCGATGCCGTGGATATCGCCGCCGAGTTCGAAGCCAACCGCCTGCTCGCCCCCATCGATCATGACGATGACGCGCATGTCCAGTTGACCGGCACCGGCCTCACTCATCTGGGTTCCGCCGAGGGTCGCGACAAGATGCACCGCGAAGCCGCTGCCGCCGAGAAGCAGACCGATTCGATGCGCATGTTCCTGGAAGGTCTGGAAGGCGGCAAGCCTGCCGCTGGCGAAACCGGCCAGCAGCCCGAATGGTTTTACAAGGGCGACGGGTCGCAACTGGTCGGCCCGACCGATCCGCTGACCATGCCCGCCTTCGCCCAGGATGGCGGCGAGGAGCCGGAAATCGCCGGCGTCTACATCATCGGCGAAGACGGCACGCCCTATCGCCTCGGCCTCGCGCTCGCCAACGAGTTCAGCGACCATGTGACCGAGCGGCACAATTATCTGTGGCTCGCCCACTCCAAGCTACGCCAGGCCGCACTCGGCCCGGAACTGCTGGTCGGCACGCCGCCCGATCATATCGAAGGGTCGAGCCGCATCCTGCGCGATGGCGAAGTGATCTGGGAAAAGCCGTTCCTGTCGGGCGAAGGCAATATGTCGCACAGTTTCGCCAATCTGGAACATCATCATTTCAAATATGACCTGTTCCGCCGCGCGGGCGACGTGCATGTCCATTTCTTCGGCACGGCCACCCTGTCCTTCAGCGACGGCATCGCACCGCAGGAAGGCGATGTATTCGAAATCCTCGCTGCCCCCTTCACCCTGCCGGTGCGCAATCCGCTACAACGCGCGCCAGCTGTCCAGGTCGCTGTCCAGGCGCTCTGACACAGATGGACCCGATCCGTATCGCGATCGTGGGCATAGGCAAGATCGCGCGCGATCAGCATGTACCCGCAATCCGGGGCAATAGCGCCTTTAGCCTGGCCGCGACCGTCAGCCCGCATGATGCCGGGCTGGACGGCGTGCCGCACCATGCCAGCCTGGACGATCTGCTCGCCCAGGGTCCGGCGGTGGACGCGATCGCCCTCTGCACCCCGCCCCAGGTCCGTTACGACCTGGCGGCGCAGGCGCTGACGAAGGGCGTCCACCTCTTCCTGGAAAAGCCGCCCAGCGCGACTCTGGCAGAGGTGGAGGCGCTCAAGGTCCAGGCCGACAAGGTCGGCGTCAGCCTGTTCGCCGCCTGGCACAGCCGCTTCGCCGCCGGGGTCGCCCCGGCACGCGCCTGGCTGGCCGAGCGCAAGATCGAGAAGGTATCGATCGTCTGGCGCGAGGATGTCTGCGTCTGGCATCCGGGCCAGGCCTGGATCTGGCAGCCCGGCGGCCTCGGCGTCTTCGATCCCGGCATCAACGCGCTGTCGATCGTCACCCATATCTTGCCGCGTCCCTTCTTCCTGAAGGACGCGACGCTGGTGCTGCCGGAAAATCGCGCCGCGCCGATCGCCGCGGACCTCAGCTTTCGCGATACCGCGGGCGCGGCGATCCATATGGATCTCGACTGGCGTCAGACCGGGCCGCAAAGCTGGGACATCATGGTCGAAACCGACGCCGGCACGCTGAAACTGGCGCAGGGCGGCGCGGTGCTGACCCTGCCCAGCGGCACCGAGCATGGCGAGGATGTCGAATATGCCGGTCTCTACGCCCGTTTCGCCACGCTGATCCGGGGCGGCCGGTCGGATGTCGACACCAGCCCGCTGCGGCTGGTCGCCGACGCCTTCCTGCGCGGCAAGCGCCAGACCACGCAAGCATTTCACGACTGATATCAACAGGAGAGGACGGACATGACAAAGACCCTGCGCCGCACCGCCAGCGCGCTGCTGTTCTGCGCCAGCGCCTTGGTTTGGCAGCCCGCCAGCGCCGACACCGGCGGCAAGCCCACGACCGCCACGATCGACGCCGCCAAGCCCGGCCCGGTCTATGACAGGCGCATCTTCACCCAGTTCGCCGAACATCTGGGCAACGGCATCTATGGTGGCCTGTGGGTCGGCAACGACAAGTCGATCCCCAACACCAACGGTTTCCGCAACGACGTGATTGCGGCGCTTAAGAATCTATCGGTTCCCGTCGTGCGCTGGCCCGGCGGCTGCTTCGCCGACGAATATCATTGGCGTGAAGGCATTGGCGGCAAAGCCAAGCGCCCGGTCAAGATCAACACCCATTGGGGCGGCGTGACCGAACCCAACATCGTGGGCACCCATGAATTTTTCGAACTGATCCGTCAGATCGGCGCGGAAGCCTATGTCGCGGGCAATGTCGGCAACGGCACGCCGCAGGAAATGGCCGAATGGGTCGAATATATGACCTCGCCCGCCGGCACGCTGGCCGACGAACGCGCCAGGAACGGCCATAAGGAACCCTGGGCCGTGCCCTATTTCGGCGTAGGCAACGAACTGTGGGGCTGCGGCGGCAACATGCGCGCCGAATATGCCGCCGACGTCACCCGTCGCTACGCCACCTTCATCAAGGCGCCGAGCGGCACCAAGATATTGAAGATCGCGGCGGGCGCCAATGTCGACGATTACAACTGGACCGAAGTGATGATGCGGGAAGCCGGCGCGCAGCTCGATGGCGTTTCGCTCCATTATTACACCCTGCCCCAGGGCGGCTGGCCACCCAAGGCCGATCCGGTCAATTTCGACGAGACCCTCTGGGCCGACACCCTGTCCAAAGCCGTGCACATGGATGAATTGATCACCAAGCACACCGCCATCATGGACAAGTATGACCCGGCCAAGCGCATCTTCCTAGCGGTGGACGAATGGGGCACTTGGTATGCGCAGGACCCCGGCACCCATCCCGGCTTCCTGCGCCAGCAGAACACGATGCGCGATGCGCTTGTCGCGTCGATCCATCTCGACATTTTCGCCAAACATGCCGAGCGGGTGAAGATGAGCGCGATCGCGCAGATGGTGAACGTCCTCCAGACGATGATCCTGACCGACGGCAAGAAGATGGTGCTCACCCCCACCTATCATGTCTTCGAAATGTACAAGCCGTGGCAGGACGCGACCGTGTTGCCGATCAGCATCGACACGCCCTGGTATAATAAGGACCAGTTCGTGATGCCGGCCGTCAGCGGCTCTGCGGTGCGGGGCAAGGATGGGAAGGTCCATGTCGGCCTGTCCAACCTTGATCCCAATCAGGCCAACATGGTCACGGTCAAGCTCGGCGGCCTGAATGCCGCCAGCGTCACCGGCCGTATCCTGACCGCCGGCGCAATGAACGCCCACAACACGTTCGATGCGCCCGAAACCGTCAAGCCCGTCGCCTTCACCGGCGCGCAAGTCAGCGGCGGCACGCTGACCGTGACGCTGCCGGCCAAATCGGTGGTGGTGCTGGAACTGCAATAACCTGTTTGGAGCGGGCGGCGGGTGGAATCATCGCCCGCTCCAATCCCCTGGATGCGATGATGAATGGAGAGGCCCGCATGAAGCGGCAGACGCTTGTGACATTGCTGGGCCTCGCCCTCCTGACCGGCCCCATCTGCGCGCAAGCGGCGGCGCAGCCCGCCGCGCCCACGCTGGGCAGCCGCCTGACTGGTGACCTCGTGCCCACCCATGATCCGGTCATCGCCCGCGAAGGCGATATCTATCATGTGTTCAGCACCGGCCATGGCAAACGGCTGATCGAGACGCGCACCTCGCCGGACCTGATCCACTGGACCGCGGGCGATCCGATCTTCACCGCGCTGCCTGCCTGGGCGAAGGAAGCGATCCCCGGCAGCGACGGCATGTGGGCGCCCGACATTTCCTATGTCAACGGCCGCTATCGGCTCTATTATTCCGTCTCGACCTTCGGTTCGAACCGCTCCGCCATCGGCCTCGCCACCAGCCCGACGCTGGACCCCAAGGCGAAAAATTACGGTTGGCGCGACGAGGGGCTGGTCGTCCTGTCCACCAAGGACGACGACTATAACGCCATCGATCCCAATTTCATCATCGACCGGGAGGGCCGCCACTGGCTGTCGCTCGGCAGCTTCTGGACCGGTATCAAGCTGTTCGCACTGGACCCGAAGACCGGCAAGCCTAAGGATGCGAAGGCCAAGCCGGTCAGTATCGCCCGCCGCCCCGCCCCCGCAGGCGGCCCTGCTCCGGTCGAAGCGCCGTTCATCATCGACCATGGCGGCTATTACTGGCTGATGGTCAGCTACGACTATTGCTGCAAGGGCGTGAACAGCACTTATTATACCGTTATGGGGCGATCGAAGGCGATCACCGGCCCCTATCTGGGCAAGGATGGCAGCCCCCTGATGGAAGGCGGCGGCACCATCTTCCTGCGTGCCGATCTGCAGGAACAGCAGCGATTCCGCGGTCCCGGCCATGCGGGCTGGCTCCACGACAAGGACGGCGAAGACTATGTCGTCTACCACGCCTATGACAAACAGGCGAACGGTGCCCCCACCCTGCGCATCGCCCCCGTCACCTGGGGTGCCGATGGCTGGCCGCAAGCCCACTATTAATCCATTAGTCCGACTAACACCTTCGGAGAGACACTGATGTCCCTAGCCCTATCCCGCCGCGGTTTCATCGGCACCGCCGCCGCCCTCTCCGCCGCGTCCGGCGTCGCCCGCGCCGCATCGCCCCCGGCGACCGCGCCCGGCCCGATCAACCCGCTCGTCAAGCAGCGCGCCGACGCCCAGGTGTTCCGGCACGACGACGGCTATTATTATCTTACCGGCTCCGTGCCCGAATATGACCGGCTGGTGCTACGCCGGTCAAAGACGATCGCTGGCCTGACCACCGCGACCGAGGCCGTGCTGTGGCGGCACGAGGCGAACGGACCGCGTTCCGGCTTCATCTGGGCGCCCGAACTGCACCAGATCGACGGCCGGTGGATCATGTATTTCGCCGCCGGCCCCAGCGGTGGTGGCGACGATGTGTTCCGCATCCGCACCTATGCCGTCATCTGCGACGGCGCCGATCCGATGACCGGCAAGTGGAGCCTGCTGGGCGAACTGGAAACGCCCTGGGACAGCTTCAACCTCGATTCGACCAGCTTCGTCCACAAGGGCGTGCGCTATTTCGCCTGGGCGCAGCGCGAGCCGGGAATCGAAACGAACAGCAACCTTTATATCGCCAAGCTGGAATCCCCGCTGAAGCTGGGCAGTCAGGTCACCCGCCTGACCGTGCCGACACTCGACTGGGAAATTCGCGGCTACAAGGTGGCCGAGGCCCCGGCCATCCTGCACCGCAACGGCCGCCTGTTCATGACCTATTCGGCCAGCGCCACCGATGCGCGCTATTGCCTGGGGATGCTGACGGCCGACGAAAATGCGGACCTGCTGGATGCCAAAAGCTGGGCCAAGTCGCCCCAGCCGGTCTTCGTCACCAACACGGCCACCAGCGTCTATGGCCCCGGCCACAACAGCTTCACCGTGGATGAACAGGGCCGCGACATCCTGGTCTATCATGGCCGCGATTATGAAGCGATCCAGGGCGATCCGCTGTTCAACCCGGACCGCCACACCCGTGTCCAGCGCCTTTACTACACCGCTGACGGCGCGCCCGATTTCGGCGTGCCGGTGGGCAATGGACCCCTGCCCGAACGCTTCATTTCGTCCACCGACCCGACGCGGCTGATGGCGCATGACGGCACGAAACTGATCGCGGGCAACCCGTCGCTGGCGCAAACCCAATTCCGCCAACTGCCCGGCCGCGCCGGCGCCCGCAGCATCATGCTATCCCCCATATTGATGCCCGATCATTATCTGGTCGCGGGCCAGGATGGATCGCTGACCCTGCAACCCGACAGCAAGAGCGGTGATTTCAATCTGCGCAGCCAGTTCGTCCGCTTCGACGAGAAGGCTCTCCACGCCGCTCGCTTCGTATCCATCGCGGTGCCGGGCAAGGCCATAGGCCTGTCCGAAGCCGGGTTGACGCTGGTCGCCAGCCGGGATTCGAGCGCTTGGTGGCATATCGACTGACAGCATAAGTCTGACTATTCAATGGCCCAAGGGCGCCCCGCGACAAGCGAGGCGCCCTTTTTCAATTCATACCCTTACGGAAACATACCGGAAAACCGCGCAACCCTGCTGTGCGGCAATAATATCACATCCCTGAAATTTCCCTGCAATGAACTGCAAAATTCCGCTTGCGATTCATTTGTCGGAGCAATAATTAGTCAGAGTAATTCATGCATGGCCGATGGCCAGCGCCAGGGGAGGATTTTGAAATGGCTATCAAGCCGATTGCACTGGGTTCCGCGTCCATGTTCGCGCTGATGCTGGCGGGCGCCGCCCACGCCCAGACCGCCCCAGCTTCCGTCGCGCCGCCGGCGGCCGATGACGAAGCCGCCGACATCGTCGTCACTGGCGTCCGCGCCTCGATCGTCGGCGCATTGAACGTCCGCAAAAATTCGACCCAGATCGTCGATTCGATCGTATCGGAAGACGTCGGCAAGCTGCCCGACAACAATGTCGTCGAAGCGCTCCAGCGCGTCACCGGCATTCAGGTCACCGATCGGGCGGGTGGCGAAGCCGCCACCATCTCTATCCGCGGCCTGACTGATCCGCTGACCACGCTCAACGGCCGCAACATCTTCACCGCCGCGGGCACGTCTTTCGCGTTGCAGGATATTTCCGCGAACCTCGTGAAGCAGGTCGACGTCTACAAGACCCGCTCGGCCGACCAACTGGAAAGCGGTCTCGCTGGTCAGATCGACGTCCAGACCCGTCGTCCGCTCGATTTCGAAGGCTTCACCATTTCGGGCCTGGCGCGCGGCATCTATTCGGAACTGGCGGATAAGGCGAATCCCAACGTGGCGCTGCTCGTCAGCAACCGCTGGGAAACCGGCATCGGCGACATCGGCTTCCTGGTCAACGCCAGCTATACCAAGGCCCAGTTCCGCAATCAGAATCTCCAGGCCGGCGCCATGGTGCCGTTCGCGACGGAAAATCCGACCGCCGGTTCGGGTCTTACGCCGCTGCAGCGCATCTTCCCCGGCGCCACGAACGAAAACTGGACGCCCGGCCTCGACGCGGGCCTACCGACCGCGCCGGGTTCGACATTGAACATCAATGGCGTCGACACGCCCTATTATCTGTCTCGTGACGCGATCATCGCGTCCGACGTCTATGGCAAGCGCGAGCGGCCCTCGATCAACGCCGCGCTCCAGTGGGCACCCAATGACAGTTCGGTCTATACCGCCGAAGTCTTCTACACCGGCTTCCGCGGAGAAAGCTTCAACAGCCTGCACTTCAGCTTCGCCGACTGGTGGGGCGACCTGCCCACGGACGTCGCCAACAGCTTTGAACTGTATGAAGGCACGAACATCATCAAGTCGCGCCAGATGGGTTCGGTCGCGGGCTTCAACAGTGGCGACATGGCGACCAACCGCACCGACAGCTATGTCTATGCTCTGAACGCCAAGTGGGACGTGGGCAGCAACGGCAAGATCGTGGCGGACGTCGCCTATCAGGACAGCAAGAACGAAACCTCTTTCTTCGCCATCCGCACCGATCGCGGCCCGCTCGACCTGAATGTCGATTTCAACGCCGGCGGCGGCCTGCCCGCCTACAGCTTCGGCAATCAGGAAGTGTTGACCGACGCCAGCAAGTGGACCGTGGGCAACCTGTTCGACAGCGGCACTAAAACGGCCGGCAGCGCGCTGACCATGATGCTGGACGGCGAATATAAGTGGGACGAAGGCTTCCTGCGCCGCATCAAGGCGGGCTTCCGCTACGACAACCGCGATGCCGACAGCTATGTCCGCGATCAGGGCGCCGGTGGCCTGGGCAGTACGCTAGACGCCTTCGGCGAAGGCAGCCCCTTCACCAATACCGGCTTCTTCGACGGCCGCGCCGATATCCCGACCAGTTGGGTGCTGGCGGACCCGCGCAGCATGAATAAGGACGCCGTGCGTCAGCTCTACCGTGCTGTCGCACCCGGCCTGCTGCTGTCGGACCAGTTGACCTTCGGCCGCGTGTTCAGCATCAACGAAAGCAATCTGGCCGCCTATATACTGGCCGATGGCGAGCTGGAAATCTTCGGCCGGCCGCTCCAGTTGCAGGGCGGCGTGCGCTTCGTCGCGATCGACACCCTCTACGACTATTTCGACCGCGGTAACAATTTCGCGCAGACCACCGTGTCGACCGGCTCGGAGAAATTCCTGCCGTCGTTTACCGCGCGCTACAATATCACCGACAATCTGCGCATCCGCTTCAACTATGGCGAAGTCCTGCGCCGTCCGGCCTTTGGCGACCTCAACCCGAACCTGTCGCTGACGGGCGATCTGTCGCGCATCGGATTCGGCACCGGCTCCGCGGGCAATGCCAACCTGCGGGCCACCCATTCGAAAAATATGGACCTGGCGATCGAATGGTATTTCGAACGCAACAGCGCCATCTACGCCACCGCCTTCCAGCGTAAGATCAACGGCTTGGTCGTACCGCTGACTGTGCGGGAGTTCGTCCCGAACAACTATCTGCCGCGCAATGAAACCTATACCGAATTTTTCAACATCACCCGTCCGGCCAACGCCTCCAACGGCACGCTGAAGGGCCTGGAACTGGGGCTGACCTACTTCCCGTCCTACCTGCCCCGTTTCTTGGATGGTCTGGGCTTTACCGGCAGCGCGACGATCCTGGATTCCGAACAGACCATTCCGGTCGTCAACAATGAAGGCGAAATTACGGGCACGACAAAGTCCGCCTTCTTCGGCGTGTCGAAACTGTCCTACAATGCCACGCTTGCTTACGACAAAGGCCCGGTCGGTGCTCGTCTGTCCTATATATGGCGCAAGGGTTTCCTTCAGGGCAACGCAGCCCGCGCTTTTGCGAACCCGATCGGCGTGTGGCGCGCCCCGGAAAAGAGCCTGGACTTCCAGCTTACCTTGAACCTGACCGAAGATATCGGCATCACTTTCGACGCCGTAAACATCACCAAGGCGAAGCAGCAGGATTATTACAAGTTCGGCGATGTCGGCAACCCGACCGAGTTCAACTCCAGCACGCTGCTGATCGACCGCACCTTCGCTCTGGGTGTCCGTTTCAAGTTCGACTAAGCGCCCCATGGGATGCGGCGTCTCCTCGCCGCGTCCCATGATTGGCGGCCGTATCGGGACTCTCTCCAGTCCCGATACGGCCGCCATATTTGTTTGTGGATGATAGGGAGGATGCGATGCGCGCCATGAAGATGCTGCTGCTGGCCGGGGCCGCGATCATCGGGAACGGCGCGGTGCCGCCGCAACCCGCGATGGACGTGGCCGCCATCACCGCCCAGCGCTTCGGCAATGACGCGCCCTGGTATCGGGACCGCATCCCCTTCTTCGAATCGGCTGACCCGGCGATCGACGCGGTCTATTATTATCGCTGGCAGGTCTTTCGCGCGCATCAGCGCGATCTGGGCGCAGACGGCTATATCACCACCGAATTTGCCGACGATGTCGATTGGCAACGCCATCCCTATGCCAGCCTGAACGACGCCAGCGGCTTCCATATCGGCGAAGGCCGCTGGCTGAACGACCGGCGCTTCGCCGACGATTATATCAATTTCATGTATCGCAGCGGCGGCAATGATCGCCACTTCACCGATCATATGGCCGACAGCGTCTGGGGCCGCTTCCTCGTAGACGGCGACCGCGCGGATGCGATCGAACATCTGCCCGTCATGAACCACATCTATCGCCTCTGGGACGACAAATACGACTTCGACAAGGGACTCTATTTCGTCGAACCGCTGCTCGATGCGACCGAATATACCGTCTCCTCGATCGACGCATCGGGCGGCAAGGACGGGTTCAGGGGCGGCGACGCCTTCCGCCCCTCGGTCAACAGCTATATGTTCGCAAACGCCCGCGCGCTCGCCAAAATGGCGACGATGGCGGGCAATACAGCCATGGCCGCCGACTATGCCGCCCGCGCCGACGCCCTGCAAAAGCGCGTGCTGGCCGACCTGTGGAGCGAAAAACTCGCCCATTTCATCGACCGCCACCAGTCGCGCAAGAATGAGCATGTCAACTACTGGCAACCGATCCGCAACCGCGAGCTGGTCGGCTATCTCCCCTGGATGTTCGACTTGGTGCCCGACAACGCGCACTATGCCGCCGCCTGGGCGCATCTGCTCGACCCCGCCTCGCTCGCCGGCAAGGCGGGGATGCGCACGGTAGAGGCCAGCTACGAATATTATATGCAGCAATATCGCTACCTGGGCGCCGCCCCGGAATGCCAATGGAACGGCCCGGTCTGGCCCTATCAGACCACGCAGATACTACACGGCATGGCCAACCTGCTGGACCATGCCAGGGCGACTGGCCCCATCACCCGCAGCGCCTATATGCGCCTGCTGCGCCAATATGCCGCGCTTCACTATCAGGGAAGCCGCCTCGACATCGAGGAGGATTACCACCCCGAAACCGGCAAGCCGATCGTCGGCCTCGACCGCAGCCACCATTATTTCCATTCCGGCTTCAATGACCTGATCCTGACTGGCCTGGTCGGCATCCGCCCCCGCGCCGACGATATGCTGGAGGTGAACCCGCTGCTGCCCGATGCGGCCGACAGTCAGGCCCTCGCCTGGTTCCGGGTGCAGGACGTGCCCTATCATGGCCACAAGATCGCGGTGACATGGGACGACAACGGCAGCCATTACAAACGTGGCAAGGGCCTGTCGATCGAAGTGGATGGCAAGGAAGTCGCCCGCCGCGACAGGCTGGGCCGCGTCGAAATCCCGGTCGCGCGCGCCGCCACCCCGGCCATCGCCCGCCCGATCAACCGCGCGGTGCAACTGGTGCGCGGCCAGTTCCCGATCGGGTCGGCCTCCAGCAACAGCGACGCCGAAAATATCCACGACGCGATCGACGGGCGGACATGGTTCTTCCCAGAACTGCCGAACGGCTGGTCGTCGGCGTCGTCCCCGGCCGCTCAATGGTATGCCATCGACCTGGGCAATCCGGTCGCCCTCGTCCGCGCCGAACTCGCTTTCTTCGCCGACGGGAAGGGTTTCGCGGTTCCCCAAAGCTACCGGCTCCAGGCCTGGGTCGATGGCGACTGGCGCGATATAGCAACGCCCAGGGGCAGCCCGGTCGCCAATGGCGTCACCGACGCCCGCTGGCCGCGGCTGCGCACCAGCAAGATCCGCCTTCTCTTTACACAGCCAAATGGCAAGGCGACCCGTCTGGCGGAATTTAAATTGTTTGAAGAGTAAAGGACGAAGCACCGGGCCAAACCCTCCATGGCCGGTCCATCTTCTCTGGTCAGCACAGGAAAGGGATGATACATCCCGAAATAAGTTAAATGACGCAGTTACGCCCCCCTTCCCGTCCCGGCATTTATGCTCGCGGCACCGAAACGGTCGACGCCATACTCAAGGCGGCGATGGACGTGCTGATCGACGAAGGGGCGGATGCCTTCACCATCCGCCGCATCGCCGCGCGCTGCGACATGAAGGTGGGCAATGTCAGCTATCATTTTCCCCGCAAGGAAATGCTGATCCAGGTGCTTCTGGACGAGCTGGTCGACAGCTATGGCAAGCTGCTCGACGCCGTCGTGCACAAACCCGGCCTGACCGCCGAAGAACGGCTGAAGCTGGTCATCATCCTGTGCCTCGACGATATCGGGTCGAAGCGCACCACCCATTTGTTCACCGAATTATGGGCGCTGGCCAATCACAACCCCTTCGTGGCCGACCGGGTCAAGGCTTTCTACGATCGGGTCCATGGCGTGATCGGCGACCATGTCGCCGCGATCAATCCGACGCTGTCGCCCGACGACGTCCGCACCGTCGCCCTGTTCATCAGCGCGACGATGGAGGGCGCCACGCCCTTCCTGGGCCATGGCAAGCCCTGGGCCGACAAGATGCCCGCCTTCACCGCGCTCGCCGTCCAGTCGCTGGTGGCGCTGGCCCGCAACGCGACATCGGCGGACATCGCCGCTCTCGCTCCGGCCCGCGAACCCGAACTGGCCTGATAACAAAACGCTGCGCCGCAACATTTATTTGTCGCCACGTCATTTCGACCCCTTGACCAAATCTGGACAGCCGTCAAACCTTGTCCCCGGCGCAGCAGGGATCAGGGGGATCAGCCAGCATGTCGAAGACGAGTTTCAGGATATTCGCCGCCGCCCTCTGCGGATCGCTGCTCGCCAGCGCCGCCTTGGCGCAGGCCGCACCGGCCGATACAAAGGCTTCGGTCGAACCCGAAGAATCCGATACGTTGACCATCGATCCGCCCAAGCCGACATGGTTCTTTGTCGACGGCGGATGGGACATGCCGGGCACCAGCATCTTCGACGGCGAAAGCGGCAAGATGAAGGGCATGGTCGAAACCCGGCGACTCGCCGACATGGCGATCGATCCGGCCGGCAAATATTATTATGTCGCCGAAACCATCTGGTCGAAAAACGACCGTGGCACGCGGCAGGACATGGTCACCGTCTATGACAGCAAGACGCTGAACCTGGTCACGGAAATCGCGATGCCGGGTCGCCTGCTGATCGGATCGCGCAAGAATAATTTCATCATCAGCGACGATGGCAAGACCGGTTATGTCTATGATTTCAGCCCGACGTCGGGTGTGAATATCGTCGACCTGGCCAAGCGCAAGCTGATCACCGCGATCGAACTGCCCGGCTGCGCCAGCCTGATGCCCAATCCGGGCGTCGGCTTCTCGGCGCTCTGTTCCGACGGATCGATCGCCACCGTGGCGATCAAGGGGACGAAGGCGGACATCACCCACACGGCCCCCTTCTTCGCCGCGAGCGACGATCCGATCTTCGACAATTTCGCCTATGACCGGATCAAGAAGCAGACCACCTTCCTGACCTATACCGGCCAGATCTACACCGCGAAAATCAGCGCGACGCCGACCGTGTCCGCGCCCTTCTCGATCCAGGCGGCAGCCGGCATCCGCGTCGGCGACGCCAAGCCGCTCGACGTCAACTGGTATCCGGGCGGCCGCCAGCCGATGGCGCTGCACCGCGCGACCGGCATGTTGTTCGTGCTGATGCACAAGGGCGAATATTGGTCGCACAAGGCGTCGGGCGACGAAGTGTGGCAGGTCGATGTCGCCGCGCAGAAGGTGGTCAAGCGCTTCGTGCTCGAAGAGCCGATGAACAATATCGAAGTGTCCCAGACCGACAAGCCGCTGCTCTACATGAACGGCGAAAAGGGTGAAGTCCATGTGATGGACGTCGCCACCGGCGAGGAAAAGCACAAGATCGAAAAGGCTGGCGGCGGCATCATCACCGTGCTGGAGCCGTCCTGACCATGGCCTTGGCGGAGCAGTTGCTGGCCCTGTCAGGCCTCGCCGCCTCGATCGCCGTCGGCCTGTTCTTCCTGGTCGCGGGCATCGACCAGTGGCGCCATCGCGTGCTGCTGCCCGGCGTCATCGCCAATTATCGCCTGCTGCCCCGGCGGCTGATCGTCCCCGCAGCGCGGCTGCTGCCCGTGGTGGAGGTCGCCACCGGCGCGGCGTTGCTGGTCGGCCTGCGTCCGTTGCCGCAACTGCTGGGCATGGCGCTGCTGCTGCTGTTCGCCGCGGCGATGGCGATCAACATTGCGCGCGGGCGCGGCCATATCGATTGCGGCTGCGGCCATGGCGCGCTGCGCCATGCGATCGGCTGGCCGCTGGTGATCCGCAACGGCGCGCTAGCCGCATTTCTGGCGCTGCGCCTGCCCGCCCCGCCCGCCTTCGGCGCGATCGACCTTGCCACGGCGCTTGCCGCCGGCGTCGCCATCGCGCTCCTCTGCCTGCTCTTCCAGTCGCTGGCCGCGCTCGCTGCGTCGCCCGCCCATCGGAGATAACCATGCTGACCTCGCTGATCGTCTCCCAGATCCTGTCCTGGATCATCATTATCGGCCTTGTCGTCGCGCTGCTGGCGCTGGCGCGACAGGTCGGCGTGCTGCACATCCGCGTGGCCCCCGCCGGCGCGCTCGCCACCAGTGGCGGCCCGGCGGTCGGCGGCGCGATCGGCGCGGTCCCGGCTACCACGCTCGATGGCCAGTCGGTCAGCGTCGGCGGCCATGCCCATGGCGTGACGTTGCGGCTGCTGCTGTTCGTCTCGGCCCAATGCCCGCTCTGCAAGGCGGTGATCCCGATGGCGACCAGCTTCGCCCGCGCCGAGCGCGTGGCGCTGACCTTCGTGGGCGATGATGATGTCGGCGCCCAGCGCGCGATGATCGCGCAACATGGGTTGGAGGGTCATCCCTTCCTGAACGGACCCGAAGTGGGTCAGGCCTACCAGGTCGCCAAGCTGCCCTTCGCGGTGCTGCTGAACGAGGAAGGCACGATCCTGTCCAAGGGGCTGGTGAACAGCCGCGAACATCTGGAAAGCCTGGTGGTGGCGCATGAAATGGGCATCGCCACGGTGCAGGATTATATAGGCGGGCTCAAGGCGCAGGCGGCCTGACGGCAGAAATGGGGGCAAGGTCATGAAAAAATTCAACGCCGACAGCATGGGCGAAAAATTGCTGCGCAAATTCGCCGGGGCCAGTTCGCGCCGCTCGATGCTCTCGCGCCTGGGCGCAGCGCTGGTCGCCGCCCCCGTCTTCCCGCTGCTGCCGGTCAGCCGCGCGGAGGCCGCCAAGCCCGACCGCTCGCCCGAAACCAAGACCTTCTTCGCCCGTACCGCGCAGACGAAGGACGATAGCAAATGCGACTATTGGCGCTATTGCGCGATCGACGGCGCGCTCTGCACCTGCTGCGGCGGCGGCATCCATAGCTGCCCGCCGGGCGCGGAGCCTTCGCCCGTTTCCTGGGTCGGCACCTGCATCAACCCGGACGACGGCAAGGCCTATCTGATCGCCTATCGCGACTGTTGCGGCAAGCCGGCCTGCGGCCAGTGCGGGTGCGACAATACCGACCGCGAAACGCAATTGTACGTGCCGCAGCTCAACAATGACGTGATCTGGTGCTTTGGCACCAGCAGCATGGACTATCATTGCTCCACCGCGGTTCTGGTGGGCGCGGCAAGCTAGGCATAATGGCCTTGCGCGACGGACGACTAAAGCCACTGATCCTTGCCGCCCTGCTCCTGCTGGGCGGCACGGCGGGCCTGCGCGCGGCGCTGCCGCCGATGGGCCTGCTCCCTGCCGCCATCGCCGATCCGGCGATGGCGCGCGCCGACTATGTCGAACAATGCGCCGGCTGTCATGGCGTCGCGGGCAGCGCCGCGCCCGCGCGGCTGCCTGAACTCCGCGGCCGGGTCGGCTGGTTCCTCTGCACGCCCGCCGCCCGCGCCTATCTCATCCGCCTGCCCAATGTCGCGCACAGCCGGATCAAGGATAATCAGCAACTCGCCGACATGATGAATTTCGTCGTCTTCGGCTTGGGCGGCGCCAGCGCGCCACCGGGCGCCGCGCCCTTCACGGCCGACGAAGTCGCGCGCGAACGGCTGCATCCCCTGTCCACCACCGCGCTCAAGGCCGAACGCGCCCGCCATGTCGACGCTGCGATCCGCCTGTGCAAGGCGCCCGCCTCGCTGCGGCTGCTCTATCCGGGCGAAAAAGGCTAGAGCGATTTCTAATCAGATGGAATCATCTGATGACTCGGAAATCGCGTAAAACCAATGATCTGGAGCGGTTGATCCGATGCAGTCGGATCGCAAACCGCTCTAGGCCTCTTACTGCCCGGCAACCGCATCGGTGCTGCCCGCCGCCGCATTGAGGAAGGGCTGCACCCTGAGCCGCGGGAACACGTCTTCCAGCGGCTTGCTGTCGGGCAGAATATAGACATAGCCGCCCTTCTTGCGAAAACGCGGGCTGACGCTCTGGTTATAGAAGATTTTGGGTACGTTGATGCAGCCGAAGGTGATGCGGTTATCGTCGATCGCTGGGGACAGCATCCGTTCCTTGCGCTTGTCCTTCAGATTGCCCGGCGGAATGGTGTGCAGCGCCACCGACGTCGCATAATCCACCCACAACACCCGCTGCTTGCCCGCCGCCACGCCGAATTTCGCCAGGAAACGCCCTGCCGGCGTCGTCTTTTCCGCGGGTCCGATCTCCGACAGGTTCTTGGTTCCGATGCCCGGCGTCGCATCGTCCCCCGGCGCGATGCCGATCAGGACCGGCGCATGGGCCAGCATCTTGCCCTTCGCGTCGAACAGATAGGCGGCAGCGCCCGGCTTATCGATGATGATATAGGGCAGCGCATGATTATCCTGCGCCGCGGCGACCCACTCAGCGACGCGCGTGGCGCCATCCGACAGAATCACCGGCGCGTCGGTCGCAGGCGCTTGGGCAGCGACCTTGCCCGGTCCCGCCGCCTCGACCGGTCCGGTCACCGCCAGCCCCAAGCCAGCGATCGCCAGCAGCATAGTGAAATTCATGCAATAACCTCTAAGAGGGATCGGCAAAAAGGGCCGACGCCAAGGGAAGCGCCGACCCGATCGCGATCAGGACGGCCAGGCCGCCCCTGATCTGTGAAGCCTATCAGTTGCGCGCGCGCTTGCGCTGGGCTTCCTGCATCCGCTGTTCGACGCCATCGACGCGGCCGTTCAACTGGTCGAGCCGCTGGCTGTTCTGCTGCGACTGACCCGATGCGGACCGGGCTTCCGCCAGCGCCTGCTGCGCGGTGCCGTCTGTCGTCTGCAATTTCGCATCGAGCGCATCGACGCGCTGGTTCACGGTGGCGACCTGTTCGCGCACAAACCCTTTGGTGGCGCAGCCCGTCAGGCCCATCGAGCCTGCCAGAACCGCGGTCAGGGCCCCTATTTTCGTCAAAGAGGGCGACATATTATTCTCCTGATAGTCAACATGACCCGATCGTTGGAGGCCGCCCCGGACCGTTTCGGCAACGTGATTATGACCGGGCGTGCATCCGGCCGGTTGAATGGAGCCATATGCAAAAGCACGCTATTCCGCCAAAAACTTCGATGAATTGTGGATGAACCCGATGCGGATTTGCGCCTTCTGCTGGCCCGATGCGATACCCGGTTCATCGCCCTCCCCAAATAGCGCCGCCGCCGAATCCTGCGATTCGGCGGCGGCGCATCGTTGGTCGATAAGGTCAGGCCGTCAGTATTTCTGGCCGAAGCGGATACCGAAAAACTGCGGCTTGATCGTGAAGGTGCGCGACGATCCCGAACAGAAGTCGATCGAACAGAAGGTGTTGCGCGTCAACTGCCCGCGCTTGTCGAAGGCGTTCTGCAGGAACAGCGTCAGGCTCCAATTGTCCTTCTTGATCCCGCCGGAAAAGTCGAAGCTGACAAAACCCTTGGTATTGCCCAGCAGCGCATTGCTGTCGACGTTCAGATCCTGCGTCGCGCCGGTCTGGTAGAGTGCCGCCCCCTGCAAATAGGCGCTGTAATCGCCCATATATGTGTCGAAGCGGATCGACGACGTGCCCTTGAACTTGGGTTGGCGCGGCAGGCGGGTGCCATTGGCCGCGGCGACCTGCGGCGTTGGCGGACTGGACTCAGGGACATCCTCACCCAGCGTGCAACTGGACAGCTGGGAAATGGACGAGGTCGTCCGGTCCAGCGCAAAATTACAGAAATTCCCCTTCAGCTTGCCATCATTATAGGCGCCGGAGGTCGAGATCGTCACCTTGCCCAGTTTCAGGTCCGCATCATATTCGATGCCCTTGACCTCTGCCTTGCCCGCATTGCCCGTCATGCCCGCGCCCTGCGCCCCGGACACGACAACGCCATATTGGATATTATTCCACTTTTCATAATAGATGGCGGCATTGAAACGGAAAATATTGTTCCAGGTCGTCTTGACGCCCAGTTCGAAATTGGTGAGCGTTTCCGACTTGAATGGCGCCACATCGACCGGGCCGAAATTGCGGATGCGCAGCGGCCGGTTGAAACCGCCGGGGCGAAAGCCGGTCGAATAGTTGGCATAGACCATCTTGTCGGGCTGGAACTGCCAGTCGAGCGCGACCTTATGCGTTTCGCCATCCTCTTTATACCGTCCGGTCTGGTCCGCCGCCCGGAAGTTAGTGTTGAGGCATTGCAGGCGTTCGGCCGGCAAAGGCGTCGGGCAGCCCATTTCGCCTGTCGGGATATAGATGGACGTAATCGTATTGGCGGCGGAACCGGCCACACCCGCAAAGCCCTTGACCGCATAATCCGTCCAGAAATAGCGGATGCCGCCGGTCAGCTTCAGCGTCGGCGTGATGTTATAATGGCCTTCCGCGAAGATCGCCTTGTCATGATAAAGTTGGTTCTGTTCGGTGATATAGAAGCCGTCGCCCTTCACCGCCTGCGTGCCTAGCAACATCGTGCCCAGCGGATTACCGTTGGGGTTGATCACATCACTCGTGTCGAAAAAGGGATTGCCATCCTCGTCATAGGCGATGCCATACATCGCCGGCACGCCGATCAGGCCGCCCGCCACATCGCCGCCACCGGTCGCAGTATAGCCGGTGATCGTGTCCAGCCCGCGAATGGCGTAATAGGTGTTCGTTTCGTTCTTCTGCCGCTGATAGAATCCGCCAACCGTGACGTCGAACGGCCAGTCTTTGGGCGTGGAGATGCGCAATTCCTGGGTGAATTTGTTGCGGTGGGTGTCGGCGTGATAATATTGGGTCGGATCGATCAGCGAACATTGCTGCGATGCGCCCGATCCGGTGCAATTGTCGAAAAATTGCAGATAGCTTTCATAGCCCGCGCCGAAACCGTCATAGGTGACGGTATAATAGGTATAGTCGTTGAGCGTCTTGGTCCGGCGCTTGAAGAAACCGGTGGCCGACACGACGTCCCAGTCGCCGATATGGCCATGGATGCTCAGCGCCGCCTGATACCATCGGTCGTCATTCTTGGTCTGGTCATAGTCATGGACTTCCAGGTCGCCGACGCGCGGATCATAGCCGAAATAGCCCTTGGACACCTGGCGCTGGCCGGTGAATTGCGGCGTGATCTCCCAACCGTCGGCCGGCTGCCACAATATCTGGATACGGCCGCCAAATTCCTTGATCGTGTTATAATCGTCCTTCGCGATGTCGCTATTGTCGAGCGCGAAATTGGTGTTCGGATTATTGTCGCCCAGCGTATAGATGGCCGGGCTGCCATTGTTGAGCAGGCCGTTGTTGGGCGTGTTGTCGATATAGCCGCCATCGCGCCGATAATAGCCCATCACACGCAGCGCCATAGTGTCGCCCTGCGGAATGTTGATGTAGGATTCGATCTGGCCGCCGAAATCGCCCTTGCCATATTTATTGGCTTCGACGTCATAACCGAATTCGAACTTGTCGAGATTGGGCTTGTTGGTGATCAGGCGGATCGTACCCGCCAGCGATCCCGCGCCATAAAGCGTGCCCTGCGGTCCGGCCAGCGCCTCGACCCGCTCCATGTCATAGGCATGGATATCGGGAACTTCGGTGCCGGTGATCGGAATGTCGTCCAGATAATAGCCGACAGAGGCATAGGCGCCGCCCGCCGGCACGATGCCGCGGAAGAAGGCGGTGTTGCGGCCCGGTCCGATCCCTTCGAACGACACGGATGGCAGCAGCGCCGCGAAATCGCTGAGGCCCTTGACCTGCCGCTGCGCCAGCGTCTCGGCGCCCAGCGCCTGCATGGAGATCGGCACCTTCTGGATCGACTGGGCGCTGCGCGTCGCCGTGACGACGATTTCGGTGAGGCCGCCCCCGGCATCATCGGCAGCGGCGACCGCAGCCGGATCGGCGGCGACCTGCTCGGCCGCTTCGGCGGCAAAGGTGACGGCCGGCGCGGACAGCCCGGCCAATATGGTGGTCACCCCCAAAATCTTCATCAACTGCGACCGGCGACGCGACGGGACTTTCATCTTGTTTTGACTCCCCCTTGAATAAACCGCGCCTTCCGCCTCACTCTCCCCGTCCCGCGATTTTGCCCGCGTGTTTATGACGCACTGCATCCTGCCCTGACGGGCATGATTTCATTCTGGCCTTCGCAAAGGCACAGGCCTCCGCGACCGGAAACCGGGTGGTTCCCAGACCAGCCGCGCCTCCGCGCGCCATCCGTAATGATATGACTACCCCTTGGACTTTCGCCATTCCATGACGCTTGTCCAGCTTTGATAATGCGGCAACGAAAGCAGGAGTCAACAGCTTAGTTGCAGTCGCTTTCATAGATTGTTGCGCCGCCGCACAATCCCGTTCATGCTGCAAGGCAGAAAGGAAATAGGACAGACGATGAACCCTGTTTCGACCGCCGCCGCCCGCCCGTCCCTTTCGCCATGGGCGTCGGCGCAGGCCGCCATCGCGGCCGGCGATACCGCCAGAGCCATCGCCCTTCTGCAAAGCCTGTTGCGGCAGCAGACCGCCCTGGCCGCCGGCTGGTTCCTGCTCGCCGCGCAGTTGCGCAAGGCAGGCCAAGACCAGGACGCCTGGCGCGCCGACCTGTCGGGCGTCCACGCTTCTTCCCGCGACCGCACCCTGCTCGAAGCCGCCATGGCGATGCATGACGGCGATCTCGACGCCGCAGAAGCCCGGCTGGCGGCGCGCGACGATCCGCCCGCCATCCGCATGGCTGGCGAAATCCAGTGGCGGCGCGGCGACATGAGCGCGGCGCTGGCGCTGGTCGACCGCGCCGTCGCCCTCGCCCCCGGCTTCGACCTGGCGCGCGACTTCCTGATCCGCCTGCTGCTCCAGAATAACCGGCTGACCGAGGCGCTGGACCATGCCGATATCCTCGCCGCCTCGCCGATGAAGCATCCCGGCTACGACCTCCTCCGCGCTTCCGTGCTGGTGCGACTGGGCGATCAGGATGGCGCGCGGGCGATCTACGAACGCCTGCTCGCGCTCAAACCCGACCAGCCCCAGGTCTGGCAGAATCTGGGCCATGCGCTCAAGACACTGGGACGGCAGGATGACGCCGTCCACGCCTATCGTCAGGCGGTGGCGCATCAACCGACCATGGGCGAAGCCTGGTGGAGCCTCGCCAACCTCAAGACGGTGAAGCTGGATGCGGCCGACATCGCCACGATGACTAACGCGCTCGCTACCCTCGCGCCCGACGCCGCGACCCGGCAGGAGGATGTCTTCCACCTCCATTTCTCGCTGGGCAAGGCGCTGGAGGATGCAGGCGAGGACGAAGCCGCCTTTGGCCATTATGACCAGGGCAATCGCCTGCGCCGCACGATGATCCGCCACGACGCGACCGAATTTTCCGCCGAGGTCGCCGCCGCGCGCGCCTGCTTCACCAGCGTCTTCCTCGCCGACCGGGGCGCAGGCGGCTGCGCGACGTCCGACCCGATCTTCATCGTCGGCCTGCCGCGCGCGGGATCGACGCTGGTCGAACAGATCCTGTCCAGCCACAGCAGGATCGAAGGCACGATGGAGCTGCCGGAGATGATGATGATCGCCAGCCGCCTCCAGTCGCGCGTGGACGATGGCGAATTTCCCGATTTCGCCGCGATGATCGCCTCCCTCACTCCCGCCGACCGGCTCCGACTAGGCGAGGAATATATCGACCGCACCCGCGTCCATCGCCAGACCGACCGGCCGCACTTCATCGACAAGATGCCCAATAATTGGCAGCATGTCGGCCTGATCCGGCTAATCCTGCCCAACGCCCGTATCATCGACGCACGCCGACATCCCATGGCCTGCGGCTTTTCAGGCTGGAAACAGCATTTCGCCCGAGGCCAGGCGTTTAGCTACGACCTGACCGACATTGGCCTCTATTATCGCGACTATGTCGCCCTGATGGCCGCGTTCGATGCCGCCGCGCCCGGCCGAGTCCACCGCGTCCTCTACGAACAGATGGTCGCCGACACCCCCGGCGAGGTCGCGCGCCTGCTCGCCCACCTGAACCTGCCGTTCGAAGACGCCTGCCTCGCCTTCTGGATCAACAAGCGCGCGGTGCGGACCGCCAGCAGCGAACAGGTGCGCCAGCCGATCTTCACCGACGGGATCGACCATTGGAAACGCTTCACCCCCTGGCTGGGGCCGTTGGAACAGGCATTGGGACCGGCCCTGCTCGACTGGGATCGCTGACCCCGCCCGCCGTCCGGCCGGCGCGCATCAGCGCATTTTCCCCTTGCCCCGGCGGCAATCCCATGCACAAAGCTTGCCAACCGCCTTATGCGTTCCGAAATTCAAGGGGTGCTTAGTCAAACGGCTGCAAGGATAGACGCATGGACGACGTGATGACCCCGGAACGGACGGCGCAACGCCCGCAAATCCCGCAGGAAGTGAGCGACGGCCTGTCAGTCATTTCGATCGCCAAAAGCTATGACAAGCGCGTCGTCCTGTCCGACGTATCGCTGACCGTGGGCAAGGGGGAGGTCGTCGGCCTGCTCGGCCCCAACGGCGCGGGCAAGACGACCTGCTTCTATTCGGTCATGGGCCTGGTCCGTCCCGATCATGGCCGCATCGTGCTGGACGGGCAGGACATCACCAACCTGCCCATGTATCGCCGCGCCATCCTGGGGCTGGGCTATCTGCCGCAGGAAACGTCGATCTTCCGGGGCATGACCGTCGCGCAGAATATCAGTGCGGTGCTGGAGCAGGCCGAGCCGGACAAGGCCGCCCGCGCCGCCCGGCTGGAGCAGTTGCTCAGCGAGTTCGGCCTTGTGCGCCTCCGCGATTCGGCCGCGATGGCGCTGTCGGGCGGCGAACGCCGCCGCTGCGAAATCGCCCGCGCGCTGGCGGCCAACCCGTCGATCGTGCTGCTGGACGAGCCGTTCGCGGGCATCGATCCGCTCTCCATCGCCGACATTCGCGATCTGGTGAAGGATTTGAAGACCCGCGGCATCGGCGTCCTCATCACCGACCATAATGTGCGCGAGACGCTGGAAATCGTCGATCGCGCCTGCATCATCTATGACGGCCAGGTGTTGTTCGCGGGCAATCCCACCGAACTGGTCGCCAATGCCGACGTCCGCCGCCTCTATCTGGGCGAGAATTTCCAGCTTTGATATGATGCGGGGGCGCGCTCTTCTCACGCCGCACCGGCTCGCACCCCCACCCTGTCGCCCGACGTCATTAGCCTATGGGCGGCCGGGTGGGGGTTCAAACGAGTCATGCGCCTCGTTTGAAGGCCGGCGCGGCTCCATAACGCGCTCTTTCGCGCGTTATGGCGAAAGAGCGCGATAATGGCGATCGGGCCACGCCTCGACATTCGTCAGAGCCAATCGCTCGTCATGACGCCCCAGCTTCAGCAGGCGATCAAGCTGCTGGCGCTGTCCAATCTGGAAATCGAAGCGTTCGTCGCGGGCGAGCTGGAAAAAAACCCGCTGCTCGAACAATCGAGCGGCGACGACGCTCCGCCCGCGCCCGACGGCATCGACCGGACGATCGACGCCCCCACCCTGTCCGCCGAAACCGGCGCGAGCGACGATTTGATCGCGCAGGGGCTGGGCGGCGCGGACAGCCCGCTCGACGTCGATCATGGCGCGGACAGCTTCATCGACGACGGCCCCGGCGACCGGATGGCCGACGCCCATGGCGCGGGCGGCGGCGGCATGGACGCGCTGTCGGGCAGCTATGCCGAGGATGCGCCCGACTTCGACAGTTTCGCCGCGCCCGACATCGGCTTGCAGGAACATCTGATGGGGCAGGCCCGCGCCGCGTGCACGAACATGGACCTGTTCATCGCCACCCAGTTGATCGGCCAGATCAGCGAGGCGGGCTATCTGGAGGCGAATCTGCTTGCAACAGCCCATGGTCTTGGCGTGCCCCTCTTCGATGTCGAACGGGTGCTGGGCGTCATTCAAACATTCGATCCCACCGGCGTCGGCGCGCGCTCGTTGGCCGAATGTCTCGCGCTCCAGGCGAAGGAAGCCGACCGCCACGATCCCTGCATGGCGCGGCTGCTCGCCAATCTCGACCTGCTGGCGAAGGGGGCATTGCCCCAGTTGCGCCGCATCTGCGGCGTGGACGAAGAGGATATGGCCGACATGATCGCCGAACTGCGCGGTTACGATCCCAAACCCGGCCTGCGCTTCGCCAATGACCGCGCCGCCCCGGTCACCCCCGATCTGTTCGTGCGACCGACCAGGGGCGGCTGGGCGATCGAGATCAACAGCGCCACCCTGCCCCGCCTGCTCATCAACCGCAGCTATTATGTCGAATTGGCCGCCGGGCCGCAGGACAAGAGCGCCAAGGCCTGGCTGGCCGACTGCCTCGCCAGCGCCAACTGGCTGGTCAAGGCGCTGGACCAGCGGCAAAAGACGATCATCAAGGTCGCGAGCGAGATCGTGCGCAGCCAGGAGGCCTTTTTCCAGCAGGGCGTCGCGCATCTCAAGCCGTTGACCCTGCGCGCGGTGGCCGACACGATCGGGATGCACGAAAGCACCGTCAGCCGCGTGACCTCCAACAAATATCTCGCCTGCCCGCGCGGGCTGTATGAACTCAAATATTTCTTCACCAGCGGCGTGTCGTCATCGGGCGGCGATGGCGGCTCCGTCTCGGCCGAAGCGGTCAAGAGCCACATCAAGGCGCTGATCGGCGCCGAAGACCCACAGGCGATCCTGTCCGACGACACGCTGGTCGACCTGCTCCGCGCCAAGGGCATGGACATAGCGCGACGCACTGTCGCCAAATATCGCGAGGCGCTGGGCATCGGCTCATCGGTGCAAAGGCGGCGGCAGAAGGCATTGAAGGGGAAAGCGGCCTGAGGGGGCAGGCGCCGTTGGCTGCCGGCAGAGCAACGATAGTGAGAATGGCCGGCTTTGGGTGGGTAGCAACCATTCCCCTCCCGCCAGCGGGAGGGGAACATGTCCGATCATGGTCGTTAGGCGACCTTTAACCCGGCAACACCAAACTCGCTTCCAGTCCACCTTCCGGCCGGTTCGCCAGACGCAATTCGCCCTGATGTTCGGCCATGATCGCGCGGACCAGCGCCAGGCCCAAGCCAGACCCGCCTGTTTCGCGGTTGCGGGAGCCTTCCAGCCGGGTGAAGGGTTCCAGCATCTCTTCCATCCGGTCCTCTCCGATGCCCGGCCCTTCGTCGGCGACTGCGATGCGGATGGCGCCGTTTTCATGCAGCACCGACACATGGGCGCGGTCGCCATAGACGATAGCGTTTTCGATGAGGTTGCGCAGCGCGCGACGAATCTGCTGGGGGTGGACGAAGGCGACGGCGCGATCGCAGTCGGCCAAATCGACCGGCGATCCCAGTTCGATGAAATCCTCCACTACCGCATCGGCCAGCGCGGCGAGATCGACCTTCTGCGCGGCCTGGGTGCTGCGGCCCGCGCGGGCGAGGGAGAGTATATCCTCCAGCATCCGGTTCATTTCTTCGATCGTTTCGGACATGCGCGCGCGCTCTGCGTCGTCCTCGACCGATTCGGTGCGGACGCGCAGCGAGGCGAGCGGTGTGCGCAGGTCATGGCCGATCGCGCCCAGCATTCGGTCCTTTTCGTCTAGCATAGCGATGATCCGCGCGCGCATGGCGTTGAACGCCATGGTAAGGTCGCGGACATCGCCCGGCCCGCGTTCGTCCACCGCGTCGGCCGCGCCGGTGCGGGCGAATTGCTGAGCGGAGCCGGTGAGTTGCTTCAGGGGCCGGGCGAGGCGGCTGCCGACCCAGAGCAGCGGCAGCAGGACGATGACATAGAGGATAAGCGTCTGACCAACCAGCCAGCCGCCAAAACGCTTTGGCCGGTCGGCACCGGAGCGCGCCTGCGCCACCACCCATTTGCCCGGTTCATATTCCGCCGCCAGGGTCAGCAGGCCGATGCTGTGATCGTGCGGCCCATCTCCATTGGCGCGCATACGGATACGTTCCCAGCGCCGGACCGGCATGACTTCGCTCGACTGCACGGCGCGGACGCTCAGGATGCGCAGGCCGACATCTTCGAACATCGCCGTCGCACGCCGTTCGACATCCGGGCGTGCTTGCCCGGTCAGTTCGGGCGCGCCGGTGACGAAGCGCGCGCGCATACGGCCGCGTTGCCGATCCCCTTCCCGTTCCCGCTCCACGCGGCGGTCGGCCCGATTGTCGAGCGCATCGATGACGCGATAGACGGCGGGCGCGGTCTGGCCGGTCAGTTCGAGCCGCTGCCGTTCGCGCAGCAGCAGGCCGAAATTGATCGCCTGCGCCACGAACAATGCGATCGCGACGAGCGCGATGATCTGGCCGACCAGGCTTTGCGGCCACAGGCGAAGCTTTTTCATGCGGGCCGCTTCACAGTTTGCGGACTTCAGCGGACAGGGTGTAGCCGCCGCCCCACACGGTCTTGATGAGCGTGGGGTTTTTGGGGTCCGGTTCGATCTTCTTGCGCAGGCGGCTGATCTGGTTGTCGATCGCCCGGTCGAAGGCATTGGCTTCGCGGCCCTGAGTGATGTCGAGCAACTGGTCGCGGCTCAGCACAGAATTGGGGCGCGTGGCGAAAGCGAGCATCAGATTATATTCGGCGGTCGAGAGCGGCAGCGATACGCCTTCGCTATCGACCAGCGTGCGTTCCTGCGTTTTGAGCAGCCAGCCGGCGAAGCTGTAATTGGCCCCGTCGGGCGCGGTGACGCGCTGGCCGCCGGTTGCGACGCGGCGAAAGATCACCTTGATCCGGGCGACCAGTTCGCGCGGTGAAAAGGGTTTGAGCACATAATCATCCGCGCCCATTTCCAGCCCGACGATGCGGTCCGTTTCCTCGGTCCGGGCTGTCAGCAGAATGACAGGAATTTCGCTCGTCTCACGGATATGGCGACACAGCGACAGGCCGTCCTCGCCCGGCATCATGATGTCGAGGATCACCATGTCGATCGCATTGGCGTTCAAGCGCAGCCGCGCTTCGGACGCGCTTTCGACGGCGGTGACGCGAAAGCCGTTGCGGCCCAGATATTGAGCCAGCGGTTCGCGGATCGAACGCTCGTCATCGACGAGCAGGAGATGGGGTCGGTCGCTCATGCTGCCTGTGTGTCATGGCTGGAGAAAGGTTGGAAGGGCGAAGGCAAAGGGGGGCAAGCCTTCGCCCTTCCAGGACGGTGGCGCCTGAGCGGAGTCAGGGGAGGAACCCCGCGTCCTGCGCCACCCGATGGGTCGATCAGCGTATGATCAGTTTTGGGGCGCAGCCGGCGGACCCTTGCGGTCCTTCCATTCCGCCCGCATCATTTGGCGCGCCGCCTTCATTTCGTCGGCGGTGACGAAACCGTCCTTGTTCGCGTCCGCCTTGTCGAACATGGCGATCGGGCGGGCCATGAATTCGGCCTTGGTCATCGCGCCGTCCTTGTTCGCGTCGCCGAAGCCGCCGCCCGGACCGCCATGGCCCATCATACCGCCACGACGATGGCCACCGCGGCCGCCCCAGCCCCGTCCGTCACGCCCACCCGGCTTGCCGGCCTCGGCGCGGCGTTCCTGACGTTTGTCGGCACGGGCTTCATGCGCGGCGGTGAATTCCGCCTTGCTGATTTGGCCGTTCTTGTCGGCGTCGAGCGCGGCGAAGCGGGCGTCCTGCCGCTGCTGACGCATCGCGTCGCGATCCTTCTGGGTGATTTGGCCGTCCTTATCGACGTCCATCTTGGCGAAGCGGGCTTCCAGGCCGGCGGTCAATTCCGCCTTGCTGATCTTGCCGTCCTTGTTGGTGTCGGCCATGGCCATCATGCCGCCACGGTGGCCGCCTTGAGCGCCCGGCTGGGCATAAGCGAGGTGGGTCGCCGCGAGGCCGCCGACGAACAACGAACCGACCGCGACGGTGGTGAAGAATTTGCGAAGCATGTCTGTCTTCCTTTTCGTGTGTCTCACGAACGGCTGATCGCCGTCCTTGAAAACGCTTATGAAAGGAAGTTGTCCCGCAGATATGTCATGCAACGGGGGCAAATGTCGCAATTTGTATCCCGTTATCCGATGACCCCGCCCTCAATCATCCCGCGATGAGCGCGCGGGTGCGGATTGCTAACCCTCTGACTTCCCTTGATTAACAATCGCGGCGTCCCAGCAGGCGCAAGCGAAGCGCATTGAGTTTGATGAAGCCCGCCGCGTCGCACTGGTCGTAGGCGCCCGCATCGTCTTCGAAGGTCACGACCTTTTCGCTGTAGAGCGAGTAAGGCGACTTGCGGCCGACGACGGACACACTGCCCTTGTACAGCTTCAGGCGGACGGTGCCGGCCACCTTTTCCTGGCTGTAATCGATCGCGGCCTGGAGCATTTCGCGCTCCGGCGAGAACCAGAAGCCGTTATAGATCAGCTCGGCATATTTGGGGGCCAGCTCATCCTTCAGATGCGCGGCGCCCCGGTCGAGCGTCAGTTGCTCGATGCCGCGATGGGCGAGGTGATAGATGGTGCCACCCGGCGTTTCATACATGCCGCGCGACTTCATGCCGACAAAGCGGTTCTCGACCAGATCGAGGCGACCGATGCCATGCTTGCGGCCATATTCGTTCAGCGTTTCGAGCAGGGTCGCGGGCGACATGCCGACGCCATTGATCGCCACGCCATCGCCACGCTCGAAATCGATGGTGATATATTCGGGCGCGTCGGGCGCATCTTCCGGGTTCACCGTGCGCGAATAGACATAGTCCGGGGTTTCTTCCCACGGATCTTCCAGAACCTTACCTTCCGACGAAGTGTGCAGCATGTTTGCGTCGGTCGAGAAGGGGCTTTCGCCACGCTTGTCGCGCGGAATCGGGATCTGATGCTTTTCGGCGAATTCGATCAGCTTGGTGCGGCTGGTCAGATCCCATTCGCGCCAGGGGGCGATCACCTTGATGTCGGGGGCGAGGCCATAATAGCCCAGTTCGAAGCGGACCTGGTCATTGCCCTTGCCGGTCGCGCCATGCGACACGGCGTCGGCGCCCAGCTGCTTGGCGATCTCGATCTGGCGCTTGGCGATCAGCGGACGGGCGATCGAGGTGCCGAGCAGGTAGAGGCCTTCATAGAGCGCGTTGGAGCGCATCATCGGGAAGACATAGTCCTTCACGAACTCCTCGCGCAGGTCGTCGATGAAGATATGCTCTTCCTTGACACCCATCAGGCGGGCCTTGGCGCGGGCGGGTTCCAGCTCCTCGCCCTGCCCCAGATCGGCGGTGAAGGTCACCACTTCGCACTGATAGGTCTGTTGCAGCCATTTCAGGATCACGCTGGTGTCGAGACCACCGGAAAAGGCAAGGACGATACGGTTGATCTTGTCGGACATGTGCGGGCGAGCCTTCTGTAAAATGGCGCGGGAATGACCGGCGCGCCGGTAACAGGCGGGGGCCCAAAGCGCAACCGATGCGGCCCATGAAAAAGGGACGGAAAGCCGGTTGGCCTTCCGTCCCATGGGATGAGCTGTTGCGCGCCGTTAGCTGGTGCGCGGCTTCAGGAAGCCCGATGGCTTACGATCGTTGCCAAAGCGATAGACGGTCTGGCTTCGGTCGAGCGCCGCAGCGGGCACCTGTTCCGCATGGATCGTCTGCGGCGCGGGCGCAGCGATCGCGGCGGCTTCGCGCTGAGCAATCAGATGCTGGGCGCGGCGCAGGCGCTTCGTCCGGGTGAGGAACGGATTGTCCGCACTGGGCGCGGCAGCGACCATGGCTTCGAGCGTCGCATCCTGCGTGCGCGCCGCAGCCGACGCCGGGCGGGGTGCGATCGGGGCGCTCGCCGCCATGGCAGGGGCCGGTGTGACGGCAATCGGCGCAGGCGCGTAGGTGACCGGCTCGACGCGGGCATCGACGGCATTCTCGTCAGGACGACGACGGCGCATCAGCGCAGCGCCACCCAGGCCCAGCAGCAGCAGCGCGCCGCCGCCCAGTGCCCAGAGCATCGCCTGATCGGTGCGTGCGGGCGATTGGGCGACCGGAGCGGGCGCGGCCTCCTGCATCGGCGTAACGGCCGGGGTCGATTGTGCCGGCGCCGCCGTTTCCGCGGGTGCGGCTGCGATCGGCGTCACAGTGGCGGGACGCGGCGCAGGGCGTTGGGCGACGGGATCAGCCGTGCGTGCGGTGGTCCGGGCGATGGGTTGAGCGGGCGTCGAACGCGGCTTGGCGGCCTGGACCGCAGCCTGTTCCGCTTCCGCAGCGGCGGTCGCGGCGGCGATGCGCTCCTCCAGCGGCGGGGTAGCCTGCACCACCGGCTGGCCGGGCGTGAATTCGGGGGTCGGCGTGGCGGCCGGCGCGGTCATCGGGGCGGCCATGGGCGCCGGGGCGGCCATGGGCGCAGGCGCGGCCGTAACCGGGGCAGGCGTGGCGGGCGCAACGGTCGGGGCGACCGGCGGCGCGGCGGTCTGGGCCAGCAGCGGAGTTGCAGTCAAAGCCAGAACAGCGGCAATCGCGGCCCTGGCGGGGCGGTTTGTGCGAATATTTCCAGTCATAGCAGAGGACCAACGGCCGACCGCGCGATTCAACGCAGCCAGTGGATCAGAATCGCGACGAATTGTGACAGTTCGCAGTCAGGATGAACGAGATGAATAGGCGTTCATCTCAATATGAACGGCTCATTTACAGAATAATCCGCACATCGCACCAATAATAACTATAGATATGGTGCGACGCCCTAGCCTTCTTCGGACTCGCGTCTTGCGCCATCCAGCAGGGCGGCGCGGCGCTGCTCTTCCTGCGTATCCGCCAGGCGCTGTTCCTTGGTCCGGCCGAAGCGTGCGCGGTTCTCCTGCGCGGCTTGCGCCTTGTCCGTGCGCGCCTTCACCTTGCGCGCCTGCCGCAGATTGACGATGTTGGTCATGATCGGTCTTCCCGTCGCTCTTGTGCCGCGACCCGATCATAAACTTGCGACGGCCGACTTGCCAATCGCCATCCGCTGTCGCCATGGTCGACGCTTCCCGTTCCAGTCGTTCCGCTCCAACATTGCGAAGATCCATGACCAGCATCCACGACGTCGCCGCTCTCGCCCAGGTATCGATCAAAACGGTGTCGCGCGTCGTCAACAAGGCGCCCAATGTCAGTCCAGAATTGCAGGCGCGGGTAGACGCCGCGATCAGGCAATTGGGCTATCGCCCCAACCAGTCGGCGCGTCGGCTGGCGGGGGGCAAGTCCTTCATGATCGCCTTCCTCTACAACAACCCCGCGCCCGGCTATGTCAGCCGCATCCAGATCGGCGCGGCCTGGCGATGCCGCGAACTGGGCTATCATCTGGTGGTGGAGCCGATCTCGCCGGGTGGCGAGGAACGGTTCGAGGTGCTCGACCGGCTGGTGGCGGCGCTGCGCCCGGACGGCGTGCTGCTGGTGCCGCCGCTGTCGGACGATGAAGGGCTGCTGGCCCGGCTGGCGGACATGAAGCTGCCCTATGCGCGCATCGCCGGGTCGGTGGTCGCGGCGAGCTTCACCATCCATACGCCGGAACGCGCCGCAGGGCGCATGGTCGCCGATCATCTGATCGCGCTCGGCCATCGCCGCATCGGCGTCATCACTCCGCCCCCGACCCACCGCGCGGCGCTGCGCCGGGTCGAGGGGTTTTGCGACGGGTTGGGGGGGGCGGACATCCCGGTCGACGATGCGCTGTTCGTGCAGGGCCAGTTCGATTTCGCGTCCGGCATCGAGGCGGGTGAGGCGTTGCTGGCGCTGCCCCAGCCGCCCAGCGCCATATTCGCCACCAATGACGAGATGGCGCTGGGCGTGCTGACGCTGGCGCATCGTATCGGGCTGCGCGTGCCGGAGGATCTGTCGGTGACCGGGTTCGACGACACCAGCGCCAGCCTGACATCCTGGCCGCCGCTGACCACCGTGCGCCAACCGCTGGAGGAGATGGGCCGGTCCGTCATCGACGCGCTCGCCAACGGCCCGGTCGATGCACCGGAATTCCTGTTCACGCTGGTCGAAAGGGGCAGTTCGGGACCGCCGTCGCCGGGCCGCTGAAACAGCGTGGAGCGGGTAGCGGGGATCGAACCCGCATCACAAGCTTGGAAGGCTAGTGCTCTACCATTGAGCTATACCCGCCCGGCAGGCGGTCGCCCTGCCATCATCAGGTGGCGCTCGTCAACAGTCCATTGCATGACGTTGCGAAGATCGCCCTTAACCCCCTGCGATATTTCCTCTATCACCAGGCGATGGACAGCCCTTCCCTGCGCCAATTGGACATATTCGCGCAGATGGTGGCGGCGGGCGGCGTCGCGCGCTGCGCCGATGCGCTGGGCGTCGGGGTGGAGCAGGTGCTGCGCGACCTGGCGTCGCTGGAGATGCGGCTGGGCTATCGCCTGTTCGAGGATCTGAATGGCGAAGCGCGGCTGACGCCGGCGGGGCGCAAAACGGCGCAAGCGATGACGCTGCTGAGCGAAGATCGGCCCGCGCCAGTGGAAAAGCCGGCGGCGGCCCCCGCACCCATCCCGCCATCGCTGCTCCAACCGGCCGCGCCCTTTATCCCGTCACCGGCTGTGCCGGATGGTCCGCCCCGCCAGGTCATCACCTTGGCCGCGCCGCCGCCCGTCTTCGGCCATTTTCAGGATGCGCTGGCCGCGTTCGAGGCGGCGAACGAGGATATCGCGATCACGCTGGACCTGCACGTCCACACCGCGCAGGACGCAGCGGTGGCGCTGGCCGATCGGCGGGCGGACATCGCCTATTTCTACGCGCTGGAGGAGCCGGCCGACCTCAAGTCCCGCTATGGCTGGTCGGAGCCGCTCAACCTCTATGCCGATAGCGGCCATCCCCTGGCACGGGCCGACAGCGTGAGCCGCGCCGACCTGTCCATGACGCCGATGCTGTCGCTGGAAACGCGCAGCGGGATGCGC
The DNA here is from genome assembly GCF_004152865.1 of Sphingobium cupriresistens. Lineage (GTDB taxonomy): Bacteria > Pseudomonadota > Alphaproteobacteria > Sphingomonadales > Sphingomonadaceae > Sphingobium > Sphingobium cupriresistens. The sequence goes on along the minus strand of NZ_SEOO01000007.1, from coordinate 99,001 downwards.
GACATCATCGATGCGGCGTTGGCCAAGGGCCGGGTGCGCAACGTGATGCCGCTGCTGGAAAGCGACAATATGTTCGAGATCATCGCCGCATTGCGCGATGGCGCGGGCTGTTTCGCAGCGTTCGGGACATTGGCCCGCGACCTGGGCCGGATGAGCGGGATCAAGCGGCTGGCGCTGGACATTCCCCTGCCCGCGGTCGAGATTCGCCAGGCTATAGCGCCGCGCGCGGCGGAAAAGCCCGCGGTCGAGGCGTTGGCGGAATTTCTCTTCCTCTAATCAAGCGTAATAATGTCGCGTCGCAGCAAAAATGCGGCGAGACGATCTTGATATGATGTATCATCCTAGATACAGGATCACATAGACCAGAACCAAAGGGTTGATCCTCATGTCCCGCTTTCCGATGCTGCGCGCAGGCTGCGCCGTTACCGCGCTGTGCCTTGCCATGCCCGCTCTTGCCCAGACCACGCCGACCCCGGACGCAGGCGACGCCAGCGACCAAGGGGCCTATCATGACGCGCAGGCCAATATCGTTGTCACCGCGATCATTCCGCGCAAGCAGGGCGACATTTTGTCGGGCACGTCGGTCATCACCGGGCAGAAGCTGACGCGCGAACTGCGCTCCACCATCGGCGAGACGCTGGCGCGCCAGCCGGGCGTGTCGGCCACCTCCTTCGGCCCCAATGCGTCGCGCCCGGTGCTGCGCGGCTTTCAGGGGGAGCGGGTGCGCATCCTGACCGACGGCATCGGCAGTTTCGACGTGTCCAACACCTCGGTCGACCATGCCGTGGCGATCAACCCGCTGACCGCCGACCGGATCGAAGTGCTGCGCGGCCCCGCGGCGCTGCTCTACGGATCGTCGGCGATCGGCGGCGTGGTCAATGTGATCGACAGCCGCATCCCGCGGCGCGTGCCCGACGAGCCGGTCCATATCGACGCGATCGGCACCTATGGCAGCGCGTCGAACGAGCGCACCGGATCGGGCGAAATCGAAGTCCCTCTAAGCGACAAGTTCGTCGTCCATTTCGACGGCAGCTATACAAAGACCGGCAATCTCGACACGGGCAGCTATATCCTGACCCCGGCGCTGCGCGCGCAGGCCGCGGCGAGCGGCGATCCGGAGATCGAAGGGCTGTCGACCCTGCGCGGCAAGCTACCCAACAGCGCGGCCGAGACATGGGAGGTCGCGGGCGGCGCGGCGCTGATCACCGATGGCGGCAATCTGGGCTTTTCGGTCGCGCATACCGACAATTTCTATGGCGTGCCGGTGCGGTATGCGACGGAAGCGGGCGGCGAGGCGGAGCAGGTACGCCTGCACATGAAGCAGGACCGTGTCGATATGCGCGCGGAATTGCCGGTAAATGGCAGCCTGCTGGAATCGATCCGGTTCCGCGCGGGTTTCGCCGATTACCAGCATCAGGAGATCGAGGATACGGGCGAGGTCGGCACGACCTTCTACAATCAGTCGATGGAATCGCGGCTGGAACTGGTCCAGGCCAAGCGCGGCGGATGGGACGGCGCAGTCGGCGCGCAATTTTTCACCCGCAAATTCTATGTCATGGGCGAAGAGAAATTCCTGCCGCGCAACCAGACGGACCAGTTGGGCATTTTCACGCTGCAATCGATCGACCTGGGATCGACGCGGGTCGAGGTCGGCGGGCGCTTTGAACATACCGACGTCAGCGCGGACGCGGATGAGACTTTGTTCAACCCCTCCTATGACCGCAGCTTCGACACCGTGTCCGGGTCGATCGGCGCGAGCCATGAACTCGCGCCGGGCTGGCGGCTGGGCCTGAACCTGTCGCGTACCGAGCGCGCGCCGTCGGCCGAAGAGCTGTTCGCGCGCGGTAATCATGCCGGCACGCAGGCGTTCGAAGTGGGCAATCCCAATTTCGGCAAGGAAAAAAGCTGGGGCGTCGAAGGCACGCTGCGCGGCCAGGGCGAGGGCTACACCATAGCCCTGTCCGCCTATCACAACTGGTTCAGCGGCTATATCTACGACGCGCTGGTCGACGACAGCGCCTGCATGGCGGTGAATGGCGGCGCGGCACTGGAATTCCCCTGCTATCAATATAATCAGGCGGACGCCCGCTATCTGGGCTTCGAGGCGGAAACCACAGTTAAACTGGCGCAGGTCGGCGGCTATGCGATCAATCTGGACGGCGTGGCCGACTATGTCCGCGCCACGATCAAGGGCAATGGCCCAGCGCCACGTATTCCCCCGCTGCGCCTGCTGGCCGGGCTGGAAGCGCAGGGCGACCGGCTGAGCCTGCACGGCGAGGTGGAGCATAGTTTCGCCCAGAACCGCACCGCTGTTCGCGAAACCGACACGGACGGTTTCACGCTGGTCAATGCGTCGGTGTCTTGGAAGCCGCTGAAGGGCAATGACCGCACCACGCTGATGCTGTCGGCGAACAATATCTTCGATGTCGAAGCGCGCCGCGCGGCGAGTTTCCTCAAAGATTATGCGCCGCTGCCCGGCCGTGACATCCGCGTGACCGCGCGCCTGTCTATCTGACCCACCAATCGGCCCAATTGCATCGGCCCCTGCGCATGTCGCGCCGGGGCCGATTGCGAAATGTGACAATATCGTTACAAGGCGCGCATGGAACGCGCGGTGGGCAAAAGTATTGAGCAGGGCATGACCCCAAGGAGGGTCGGCTGATGCGCCAGATCGCCGCCTTGCCCTATAGCACCGCCGCCGACGGATCGATGCAAATCCTGCTGATCACATCGCGCGAGACGCGACGCTGGGTGATCCCCAAGGGCAATCGCATCAAGGGGCTGGCCGGGCACCGCGCCGCCGAACTGGAAGCCTATGAAGAAGCCGGCATCCACGGCATCGCCTGCCCCGCGCCGCTGGGCCGCTACAGCTATGACAAGCGCAAGCGCAAGGGCGGGTCGCGCGAGGCCACGGTCGAGGTTTTTCCGCTTGCGGTCACCGGCCACCTGACGCAATGGCCCGAACAGGGCCAAAGGGAGCTGCGCTGGTTCCCCGTCGCCGAAGCCGCAAAAGCGGTCGACGAACCCGACCTGCAATCGATCATCGCGGCCTTCCGCGAACCGCCCGCCGATCCGGGCTGGTTCCTGCGGCTGCTGCTGGCGATCCGCGACAGACAGAATGAAAGGACTGGAATGCTCCGCTGGTTTCACGCGCTGATGCCCAAGCAGGGGCGGTTCTTCGAACAATTCGAGGATCATGCCGCCACCCTGGTGTTTGGCGCCGACGCGCTGGCCAAGCTGTTGAAGGGCGGCCCCGACATGGCGGCGCATATCAAGGAAATTTCCGACCGCGAGCATGAGGCGGACGACATCATCCGCGACGTGCTGCAGGATGTCCGCCGCATCTTCGTCACCCCGTTCGACCGCAGCGCCATCACCGGCCTGATCGGCGTGATGGACGACGCGATCGACCAGATGAACCAGACCGCAAAGGCGATCGCGCTGTATGAGGTCAAGACCTTCGCGCCGCAGATGCAGGATATGAGCGCGCTGATCGTGGAATGCGCGCGCATCACCGCGGAGGCGATGCCGCTGCTGCGCTCGCTCAACCTGAATTCCACGCGGTTGCACGATTTGACCGAGCGGCTGGTGAAGCTGGAGGGTCATGCCGACATATTGCACGAAGCCGGGCTGAAGGCGCTGTTTCAACAAGCCCAGGCGGGCAACACTATGGACTTCATCGTCGGCAACGAGATTTACAGCCATCTGGAAAAAGTGACCGACCGGTTCGAGGATGTCGCCAACGAGATTTCCGGCCTGGTCATAGACCACGCCTGATCACGCAACAGTTTCATGGACCCCATCGCCCTCCCCCTGCTGATCGCGCTGATCGGTGTCGCCCTGCTGTTCGATTTCCTGAACGGCCTGCACGACGCCGCTAACTCGATCGCGACCATCGTATCGACCCGCGTATTGAAGCCGCAATATGCGGTCGCCTGGGCCGCCTTCTTCAACTTCATCGCCTTCCTCTTCTTCGGGCTGCATGTGGCCGAAACGGTGGGCAAGGGGATCGTGGCCGCCAGCATCATCGACCCGCAGGTCATTTTCGGCGCGTTGATGGGGGCGATCGCCTGGAACCTCATCACCTGGGGGCTGGGCATCCCGTCCTCGTCCAGCCATGCGCTGATCGGCGGGCTGCTGGGCGCGGGCACCGCCAAGGCGGGGCTGGGCGCGGTGGTGTGGAGCGGGGTGTTCAAGACCAGCGCGGCGATCGTGATCTCGCCCGCAGTCGGGCTGTTCCTGGCGCTGATGCTGGTCCTGCTCATAAGCTGGATCTTCCGCAGGTTCACGCCGCAGGGCGCGGATAGCGTGTTCCGCAAGCTGCAACTCGTCTCCGCCTCGCTCTATTCGCTGGGACATGGCGGCAATGACGCGCAGAAGACGATGGGGATCATCGCCGTCCTGCTCTATTCGCAGGGGATGCTGACCGGCGGTTTCCATGTCCCGCTGTGGGTGGTGCTGAGCTGCCAGGCGGCGATGGGCCTGGGCACTTTGTTGGGCGGGTGGAAGATCGTCCACACCATGGGATCGAAGATCACGCGCCTGACCCCGGCCCAGGGTTTCTGCGCGGAAACCGGCGGCGCGATCACTTTGTTCATGGCAACCCATCTGGGCATCCCGGTGTCGACCACCCACACCATCACCGGCGCGATCGTTGGCGTGGGCGCGTCGCGGCGGTTGTCGGCGGTGCGGTGGAACGTGGCGTCGAGCATCATCGTCGCTTGGGTCGTCACCCTGCCCGCCAGCGCGGCGATCGGGGCGCTATTCTACTGGCTCACCCGGTTTTTTTGACGAGGCGTGTTCAGTAGACAGGCAAAAGGGCGCGGGAATGATCCCGCGCCCTTTGTCGTTTCGCCGGTGCGGCTGGTTACGCGACCCGGCCGAGGCGATGGTATAGATTGGCATATTTGACCGATTCCGGCTGATCCTGAACCTCGCGCAGATAATGGGCGATGGCGGTGCGGATGAGGCCGAAATCCTCCTGGCTGAAAACGGCGCGCGAACGGGTCGGCTCGCGGGTCTGTTCGATCGTGTCGGTGGTCATATCCTGGTCCTTCGCGCTGCGCCCGTTGGGCTGATGAACACCGAGTTAGACAGTTGAATCGCATTTTATAAGGCCGATGAGTGGCCGCAAGTCATAAACTGATTTGGTCATATTGTCATTTTATGACATCATGACCAAATGGCAGAGATGACCGACCGCAAACTCTATCTTGGCCCCAAGCTGCGCGTGCTCCGCCGCGAATTGGGGCTGAACCAGACGCAAATGGCGGAGGAACTGGGCGTATCCCCCAGTTACCTCAACCATCTGGAACGCAACCAGCGCCCGCTGACCGCGCAGATGCTGCTGCGTCTGGCCAATACCTATGACATCGATATTCGCGATTTCACGACCCAGGCGCAGGAGGGCGGCCCCGGCGAACTGAATGAAATCCTGTCCGACGCGCTGGTGCGCGACATTGGCATCGCCCGTGACGAGGTGCTGGAGGTCGCGGAAAATTATCCCGGCGTCAGCGAGGCGATCGCCCGCTTCTATCGCGCGCTGAGTGACCTGCGGCGGATGCCGGGCGAGGCGCTGGCCCGCGGCGACAGAGCGTCCACACCGCTGGTCGCGCCGGTCGACTGGCTGCGCGAGATGATCGCGCGGGCGGGCAATCATTTCGCCGAGATCGATGCGGGAGCGGAGGCGATCGCCGTAGCCCTGCCTGACGATCCCAATTTACTGCAGGCGGAATTGCGTGCGCGGTTAAAGGATCGGCACGGCATGGCGTGCCTGGTAGTGCGTGGCGATGTGTTGGACGGGACATTGCGCCATTATGACATGCACCGGCGGCGGGTGATGCTGAACGAGCGACTGCCCATGTCAGGCCGCCTGTTCGCCATCGCCTATCATCTGTGCGCGCAGGAACTGGCGGACGCGATCGCCGCCCAGATCGCCCGCGCCGTGCCGCCGGATGAGGACAGCCGCCGCCTGGCCAGCATGGCGCTCACCAACTATGCCGCCGCGGCGCTCATCATGCCCTATGACCGTTTCCGGCAGGCGGCCGAGCAGAGCCGGCACGACCTGCCCCTGTTGCGCGACAGGTTCGGGGTGTCGACCGAGCAACTGGCGCATCGCCTGACCAGCCTCAATCGCACCGGCGCGCGGGGCATCCCCTTCTTCATGGCGAAGGTCGACCGGGCCGGGATCGTGTCCAAGCGGTTCGATGGCGAGGCCTGGCCCTTCGCCCGCTACGGCGGCACTTGCCCGCGCTGGGACGCGCATGGCGTACAGGAGGCGGATCGGGTCGCACCGCAGTTGATCGAGACGCTGGACGGCAAGCGCTTCCTGACGCTGGCGATCGGACTGTCGCCGGGGGCGGCGCGCGGCCGGTCGGTCATCGCGCTGGGGTGCGAGGCCAAACATGCGGGCCGGATCGCCCATGCCGACGGAATCGACGTGGACCGGGGCGAAGCGACCGGGATCGGCCCGACCTGTCCTTTGTGCGAACGCCGCGCCTGCCCCGACCGCGCGCTGCCGCCGGTCACGCGCGCGCTCGACCTGCACAGCTATGAGCGCACCGTGGCGCCCTTCCCGTTCAGGCGGGTGTAGCCCTGTCGGCGGCCGAAACGGGCCAGCCTTTCTTGAGGTGGCGGGACAGAAAGTCGAGGCAGGAGCGGACCTTGGCCATCTCGCCCTGGCCCGGCACATAGAGCGCGACGATCGAGGCGGCGGGCAGCGCGACATCCGGCAGCAATTGCTGCAACCGGCCCGCATCCAGATCATCCGCCACTTCCCAGAGCGACTTGATGACGATGCCTGCGCCGTCCAGCGCCCAGGCGCGCGCCATGTCGCCATCATTGGTGCTGAGGGTCACCCGTGGCCCATGGCCGCTGCCGACGACGGAGCGCCATAGCTCCTGCTGCGCCTCGCCCACCACGATATTGTCATGGACCGACAGGTCGCCGATGGCGCCAGGGTGCCCGCGCCGTTTGAGATAGGCGGGCGCGGCGCACAGCAGCCGCGGATTGTCGGTCAGCCGCTTCATGGTAAGGGCGGAATCGGGCGGCGGATCGAAACAGATGGCGATGTCATGGCCGGTTTCCACGATGTTGGTCGCCTGCGCGGCGGTTTCCAGATGGATCGCGACATCGGGGTGCAAGGCCGCATAATGGCGGAACAGCGGTGCGAGACGCATCCGCGCCGCGCCGATCGTCGTCACCACCCGCAGCAGCCCGGTCGCCTCCGTCGCGCGGCGCATGACGTCGGTTTCCACATCGTCGATCGCATTTAGCGCCCGCCCCGCCCGGTCGTAGAGCAGCGAGCCTTCCTCCGTCAGCGACAGGTGGCGGCTGTTGCGGCGGATCAGCATCACCCCCAGCCGCGCCTCCAGTTGCGACAGGCGGCGACTGGTCGCCGCGAGCGAGAGGCCCAGGCGACGCGCCGCTTCGGACAGCGTGCCGGATTCGGCGATCTTCACGAAGGATTCGATTTCGGCAAAACGATCGGGCATCGCATCAAGCTAGGGAAGCGATGCTGCAACGCAATAGATCGCCTATTGCAGAACCGTATGCTTTCATTGCTCCGTCTCTGGAAACCCGCATTTTTGTAAGGCTTTCTTGCTGGATTTCAGGCCGTGCAACATTGGCTTGCGCCTGACGCAGACGGTTGACCGCAGCTTTTGCAGCGCATCATTTTACAGGCGTTTCCCGCAATTCATCACGGAGTATCCGCCCATGTCGATGCTGAGCCCGCGCTACCCGAAGGCCGATCCGCCAATGGCCTGGAACGATATCGAAGCGCTGCCCATCTATGCCGCCATGCTGCTGGGGTTGATCTGCCTCGGCTTCGCGCTGGTCGACACCACGCCGACCATCCATTCCGCGACGCTGAAAGTGGTGGGCATCGTCGGCAGCCTGGCGCTGCGCCATGCCTGGCTAAAACTGGACGATGAGCGCGGCGACGCCCTGTAGAGACACGTCATGATCGTTGGACGCTCCCCCCGCATCCGCCAGAGTTTCGAGAAAGCCTGGAGCGCGCTGATCGCGCTGTTCTTCTGGGATCTGGCGGTCACCATCTTCTATTATATCTCGCCCTTCCGCGCGCCTGCTCTGCCGCTGACCATATTCGGCACGGCGCTGGCGCTGGTGCTGGGGTTCCGCGTCAACAGCGCCTATCAGCGCTGGTGGGAAGGCCGCATCCTGTGGGGCGCGATGGTCAACGTATCGCGCAGCTTCGCGCGCGTGGTGCTGGCCAATCTGCCCGACACGGCCGAAGGGCGGGCGATGGCGACGGTGCTGGTGAAGCGCCATGTCGCCTATGTCCATGCCCTGCGCCGCCAGTTGCGGCGGGAAGATCCCGCGCCCGACATGCGGCGGGTACTGGGGGACGATCCGCTGCCCGAACTGGATCGCCGCAATCCGGCCAATGGCATGTTGGACGGGTCCGACCGCCAGGTGATGGATGCGGTGCGGCGCGGCTGGATCGACACCATCCAGCAGAGCCGGATCGAGGCCCTGCTGGTGGACATGTCCAACGCGCAGGGCGGAATGGAGCGGATCAAGAACACCCCGCTGCCCGCGCAATATCGCGCCTTTCCCAAATATTTCACCCGCCTTTTCTGCATATTGTTGCCGGTCGGGCTGGTGGAGACGCTGGGGATGGCGACGCCGATCGGGTCGGCGGCGGCGGGCTTCATGTTCCTGGCGGTGTTGCAGATCGGCGACGATCTGGTCGATCCCTTCGGCAACGACGTGCACGACCTGCCGCTCACCAGCATCACCACCACGATCGAGGCCGACCTCAATCAGGCGATCGGCCTGCCTGCCCCGCCGCCGCTGGAGCCGGTCGACGGCGTACTGTGGTGACGCGCGCGATTATTGCGGCGCCAGGGCGTCCATGATCTGGCGGACGGGAGCGATGTCATAGCCCGCCGCCGCGGCCTGCGCCGCCAGCACGTCGCCATTGTCGCCGGCGCGGGCGCGGGTCAGCGCCCAGAGCAGCGTGCTGCGGGTGCCGGAGCGGCAATAGGCGAGCAGCTTGCCGTCTCCCGCCTGTTCCAGCGCCTGCGCCATGCCGTCGAGCTGCCACGGAGCGAAACCGCCATGGGCGACCGGCACGGCGAGATAGGCGATGCCCGCAGCCTTTGCCGCGGCCTCGATCTCAGCGCCGTTAACCTGGCCCGGCTCTTCGTCGTCGGGGCGGTTGTTGATGATGAGGGTGACGCCCTGCGCCTTGGCTTCGCCGACCTGATCGACGCTGATCTGCGGGGATACGAGAATGCGGTCGGTCAGCTTGCGGAACATGATATGCGTCTCCTTTGGGTGAGCCATGCGCGCTCAACTTGTCGCTTTCAAGAAATTTGGTTCAGAGATAGGGTCGGATCGCGCTGAGGAAGGCGTCGCCCCAAGCGTCGAGCTTCTTCTGGCCGATGCCGCTGATGCGACTCATCGCGCGGATGCTGGACGGGCGCTGTTCGGCCATTTCGCGCAGGGTCGAATCGTGGAAGATGACATAGGGCGGCACGCCCGCCTCCTGCGCCAGTTCGCGGCGGCAGGCGCGCAGCGCGTCGAACAGCGGATCGCCGACCGGATTGGCCTCCGCCCCATTGCGGGCGTTGCGCTTGCCGCGTTCGCGCTTGGGCGGCATCAGGATGCGCACCTCTTCCTCGCCGCGCAGGATCGGCCGGGCGTTGGGGCCAAGCATCAGCCCGCCATGCTCGGTCGTCTCCAGCGCGTCGCGGACCAGCAACGCGCGCGATACCGGGCGCAGCAGCGCGGTGTCGTCGCCTGCCACGATGCCATGCACCGAAATCTTGTCATGGCCCCGTTCGCGCACCTTGTCGTTCGCCGCGCCGGTCAGCACCGCTTCGATATGGCCCGCGCCAAAGCTCTGCCCGGTGCGATAGACGGCGGAGAGATATTTGCGCGCGATTTCGGTCGCGTCGACACTGGCCGGGGGCGTCAGGCAATTGTCGCAATTGCCGCAAGTGGCGGACGGGCTTTCACCGAAATGGCGCAGCAATATCGCGCGCCTACAGGTGGCGGTTTCGACCAAAGCGCCGAGCGCCGCGATGCGCGCGCGCTCGCCCTGCTGGCGGCTTTGTTCCAGTTCAGCGATGCGCATCCGGGCGCGGGCGAAATCCTCCGCCCCCCAGAAAAGATGCGCGACCGCCGGTTCGCCATCGCGGCCCGCGCGGCCCGATTCCTGATAATAGCCCTCGATCGACTTGGGCAGGCCGGCATGAGCGACGAAGCGCACGTCGGGCTTGTCGATGCCCATGCCGAAGGCGACGGTGGCGACCATCACCATGTCCTCGCTGGCGATGAAGGCGGCCTGATTGCGTGCGCGCACCGCCGGATCGAGGCCGGCATGATAGGCGCGGACGGCGCGGCCGCCCTTCCCCAGCGTTTCGGCCAGTTTTTCGGTCGCGGCGCGGGTCTGGGCATAGACGATGCCGGGACCGGGATTGGCGGCGACAAGATCGGCGAGCTGGCGCGTCAGGCCGTCGCGTGGATGGACGGCGTAGCGGATATTGGGCCGATCGAAGCCGGAGATGATGAGGCCGTCGCGCGGGATGCCGAGCTGGACGAGGATGTCTTCGCGCGTGTGCGCATCGGCGGTGGCGGTGAGGGCGAGGCGCGGGACATCGGGAAATTCGTCGAGCAGCGGGCGCAACAGACGATAGTCGGGGCGGAAATCATGGCCCCATTCGGAAACGCAATGGGCTTCGTCGATGGCGAAGAGCGCGACCTTGGCGGCACGGAGCAGGTTGCGGAACGGTTCCTGGCTGGCGCGTTCAGGGGCGACATAGAGCAGGTCGAGATCGCCGCCCCGCAGCCGGTCCTGCGTTTCGCGCCAGTCGGTGTCGACGCTGGTCAGGCTGGCGGCGCGAAGGCCCACGGCATTGGCGGCGCGCAACTGGTCATGCATCAGCGCGATCAGCGGCGAGACGACGACGCAACAGCCGTCGAGCGCGGCGGACGGAAGCTGGTAGCAGAGCGACTTGCCCGCGCCGGTCGGCATGATGGCGAGCGTCGGCTGGCCCGTCATGACGCGGCCCACTACCGCTTCTTGCACCCCGCGAAAGGCGGTGAAACCGAATATGTCGTGGAGAAGCGTGGGAATGTCGGGCCGCATGGGAGGGCCTTAGCGGGTGAGGGGTGGCGGGGCTAGGGGTTTGGACGGCGAAGATGGGTGGTTTACGGCCATGCCCCTCCCGCCAGCGGGAGGGGAAACAAGGTCCGCTCCTAGCCGATTTCCAGACCCTCAAAAACCTCCCCCTCACCCCACCGGATCGAGCAGACAGCCCCAGCCCGGCTTGAACCGCGCGGTGCGGCTGGCAAGCAAAGGCACGCTGGCTTCCACGGCGCGGCTGTCGGGCACATCGGTCAGGCGCACCAGTTCCATGCCCGGTTCCTTATCGTCCTCGCAACTGCCCATGGCGCGGCCTTCGACATAGCGGCAGGAACAGCCGATCCGCGCGCCATAGGCCGCGCCCAGGCGCGCGCGCGCGCTGAGCGTCGTCCATTGCCACGCGACGAGCGCGAGCAGCGCCAGAACGAGCAAGCCGCCCGATAACCACCATTTCCGACGAACCACCATGGCCCTTTTCGATTCCGTTGCGTAAGGGCGGCGGCTTATGCCGATCGATAGCCGAATCGTAAAGCGCCTTGGACTGGCGCTGGGCGCCGCGGGCGTCGTGGTCGCCGGGACGCTGGTCGTCCGCGCGGCCCCCGCCCCCGCGCCCGTCTATGCCGTGGCCCGCGACGCCGTCGTGGGCGCAGACGCGCTGCGCGCCGCGATCGACCCGTTGTTCGAGGATGAGGCGATGGGCGAAACGCGCGCGCTGCTGGTGATGCGCGACGGCCAGGTGATCGCGGAGCGCTACGCCGCCGGTTTTAGCCCCGACACCAAATTATTATCCTGGTCGATCGCCAAGAGCGTGACCGCGGTGCTGGTGGGGCTGATGGTGTCGGACGGGCGGCTGGCGCTCGATTCGCCGGTGCCGGTCGCGGCCTGGAGCCAGCCGGGCGATCCCCGCGGCAAGATCACCCTGCGCCAGTTGCTGCAAATGCGGTCGGGGCTGGACCATGTCGAGGATGGCGAGCCGATCACCAGCGGCGACACGGTGCGGATGCTGTTCACCCAGGGCGCGCAGGACATGCGCGCCTATGCCGAATCCAAGCCGATCGCCCATGCGCCGGGCGCGGTCTTTTCCTATTCGACCGGCAGCAGCGTCATTCTGTCGGACCTGATGACGCGGATGCTGACCAGCAGCGCCGATCCCGATATCCGGCGGCGGGCCATGCAGACGTTCATCGACGGGCGGCTGAAGGCGCCGGGCAAGCTGCCCAGCCTGACCCCCGAATATGATGCGGCGGGCACGATGATCGGCGGCAGCATCCTGCACATGACCGCGCGCGACTATGGCCGCTTTGGCGAATTGCTGCGCAACCACGGCCGATCGCCCAATGGGCATCAGATTTTACCGGAAAAATGGGTCGACTTCATGCGCACGCCATCGCCGCGCAATCCGGCCTATGGCGCGCATCTGTGGCTCAACCGGGACAGTAGCGAAAGCGCGCTGATGCCGGGCAGCGCGCCTGACAGCCTGTTCGGCTGCGTCGGCCATAATGGGCAATATATATTGATCTCCCCGTCGCAGCGGCTGACGGTGGTGCGGATCGGCATGTCGCCGGACAAAGACCAGCGCGCGGCGGTGCGCGGCGCCCTGGCGCAGTTGATGGGGCTGTTTCCGGGGTAGGAAGATGGTCCTAGCCCTATATCCGTTCGGGCTGAGCCTGTCGAAGCCCCGCCCCTGCTTTCATTTAGATTAGAGGAAAAACCGGCCCTCGATCACGGTGCGGCATCGGCCGGTCAGGATGACGCGATCGTTCGCCAGAGCGCAGCCCAGCCGCCCGCCCCGCGCCGACGCCTGATAGGCGCTGAGCTGCGCCTTCCCCAGCCGCGCCGCCCAGAAAGGGACGAGCAGGCTATGCGCCGATCCGGTGACGGGGTCTTCATCAACGCCGCCGCCCGGCACGAACACGCGACTGACGATATCGCTATCCTCGCCCGGCGCCGTCGCGATCAGCATGACGTCGCCATGGCGCTTGAGCGCGGCGAAATCCGGCGTCAGCGCGCGCACTACGGCGGCATCGGGGAAGAGGAAAAGGCTATAGCCGCCCTCGCGCCAATGCGCTTCGATGGGTTTGCCGCCAAGGCCTGCCGCCAGGTCCGGCAGCGCCTTGGCCGCCATGTCCCAGGCGGGGAGCGACAGCGTATAGCCATCGCCGTCGCGCGTCACGGTCAGGATGCCGGAATGGCGGGTGCGGAAACGGATCATGGCGTCGGCCATCAGCACATGGCCGCTCGCCAGCGTGGCGTGGCCGCACAGCTTCACTTCCACCGTGGGGGTGAACCAGCGCAGTGCGTAATCCGCCTCCGGATCATCCGGCGTCGGCACGGTGAAGGCGGTTTCGGAGAGGTTGTTCTCCGCCGCAATGGCCTGAAGCACAGCGTCGTCAAGCCAGGCGTCGAGCGGCATCACCGCGGCGGGATTGCCGGTGAAGGGCGCGTCGGCAAAGGCGTCGACCTGGGTGAAGGCTAGGCTGGTCATGGGCTGGTCCTTGTCATTTCCACCGTCATGGCGCGACGGAATGGTCAATAACAGGGCCAGTTCAGCCCAGAAGGACCAATGCGCTGCATACCGCCAGCCCGACGACGATGTTGATCGGCACGCCGATCCGCACGAAGTCGGCGAAGCGATAGTCGCCCGCGGCATAGACCAGCGCGTTGGTCTGATAGCCGATCGGCGTCGCGAAACAGGCCGAAGCGCCGATCATCAGCGCGATCACGAGCGGGCGCGCGTCCACGCCCAATTGATGCGCCAGCGCAATGGTGATCGGCGTCAGCAGCGCCGCCACCGCATTGTTGCTGAGCAGTTCGGACAGGATAAGCGACGCGAAATAGACGATGAAGATGAGGGTCCAGGCCGGCGCGACCTGCATCAGCGGCGTGATCCAGCCAACCATCAACGCGACGCTGCCCGCCTGCTCCAGCGCCAGCCCCACGGCCAGCATTGCGAAGATCAGGATCAGCGTGTCGCCGTCGATCGCGCCCCAGGCTTCCTCCGGGTCGATGCAGCGGGTGACCAAGATCAGGCCCACGGCGATCACCGCGGCCATGCCGATGCCGACCACATCGAAGGCGGACAGCAGCACCGCGCCCGCCATCGCGGCGATCGCGATCCACGCCTTGCGCGGGCGGAAGGCGCGGGTGCGGCTGATATCGACGCCGATCAGGTGCGGATTGTCCTTGAGCGAGCGCATCGCGTCGTCGCCGCCGGCCACCAGCAACCGGTCAGCGCCGCGAACCCGCGTTTCGGCCAAGTCCGGCCCCGGCAGGTGGCGCGCGCGATGGATGCCGATGATCCGCACGCGCAGCGCATGGAGGAAGGGGATGTCGCCCAGCCGCTCGCCGATCGACGGGTGACTGGGCGCGACCATCGCCTCGACCACGGTTCCGTCCTGCGCGCTGGTCCGCGAATCGGCGGCGACGCCCAGTTCGAACCGGCCCGATTCGCGCAACGTCATGATCGCCGCGCCATCCGCCCGCACGATCAGATGATCGCCGGACCGCAATTCCTCCGTCTCCAGCCCCTGCCGCCTGATGTCGCCGCTCCGCTTGAGGCCGAGCAATTGCACCGATCGCCCGAACAGGCCCAGCGCGCCGATCTCGCGCCCGATATCGTCGCTATCCTGCGGCACGACCAGTTCGGTCAGATAATCCTGGACCGCCGTGCCGCCATCCTCCCCCGCGATCGACGGGGGATCGCTGGGCAGCAGGAAGGACAGGCAGAGCAGCGCCACGATGCCCGCCGCCGCGCCCGCCGCGCCATACAGCGTAATGTCGAAAATCCCGAACCGGTCCATGCCCTGTTCGGCGGCGATGCCAGCGACGACCAGATTGGTGGAGGTGCCGACCAGGGTCAGACAGCCGCCCAGCACCGCGACGACGTTCATCGGGATCAACAATTTCTTGACCGGATAGCCGGTCGCCTGCGCCAGTTTGAACATGATCGGGATCAGCAGCACGACCACGGGCGTATTGTTGAGGAAGCCTGACAGCAGCAGCGCGCCCAGCCCGACTTCGGCCAGAGCGATGCGCGGATGGCGCTCCGCACGGGTCATGATGAGGTCGGCGACACGACCGATGACGCCGGTGCGGACCAGCGCACCCGACAGGACGAACATGGCCCCCACCGTCAGCGGCGCGCTGTTGGAAAAGACGGAAAACATCGCCTTTTCGTCCAGCATCCCGAATATGCCATAGGCGCAGGCGCCGACCACGGCGATAACCGTCGGCGAATAGCGTTCGCGCACGAAAGCGACGAACATGCAGGCGAGGATCAGCAGGCCGATTTCCGCGCGATAGACGCCCAGCAGCGCGTGGATGAAATGCATAAAACCCCCGTCGGATCGCGTGGTCGCGTATCCTTGCACGGGTGAAACGAAATGGGCCAGCCATGGTTGCATGGCTGGCCCGTGTCGCGGCGTTCAGGGGACGTTTTGACCGTCAATCCGCCTTTTTAATCTCAGCGTTTTTCGCGAAAAACGCTTTGACGCGCAATGACGCTCCCCAGGCTTACGCTCTGCCGCTCGCCCTCCCGCGGGCGATGAGTGTCACCTTATCGTAATGGAGGCGAGTCGTCTCGCATCGAATCGACATTGGGCGCGGGATCGGCGCGGTTCGGCGCATCGATAACGCCGAACGGTCCTAGGGTTATTCCGGTCGCTCGCCACATTGCGCGCGGTGCAGCAACTTCTGGTCGGCCAGCACCAGCGCCATCATCGCTTCGACCACCGGCACGCCGCGAATGCCGACGCAGGGGTCATGGCGGCCCTTGGTGATGATGTCGGCGGCAGCGCCTTCGCGCGTTACCGTTTCGACCGGGATCAGGATCGAACTGGTAGGCTTGAAGGCGACACGGACCTTGACCGGCTGGCCGGTGGCGATGCCGCCCGCGATGCCGCCCGCGTGGTTGGCGAGGAACACTGGCCCCTCACTGCCCCCATTCAAAGCCGGTCGCATCGGGTCCGCATTCTGCTCACCGCGCAGGCGGGCGGCGGCGAAACCGTCGCCGATCTCGACGCCCTTGACCGCATTGATGCTCATCATCGCGCTCGCCAATTCGCCGTCGAGCTTGGCGTAGAGCGGCGCGCCCCAGCCGGCCGGCACGCCGGACGCGATACATTCGACCACCGCGCCGAGCGAGGAGCCGTCCAGCCGCGCGTCATCGACCAGCTTTTCCCAGCGCTTGGCCGCTTCCGCATCAGGGCAGAAGAAGGGATTCTGGCCGATCTGCGCGGGATCGAAGTTCGCATAGTCGATCCCGTCGCCGCCGATTTCGCTGACATAGGCGAAGATATCGACTTCAGGGATCACCGCCCGCGCGACCGCGCCCGCTGCGACCCGGCTGGCCGTCTCGCGCGCCGAGGAGCGCCCGCCGCCGCGATAGTCGCGAAAACCATATTTGGCATCATAGGCATAGTCGGCATGGCCGGGGCGATAGGCCTTGGCGACGTCCGAATAATCCTTCGACCGCTGATCGGTATTCTCGATCATCAGGCTGATCGGCGTGCCGGTGGTCCGCCCTTCGAACACGCCAGACAGGATACGCACCTCATCCGCTTCGCGACGCTGGGTGGTGAATTTGGACGTGCCGGGCTTGCGCAGGTCAAGCCATGGCTGGATGTCGCTTTCGCTGAGCGGCAAACCCGGCGGGCACCCGTCCACGACCGCGCCGATGGCAGGACCATGGCTCTCGCCCCAGGTGGTGAAGCGGAACACGCGCCCGAAACTGTTGAAACTCATATTCTCCTCTCCCCTTGGGGGACAGGAAGAGGCCCGCTCGGCGCAGCCGAGTGGGAAGGTGAGGGGTCAAGGCGCACCGTCATCGATATTGTCTCCAAAACCCCTTCGATATTGCGCATGATATCCGCATTAGCGAAACGGATGGTCCGAAATCCCTCGCGCTGCAATATCCGGAATCGCTGCTGATCGGCTGCTTCCCTAGCGGCATGGTCATCGCCGTCAACTTCGATGACTAGCCGAAGATCGGCGGCATAGAAATCGGCGATGAAGCCTGCCAGCCAGACCTGTCGGCGAAACTTGATGCCGTCCAACTGTCGGTTGCGCAGCTTCGCCCCCTGCTTCAGGGATTCGGGTGTTTCAGGATCGGGCCGCTTCATATCCCCCTCACCCGCCCATCGCTTCGCGATGGGCCCCTCCCTCTCCCCCCAAGGGGAGAGGGGTTTGACCTTACTTATCCAGCGCGATGTCCGGCGCGTCTTCGGCCTTCATCCCGATGACGTTATAGCCCGCATCGACATGGTGGATTTCGCCGGTCACGCCCGACGCCAGATCGGACAACAGATACAGGCCCGCGCCGCCGACATCCTCGATCGTGACGTTGCGGCGCAGCGGCGAGTTCAACTCGTTCCATTTCAGGATATAGCGGAAATCGCCGATGCCGCTGGCCGCCAGCGTCTTGATCGGGCCGGCGGAAATGGCGTTGACGCGGATATTTTCCGGGCCGAGGTCCATCGCCAGATATTTGACGCTGGTTTCCAGCGCCGCCTTCGCCACGCCCATGACGTTATAATGGGGGATGACCTTTTCCGCGCCATAATAGCTCAGCGTCAAGATACTGCCGCCATTAGGCATCAAAGCGCGCGCGCGCTTCGTGACTGCCACAAAACTGTAAGCAGACACGTTCATGGTCAGCAGGAAATTCTCCAGGCTGGTGTCGACATAGAGGCCGCGCAGCTCGTTCTTGTCGGAAAAGCCGATCGCGTGGACCACGAAATCGATCGTGCCCCAGCGCGCTTCCAGCTCGGCGAACGCCGCATCCAGCTTGTCCATGTCGGTGACGTCGCAGTCGATCAGGAAATCGGAGCCGACCTGCTCCGCGAGCGGCCGCACCCGCTTGGCCAGCGCATCGCCCTGGTAGGAAAAGGCCAGTTCCGCGCCATGCGCGTGCAATTGCTGCGCAATGCCCCAGGCGAGCGACTTGTCGTTCGCCAGCCCCATGATGAGCCCGCGCTTTCCTGCCATCAAGCCGTTCATATCGTCGTTCCGTTCCCTTGGTCCTTCGCCGCCGCGTCCAGTTCCTCTTCGGGAAATTCCGCCAGCGCCGCATTTAATTCCGCGCCAATTACCACGCCAAGCCCGACGAGAAAGAAAAAAATGAGGGTGATCATGACACCCGCCAGACTGCCATAGGTCCGGCCATAGCCGCCCAGCAGCGACAGGGTGGGCGGCAACAGCAGCACCGTCCCATACCACCAGAGCGACGTCGCCACCGCGCCGGGCCATTTGGGGAAACGGCGCGGCTTGTAAGCGGTAGGCGTCAAGGCCGCGAACAGCGACCATAAGGCAAGGCAGGTTATCGCCATCGGCACCAGCTTCGCCGACGCGACCAGGCCGATGGCGTCGTCCGCCCAGGGCAGGATATTGTGGAGGAACTGGTCGAGGCCGGTGATCGCCACCTGCAACGAAAAAGCGAACATCAGCGCGAAGACGCTGACCAGCGTGATGCCGATCGCGCCCAGCCGATAGCGCCAGAAAGGCTTGGTGCTCTTGGTGCCATAGGCGCGGCGGAGAATGTCGCGGATCGTTTCTATGAGGCTGCCCACGGTCCACAGCCCGACCAGGCCGCCCAACCACAGCAGAGGACCGCTGCGCGCGGTCAGCACGTCGCTGATCGGCTGGCGCACCACATCGGCGACGCCGCGCGGCACGGTATAGAGAAAGGCGTTGACCGCCTGCACGCCGTCCTGCGTGCGGCCAAAGATGCTGGCCACAGCCGCCGCGACGATGAAAAAGGGAAACAGCGTCATCAGCGACAGATAGGCCAGATTGCCGGCATGGATGAAGCCGTCGCTATAGGTGCCGACCGCCACCCGCTTCATCACCTCGAACAGATGGGAGCCAGGCCGCACCCGGTCCATTTGCCGATGAAAATGCGCCCGCGCTTCATGCGTCACCTGGCGGCGGGATTCGGGCGACAGGGGCGATGGCATCGGCATATATGGACTAACGCATCATACGCCCATATGGGCGCGCACCGGCCGTTCGTCCTGCCAGCTTTCCACCAGCGCCTGGATCGCCGGGTCGTCGGCCGGCACGTCGATCTGGAGCGTGACCAACTGGTCGCCGCGCTGGCCGCTTTTGCCGGTAAAGCCCTTGCCGCGCAGCCGCAGCGTCTTGCCCGACGTCGCGCCAGCCGCCACGCCCAGCATCACCGGGCCGTCCACCGTCGGCGCCTTGACCTTCCCGCCCTTCACCGCCTCATCGAGCGTGATGGGCAGGTCCAGCAGCACATTGTCGCCGTCGCGGATGAAGAAGGGGTGCGGCTTCACCTCGATCGTGACGATCGCATCGCCCGCCCCGCCCGGCCCGGCCTGCCCCTTGCCCGACAGGCGCATCTGCGTCCCGCTTTCCACCCCAGCGGGCAGCTTCAGGTCGATGGTCTTGCCATCCTGCAAAGTGATCCGCTGCGGCGCGAGGGTCGCCGCGTCGGTGAACTGGACCGCCAGCCGATAGGCGACATTGGCGCCCTTTGGCGGTGGCGCCTGCCGCCCGAAACCGCCGCCACCGCCCGCACGACGCCCGGCGCCGCCGAACAGCCCTTCGAAAATATCGCCGAAATCCGCGCCGCCCTGATCGAAGCCGCCGCCCGGCTGGCCGCGAAAACCGCCGCCGCCCCCGCCGCCATAGCCAAAGGGCGCGGCCGGATTGCCGTCGCCGTCAATCTCCCCCCGGTCGAAACGGGCGCGCTTATCCTTGTCGGACAGCAGGTCATAGGCGTTGGTCACGGCGGAAAATTTGTCCGCCGCCCTGGGGTTATCCTTGTTCTTGTCGGGGTGCAGTTCCTTGGCGAGCTTGCGATAGGCGGATTTAATCTCCGCATCGGTCGCGCTGCGCGTCACACCCAAAAGGGAATAGGGATCGGCCATCATTCTACCTGTTGCACAAAAGCATCACTTCCCGACTATGTGGACGATGCCGCGCCCACATTCAAGCCGGGGATGGCGCAAGGGGCGACCGGACTTCCCCTTATCGACACTTTTGCTCCCCTCCCGTAAGAATGCGCCATGACCGATCCCTTCGCCCTGTTCGACGAGTGGTACGCGCAGGCGCGCGACACCGAAATCAACGATAGCAACGCCATGGCGCTGGCCACAGCCGATGCGCGCGGGCGGCCGTCCGTGCGCATGGTGCTGCTCAAGGGCCATGGTCCCGACGGCTTCGTCTTCTACACCAATTTCGAAGGACGCAAGGCGGGCGATCTGCTGGAAAATCCCCACGCCGCGCTGCTCTTCCACTGGAAATCGCTGCGCCGCCAGATTCGTGTCGAAGGGGCGGTAGGCCCTGTAGACGACGCCACCGCCGACGTCTATTTCGCGACCCGCAGCCGCGACAGCCAACTGGGCGCCTGGGCATCAGACCAGTCCCGCCCCCTGCCCGACCGGCAGACCTTCATGGACCGGTTCGAGGCGGCCAGCGCCCGGTTCGAGGGCGGCCCGGTGCCGCGCCCGCCGCATTGGTCGGGCTTCCGCCTCACCCCCGAACGGATCGAATATTGGCAGGATCGCGAACACCGGCTGCACGAACGCCGCCTGTTCGAACGGGTCGGCGATAGTTGGATCGAAGGACTGCTCTACCCCTGACCCGTATATCCAAGGGCGTGGAAAGGCGCGACTGCTTCGTCTTCCCTGATGCGACTGGACGCGCCGCGATTGCGGGTGGCCCATGCGCCTGTTAGGTGTCGGCCTGACAGACGTACAATAGGCGGGGGCTGCGCACGGGCAGCCTAAAGGGATTTGATGCGAAACAGACTGACAGTCTTCATCCTCATCGGCATGGTCCTGGGGGTGATCACGGGCTTCGTGGCCAATCTTTGGGTCGGCGGCGACGAAACGCTGGCAAAGGATGTGGCGGGCTATTTCCACCTTCTGGCTGACATATTCCTGCACCTGATCAAGATGATCATCGCGCCTCTGGTCTTTTCCACGCTGGTCGCGGGCATCGCCCATATGGGCGACAGCGCGGCGCTGGGGCGGATCGGCGGGCGGGCGCTCGCCTGGTTCATCATCGCCAGCCTGATTTCGCTGACGCTGGGCCTGATCTTCGTCAACTTCTTCGCACCGGGCGAGGGCCTCAACCTGGTCCGCTCCGGCGCGGATGCGGGCGTCAATACCGAAGCGCTCAACTTCCGCGACTTCATCCTCCATGTCTTCCCGACCTCCATGATCGGGGCGATGGCGGACAACCAGATCCTGCAGATCGTCGTCTTCTCGCTGTTCGTGGGCGTGGCGCTCACCGCCATCGGCGACAAGGGCAAGCCGATCGTCACCATGATCGAGGCGATGGTCGAACTGATGCTGCAAGTGACCGGCTATGTCATGCGCGTAGCCCCGTTCGCGGTGTTCGGCGCGCTGGCCTCGTCCGTCACGGTGCAGGGGCTGGGCGTGCTCAAAACCTATGGCGAACTGGTCGGCGAATTCTACATCGCGCTGTTCTGCTTGTGGCTGCTGCTGTTCGGCGCCGGATCGATTTTCCTCGGCAAGCGGATGTTCAAGCTGATCCGCTATGTCCGCGAACCGATCCTGATCGCCTTCTCCACCGCCTCGTCCGAAGCCGCCTATCCCAAGATGCTGGAGCAGCTCGACCGCTTCGGCATCCCGCGCCGTATCTACAGCTTCGTGCTGCCCCTGGGCTACAGCTTCAACCTCGACGGGTCGATGATGTATTCGACCTTCGCGACGATCTTCATCGCCCAGGCCTATGGCATCGACCTGCCGATCGCGACGCAGATCACCATCCTGCTCGTGCTGATGGTCACCAGCAAGGGCATCGCCGCGGTTCCGCGCGCCAGCCTCGTGGTGGTCGCCGCGACGCTGGGCCAGTTCGACCTGCCGGTCGAAGGCATCGCCTTCATCCTGGCGGTCGATCACTTCATGGACATGGGCCGCACCGCAACCAACGTGCTGGGCAACGCCATCGCCACGTCGGTCATCACCAAATGGGAAGGGATGCTGGAGGTCGAGGAGCCGATCGACGTGCCCCATCCCAAGGCGCCGGCGCATGGCGCCGCTCATGGCCGCGCGGGACTGGAACTCGCGTCCGACATGGTGGACGACCGGCACAAGGAGTAATCAAGGATAGCATGTGCTCCCGCGCAGGCGGGAACCGATCCTCCTTCACCATAGCACCCCGCGCACCGGCTTAGCCGGCTCTGGCGCGGGGTCGCCGATCGACTGGAGCAGGTCGATCTCGATTGTTCGGCACATCGCCGTCAAAGGCACGTCATGCACGGTATCGCCAAAGGGATCGGTCAGGTCATCGCCGATCCGCAGGACCGCGACGAACATCAGCCCCGCCACCGTGGAGCCGAGCGGCGTGGCCAAGCCCAGCGTTTCAACCAGGCCGATCGGCAGGAACAGACAGAAAAGATGCGTGAAGATGGTCGGTAGATAACGATACTGCACCGGCAGCGGCGTGTTTTTCAGGCGTTCCATTCCACCCTGCGCATTGGCGATGTCGATCAGCACCGCCTCCATCTGCGTTTGCTGGATCGTGTCGATCCACCCTTCGCGCCGGGCGATGTCGATCCGTCGCCCGGTGCTGTCGAGCAGGCCGTTGGCCGGGTTCGCGCGAGCCAGCGCCTTGCCCTTATCCTCTTCTCGCAGGAAGGTCGTGACGTCCGTGCCGATCGGCTGGCGGCGCAACTGGCAACGCAGCGCATTCACATAGGCGATCTGGCGCATCACGATCTCGCGCTTCAGGTCGCGCGCCTCCGGATCGGGCAGGAAATTGCGCGTGGCGCGCGCCAGGCTGCGCGACGCATTGATCATCGCGCCCCACAGAACCCGCCCTTCCCACCAGCGTTGATAGGCGCTGTTGGACCGGAAGCCCAGAAACAGCGCCAGCGCCGTACCAAAAATGGTGAGCGGCAGCGACGGCGCCTTGAAAGGCAGAACATAATAAGTGAGTGTCACGGCGCAATCCCATATGAACAGCGCGGTCAGCGGCTTCCAGACTTCGGACGCCATCCGGCGCATGCTGGGGACAGGATCGATGATCATGCAGGTCTCCGAAAATAATCGACTGCGGTAACGCCAGCGTCGCGGTAATGCTCCCTTGATGCCATAGCGAAACGAAATATCCCGGCCGACGCAACTCGTACCCCCGCGGCTCGTTGAACCGAGAAGCGAACGGAGAAGCCTGTGACCAGCGACGCGCCCGACAGCAGCGGCCAGACGGCGGCGCTCTCGCTTCAGTGGCAGATGCTGGCCGGCTTCCTGATCGGCCTGATCCTGGGCCTGGGCGTCTATATGACGGTGCCCGACGCGCGCTGGGTCGATGCCATCACCACCTATGTCACCGGGCCGATCGGGCAGGTTTTCCTACGACTGCTGTTCATGCTGGTCATCCCGCTGCTGGTGTCGGCGCTGATCGTGGGCATTGCCGAAATGGGCGAGATGCGATCGCTGCGGCGGATCGGCCTGCGCACGCTAATCTATACGCTGATCGTATCGGGCGTCGCCGTCGTCATCAGCCTGCTGCTGGTCAATCTGCTGCGGCCGGGCGGCGGAGTGGATCCCGCCCAGGCGCAGGCGATGCTGGCCGATGCGGGCGCGGGGGCCAAAGCGATTCTCGTCCGCAGCGGCGACACGCCGACGGGGATGCAGGCGCTGATCGCGATCATCCCCGACAACATTATCGGCGCGATGGCCGATAACGACATATTGGCGGTGATGGTCTTTGCGCTCTTCTTCGGCATTGGCCTCGTGCTGGTGCAGACCGAACAGTCGAAGATGTTGCTCAATGCGATGGAGGGGCTGTTCGACGTGACGATGCGGCTGATCGGCATCGTCATCCGCCTCGCCCCGATCGCCATCGCCTGCTTCATGTTCAATCTGGCTGCGCAGTTCGGCTGGGACTTGCTGATCCGCCTGTCCGCCTATGTCGGCGTCGTGCTGCTGGCATTGGCGATCCAGATGTTCGTCGTTTATCCGCTACTCATCGCCCTGCTTGCGCGCCGTTCCCCCCTCGCCTTCTTCGCGGCGGTGCAGGAGGCCAGCGTCATGGCCTTCGCCACCGCCTCCTCCAACGCCACCCTGCCCACCGCGATCCGCGTGGCGGAGGACAATCTGCGCCTGCCGCGCCGCATCGCCCGCTTCGTCCTCACCATCGGCGCGACCGCCAACCAGAATGGCACGGCGATGTTCGAAGGCATCACCGTCCTCTTCCTCGCCCAGTTTTTCGGCGTCGACCTCAGCCTGACGCAGCAGTTGATGGTGATGCTGGTGTGCATATTGGGCGGGGTCGGCACCGCGGGGGTGCCCGCGGGATCGTTGCCGGTGGTCGCGATGATCCTGGGCATGGTCGGCGTGCCGCCCGAAGGAATCGGGCTGGTGCTGGGGGTCGACCGTTTCCTCGACATGTGCCGCACCAGCCTGAACGTGACGGGCGACCTGGTGGCCGCAACCGTGATAGCAGCAGGCGAAGAGGATGGACGGGAGCGCATAGCGGCATGAGCAGGATCGGGGAAAGAGCGGGCGCCGGGATCGTGGCGCTGGTCGCGATCGCGGGCCTCGCGGTCCAGTTCGACGCCACCCTGGCGCAGACCGGGTCGGTTGGCGAAACGCTCTGGACGCTGATCCGCTTCTTCACCGTGCTGGCCAATATCCTGGTTGCAGGGACGCTGGCGGCGGTCGCGATCAGCGTGCGGGTTTCACCCCGGCTGGTCGGCGGGATGCTGCTGGCGATCCTGCTTGTCGGCATTGTCTATGGCCTGCTGCTGCGCGGCCTGCTGTCCCTGAGCGGTGGCGCGCTGTTGGCCGATACGCTGCTGCACAAGGTCACGCCCCTGATCACGCCGCTCTGGTGGATCGCCTTTGCGCGCAAGGGACGGCTTGGCTGGCGCGATCCCTGGGTCTGGGCAATTTTTCCCGCGCTCTATCTGCCCTACGCCCTGCTGCGCGGCATGATGGAGGGAAGCTATGCCTATCCCTTCATCAATGTCGCGAAGCTGGGCATCGGCCAGGTGGCGCTCAACGCCACGCTGATGGCGGCAGGCTTCGTCGCCGCGGGCTATGCGCTGGTGTGGATCGACCGGCGATTTAGCGCGCGGCCTTAGCCGCCTCCGCCCACCAGATGAGGTTGTTGGCGAACCCGGCAAAGCCGCGCTCCAGCGCCGCGCCACCCTCGCCCTGCGACTGGGCCTGTTCGTCCAGCGCCTGGCCAATCTGGCCGACGCTCAGCCGCTCCGGCACCACGGCCATGCCCATCGCCGCCAGCGTCACCGTCCAGTCGGCGTGGCTGTTGACCCCCGCGAAACGCCCCATCGAATAGCTGGCGATGGCGGCAGGACGGCGGTCGAACTCTTTGAGATAATGATCGACCAGATTTTTGAGGCCCGGCTGCATCCCGCGATTATATTCGCCCGCGACGAACACGAAGGCATCGGCGGCGGACAGACGATCCGACAGTTGCGCCATCGCGGCGGGCGCTTCCCCGGCGGGATAATCGCTGTAGCGCAGGTCCAGCATGGGCAGGTCGACCGCCTTGGCATCGACCAGTTCGGCTTTGTGGCCCAGCCCTTCAAACCCGCGAACCAGATAGTCGGCGAGCCGGATACCGAGCCGGCCACGGCGATAGGAGCCATAAAGGACGAGAATGTCGAGCGCCATGCGAAGCCTTCCCTGTTGGTAAGGCGTGGTCTTCGCATGGCTGTGTGGCGGGGTCCAGACAGTCAATGCTCCGGCGCAGGCCGGAGCCCAGTTCCGCCCTATCGCACGGAATCGACGGCAGGACCGCCCCCCTGCGCGGGAGCACCATGTATCTACCGCAGCTTGGCGATATTCACACTGTCTTCCTTGGCGCGCGCCTTGACCGATTCTTCGGTGCGGGTCAGCGCCTTGGCGATGGCTTTCAGGCCCATGCCCTTCTTCGCCAACATGTGCAGTTTCTGGATCTCGTCCTGGGTCCAGGCCTGCTTGTGACGCTCGAAGCGTTGTTCGGCCATCGCTCTTAATCCGCGAAGGGATCGCGCACGAGGATGGTGTCCTCGCGCTCAGGACTGGTCGAAACGAGCGTGACCGGGCAACCGATCAGTTCCTCGATCCGGCGGATATATTTGACCGCCTGCGCCGGGAGTTCGGCCCAACTGCGCGCGCCGGCGGTGGTGTCGTGCCAACCCTCGATCGTTTCATAGATCGGCTGCGCCTTCGCCTGGTCCTGCGCATGGGCGGGCAGATAGTCGAACCTCTGGTCGCCGATCTGATAGCCGACGCAGATCTTCAGTTCATCGAAGCCGTCCAGCACGTCCAGCTTGGTGAGCGCGACGCCGGTGACGCCCGACACCGCGATCGACTGGCGCACCAGCACCGCGTCGAACCAGCCGCAGCGGCGCTTACGGCCGGTGACGGTGCCGAATTCATGGCCGCGTTCGCCCAGCCGCTGGCCGGTTTCATCCTCCAATTCGGTCGGGAACGGGCCGGAACCCACGCGGGTGGTATAGGCCTTGACGATGCCCAGCACGAAGCCCGCCGCATTGGGGCCAAGCCCAGTGCCGCTCGCCGCCGTGCCCGCAACCGTATTGGACGAAGTGACGAACGGATAGGTGCCATGGTCGATGTCGAGCAAGGTGCCCTGCGCGCCTTCAAACAGGATGCGCTTGCCCGCCGCCTTCGCCTTGTTGAGCGTCAGCCAGACCGGCTTGACGAAGGGCAGGATGAAGGCCGCGATCTCTGTCAGTTCCGCCATCAGCGCGGCGCGGTCGATCGGCGCTTCGCCGAAACCGGCGCGCAGCGCGTCATGATGGGCGGTCAGCCGGTCGATCTGGAGGTCCAGGTCGTCCAGATGCGCCAGATCGCAGACGCGGATGGCGCGGCGGCCGACCTTGTCCTCATAAGCCGGGCCGATGCCGCGGCGGGTGGTGCCGATCTTGCCCGCGCCCGATGCGTCTTCGCGCAGGCCATCAAGGTCGCGGTGGAAGGGCAGGATCAGCGGGCAGGTTTCCGCGATCTGGAGATTGTCGGGCGTGATGGTGACGCCCTGCCCCTTCAGCTTCGCCACTTCATCGCGGAAATGCCAGGGGTCCAGCACCACGCCATTGCCGATGACCGACAGCGTGCCGCGCACGATGCCCGACGGCAGCAACGAGAGCTTATAGACCTTCTCGCCCACGACCAGCGTATGGCCGGCATTATGGCCGCCCTGGAAACGGGCGACGACGTCGGCGCGCTCCGACAGCCAGTCGACGATCTTGCCCTTGCCTTCGTCGCCCCACTGAGCGCCGATCACGGTTACATTTGCCACAGATACAGTCCTCCGCCCGCCGCGCGGACCGGCCATGCCCTTCGACGGGACTCGGCATGCCGGTGGGATCAAGCAGGCGCGTATGACGCCCTGTTTCGGGGCGCGCGTTAGCCGCGCTACCCCGGTCAAGTCAAGTCAATAGGCGCACGGCTCCGCGCCATCCAGCCAGTGCGAACAGCGCTGGGCCGCGCCATCTTCGTCGCCGGACAGCGCCGCGACGGTTTGCCAGCCCTCGGCGCGCAGCGCGTTCGCGCGGCCTGCGTCATGGCCCAGCGGCAGGAACAGGCGCCGGGGCGCTTCCCCGCCGAAACCCGCGTCGATCAGCGGGTCGGGATAGAGGGAGAAGCCCATAGCCGGTTCATCCGCGCCATCCGCTCGCGCGATGGCGTAGCTGCCGCCGCGACCGATCTCGCCAATGAAACCCTCGGCGAAGATGGAGAAGCCGAACCAGTTCTGAAATTCGAAACCGTGCCGTTCGGTCGGATCGAGTGTCAGGGTGATGTCCCAGCCGATCGGCTTGGCGATGGCGCGCAGACCCGCGATGCGGCTGTCGATCGCCCCGCCCAGTTGCGCGCTAAACGCTTCGAGCCGGTCCATCGCGGCATGGAAAGGGCCGGTCGCTTCGATCAGCGGCAGATAGGCGGCGGCAGCCGGGCTGATGGCGACCAATGCGCCCGCATCCTTGGCGTCCAGCCCGGCGCGGACCGCCTCTATCTCCTGCGCGCCGAGCGGCAGCGGGCCGGCGGCCAGCGCGTCGATCAGGTCGGGCAAGGTGAAGTCGATGGTGATGCCGGTCACGCCCGCGGCGGTCAGCGCCTCGATCGCGATATTCACGATCTCCACCGCGGCGGCCGTGCCGTCGCTGCCGATCAATTCAGCGCCGAGCTGCAATTTCTCGCGTTCGGGGCGCAACTGGCTGGCCTTCTGGCGGATGATCGGACCGGCATAGGAGAGGCGCAGCGGACGCGGCGCGGCGGCCATCCGCGTAGCGGCGATGCGGCCGACCTGCGCGGTCATGTCCGGGCGAAAGGCCAGGCTGCGCTGCGACACGGGATCGACCACGCGGACCAGGTCCTGCGCACGCATCGATTTGAGACGCTGGGTCAGCGTATCCTCAAACTCCGCAAGCGGCGGCATGACCCGTTCATAGCCATGGGTCGCCACCGTATCGAGCACACGGCGCGCCAGGCGCGCGGAGGCTTCGGCCTGGGGCGGCAGGCGATCGGATAGGCCTTCGGGCAAGAGGCTGGGCGGAATCACGGCAGGCACCTTTACTCCCTCTCCCCTGGGGGAGAGGGTCTTTAGAGTTTAAGCAAACCGCAGCAACTTGACCTGCTTCACGCCGGTCAGATTGCAGATTTCCCAGCGCAGCGGTTCGGTGACGGTGCCGTCGACCGACAACAGGAGAACGGCTTCACCGCCCTGGTTGCGCCGGCCCAGGTGGAAGGTGCCGATGTTGACATCCGATTCGCCCAGCTTGCTCCCCAGGCGACCGATGAAGCCCGGCGCGTCCTGGTTGACGATATAGAGCATCGTGCCGTCCAGATCGGCTTCCACCTTGATGCCGAACAGTTCGACCAGGCGTGGCGACGCATGGCCGAACAGCGTGCCGGCGACCGAACGCTCGCCATTTTCGGTGGTCACGGTAACGCGCACCAAAGTCTGGTAGTCGCCTTCGCGGTCGTGGCGCACTTCGCGCACGTCCAGCCCGCGTTCCTTGGCCAGGAAAGGCGCGTTGACCATGTTCACCGTGTCCGAATAGACGCGCATCAGGCCCGCCAGCACGGCGGCGGTGATCGGCTTCTGGTTCAGTTCGGCGGCATGGCCTTCGACTTCCACCGCAACGCCGGTGATCGCGTCGCCTTCCAGCTGGCCGACCAGGCTGCCCAGCTTTTCGGCGATCGCCATATAGGGCTTGAGCTTGGGGGCTTCTTCGGCGCTGAGCGAGGGGACGTTGAGCGCGTTGGTGATGCCGCCGTCGAGCAGATAGTCGGACAACTGGTCGGCGACCTGGAGCGCCACATTGACCTGCGCTTCGTCGGTCGACGCGCCCAGATGCGGGGTGCAGATGAAGTTGGGCGTGCCGAACAAAGGCGATTCCTTCGCCGGTTCCTGCACGAACACGTCGAGCGCGGCGCCCGCGACATGGCCCGAATCCATCGCCTCCTTGAGCGCGGCTTCATCGATCAGCCCGCCACGCGCGCAGTTGATGATGCGCACGCCCTTCTTGGTCTTGGCGAGGTTTTCCTTGCTCAGGATGTTGCGGGTCTGGTCGGTCAGCGGCGTGTGCAGGGTGATGAAGTCGGCTTTCGCCAGCAGCGTGTCGAGATCGGCCTTTTCCACGCCCATTTCGATGGCGCGTTCGGGCGTCAGGAACGGATCGAAGGCGACGACCTTCATCTTGAGGCCCAGTGCGCGGCTGGCGACGATCGACCCGATATTGCCCGCGCCGATCAGGCCCAGCGTCTTGCCGGTGACTTCCACGCCCATGAAGCCGTTCTTGGGCCACAGGCCCTGCTGCGTCTGGGCATTGGCCTCTGGCAACTGGCGGGCCAGTGCGAACATCAGCGCGATGGCGTGTTCGGCGGTGGTGATGGAGTTGCCGAACGGCGTGTTCATGACGATTACCCCCTTGGCCGAAGCATAGGGAATATCGACATTGTCGACGCCGATGCCGGCGCGGCCGATCACCTTCAGGTTGGTGGCGGCGTCGAGGATCGCCTTCGTCACCTTGGTCGAGGAGCGGATGGCCAGACCATCATAGTCGCCGATGATGGCGATCAGTTCTTCGGGCGTCTTGCCGGTGATTTCGTCGACTTCCACGCCGCGCTCACGGAAGATCGCGGCTGCGCGGGGGTCCATCTTGTCGGAAATAAGGACTTTGGGCATGTGTGTTTCCTTTGGAAATATATTCGTCATCCCCGCGAAGGCGGGGATCCATCTCTCGACGTTGCACCTATCGATAGGGCTGGAGATGGACTCCCGCCTTCGCGGGAATGACGACAGTTATGAGAGTTAAGCGGCAGCCTTGGTCTGGGCATAGGCCCAGTCGAGCCACGGCCCCAGCGCTTCGATATCCGCCGTTTCGACGGTCGCGCCGCACCAGATGCGCAGGCCGGCCGGGGCATCGCGATAACCGGCGATGTCAAAGGCGGCGCCTTCCTTTTCGAGGAGGGCGGCGAAGGCCTTGATGAAGGCTTCGTCGGCGCCTTCGACGGTCAGGCAGACGCTGGTCTTCGACCGCGACGCTTCGTCGACGGCGAGATGGCCGAGCCAGTCGCGCTCCGCGACGATCTTGCCCAGCGCGGCGG
Source organism: Sphingobium cupriresistens (assembly GCF_004152865.1). Lineage (GTDB taxonomy): Bacteria > Pseudomonadota > Alphaproteobacteria > Sphingomonadales > Sphingomonadaceae > Sphingobium > Sphingobium cupriresistens. The sequence goes on along the minus strand of NZ_SEOO01000007.1, from coordinate 68,314 downwards.
CATTGGCGTCGCTGCGCGCGATCAGGCCGGCCGAACCGCCCAGCGACTTGCCCCATTCCAGCGCGAAGATCGCATCTTCAACCGCCAGCATGGACGGCGTGTTGATGGTTTCGCCCTTGAACACGCCTTCGGCCAGCTTGCCCTTCGACACCAGGCGGAACACCTTGGGCAGCGGCCAGGCGGGGGTGTAGGTTTCGAGGCGTTCGACCGCGCGCGGGCCAAGGATCAGCACGCCATGGCCGCCTTCGCCGCCCAGCACCTTTTGCCAGGAGAAGGTGGCGACGTCGATCTTCGCCCAGTCGATGTCATAGGCGAACACCGCGCTGGTGGCGTCGGCAAAGGTCAGGCCCTCGCGATCGGCGGGAATGAAGTCCGCATTCGGCACGCGCACGCCCGACGTGGTGCCGTTCCAGGTGAACAGCACGTCGTTGCTGAAATCGACGGCGCTCAGATCGGGCAACTGGCCATAATCGGCGCGGATGACGGTCGGGTCCAGCTTCAACTGCTTGGCGGCGTCGGTCACCCAGCCTTCGCCGAAACTTTCCCACGCGATGGTGGTGACGGGGCGGGCGCCCAGCATCGTCCACATCGCCATTTCGAACGCGCCGGTGTCGGACCCCGGCACGATGCCGATGCGGTGGGTGTCGGGCAGGTTCAGCAGCTCGCGCATCAGGTCGATGCTGTAAGCGAGGCGAGTCTTGCCGATCTTGGCGCGATGCGAGCGGCCGAGCGAGTCGGTGGCCAGCTTGTCGGCGCTCCAGCCAGGCGGCTTGGCGCAGGGACCGGAAGAGAAAAAGGGGCGGGCCGGACGAGTTGCGGGCTTTGCGGCAGGCGCAAGGGTGGCGTCAACGGCAGTCATATCAGTCATGTAGCGTCTCCTTACAGAGAGCAGCGCGGCGTTGGGACCGCGTGGCCCGTCGGCGGCACTAGTCGCCGCGAAAAAAGAGTCAAGCCGTTTGTCGAAATGCGACGAACGGTGCGAGCGGTTAACTTTCGTAAAGATTCACGATGGTAAACACCTGATTCATGGAAGAGCGGGCGACAGAAACGGGATTTTTGCGCGGCGCGGCCCTGGCCGTGCTTTGCGCAATCATGCTGAACGCATGTGGCGGCGACCTGGTCCCGCGTGGCCGCGTAGCGAACATATCCAAGCCCCCGCCAGCCCGCGCCCCGGCGCAACCCGCGCTGGAAACGCGCCAATGTTTCGCCAAACTCCAATCGCAGGCGGTGGCTTTCACCCCCCTGCCCGACCGCAATTTCGGCGGCGGGTGCAGCGCGGTGAACAGTGTTAAATTGATCGACATAGGCGTGCCGACAACCGGCATCGGCGCGATGACGTGCAATCTGGCCGCCAATTTCGCCGCCTGGGCGCGCTATGGCGTGCAGCCGGCTGCGCGGGTGATCTTCGGCGCGGAGATCGAGAAGATCGAGACGTTCGGCACCTATAATTGCCGCCCGATCGCGGGCAGCGGCAAATTGTCCGAACATGCGCACAGCAATGCGATCGACGTGTCCGCCTTCATCCTGAGCGATGGCCGGCGCATCAGCATCCAGAAGGACTGGAACGGCGACCGGCAGACCCGCCAGTTCCTGACGCTCGTCCACGCCAGCGCCTGCAAGCGGTTCAACACCGTCCTCAGTCCCGACTACAATGCTGCGCATCACGACCATTTCCATTTCGACATGGGCGGGCGTGGGGGGTTCTGCCGTTAGAATAACAGCACCGTGGCTGCCCCGCGCCTTTATTGGAACGATGCAGACTTGGATTTGTCGCGGACGCGCACTAAGTTGGCGCCAATGACGAAAAAAGACATTGAAGAACGTAAATTCCGCCCAGCCCGCGAAGAGGCCAATGACGCGAAGAAGCAGGTCGGCACCCCCCAGACGCAGAGCGCTGCCTATAGACTCGCCTTTCAGGACAGCGAATTTCTGCTGCGCGAAGACCTGCGCCCGGTCCGTTTCCAGCTGGAATTATTGAAGCCCCAATTGCTGATGGACGAGGCGCAGATCGAATCGACCTTCGTCTTCTACGGCTCGGCACGCATCCCCGAACCCGATCAGGCGCAGGCGCGGATCGACGCCGCCACGACCCCGGAGCAGAAGCGGATCGCGGAAAATCTGGGCGCCAAGGCCCGCTATTATGAAGAAGCGCGCAAACTCGCCCGGATCGCCGCCCAATATCCGGTCAATGCGGAAGGATGCCGCCACTTCGTCGTCTGTTCGGGCGGCGGCCCATCGATCATGGAAGCCGCCAATCGCGGCGCGCAGGATGTCGGCCAGACCACGATCGGCATGAACATCGTCCTGCCGCATGAACAGGCGCCCAACCGCTTCGTGACGCCGGAGCTGAGCTTCCAATTCCACTATTTCGCGCTGCGCAAGATGCATTTCCTGTTGCGCGCCCGCGCGCTCGCAGTCTTCCCCGGCGGCTTCGGCACGTTCGACGAGATGTTCGAACTGCTGACCCTGATCCAGACCGGCAAGATGAAGCCGATCCCCATCTTGCTGTTCGGCAAGGATTTCTGGAACCGGGTGGTGGATTTCGAGGCGCTGGCGGACGAAGGCGTGATTGCGCACAGCGACCTCAACCTGCTGACTTGGGTCGAAACGGCGGAGGACGCCTGGACTGCGGTGCAGGCTTTCTATGAGGACAGTGAATCGTTGGCCTGCGGCTGAAACCCTCTCCCCTGAGAGGGGAGCGAGACTTGGCGGCTTTGCCGCCTAGTCGCAGCCGGAGAGGGGCCGCGTACCCCTCCTTCCCCTCTTCCAACTCCGCCTGACCGGCGGCGCCGGCAAAGCTCCATATCCTTCTTCCCTGCGGTTAGAAGGGTTAGTGGCTTGCCCTCCGCCGCTTGCCGCTTTAGGGCGCGGCCATGCGCGCAGATATGGCCCATATCGACAGCTGGATCTTCGATCTGGACAATACGCTCTACCCGGCGAAAGCGGACCTGTTCGCGCTGATCGACGTGAAGATGGGCGAGTTTATCCAGGGGTTGCTCGGCTGCGACCCGGTCGAGGCGCGGGCGGTCCAGAAACGCTATTTTATCGATCATGGCACCACCCTGTCCGGGCTGATGCGCCATCATGGCATCGAACCGCGCGAATTTCTCGACTATGTCCATGACATTTCGATGGATCGGCTGGCGGTCGATCCTGCGCTCAACGCCCGGATCGCCGCGCTTCCGGGCCGCCGCCTGATCTTCACCAATGGCGACGCCGCCTATGCCGCGCGCGTGCTCGACAAGCTCGGCTTGGCGCAAGCGTTCGAATTGATCCACGACATCCACGCCTGCCAATATGTGCCCAAGCCTGACCCCGCGGGCTATGCGGACCTGTGCCGCATCCATGCGGTCGATCCCACCCGCGCCGCCTTTTTCGAAGACATGGCCCGCAACCTGCGGCCCGCCAAGGCGATCGGCATGACCACCATCTGGGTCAATAATGGCTCGGAAGCGGGCAATCACGACCATCATCCCGACTTCATCGATTATGAAACCAACCATCTGACGCCATTTCTGGCCGCCATCCTTGGGGAGCATCCATGAGCCAAGACCTGCAAGCCACCATCGACGCCGCGTGGGAAGACCGCGCCAATGTCAGCCTGACCACGCAGGGCGCCATCCGCGACGCCGTCAATGCAGCGCTGGCCCTGCTCGACAGCGGCAAGGGCCGCGTCGCCGAACCCACCGCCGATGGCTGGCAGGTCAACCAGTGGCTCAAAAAGGCGGTACTGCTCTCCTTCCGCCTGAACGACAACGCCCTGATCGACAACGGCCCCGGCGGCGGTTTCTGGTGGGACAAGGTGCCCAGCAAGTTCGCCGGCTGGGGCGAGGCGGAGTTCCGCGCAGCCGGTTTCCGCGCGGTCCCCGGCGCCTTCGCCCGCGCCGGCGCGCATATCGCGAAGAACGCGATCCTGATGCCCAGCTTCGTCAATATCGGCGCGTTCGTCGATGAAGGCACGATGGTCGACGCCTGGGTGACGGTCGGCAGCTGCGCCCAGATCGGCAAGAATGTCCATCTGTCGGGCGGCGTCGGCATCGGCGGCGTGCTGGAACCGCTCCAGGCCGATCCTGTGATCATCGAGGATGACTGCTTCATCGGCGCGCGATCCGAAGTGGTCGAAGGCGTGCGTATCGGCAAGGGGTCGGTCCTGTCGATGGGCGTGTTCATCGGCCAGTCGACCAAGATCATCGACCGCGCCACCGGGGAGGTCTTCATGGGCGAAGTGCCGCCCTATTCGGTGATCGTCCCCGGCTCGCTCCCCGGCAAGCCGTTGCCCGACGGCACGCCCGGCCCCAGCCTCTATTGCGCCGTGATCGTCAAGCGCGTGGATGCCCAGACGCGGTCCAAGACCGGCATCAACGAGTTGCTGCGCCACTAAATCCTGGCGGCCGGGCGGCGTTCATGACGTTGCCCGGCCGTGACGTCGCGCGAATGTTGCAAGCCGTCCACGCCCTGACGCACGCTGAAATTCCTCCGCGATAAAAGTCCGCCATCCCTCCATTCGGGTCTGATCGAATGGAGTTTATCATGGGACGCGACTGGTTCGACCGGAGCGATGCTGCGGCGTTGGCCCCGCCACAACGGCTGTGCTTCTTCTTCAACGCGCAAATCCACCAGCTTTTCCACGCCCTGCCGGTCGCGATCGAACTGTCGCGCGATCCGGCCTTCACCGTGGACGTCATGGCCGCGACCGACGATCATCTGGCGCTGGCGCGCGACATCGCCGCCACCCGCGGGGCCGGGCCGATCCGCTTCCTGCGTTGCGGCGGGCGCTGGCTGGACGCGCTCGCTGGCCTGACCGGCGGCACGATCCCGCCCAAGCTGCCCGCCTTGCTCGCCGCGCGGCGGCGCCTGGCGCATTATGACGCGATCGTCCTGCCCGAACGCACATCATTGCTGCTCAAGCGGCTGGGCCTGTCGCGCACCCGCTTCATCCACACCTGCCATGGCGCAGGCGACCGGGCGGTCGGCTATGACCGGCGCATCGCCCGGTTCGACTTCGTCCTGCTGGCCGGCGAAAAGCAGCGGCGGCGGATGCTGGACGAAGGGCTGATCCGCGAAGGCCATTACGCCATCACCGGCTACAGCAAGTTCGACCTGACCGGTCCCAAAAGCGACCGCCAGCGCCTGTTCGCGCAGGACCGGCCGGTCATTCTCTACAATCCGCATTTCTCGCCCCGCCTCTCCTCCTGGCCGGCCATGGGGGAGGATGTCATCCGCCAGTTCGTGCAGGACGACCGGTTCAACCTGATCGTCGCGCCGCACATCCGCCTGTTCGACAATCGGCGACGCCGCGCCGCGATGGAGCGCCGCCTCGCCGACCTCGCGCGCCTGCCCCATGTCCATATCGACCTGGGCAGCCGGGCCAGCATCGACATGCGCTATGTCCATATGGCCTCGCTCTATCTGGGCGACGTCTCCAGCCAGATCTACGAATATCTCGCCCGCCCACGCCCCTGCCTGTTCCTGAACGGCCATCGCGCGGATTGGCAGGAGGACCGCAGCTATGGCCATTGGCGTTACGGTCCGGTGCTGGAGTCGGCGCAGGGCATCGCCGATGCGGCGGCCGACGCCATCGCCAGCCACACCGCCTATGCGGAGGCGCAGCGGCAAGGCGTCGCCCGCACGTTCGACGCGCTTGGCGACGCTCTTGGCGACGCCGCCAGCGTCCGCGCGGCGCGGGCGCTGACCCATTATCTCGCGCGCAGCCAGTCGGTGGCGCGCCCCGCCCTGGATGGCCTCCCCCGGCTGGAGCGGGCCGCCCATGTCTGACTCACCTGCATCACTCTGGATCGTCGCCCGCGTCTACGCACCCGATGAGGGCGGCGTGCAGACCTATGCGCGCGAAGTCGCCCGCGCCTATGCCGCGCAGGGACGCCGCGTCACCATCTTCGCCAAATCCTCCGCCGGCCCACGCCGGGTGCGACAGGACGGGATCGATCTGATCGACGTCGGCGTGGCGGCCATGCTGGCGGTCTATGCCCGGCTGTTCCGAGCGATGCTCGGCGCCTGGATCGGCGGCGATCGCCCTGCCCTGATCCATGCCTGCACCTGGCGCGCGGCGCTGCCCGCCCTCCTCTTCCCGCGTCCGCTGGTCGTCACCGTCCATGGCCGGGAGGTCGGGCGGCCGCGCGGCGTCGCGCTGCTGCTGTTGCGGCTGGTGCTGCATCGCGCGCGGCGGATCGTCGCGGTCAGCGACGTGACGCGCACGCTGTTGCTGGGTCGCCTGCCCCATCTGGCGGCCCGCACCATCACCGTCTGGAACGGCGTGGTCATGCCGGCCGATCGCGCGCCCACCGCCTTTGCGCGGGGCGCGGGCGGCGCGCAATTGCTCACCGTCTGCCGCCTCGTCGCGCGCAAGAATATCGCCGCCGCCGTGCGGGCGGTCGCCGGCTGTGTTCAGGACGGCGCGCATCTGCGCCATGTCATCATCGGCCGCGGCGTCGATACGGTGCGGGTGCGCGAGACGATCCGCCATTGCGGCCTCGACGGCGTGGTCACCATGGCCGGCTATGTATCGACCGCCGACCTGGCCGACGCCTATGCGGCGGCCGACATCTTCCTTCACCCCCAGATCGCGATGGAGGACGGCGCGGAAATCGAGGGCTTCGGCCTGTCGGTGGCCGACGCCATGGCGCAGGGGCTGGCGTGCATCGTCGGCCGCGATGGCGGCCCGGCCGAATTCGTCCGCGACGGCGTGACCGGCCTCGTCGTCGATGGCCAGTCGATCGACGCGATCCGCACCGCGCTCGACCGGCTGGTCGCCGACCCGGCCTTGTGCCGCCGGATCGGCGACAGAGCGCGCGCCTGGGCGGCGGACAGCCTGTCCTGGGACCGGCATTGCCGCCTTTGCCTGGGCCAAGGCGATGCGGATGTGGTCATGTCTGCAACCCTGGCGAAAGCCGCCTGATGGCTGCGATCGTCCATATCGGCTATCACAAGACCGGCACGACCTGGTTCCAGGACAGCTTCTACCCGGCCATCCGCAACCGTCGCTACATCCCGCGCGCCACCGTGCGCGCCGCCTTCCTCGACGTCGGCGCGCTGCATTTCGATCCGGCGGCGGCGCGGCGGCGGCTGGGCGACGCGCCTGACGATATGATCTTGTGCGAGGAAAATCTGACCGGCGGGCTGCATAATGGCGGCCTGGCCGGCAACCTCAGCAAGGATGTCGCCGATCGCATCCGCCGCACCCTGCCCGATGCGCAGATCGTCATCTTCGTGCGCGATCCGCTGTCGGCGATCGTGTCGGCCTGGCTGCAATATGTGAAGGGCGGCGGCACCTTCGGCCTCAAACGCTATCTGTTCGGCCGCGATTCGCTCAGCCCGGTGGCGCCCGAACGCGACGAGGCGCCGGGCTTCCGCCTCGACCATTTCGACACGATCCGCCTGATCGCCCATTATGACGCGCTGTTCGGGCCGGACCGCGTCCATGTCTTTCGCTATGAGGATTTCCGCGCCGATCCGCGCGGCTTCGCCGCCGCCTATGCCGCGCGCTTCGGGCTGGACGTGGACCTTGCCCATATCGACTGGCGCGCGCGCAACCCTTCGCTCAGCCGCCCGCTGCTCTGGCTGGCGCGGGCGATGAACCTGTTCACCCGCCGCGCCGTCGCCGACAAAAGCTGGCTGATCGACATTCCCGGCTGGTACGGCGTCAGTCGCCGCCTGCTGCGCCGCGCCAATGCGTCCGGCCGGTTCGGCCGTCCGCTGGCGACGCACGACCTGCTGGACGCTGCGCTGGGCGACCGGCTGCGCGCCCATTTCGCACCGGGCGAGCAATTGCTGGCGGCGCGACTGCAATGGCAACTGCGCGTGGACAATCAGGACGGGACGGTTTTGCGCTGGCGGCAGCGTCCTTGCGGGCATGACGATCTCGCACAGTCGCCTTCTCATCGTCGATAACGACAGCGCCCAGCTCGCCCAGTTGGCCGATAATTTCGCCAACTACGGCCTGATCGTGGTAGGCGTGGAAACCCCGTTGCAGATGCGCGCGGCGCTGGCGCGGCATGATTATGCGCTGGTGGTGCTCGACCCCGCCATCGCCCCGGAACAGGGGGCGGCGCTGCTGCACGAACTGGCGATCGAGCGCCGCCTGCCGGTGATCGTCCATAGCGCCGCCTGCGGCGAAGCGGACCGGATCGCCGCGCTGGAGCTGGGCGCGGAGGATTGCCTGTGCAAACCCGCCAACCCGCGCGAACTGCTGGCCCGCATCCGCGCCGCGCTACGCGGCCGGATGGCGCCGGGCGCGCCCCTGAACGCCGCCGCTACCGCACGCAGCTTCGCCTCGTTCGACGGCTGGCGCGTGGACATGACCACCGGCCAGCTATTCGATCCGAAAGGAACGGCCGTGTCCCTCTCGGACGGCGAATTTCAGCTATTGCGCGTCTTTGTCGAACATCCGCGCCAGGTGCTGGACCGCAGCCGCCTGCTCGACCGCGTCCATGGCGCGACCGCCGACCATTATGACCGGTCGATCGATGTCCAGCTCTGCCGCCTGCGCCGCAAACTGTCCGCCTGCGGCCTGAAAGGCCCGGTCATCCGCACCATCCGCAACGAAGGCTATATGTTCGTCCATGCCGTGACGAACTGACCCCTATTCCAGCGCCAGCAGGGCGAAGGTGGCGAGCCAATGTTCGCCCATATAATCGCCCGCGACATGGGGCAGGCTGGCGGCGACATGCACCCGCGTGGCGTCCTGCGCCAACAGGGCCACCGCATCGTCCGGCCCCAGCGCGGCGGCGATCGCCCGCCAGCACCAGGCGCGGCTGAGGTTCAGACCGTCGAGATGCGCGATCTTGCCGTCGCTGCGGTCTGACACGGTGGCGGGCGTGAACAAAGTGGCCGGTTCGCCCTGCGCCAGGTCGGGCAGGAAGCCGTGGAACCAGTCGGCAAAGGCCGGGCGGTCCAGCAACCGGCTCATCAGCAACGCCTCGCACAGCGCGGGCGAGAGAAATTCGTCACCGCCCGGCTCCCACGCCTGGCATCCCCGGTCCCGCCCGAACCAGCCCAGCGCCTTGTCGCGGATCAGCGAGACCAGCGCCGGATCGCGCGTCTCCGCCCAGTCCAGCGTCAGCGTCAGCGCGAAGGCGATGTTGAAATGGGTGCCGACCCGCAGCGGATAGGTCAGCTTGGGCAGGAAAGCATGGAAACGCGCGGCAAAAGCCCCCGCCAGCGGCGCGAAGGCTTCCGCCCAGGGCGCGTCATGCCGCGCCAGTTCATCGTGCAGCGCCAGCGCCCAGGCCCAGCCATAGGGCCGCTCGAACCCGGCGCTCAGCGGCCGGTGCAGAAAGGCCAGCTCCCCCGCAACCTTGTCCCGCACCAGCATCGCGTCGGCCCGCGCCCGGATCGCGCCGGCCTGCGCCATGCCGGGGAACAGGCGCATCAAACGCACCACCTGCCACCAGCCATGGACGCAGCTGTGCCAGTCGAAACTGCCATGGAAGATCGGGTGATGCTCTTCTGGCGGCCGCGCATCCTCCGGCCCGGCCATCACCAGGTCCATCTTGTAGGGGTAGCGCCGCCCCAGATGCGACAGGGTCAAAGTCGCGAAACGATCGGCGATGTCGGGCGTCAGAAGCGTCATGGGAAAGCCAGCCAGTAGATGAGCGCGATGTTGACGATCAGCAGCGGGACGGCGGTGCCGACCTGCCGCTTGATGACGCCATGCTTGTCCTTCAGTTCCAGCAGGGCGGCCGGGACCAGGTTGAAATTGGCCGCCATCGGCGTCAACAGGGTGCCGCAAAAGCCCGCCAGCATCCCGATCGCGCACACGATCGCCGGATCGCCATGATAGGTGCGGATCAACAGCGGAATACCGATCGCTGCGGTCATCACCGGGAAGGCGGCGAAGGCGTTGCCCATGACCATGGTGAACAACGCCATGCCCAGCCCGTAAGCGATCACCGCGCCGAGCAGGCTGCCCTGCGGGATCGCCTGTTGCACGATGCTGCCCACGACATCACCGACCCCCGCCAGCGCAAACACCGCGCCCAGGCTGGCCAGCATCTGCGGCAGGATCGCGGCCCAGCCGACACAGTCCATCAGCCGCCGCCCCTGCTGCAACGGCACCAGTGGCCCGGCCCGCAGCCACAGGCACCCCGCCGTCATCGCGATCAATACGCCCAGCGCCAGCGCAATCAGCGTCGCCTGTTTCGTATCGAACCACCCCGGCGCGGCCTTGAACAGGAAGGTGCCGACCAGCGCCGTCACCGGGATGATGAGCGCGATGGCGAACAACCGGTTGCCGAAGCGATCAGCCCGCGCCTGCCGCACCTCCGGCGGCACCACGCCATCGCCCCGGCCAAGCCCCAGTGCGCCCAGCGCGACCAGGCCCAGCACCAGCACGCCATTGCCCAGGTCGCCCAGCGCGTCGCCCGCCCACATGGATGTCGCGAGCAACGCCCAGAAGGCGGCCGTGGTCCAGCGGCGCGGGTTCCCCCGGTCGGCCAAGCCCAGCAGCGCAAAGGCGGCGAACACCGCGCCCGCCAACGCATAGACCCAGTCCAGCGTGATCATGGCGCGCGCTCCGCCCGGATGCGCGCCAGCCGCTTGTCGAGCCGCCACAGGCGAAAGCCGTGGATCAGCAGCGCGGCGATCGCCGTCGGGATCGCCCAGACCGAGAGCTGGAGCGGCTCCAGGCCGATGCCATATTGCTCCAGCAGCCCCTTGATCAGCAGGATCGATCCGATCGCCAGGAAAATATCCTCGCCAAAGAACAGGCCGACATTGTCGGTCGCCGCGGCCCAGGCCTTAATCTTCTCGCGCTCATCCTCCCGCAGTTGACCCGCCTGGGTTTCCGCCGCCGCCTCGGCGATCGGCGCAACCAGCGGGCGCACCGTCTGCGGATGTCCGGCGACGGAGGTCAGCCCGACCGCGGCCAGCATCTGCCGCAGGATCAGGTAGAAGGTCAGGAAGCGCCCGACCGTCGCCCCGCGCATCTTCGCGATCAAGCCGCGCGCCCGCTCCTGCAATCCATGCGCCTCCAGCAGGCCGACGACCGGCAGCACGATCCAGATGATGCTGACATAGCGCGCCTCGTTGAACGCCTTGCCGAACGCCGCCAGTATCGCCAGCGGATCAAGACCCGCGGCCAGACCCGTGACGATCGCCGACGCCAGGATCACCAGCAGCGGATGGAAACGCAGCAGAAAGCCGGCCACGATGATCGCAATGCCCAGCAACACCATCAGCGATGCGCCCGCGCCATCCTACAGCCCCGCCTCGATCGCCAGCCTTATGCCCTCCGCCGCGGTGCGCACGTTCAGCGCGCGCAGCATCGCGGCCCGGTGCATCTTCACCGTGCGTTCGGTCAGGCCCAGATCATAGGCGATCTGCTTGTTCAGGCGCCCTTGCGCCATGCCGACCAGCACCGCGCGCTGGCGCTGGGTCAGCGTGCCGATCAGCGCGATGGCGTCGTCCGCGCGCTGACTCGCCGCCGCTTCGACCGCCATCTGCGATCCCAGAAAATAGTTAAGCGTCCCGTCCGCGCCGAAAATCGGCGCGATCATCAGCGCATTGCGAAAAGGGGTGCCGTCCTTGCGATAATTGAGCAGTTCGATCAGCGCCGGTCGGTTGTCGCGGATAGCGGCGCGGATCATGTCGGTGCTCGCACCGTCCGTGTCCGCCCCCCGCAGAAAGCGACAATTGCGGCCGACAATTTCGTCGCGGGCATAGCCCGTCAGCGCCATGAAGGCGTCGTTGCAGTCGACGATCGGATTGTCGGGCAATCGTGGATTCGTCACGACGGCGGGGACGGCGCTTTCGGCGATCATTGCGGACAGGGACATGGACGACAGGCACTCATGGGACAAAGGCGCGCCGCCGATGCGACGCCCTTCGCCATCGTGCCTCAAATACCCCACTCACCGCAAGGCGAGCGAGCGATATCCTATGTCAGCCCGCGAAATTGCCTGAATGGGCGAACGCCTCGATCGGTTTGCGGTCGCTGGGCTCCTCGCGCGCCTGCAACGCTTCGGGCAGCACCGCCTTGTCGCCCTGCCGGCCGATCGCGACCGCCGCCTCGATGCGGAAACGCTCCGGCACCGCCAGTTCGGCGCGCGCCTTGTCGAAATCGACGCCGGTCATGCCATGGGTGTGATAGCCCAGCCGCGTCGCCTGCAACGCCAGCAGCGCCCAGGCCGCGCCCGCATCGAAACTATGGCTGTGCGAGGGTTTATAATCCTCCGACCCCGGCGCCGCCATCAGCGTGTCGGACAGAATGAAGACGATTGCGCCGGCATTTTGCACCCAGGCCTGGTTGAAGGGCAGCAGCAAGCGCAGGAAGCGCGACCAGTCGGCGCTGTCGCGATGAGCATAGAGGAAGCGCCAGGGCTGATAGTTGAACGCCGACGGCGCCCAGCGGGCCGCATCAAAGATGGTGTCGAGATCGTCCTGCGCAATTGCGGAGGAATCGAACGCGCGCGGCGACCAGCGCTCCAGAAACAGGCTGTCGACGGCGCGGGTTACGGCGCGGGGGTTGGTGGCCATGCTAACTCCTGGGAAAGGGGAGAAAAGGAATGAGACGCCGATCTAGGCCGTCTTTCGCGATCGCGAAATGATCGATCCGTCAATTCACCGTTTCGCGCAAAGGCACAGCATTGTCGTCCAGACCGGACAATGGGAACAGCGCGTCGGCGTGCCCCTCGATCAGCACGACCAACGGTTCGCGCAACAGGGCCTGCGCCAGACGCGCGCGCCAGCGCCCGAACATATTGTCGGCCATCTGGCCATCCTGCTCCCGCCTGTCCTGCATAACTGCTCCGCGCCGACCCATGCGTCTTATCTATCGATCTTATAGAGAAGCGTCCTGCAAGCAATGCTCAGGCGTGCGACAGAAAATTTTGAGCGTCGCGCGACCGCCGCCTGCGCGACCTGGCGTCGCAATGCCTGTCTGCCGTCCCTTTTTGGTTAGGTCGAACGGCTTTCTACTGTTTTTCCGGCCGGTCATAGATGGATGTCAGTTCCGGCATGGCGCGTTTGAGCCCCGCGTCGATCGCTTCGATCAATATTTCACCCGCGCCCATGGTCAGCGCATCCTCGAAATCGGCGCTGATCGCGACGAAGACGGCGTCGGGCGCGGTGTGGAAGGTTTGACAGGATTGACCGCCATGATTTCCGGCCGACGCTCGATCGCGCGCCACATCTGTTCGATCAAGGCCGGGTCGACGCTCTCTCCGATCAGCAGGCCCTTGGCTTCGCGGGCCAGCATGACGGCGACGAAGGCCAGCGCCAGGCCAGAGCGAAATGCGCCCATCGCCCGGCCCATGCGCCATGCCGCAGCAGGGACAGGCAAGGATAGCAGTCGGGGACAGGTGATACGCGCCCGAACGCCATCGGGCGCGGTCGCCCGCGGACATCGCTCCATACCGGCGTCGCATGACGCCGCACGACGCCAGAGCGCAATCAGGACGACAGCTTGCAATCTCATGATTTCGGGGAGAAAATTTGGCGGTGGGTGAGAGCCTGCGGACAAACTCTCTCATCGCATCCCTGCGCTTACCATCGAAAATTGGCGAAATCCCGCACGGGATAAACATGCATTTCGTCTGTATTACACGTCGCTACTAAAGCCATTCGGCCAAAGGGTTCTGAGGCATGTCCGGAATAGGAAACCCTTCAGGTCGTCTCCCATGATCCGCCCGGAAACGCGCCAACCCGCTGGCCCAGTTGTAGGAAACTTGCAGAAGGCGTGCAGCTGTCGGGCGCAGGCATTCCGGTGTTAAAATGTCGATCTGCTCAAAATCCATTCGCTGGATGAATTTCAAAATATCCCCATGACAAACGTCATGTCGGAGTTGAACGATAGCCACATTATCTTTCGTCTCGATCTGCGAAAGCAAATCCTCGCCGTCTGAAAATTTGAGAAGCTCGACAGGCAAACCGGCATCGCGCGCTTTTCTCAGCATAGTATTGCTGAGCAACCGGTATGGAGACAATGCCAGTTTACCGCCGTAATCGGGGTCCAGCTGGGCCATCGTGACTCGCAGGCTTGCCTCGATTCCGTTTAGGAGGGATGAAACTCCAGGAATATAAAGCTCCGCCTCGAGAGCTTGCTGCCCCTGGGTGAAAAACCAGTGAAATGCAGGGTTCATCAGGGCTGACACAAAATAGACTCTGCGCTCAGCTTCAGCTTGCCTTTCGGCAAGCCACACTGCGGGGTCTACATCCTCGAGATAATCATCGGCGGGGCGCATCATGCCACCTCCCGAAGCAAAACCTCAGCCTGGGCAAGCACCGTCTGCACGGCTTCATCGGCAAGATCGGGCGGGTAACCAAACCGTTTTAATATCCGCTTCACCAGAACCCGCATCCGGGCACGGGCGCTTTCCCGGTGATGCCAATCGACGGTGACGTTCTGGCGGAGCTGTTCCAACAGCTCGTGAGCAATCAGCCGCAGCTGTTCGCTGCCCATGGCCTCCACGGCACTCTCATTTTCGGCAAGCGCATCATAGAAAGCGATTTCTTCTGGCGAGAGCCCTTGGTCCTCGCCGCGCTGTCGCGCCGCCTTCATGTCCTTCGCAAGCGCGATCAGCTCGTTGATCATCTCAACAGCCGACAAAGCGCCCGCGTGGTAGCGGGCCACAGCATCTTCCAGACGCCTGGAGAATGCCCGGCTTTCCACAACGTTAGTCCGCATCCGGCTGGTGATCTCACCTGCCAGAAGCTTTTTCAGGGCTTCCAAGGCGAGGTTCTTTTTCTCCATTCCCTGAATTTCGAGCAGGAACTCCTCTGAAAGAATGGAGATATCTGGGGAATCGATGCCCGCCACCTTGAGGATGTCGACAATTTCAGCTGATGCCACTGCGCGGTCGATTAGCTGCTGGACCGCCAGCGTCTTGTCAGCCTGGCTGAGCTTGCCGGTGGCGGTGCTCTTGGAGATGGCGGCACGGACTGCCTGGAAGAACCCGATCTCGTCGCGGATCTCTCGAGCCTCATCGCTAGCGGATGCCAGCGCATAGGCCTTGGTCAGTTCCAAGACGAGATCGAGGTAGCGTCGGTGCGCCTTCTTCTTGTCCTCCGGGGACTGGGCTTTGCCAGCTTCGACCTCAGCCCATTTCAGGACCCAGTCAATAGCACCAGCAAGACACTTCAGCCGCTCCATCGGCGCGCCGTGGATCCCGGGATTGTAGTCGAAGCCGTGGAATATCCCGCTGACGATCTCGTACCGCTCCAGCAGGACGGCAATGGCCTCGGCCTCATTGATGCCGGTCTTTTCCTGATCGGAGTCGGTGTATTCGCTGAGCGCCTTCTTCAGGTTCTGGGCGATGCCGATGTAGTCGACGATCAGACCGCCGGGCTTGTCGCGAAACACCCGGTTCACACGCGCGATCGCCTGCATCAGGCCATGGCCGCGCATCGGCTTGTCAATGTACATGGTGTTCATGCAGGGCGCATCGAAGCCGGTCAGCCACATGTCGCGCACCAGCACCAGGCGAAGAGGGTCTTTCGGGTCACGGGCCCGCTTCGCCAGCCCGTCGCGGCGGCGCTTGTTGCCGATGTGCTGTTGCCACTCGAGCGGGTCTGACGCTGCCCCCGTCATGACAATCTTAATCACGCCGGCCGCATCGTCGTCGGAATGCCAGCCTGGACGTAGCGCCACCATCTCGTTGTAGAGGTCCACGCAAATCCGGCGGCTCATGCAGACAGCCATGGCCTTGTACTCTGTGCCGTCAGTGCGCGCCTCGAGGTGCGTCACCATGTCGGCGGCGATCTGCTTCAGGCGCTTTTTCGAGCCGACCAGAGATTCAACCGTTGACCATTTGGCCTTTGCCTTCTCTGCCTCGGTGAGGGTGTCATCCTCGACCAAAGCCTCGATCTCGGCGTCGATCAACGGCTTTTCGTCCTCGTCGAGTTCGATACGCGCGAGCCGGCTTTCGTAGTAGATCGGCACCGTCGCACCATCTTCCACGGCGCGGCTGATGTCGTAGATGTCGATATACTGACCGAAGATCGCCGGTGTGTTGACGTCGGCCGCTTCGATTGGGGTGCCGGTAAAGCCGATGAACGATGCGTTCGGCATGGCTTGGCGGATATAGTGGGCATAGCCATAGCGCCGTGCACCTGTTTTCGCGTCCAGCTTGGCATCGAAACCATACTGGCTGCGGTGGGCTTCGTCGGCCATGACGATCACGTTCCGGCGATCCGTCAGCATCGGGAAGCTTTCCTCACCGCGCTCGGGCGAGAACTTCTGCACGGTGGTAAAGATGACGCCGCCAGAGGTGCGTGCCAGCAGGCGTTGCAGGTCTTCGCGGCTCTCGGCCTGCTCGGGATTCTGTCTGAGCAGATCCTTACATAGGCTGAAGGTGGAGGCGAGCTGGTCGTCCAGATCGTTGCGATCGGTCAACACCACAATGGTGGGGTTTTCAAGCTCAGGTGACTTGACCGCCAAACCTGCGAAGAACGCCATCAGGAAGCTCTTGCCCGAGCCTTGAGTGTGCCAAATAACGCCGATCTTGCGGTCGCCGTCCGGGCCGCTC
This sequence comes from Sphingobium cupriresistens, assembly GCF_004152865.1. Classification (GTDB taxonomy): domain Bacteria; phylum Pseudomonadota; class Alphaproteobacteria; order Sphingomonadales; family Sphingomonadaceae; genus Sphingobium; species Sphingobium cupriresistens. The sequence goes on along the minus strand of NZ_SEOO01000007.1, from coordinate 51,836 downwards.
GCGTCGACGGCCTCACGGATGGCTTTGCGGGCGCCATGGAACTGGTGATAGCCGGCGACGATTTTGAATGGTCCTGCACCTGCATCGCCAAACACAATGAAATCGCGGATCAGGGCAAGGATGTTCTCGCGGGTAAAAACGCCGCGCAGCAGAGTTTCCAGTTCTGGCTGGCCGCGATGGGCGAAGTCTTCGCCGGTCACCGTGCGCCAGGGCATAAAGCGTTCCTGATCGGCCGTCAGCGAGCCTATGCGGGCTTCAATGCCGTCAGATGTCACCAGTACCGCATTAGTGCGGAACAGGCTGGGGATCTGGGCAAGATAGGTCTGCAACTGATGAAAGGCGTCAACGATGGTGGCGTTCTCTGCCGCCGCGTTCTTCAGTTCGAGCACCGCCAGCGGCAAGCCATTAATGAACAGGATAACATCGGGCCGCCGGTTCTGGCTTCCTTCCACCACGGTAAACTGGTTGACCGCTAGCCAGTCGTTGGCCTCAACCTTATCCAGATCGAGCAGCCAGACCTTGTCGCCGACGATGCGCCCGTCCGTATTGCGGTATTCCACCGGCACGCCATCAGTCAGTAGGCGGTGAATACGGCGGTTCTCCTCGATCAGCGAGCCAGTCTCGCTCGTCAGCAGCCGGCGGATGGCCTCCGTTCGTGCTGCTTCGGGCAGAGTTGGGTTGAGACCGGCCACAGCCTTTTCGAGGCGGGGCAGCAGGATGACATCGGAAAATGCCTGCCGTTCAGCCGCCACACCGTCCGGCGCTATGACCGTCCCATGCAAGTAGTTCCAGCCCAGATCCTGCAGGATCTCGATGCTGGCCTGTTCGACCACATCCTCTGAGAAACTGGTCATGCAGGAACGACCTCTTCAACCACCGGAACGTCCCAGACGCGGCATGCGAGCCTGGTCAGGAAAAGCTGACGCGCTTCCACATCCTTCACGGTCCAGTTGGGCCAGCATTCCAGCGCCTGCACCGTCCTGGTGATCTGATCTGCGACCCCGACAAGCTGGGCCTGCGTGTCAGCCTGGCAGCGGGTCAGAAGGAACTTGGACTGGCCGTAGCCCTTGATCTTTTCAGAGTATCGGGTGTTCGAGATGGAACGATTGATCGACTTCTCGATCAGCAGAAGGTTGCCCAGGCTCTGGATCACTTCCTGATCTTGCGCGCGATCACCGAACTCCTGCTGCGCATCGGCATCCGCATTATCGGCCAAGATGTGCTCGATGTCGTTGCCGCCAGAGGTATAGTCCATCAGGCGGTCGCGAGAATCGCTGGAGCCGTAGGCCTGCAGATCGACATATTGGGTGATCTTGGCGATCAGGTAACGCAGCCGGAACTGCCGTAGATCATTTGCCCGTAGCTCCTTCAGGGCGCGGAAGAAGCTGCGCGCCAGTTCCGCGCGTTCCTTGACGAAGACATCCTCAATAAAGGCATCGAAATTGTCCGGGCTGACGGTCCGGAGCCTGTGGGCTGCATCCACCAGCTTGCGCTCGTAATCCTTGCCCGGCGTTCCCGTGATCAGCCAGACGAACATGATCCTCTCGATTTCCGCGGCCAGCCGCGAAAACAGCGGGGCCGGAAGGTGGCGCCCGGCCAACAGCAACATGAAGTGCTGCTTGATCGACTGCCCCCCCAGCAGGCGCGTATTCTCGATCCCGGGCTCCGGGCTGCCCGCCGCATTTTTGCCCTTTGCAAAGTGGGCATAGGCCTTTGCCGCGGCCTGCAGGCGCTTAGCGAAGGCCAGTGGCTCGGTGGTGTGACCGGTCAGGCCGGGGTTCTTCTGGAACCAGTCATAGATCGCATCTTCACGCAGGCGATTATCGAGATCGAACGTCGCCAGCAGATAATAGCGCAGGAAACGAAGCGGCTTTTCGCCGACCGCATAGATTTCATCGGTCAGCGATTTCCAGACGCTTTTGAGCTCGGCAAACTCATGCCCCTTGGCGTTCATGAACAAGAGGTTCTTCAGCAGGTCCATGGCATCAAGCCCGGCCCCGCGATCGTTAATTGTCTCGAAGATCTTCAGCGCCTTGGTGATCGTCGGCGTTTCTATCCGGATCACCTTCACCTTGTTTGTGAGATAGCCATAGAAGCGTAGCAGCGCGGCCCTGTCGGTTCCGAACGTGGTCGTCAGAAACTCCCGGATCGTGTCATAGGCGCCGCCCAGATTGCGGATTGACCGGGAGCCATCCCGTACCGTCTGCGCGGCGTTGCCCTGCGCATATTCGGCCAGCACCCCTCCGGCATCGTCATACTGGACTTCCAGCCGGAAGCGGTGGGTAGTCACACCCTGCCAGTCGGTGGAACTGGCCGCAATCTGGCTGGAGAGATCATCCGGTAGATTGCCGCCAAGCTCCTGCAGGGCATCGCGGATGGCGCATAACGTGAGATAGGATGTGGTGGTGCGCTGCTGCCCGTCGATCAGCTCGAACACCTGATCCTGCCCGGCGCACACCACGATAGTGCCAATGAAATATTCTGGCGCGAAATGCTGGGTCGCCCCTTCATATTCGGTATGGATATCGGCAAGGAATTGGTTGACCTGATCGCCGCCGTCACCCTTGGGATCGCTTTCGCCCCAGACATATTCGCGCTGATAATCGGGCACGCGATAAAAGTCCTGAAATAGGCGTTTCAGCGTCATGTCCTGGGAAACGATGCTCTGCTCGGTCATGCGGCAATCTCCAGCGTTGCATCGCCCACGCGCACTTCGCCTGACATCAGGCGGGGCAGCAGGTAGTCGCGGGTTTCAGCGAGGGTGCGGTTTTCCGCTCGTAGAGCCAAAAGGCGCTTCACCATCGGCTCGGTTATTTCATCGAACGCGCCAAACGCGCTGCCGTCACCAACGACCAGTTTGGTCTGAAGCAATGCTGGTGGTGAAATCCGCTGATGGCTCTTTGACGTGCCAGTTACCATCCCCTCCAGAATCTGGCGGACGGTCGGGTCCCGGAACATAAAATAGAGAAGCCCTCGGCTGCAGCCTGACTTGGGCTTGAAAACCAGGAATTCGGTAGATGCTATCTGCGGAAAGCCAGCCTCGTCATTGGGGATCCAAACCCGAGGAATTTCAGGATTCAGCTTTGACAGCATGACCGAACCGGAGGGAACGGGGACTTTGTTGCTTTTAATGGTGGCGCCCAGATCCATTGCCGGCCCATGCCCAGAGTCATGCGCAGGTAGGCTGTAGTGCTCAAAGACTGTGTCGGGTAAAGCTTGCGGATTGATGGACCCCTTAGTCTGATTAGCGACGTCAGACAGAGCCAACAACTGCCACCCCATGGGCAAGTCATCCACATCCAGCGCATCTGGGAACAGCGCCGCCAGTTCGGTCGCGCGGGTGGGGTCAGGGGTCAGGCCGCCCATGATCGCGACCGGGTCTGTCGCGCCGGCCATCTTGCGGCGGACGGGGCCGAAATCGACGAACCAGTCGCGGAAGATTGCCTGCGCCATCGCCTCCATCGTCTCGTTCATCCGCCGGTTGAGTTCGATTTTGCTGCCTAGAGAACCGAGAAGTATATTCACTTCCCGCATGTCTGCTGCGGGTAATAGAGGAACCGGAAATTCACGAAGGGCACCTAGTGAAATATATGCCTGAGTTGTTCCAGCCAACCGCTCATGTAGCAGAGCCTTGGCTTCTTCAGAACGAAGCCAATTGAACAGCCATCGTCCCTCTAGTTCCCCGCCAGTCTTAAAAAGGCCGATGTTCTTTATTGCATAATTTGGCTCGTCTATAACGAGACATACGTCCCCGACGGTTCCAATCATCGTGATCAGAACATCCCATTGATCCACCTTACTTCTTTTGTTAATTTCATTGAATTCGTTCTCTGAAATCAGATAGGCAGACGATGTATCGACACGGCCGCCTACGATGTGCTTCGATGTTATTAGCAATCGCCCATTGGGCGAAGGCTTCGGTGACGAATGAGTACCGTCACGGACCGACTGGCAAAACTTGCTTGCTTTTGTCCAAACCCTTTCAGCCATCGCTAGACACCCGGCTAAAGCTATGAAGAATCGAAGATGTCAGTTTATTGGCAGCCTCAAACTGATCACTTAGCGTTGCCCGAAGCGTGCTAAAGCGCTCCTCGAAGCTTACGCCATCATCCTCCGCATCCGCCGCACCCACATAGCGCCCAGGCGTCAGAACGTGTCCGTGGCCGCGCACCTCGTCGAGTGTCGCCGAACGGCAGAAGCCCGGCTCGTTAGCATAGGGTTCCAGGCCCGCCGCCACGACCACTTCCGGCTTGCTGCGCCAGCGGTGGTAGGTGTCCGCGATCAAGGCGATGTCATCATCCGAGAACTCCCGCCGAGTGCGATCCACCAGATGGCCCAACTTGCGCGCGTCGATGAACAGGATTTCGCCGCGCCGGTCGCGAAGGCCGTTGGCGCTCTTGTCGCGCGCCAGGAACCACAGGCAGGCCGGGATCTGGGTGGAATAGAACAGCTGGCCCGGCAGGGCGACCATGCAGTCCACATGGTCTGCCTCGATCAGGGCCTTGCGGATCTCGCCCTCGCCAGACTGCTGCGACGACATAGAGCCGTTAGCGAGAACCACGCCGGCTGTGCCGCGCGGTGCTAGATGGTGGATGATATGCTGCAACCACGCAAAGTTGGCGTTGCCCTGCGGCGGCGTTCCGTGGGTCCAGCGTGCGTCGCTTTCCAACTGCGGCTGCCACCAGTCGGAAATGTTGAACGGCGGGTTGGCCATGATGAAGTCGAACTTTGTCTGCGCGAACTCGTCGCGCAGGAAACTGCCTTCGTTGTTCCAGCGGATATCGGCATCGATCCCGCGCACCGCCAAGTTCATCCGACACAGCCGCCAGGTGGTGTGGTTGCGCTCCTGGCCATAGATGGCAATATCGGATCGGCGACCCTGATGGCTCTCGATGAACCGTTCCGACTGCACGAACATGCCGCCTGATCCGCAGCAGGGATCGTAAACCCGGCCCTGGGTAGGCTCGAGCATCTCGACAATGGTCTGCACGACCGAACGGGGCGTGTAGAACTCGCCGCCGCGACGGCCTTCGGCGCCTGCGAACTGCGAGATGAAATACTCATAAGCCCGGCCCAGCCGGTCGCGCGCCTGCCCATGATCGCCACGCATGTCGACATTGGAGAACAGATCGATCAGCTCGCCCAGCATGGTCTTGTCCAGCTGGGGCCGGGAATAGTTCTTGGGCAGAACGTCCTTCAGGACCTTGATGTTGGCTTGCTCAATCGCCTCCATAGCGTTGTCAATCAGACCGCCGATGTCGCCCTTCTTCTCGCGTCCGGTGGTGACATCGACAAAGGTGATTTCCGGCCGCTTGGCATTGGCCTGAAGGTGGCCCCAGCGTGCTTCGGGCGGCACCCAGAACACATTGGCAGCGAGATACTCTTCCGGATCTTCCGGATCGGCATAATCCTCAGCCTCCAACCGGGCGTGCTGCGCCTCGAAGGCTTCGGAGATGTATTTTAGAAAGATCAGCCCCAGCGCGACATGCTTGTATTCTGACGGCTCAAGGTTGCCGCGCAGCTTGTCCGCTGCCTTGAACAGGTCCGCCTCGAAACCAAGGTCGCCGCCGGTGTTGCCGCTTGCCTTCGCAGCTTTGGCCTTTTGAGGCTTGGGCGCGGAGGCAGGGCGTTCCTGAACTTCACCAGTTCCACTGGATGCCAGCAGGACCGAACCTCCACGGCCACGGCCGGTCAGGATTGCGCCGGACCCAACCAGCGCATTCTTTACGGCAGCATAGGCTTCCTCGTCCCATTGCAGCGTCTCGCGCAGGCGCACATTGCCGGCAGAGCCGCCAAGCTGCGTCAACGCCTCCAGAAACCTGTCCTTGTCCGCCTGATCAACCATTCTGCCCCGCTTCGATCGCTTTCAAACGCTCATATTCTTCAACCGCCAGAACCACGACAACTGCTCGACCATGCTTCTCGACAGTAACAGGCTCCGCCCGCGCTATGTCGATTAGCTTACCGAAGTGATACTTCGCTTCTTTGGCTGATATTGTTTGCATGGTTTGACGCCCGCTATCGATCTGCTACTTTTGGCCAAAGTGGCCACAAATGCAAAGCGATTTTCCATGCGCCCCCGCTCCATCAACATCTTCCTGCTCGATGGCGACCCCGATGGGATCCGCGTTGCCCAGATCTCCATGTCCACGATCCAGGCGATCGCGTTCCGTAAACTGCAAATGAAGCAGGTGCGGGCGACATTTCCTGAATTAGCTCGACCGGGCGTCTATCTCCTGCTGGGCTTCGATGAGGCGCAGCCAGATAGGCTGATGGCCTATATCGGTGAATCCGAGGGCGTGGCCAATCGGCTGCAATACCATGCCGGCAACGACAAAGGCTTGGATAGCAAGCCGTTCTGGACTGAGACCATTGTCCTGGTCAGCAAGGACGAGAACCTCACCAAATCCCATGCCCGCTATGTTGAAGCCAGGCTTATCGCTGACGCGGGGCAGAACCCACGTTGGACGCTGCTAAACTCCCAGAAGGCAAGCGAGGTCGGCAAGCTCCCGCTGCCGGACCGGGCAGCCATGGAAGAGTTCATCGACCAAACAAAGACGCTGGTTGGGGCTCTCGGCTGTGATCTATTCAAGGTCGTCTCGGGCGATTTGACCAACGGAAACAAGCTGGAAATCCCAGTTTCGGCGACCGCTCCACAGGTTGTTTTCAACTTCCGCGGCCAGGGCTTCGCCGCTCAGATGTCGATCACGGCCAGTAGCGAGTTCGTGGTAAAGAAGGGATCCGTTGCCCGGATCAAAACGACAAACACGATCCCCAAGGGGACTGTCGCCTTGCGCTCCGATCTGCTGGCCAAGGGCATTCTGGTGGAACAGAGTGACGGCCTTCTGTTCACCTCGGACTACATCTTTTCGTCGGTTTCGGCCGCCGCCGCTACCGTGACCGGAGCCGCAGCAAACGGCCGAATTCTGTGGCGATTGCCGGATGGCAGAACCTATGCGGAATGGGAGGAGGCTGAAAACAGCACCCCTCCGCTAGATCCAGAACCAGAGTTCTAGCCAATCCGCGCTTTCGCAGTCTTCCGGAACACCGCGCTGCCGATACCGGTTAGCGCCAGAACGACGGTCAGCACGTCGGCCTGGGTCAGCCCCTCGGGCAGAATTCCGAGCGCTGCGGCCACACCCCACAGGCTGCCGATGACGCCGGTCCAGATGGCCTTGGACGCCCACCAGGGTTTCAGTTCTTCCATGTCGTTTCTCCATACAAAAGCCCGCAGGAATGGCGGGCGAACGGGTTGGTGATGATGACGACCGGTCAGGCCTCGTTGGTGGACAGCACACCGTTGGCCGCGAGCTGGACCGGCTTCGCGCTCGCAGGTGCTTTGCGGTAGGCGGGCCGCCGAATGGCAATGCAGCGGTCCCGGGCGATCCGGGTGATGGTCACGCCGTCGGACTGGTTGCCGCCCAGGACATGGTAGGCGCCGTAATCCTCGCCAACATAGAGCCCGACATGGCCGGAACCCTGCGCGCGGCGGAACACCAGGATATCGCCCAGCTGGGCCCTCTCTGCCGGTTTCCCGAACTTCGCCCAGTTGCGCGCCCAGAGAGGACCCTCGACGACCGGCTTGCCCGCGCGTTTGGCAACCACCGCCATGAACAGCCCGCACCATGGAATAGCGTCGTCATTGTAGGACTTGGCGAGGCCCGTCTCCTTCGCCCACCCGAGGATCACCGGATTGTCAGCGGGCCCGGCCACCTCGAAGGTGCCGTAGAGCTTGCGGGCCTCATCCAGCATCCGGGGCAGCGGGCGCAGGTCATCGATCCAGCCATAGGCCGGTGGCAGCGGTTTCATGGATATCTCCCGGGAGGTTAGCGGCCGGACAGGCCTTTTACGGTGGCGTAGAGAACTGCGAGCGCGGTCGCGAAGGTCGACAGCCACTTCACGAACCGGACCATGCCAGTCGCGGTGTTCCAGGCTTCGAGGAGGTCCTTCAGTTCCTTGCGGACGGCCTTAAGGTCCTCCTGCATGGCCTCGAGATCCGCCCGGATCAGGGCAATCTCCACCGCCGGATCGCGATCAGGATTGGGGGCCATCAGCGCAGCCTCCCGATGATGGCGATGTCGCCCGGGGCTGCATCGAGGGAATGCCCGGCCGGCAGACCGAAGTCCGTCTGCCGCTGCCGGGCGCCAGTCGCGTAATGGACGAACAGCGCCGCGCGATCGAGCACGGCCGGCCCGGTCACCACCTCGAAGTGGTACTGCACACCGGGCGTCCGCCGGAACTTCTGCACCACGCAGCACAGCGTGAAATCATCGTGGAAACGCCGCGTGAATTCCCCGGCCGGCAGGTAAGCTCACTTGTATCGCTCGCGCAAGGCTTGGCGTCCGGACACCCACTCGCGAGGACTAGCGGCAGTTGCGATCACGAGAGCGGTATGCTTCGGACTGCTACGCTGATCGGTCCGCAAAATGCTCTACTGAGTACGCATTGGCCTTCAGATCGGAAGCTGTTCGCGGCCCAAAGCCAATCAGCCACATCACACCATAAATTCCACAGCCTATCCGCGCCTCCGTCCGAATATTGTGCCTGCACTGCCGGTGAGTTCAGCGCCAACGTCGGCACATCGGCTGGTGCGAACGTGTTCTCACTCAACAGGCTCTACAGCTATCTTCGAGAGCCTACGCCGCCGCGCGAATGGCGGTCACCTCGACACCCTCGTTGAGCCCCAGCGGCACAACCGAAGTGATATTCCAAAGCCCGCCAGCGAAGCTGATGCGATCCTCCACACTAAGCGCCAGCGTCTCGCTATTAGCCAGGACCCGAAAGGTCGCCGGCTGGGAAGCGGAGAGCTGCGCCGCCTCCCGTCGCTCGGCGCCGGTTCCCCAGATCACACCGCCCCAGAGAACGGCATAATCGGTCCAGCTCGTAATCTCGCCGCCATAATCATCGATGATCACGGTCCTGCGCTGAAACACGATCTTACGGTTTCGCGGCCCGGCTTTCACGAGACACTCCTGCGGTGGTTACACAGCAAGCTGTCGAGAATGGTCCAGTCCCCAGCTTTCGCATGCTCGCGCCGGTCGAAGCTGTCAGCGATGAACAGTAGCATGGCGTGGAGCACATCGTCGGGTGGCGCGACGCCGACCGATGCAGTAAGCGCGATCCGCGACCCGAGCTGGATTGCCGGCCATGCTTGGCTCGGCTTCAGGACGATCCCCGGTTCGAGATTGTCCGAGCGCAGCTCATAGACGGAGGTGGGCAACGTCTGGGTGCTACCAGCTGGATCCACATATTCGATTGACGTCACGGAATTTACGGGCGCAAATGGCAACCGCGCCAGGTCACTAAAGCTGTCGCAGTGCGCCACCACCGTCCGCTCTGCGAATGCCACACCGCAATAGGCTTCGGCATGCGACCGCGCCGAGGCGATGTAGAGGTCGAGTGTGTCATCCTCGTCGGTGCCGATCACGCGGCACTGGAGCTTCGCCTGGGCGAGGCTGACCGGCTCGACTGCAGGCGCCACGGGGACGACCGGGTGCCAGCTCATGGCGCCGCTTTCTTCCTCGTTGACGCACGCCGCTCGGGAGCCGGCTTCACCGCACGCTCCACCTTCACTTCGGCGACCGGCACGGCAAAGCCCGCTTCGATCAGACGCACGGCCTCGTCCTGCGGGAACTCGCGCTCGTCGCCTGGAGCGAGGGCGTAATGCGGGCCAGCGAGGCCCATGGTCATCCTGATTTTCATGGAAGCAGGCTCCTTTCGGGAATGGCGCGCACGTTCAGGTAAAGGGCGGACCCGAAAGTACGCCTTTCCCAAATCACGCCTGGATGAGGTGCTTGATGGCGGCAGTGTCGCCCAGCTCGCCATCGAAGCGGATCAGGCCCGCGATGCCCATGTCAGGCCAGAAGCGCTCGCGCAGAACACCGATGACGGGAGCGCCGACCTTGCGGACGAAGTACTTGCCGAAGTCGCCGAACAGGACCGACTTCTGCCCCAGCGCCACGTCCGCCATCGCTTGGTTGATGTGGTAGCGGTAGCCCAGCAGCGTGCCCGGAGTGCCCTGCTGGATGTTGCCCATCTGCCAGAGATAGTTGCCGTTCCCGTCCTTCAGTTTGCGGATCACCGAAAGCGTGGTGTCGTTGAACATGAACGCAACCTTCGGGCTGATGCGATAGGCCGGATCGACCGAGTGGATGAGGTCGATCAGCTCATCCCCGGTAATCGCGGCCGCCGCTGCCGCTGTCTTGCCCAGCGTCGATGCCGTGACGACGCCGTGCGGGGCGGACACGCCGGTGCCGACCGTCAGCTGCGTGTTGGCAATGCGCCCCAGACGTTCGCCGAGAAGCCCGCCCAGCAGGGTTTCCATATTGAAGATGGAGTCCTGATCGAGCTCCCAGCTCCAGCGGATGAACTCAGTGTCGAACGCGTAGGCATCGAGGCTCTTCTGCCCGAAGGTCGCGTCCTTGCCGCCATCATCGGTAATCGGAGCCGCTTCCGTGTGCGCTTCGGCCGTTACCGCCGTGTCGTCCAGAGTCGGCACCTTGATCGGATTGCCGCTCGGAGTGACCATGTCGGTCGCGACGCCGGGATCGTACATCGGACCCCAGGCCTTCATTGCCTTGACGATCTGGTCCGCCAGTTCGGTCGGCACGGTAAAGCCGCCTGCGGTGGTCGTGCCGGCAGTCTGCGCGCGGAACTCGGCGCGTCCCTGATTTAGGACCGCGCGCTCTTCCGCCGAGAGCTCGTCGGACATGCCGCACAGGACCTTGGCGAAGACGGTGCGATATTCGGCTTTCTCGCCACCATCCGGGCTGCGCGCCTCGGTATCGCCCGGGATCGGACGCAGCCGGGCGCGGGTTTCCTCGGCCCGCTGTTCGAGCCGGGCGAGATGTTCCTCGCGGGTGATCTGTTTTTCGAGCCGATCATACTCCGCCATCGCTGTATCGTGCTGGCTCTCCAGCTCGGCGGCACGGGCTTCATCGGTGGCGGCGCTGATCTGGTCGAGACGCTCGCGCGCTTCGGAAACGATCTGCTCCTGACGCTCACGCAGGTCTTTCAATCGGGACACGGGTATTCCTTCCAATAAAAAAGCCCGCGCGAGGGCGGGCCGTTCGATTGGGCTTGGGGCTTGGCCTCAAGCTTTACTCACCAGTCTGCGGGTTCGCAGGTCGATGGAAACCTTGCGGGCGAGCACGCGGTTGGCGGCTGCCCGGAAGTTGTGCCGGCGCTTCTCCCGCCGCGCGGATTCAAGCGAGCGCAGCGCAATGGACGTATCGTCATAAGCCGGGAAGGCGACGGCACTGACCTCGCGCAGGTCCACAGCTAGAATCGTGCGGGTCGGCATATCGCCGGTCTCGTCCCACTCCTGGTGTGTGACGACAAAACCGAACGACATGCCGGAGATGTCGCCGCGGGCGATCAGCGTCGCAAGGTCGCGCCCGTCCTGAGTGTCGGGCAGATCAATCTCGACCGCGAGACCGACATCATCCTCGGCGAGCCGCAACGTGCCTGCCGTCGTGCGGCCGATCACCCGGCCGCTATCGTGATCGATTAACGCCCGCACGTCGCCGCTGATCGTGTCGCTGAAGGCGCCCGGCGCAACGATCTCGCGGAACTGGCCGGCAATATCGGCGGCAGCGCCGAACACGGCCGCGTAGCCGGCAACGGTGCGATGCTCGTCCTGCTCGCGCACATCGAGCGGCCGGACCAGCGCGCGTCGTTCCATTGTCATGCTGTATCTCCGTTCGGTGCCGCAGCGCCGTTCGCGCCGTTCGTGGTCACACTGCTCCCCAGCGGCACGGTCGCGCCCTGAATGTAGAGCTGATCGCCTTTCGGGCGTGGTGGCCGGTTCTCCAGCGCCCGGGCTTCATCGGGCGTGAGGATGGCGTTCTGGATCCCTTGAGCGAGTCCCGCCATGCGGGCGGCAAAGTCGCCACGCATAAGCCCATCCAGATTGTGCTCGACGTAGCGGGCACCGCCGCGCGGGCCGAACAGCTTGAGGTTCAATTCCTCCTCGAAGGCCTTCGCCCACTGCGCGATCAGATGTTTGACGAGGTGCAGATCCTGCTGCTCGGTGTTCGAAAACGTGCCGTGAGTGAGATCCTGCAGGAAAACCGGCGGCAGATTGTAGATCCGGGCGATCTCCTCGATCTGGAACCGGCGCGCCTCGGTCATCTGGCCCTTGGCCGGATCGAACCCGACCTGCTTCAACTCATGACCGGGAGGCATCGGGAACACCGGCTTGCGACTCGCCTTGGCCGCCTCGATCGCGCGGTGAATGTCGCCCATCGCCCGCTTCATCGCCTCCGGCCCTTGCGGAAGCGGGCCTGACAACGCGAGCGGGGGTACGCCGCCACCAGCAAAGAAGTCGCCGGCATAGTTGCCCATCGCCAGCGCGAGTGCGATCGCCTTGGACGGGCACGGGCCGCGTGCGGGCTGATCAGGCTGGCGACAACTGCTACTATCTGGGGCTGATCTACACGCTGGCGAGCCTGTCCTATGCCATCGGCACCTTCGATCCCAACGACACCGCCTCGACGATCGTCCAGGGCTTCGGTATTGCACTCGCGACGACCATCTTCGGCCTGATCCTGCGGGTATTCTTCAGCCAAGGGCGGCCGGACCTGGAGAACGTGGAGGAGCAGGCGCGGCTCGAGCTTACCGATGCGTCGACGCGTCTGAAGACGGAGCTGCGCGAAGCGGCTCGCCAGATGAAGGACTTCACGGTTGGCCTGCAGCAGTCGCTCACCGAGACTCACCAAGCTGCCAACCAGAGCATGGAAGCGTTCACCAAGGCATCGGTAGATGGCCTGAGCAGCGTGGTCGAAATGGCCAATGAGGCCATCCGCGGAGAAGCGAACGACTTCGCCGCCCGCTCTAAGAAATATGAAGTCGCCTTCGGAAAACTGCTGAGCAAGCTCGAAAGCCACTCGGACAGTCTGGACGCGATCGGAATGGCGCACGACAAATTGCGCGAAGCTGCCGAACTCGCTCAGGGTGCAGTAGCGACGTCGAACGCGTATCTGTTGGACCTCTCCGGAGCGGCACGTGACGCCAGCACAGCTATCGACAGCGTCCGCACGACCAGCGCTGCCACAAGCGAATCCGCGGAACGGATGCGAACGGCCGTAGGCGAACTGGAGACCGGCGTGCGCTCGGTGATCAGCGAGACCGAGAAACAGCTGGCCCTGCTCCGCAGCGGGCCCGGGGAGGCCGTGGACGCGGCCTTGGTTGCGCTAGGAGATGCCTCGCGAGCGCTAAACGATGAGCTGACGAAGCTCGCATCCACGCACGGACAACTCAGCACCGACCTGAGCGAGCAGAGCAAGATGGCGCTCGCATCGGCCCAACGTCACGCCGAAGCGCTCGAGAAGGAGCTCGCCAGGTCAAGGGAGGCCACCACCCAGGTGCACGGTTCGCTGGTCCACATGACCGACGCGTTGGCCCGCCAGGTCGAAGGACGCGCCTAAGTGTCGCAGTACGATATCCGTCAGGACAAGCCGTATCGGCGAGGCCTCGTTCTCGGCATGACCATGGCCGAGATCATGATCTTACTAATCTTCGTGCTGCTGATGGCCCTGGCCGCAGCACTGGCAACCCGCGAGCGGAAGCTCCAAGCCTTTGCCGACGGCACCGCCAGCCGGCTCGTCGAGGCGATGCAAGAGGCCTATCCCAACGCATCGACACCGGATGAATACTACAAGGAACTGGTGCGGGCCATCGAGGCGCGACAACAGATCGAGAAGGTCGGCGAAACGGCCGCGCAGGACAGTCTTCTTGAAGATGCCAAGCTGGGCCGCGACGCTCGCCAGGCGGCCCAGAAAGCCGGTGCCAAGGATCCCGCCAGGTACGTCGAAGAGGCCATAGACAAGGCGAGGAAGGGCAAGAAGGGGGAGTGGCCCCCCTTCTTCAGCCTGAGCGAAGCGGGCGGCTACTACTTCGAGAGCGGCAAGGCGACGCTTCGGCCCGATTTCGAGCGCAAGCTCCGCTCCTCCGTTATCCCGGCGCTGCGCAAGAACATCGAGGATTATGGAGTCGATGTCGTCGAAGTAATCGGGCACACCGATGAAGTGCCGATGGTGGGTACCAGCAATCTCGACGCGACGCTGATCAAGGCCTCGGCAAACCAACTTCCGACGGAGGCTTTGCGATCTACCGATAATGCGGGACTGGCCATTGCGCGCGCGGTCGCGGTGGTCAAAATCCTGCGAGCCGATCCGCGTCTGCGCGAGGTCACGATCCTCCCGCTTTCGGGGGCGCAGATGATCGTCCCTGTCGACCAGGTGGCAGACGGTACGGCTACCAAGAGCGATCAACTGCGCCGGCGCATCGAGATTCGCCTGCGCCGATCGACGGAGCAAGCCACTGCAGCCAACTGAGGCCTTGGAGCGGATCGAACATAACCTAGCCCGCATGCGCAGGGCATTGGCAGCGCATGCTCAACGCACGGCCCGGGCGCCAATTCCTGATCGGGAGGTGCCATCACCAGCGACTCAAGGATCCACCCTCGTCCCCGATCTTGCTCCCTTTCACCTGCCCCCGACGTCCGATGTGCTCGCCATTCCGACTGGCGATTTGTTGGTCACAACATGCGAGGTCTCCAACTCGATCGATGAAACCAGTGAGCCTGCACCTGAGGGAGTCGAAACAGCTGCACCGGTTCTGCACACACCAAATGAGATGGCTCTGGAGATGGAGTGGGCATCCAACGGGGCCCAACTGGGATCCTCCGGGACGCGGGCAACGGCCGAGCAGCTGCCGCCCGAGCAGCTTTCGTCACCAATTGATCTGACGGAGATCGCTGCTGTTACGGTCGAGACCGAACAGTCGTCGTCGATCAAAAGCGACGTCTGCACGGAGGCGGATTTCGCACCGAAACTCTCGTTCTGGGCCAAGATGAAGCGGATGGTCATGAGGCGATGAGATCGACACATCGAAGAAAAAGGCCTTCGAGGTTCAATCCACGCCTCGATCCGCGCATTCGCAGGCAAGACCCAAATCCGAAGCGGTTGATTACACGCGGAGGCATCGCAGGGCTGGCCATTGTGACGGCCCTTTTCATCTCGGGCATGGTGCTCGCTTACTGGTCGCGAACCGGCAATCCGGTCGCCAGCGCAGAGCAGGCGAAGTCAGCGGAGATGCCGCAACTCTCGCCCGCCAATGCGGTGCAACCCCGCCCTACTGGCGGTACAAGCAACATGGTCTCCGAGACGTTCTCGCACTGCGGTCTCGTTCGGCGCACGTGCGTGGTCGATGGCGATACATTCTGGCTCCATGGCCAGAAGATTCGGATGGCCGATATTGACACGCCGGAAGTGAGCCAGCCGCAATGTGCTGCCGAGAAGGCGCTCGGTAACCGGGCCACCGACCGGCTTATCGTTCTCCTCAACCAGGGGCCGTTCGAGATGACCCCGATCAGAGATCGGGACGAAGACCAATACGGGCGCAAACTTCGGGTCATTGTACGTGCGGGCCGGTCGCTCGGCGACCAGCTGGTTGCCGAGGGTCTCGCGCGCACCTGGACAGGGCGACGGGAACCTTGGTGCTAAACTGCCCCGCGCGATCGAGGACAAGCGTATCCATCCAGTGAAGTCCGCTCCGCGTGATCAATCATTCGCAGGCTTGATGATGCGCTTGGCGGCCGCGTTGCGACGGGCAGCAATACGGCCAAGCGCAACCTCGATCGGGAACACGTCCAGTTCTTCGGGGTCATAGCCATCGAGCCATTCTGCGACGTCCGCATGGCCTGGGTGCTTGGGGTCGACCCGTGCTTCAAGCATCTCGTAGAAACCGGGGATGCCGCCACAGTCCTCTGGCGGGCAGTCGCGCTCGCCGGCAATTAAGCGGGGATAGCCAGTTCCGGGCGCGCCTGCCCGGACGTCGCTGACAACGAGGCTGTGCTCCCAGCTGTCGCCAAAATCGTAGATGTAGTCGATCCGGGTGGTGTCGCCTGTCAGCACATCACGCAAGCGAACCCTATCTGCCACCTTCCGGGGCGCGGTACCAAAGTCCTCGTCCATCGGCAGGCCGTAGGTCTTCCCGTCGATCACCATCTCCCAGAGGTGATAATCGCACCAGCCCATCGAGACCTGAACAATATCGTGCAGCACCTTCAGGGTGATGGACGTAGGCACTTCAACCACGCGCCAGATCAGCGGATCGGAGCCCATAAGCTCGATGCGCAGAGTGGCGATTTCAGTGAAGCTGTCGATAGCTCTGCGGGTCGTCATGCCGGGATCCATAGCAGACTGCGTGGCTTTTGGCTGCTGCCGCGAGCAAATACCACCAGTTGCATTCCCGCTTGCCTGCCGAGATTGGGCGCAAAAGGTTTGGTTGAACGAAAGCCAGAAAACCTTGGATTTACGTCGTTTCTGGAGACCGAACCTTTTCCGACGAGGTTCGGGTGAAAAGAGACAAAAGCCGGTCAGAGACCGATTTCGGCGATTTCGGCAGTCTCTGAGGTTCGGTCGCCACTGGCAAAACCGCGCGGAACCTGGGGATTTTCTGGCCTCGCGAGGCCCACCTCATTGATTCGCATTGAGATGTTGGCGGAGAGGGTGGGATTCGAACCCACGGTACCCTCTCGGGCACGCCGCATTTCGAGTGCGGTGCATTCGACCACTCTGCCACCTCTCCGCAGAAGGTCCAGCCTGCGCCGTCCCGGTCGAGGGGCGGCCATTAGCGAATGAAATCATACTTGCCAAGCGGCCTTTCCGGTATTTTTCTTGTGTCCGCGCAGCAGCATCCTAAATTGGGGGGATGAAAGACACGATTCAGATTTTCGGCGCCGGCGTCATCGCCCCGCCGATCGTCCATGCCCGCTTCAATATCGGCGATGTCGTCAAGCATCGCCTGTTCGGCTTTCGCGGCGTCGTGTTCGATATCGATCCGGTCTTCGCCAATAGCGAGGAATGGTATGAGGCGATTCCCGAAACCGCGCGGCCCGACAAGGACCAGCCCTTCTATCATCTGCTCGCCGAAAATGGCGAATCCAGCTATGTCGCCTATGTCAGCCAGCAAAATCTGGTCACCGACGACAGCGACGAGCCGGTCGATCATCCCGCCATCACCGGCATGTTCGGCCCCTATGCGGACGGCAAATATCGCCTGCGCCCGCTCCACCGCCATTAAGGGCGCGGGCCTGCGCCGGACGGCGCTGCCGACATTGCTCGCCTGCGCGCTGGCGGTCCCCGCCATCGCCGCGCCGCCGCCTGCTCGCCCTGCCCCCGTTCCCAATGCCGACCCGACCTTCCCCTTCTCCAACGAGGTGGAGGCTTTCGCCAAAGCCAACAGCGCCAGTACGCCTGTGCGCGACGCCACCCTGTTTCTGGGCAGTTCCAGCATCCGGCTGTGGGACATAGCGGGCAGCTTCGCCGATATCGACACCGTCAATCGCGGCTTCGGCGGCGCGACCACCGCCCATGTCCTCCATTATTACAGGCGGCTGCTGCCGCCTGTCCCGCCCCGCTCGGTGGTCGTTTATGTGGGGGAGAACGACTTGGCCGCCGGTGCGACGCCGGATGCCGTGTCGCGCGACATCCTCGCTCTGCTCAAGCGGCTGCGCGCGGATTATCCGCGCGCAGCCATCGCCTGGCTCTCGCTCAAGCCCAGCCCGATCCGCTGGACGCTCTGGCCAAAGATGGCGCAGGTCAACGCCGCCATCGCCGCGCGCGCCAAGCGCGACGGCTTCTCCTATATCGACGTCGGCGCCGTGCTGCTGGCGCGCGATGGCCTGCCCGACGCCTCGCTCTTCCGCCCCGACGGACTGCACATGAACGCGCGCGGCTATCAGCGCTGGACAGGGCTGGTGGACGACTGGCTCGACCATGCCGCCCCCACGACCGGCGCGCGTCCAAACGCATCCTGATCGCACTTTCTGATTGATCCACAGCCAAGCAACATTATTACCAGCCACTATATAAGCGCCAAGCCAAGGGGACGACGGGTGACAATGGAAGCCAAGGGCCGGGGAGCGCCAACCGGCGCGATGGCCGAACTGACGCTGCGCGGGGTCATTCTCGGCGCGCTCATCACCCTCATCTTCACCGCGGCAAATGTGTATCTCGGCCTCAAAATCGGCCTGACCTTCGCTACCTCCATCCCCGCGGCCGTCATCTCCATGGCGGTGCTGCGGCTGTTTTCGACCGGCACGATCCTGGAAAACAACATCGTCCAGACGATCGCGTCCGCCGCGGGCACCCTCTCGGCGATCATCTTCGTGCTGCCGGGCCTGGTCATCATCGGCTGGTGGCAGGGCTTTCCCTACTGGCTGTCGGCCTGCACCATCGCGCTGGGCGGCATATTGGGCGTCATGTATTCGGTGCCGCTGCGCCGCGCGCTCGTCACCGGTTCCGACCTCCCCTATCCCGAAGGCGTCGCCGCCGCCGAAGTGCTGAAGGTCGGCGCGGGTTCGCGCGAGGGGCTGGAGGAAAACCGCCGCGGCCTCGCCGCGATCGTCGCCAGCGCGATCGCCGCCGCCAGCTTCTCGATCATCGCCAAGACGAAAATCCTGGCCGAAGAAGCCGCCACCTTCTTCAAATTCGGCGCGGGCGCGACGTCGGTTTCCACCAGCTTTTCGATGGCGCTGATCGGCGTCGGCCATCTCGTCGGCTTCTCGGTCGGCGTCGCCATGTTCATCGGCCTGCTCATCAGTTGGGTAGGCATCGTGCCATATCTCACCACCCCCGTCCCCGCCGGCGCTGACCTGGCGGATCTGGTCGGCACTACCTTCCGCACGAAGGCGCGTTTCATCGGCGCGGGCACGATCGGCGTCGCCGCGATCTGGACCCTGCTCAAGATCCTCGGCCCGATCGTCAGCGGCATCCGCTCCGCGCTGGTCGCCAACGCCGCGCGCCGGTCGGGCAATGGCGCGATGCTGGAATTGACCGAGCGCGACCTGCCCATCTCCATCGTCGGCGGCACGATCCTCGCCGCGCTCGTCCCCATCGGCTTCCTGCTCTGGATCTTCGCCCAGGGTGGCCCGATCGCCGACAATCCGGTGCCGATCATCGGCCTGACGCTGGCCTATGTGCTGGTCGCGGGCATCATCATCGCGTCGGTCTGCGGCTATATGGCGGGCCTGATCGGCGCGTCGAACAGCCCGATTTCGGGCGTCGGCATCCTCGCCGTGCTGGGCGCGTCGCTGATGCTGGCCGCCATCTACGGATCGGGCGGCGGCGACCCGCAGCAGACGCAGGCACTGATCGCCTATGCCCTGTTCACCACCGCGATCGTGTTCGGCATCGCGACCATCTCCAACGACAATCTGCAAGACCTCAAGACCGGCCAGTTGGTCGGCGCGACTCCGTGGAAGCAGCAGATCGCGCTGATCCTGGGCGTATTGTTCGGCGCGCTGGTGATTCCGCCGGTCCTCGACCTGCTCAACAGCGCCTTCGGTTTCGCCGGCGCGCCCGGCGCCGGGCCGAACGCGCTGCCCGCGCCGCAGGCGGCGCTCATCTCCGCGCTGGCCAAGGGCGTGCTGGGCGGCGATCTCGACTGGGGGCTGATCGGCATCGGCGCGGGGATCGGCGCGGTCGTGGTGCTGGTCGATGAACTGCTGGGCCGGGCGGGCAAGCTGCGCCTGCCCCCGCTCGCGGTCGGCATGGGCATCTACCTGCCGATGGCGCTGACCCTGCTGATCCCCGTCGGCGCGGTGATCGGACATTTCTACAACCGCTGGTCGCTGCGCCAGGCGAACCCGGAATTCGCCGAACGCATGGGCGTGCTGATGGCCACCGGCTTCATCGTCGGCGAAAGCCTGTTCGGCGTCGCCTTCGCCGGCATCGTCGCCAGCACCGACAGCGATGCGCCTCTGGCGCTGGTGGCGGAAAATCATCTGGCCGTGCCGCTCGCGATCCTGATCTTCGCCGGGGTTATCGCCGCGCTCTACGCCAAGCTCAAAAATTGGGCCAGCAGCCCGCTCAGCTAAGCCTTCCCCGGTCACCTGTCCCAAAGGGAAGCGGAAAAGCGCCGCCATTTATGCGTTTGTATCTGTCCTATGAGACAGGCACCAAAGATCAGCGACCCGGACATGGAAGCAGACCGCGTCACATTGGATAATGAAGCGGCGATCCTCTACTGGACCTCCCGCTTCGACGTATCGCCGGAAGAATTGGCGGAAGCGGTCGATGTCGTGGGCGACAGCGTCGATGCTGTCGCCGCCCATCTCAATACGGGTCGCCGGCAATGAAATGGCGCTGCGGCTGCTACATCGCTTAAAACCAGTATTTGGAGCGTCGTGCAGGAAAGCAGGGACCGATTTTTGCTTAAAACGATGCGATAACCAGAACTTAAAGCACGCGCCCTGTATCATTGAATGCAGCTTGCTCTGGCGCAATTCATCCGGCGCAACCGGGTCAACCGCGCCATGGTCGCAATTCTTTGCATCCGCTGTTTCCAAATAGTTTAATTGACCCGCGATACCGTTCTGTAGCATTCCACCGCCACATGGAAACAGGACTTCTGATAAAATGATCCGAAAAAGAAGAGCGTCATTTCATGCTCCGATATCTGACCCCATCATCAACCACGAAAAGGCTTCCATGACCGGATCGTGCAATATATATTATAGTTCGATGATTGCCTGTTTCGCTTTTATTACATTGTCCGCTTGCGCCACCGCCGAAGTGGAAATTCCGGTCGCCGTTCGCATCGCCAATGCGACCCCCGCCGTGTCGGTTACGGCGCGCGGCGAAACCACCCCGGTCGGCACCGCGAACGCCGACGCGGCAGACGATCCGGCGATCTGGCGCAACGCCGCCAACCCGGCGCAAAGCCTGATCGTGGGCACCGACAAGAAAGCCGGCCTCTATGTCTATGGCCTCGACGGCAAGACCCGCGCCTTTCTGGACGCCGGCCGGGTCAACAATGTCGATCTGAAGGACGGCGTGGCGATCGGCGGAGCGCCCGGCATCCTGGTGGCCGCCAGCGACCGCAACGACATCGCCCATGCGAAGATCGCGCTCTTTCGCCTCGACCCCGCCACCGCGACACTGACCGCGCTGGGCAAGGTCGATGGCGGCGCGGGCGAAGCCTATGGCGTCTGCCTTGGCCGGGACGCGGGCATCCTGTCCGCCTTCATCGTGCTGAAGGACGGCACGATCAACCAGGTCGCGATCGACGCCAACAGCGCGACGCCCAGCGGCAAGATCGTCCGCACTATGAAGCTCGGCACCCAGTCGGAAGGCTGCGCCGTCGATGACCGCACCGGCACCCTCTATGTGGCGGAGGAGGATGTCGGCCTCTGGCGCTTCGACGCGCGCGCCGCCGGATCGACCATGCCGACCAAGATCGCAGCGGCCGATGACAAGAACCTGGTCATGGATGCCGAAGGCCTCGCCATCGCGCCCGTGGGCGACAAGGACGGCTATGTCCTCGTCTCCAGCCAGGGCGACAATGCCTATGTCGTCTACAAGCTGAGCGACGACTCCTATGTCGGCCGCTTCCGCGTGGTCGACGGGGTCGTTGGCGGGTCGGAGGAAACCGACGGCATCGAACTGATGCTGGGCGATTTCGGCCCTGCCTATCCGGGCGGCCTGTTCATTGCGCAGGACGGCCATAATGCGGCGGCGGCCCAGAATTTCAAACTGGTCGCCTGGGACGACATCGCCAAGGCGCTGGGGTTGCCGCAGTAACCGGCTGGAATAAGGGCGGCCCTTTTTTTCGAGCCGCCCTTTTTATTTCCTACCTCTTGCCCGCGAACCAGGCGGTCAGCGGCGCCTGCAACCGGCTCCGCGTCTCGATCCGCGTCTTGATCGCGGAGATGGCGCGATCCACCACCTTGCGCGATTCGGGCGTCAGATATTGGGTGGCATAGGCGTCCAGCTTGGTCGCCATCGCCGGATCGGCCGACCCGCCGCCGAGGCGCGCCAGCGCCTGGCTCCGCGCCGACACGTCGATCAGCGCCTCATATTGCGCGCGGTGCGCCAGCACATAATCGACCGCCAGCATCGGATGCTCGGAACCCACAGCGCTGATGATCGCCGCGCTCGTGGTCTTGCCCGGCTCATCGGTCATGGCGAGGTCGAGCGCCTGCGCCGCCAGCTTTTCGTCCTTCGCGCCGCCCAGCAGCGCATAGGTGCTGCTCTTTTCCAGGTCGGTCGCCGCGCCCTTGGCCATCGCGCGCAGCTTGTCCCAGGTCGCCTGATCGGCATTTTTGGCGATGATCGAGAGCCATGTGTTGCGCAGCGGCCCATCGAGCAGCGCCGGTTGGGCGAAGCGGCGATTGGCTTCCGCCACCACGGCCTTGTCGCCCATGTCGCCCAGCGTCGCCACTAGCGCCTGGCGCAGCACCGGCGCCTGCGCCGCCTCGCCCGGCTTGGCGTCATAGCCGATCCCCGCCAGCACCGGCCCCAGCTTGGCCGAACCATAGGCGGCGACGCGCGCCTGCGCCGCCTTGTCGCTTTCCAGCATCGCATGGGCACTGGCGATATACTCCGGCACCTCCGCCAGCACGGCGGGGCTGGCGGTGGCGGGCACGGCGTCCACCAGGTCCATCGCCAGCCCGATCGGCTGATAGCCGCCCAGCCCCAGTTGGAAATTGTCCGCAAGCAAGCCGGTCTGGTCGATGCTGGCCAGCTTGGTGAAATCCTTCGCCAGCGCCTTCACATTGGCCGCCGGATAGAGCGAGCGATAATAGCCCGTCTGCCCCGCATTGACGACATAGGCGCCGCAGCCCGGCAGCGTTACCGTGCCCTTGCCCTGCAAAATCAGACGCTGCGCTTCGCCGCCGATGGTCTGCGCCTTGACCGGCACGTTCCAGCGCAGCGGCGTCTTGCTCTTCTGGTCGCGGCTAAATTCGCCCTGGCTCAGCGTCAGGACGGTCGATCCACCCTTGCAGACCGCGCTGTCGACGGTGACCAGCGGGATGCCCGGCTGCGACGTAAAGTCATGCGCGATCGAAACCAGCCCCGTGGCGCCCGCGCCCTCGACCGATTTCCACAGGTCGTCGGTCACGGTGTTTCCGTAGGCATGCGCCTTCATATAGGCTTGGATGCCCGCCTTCCATGCGTCCTCGCCGGCATAGCCTTCCAGCATGGTGATGACCGCCTCACCCTTCTGATAGGTGATGGCGTCGAACGCCTGGTTCACCTGATCGACGGTGGTGATCTTCTGCACAACGGCATGGGTGGTGGCGAGCGAATCGAGGCTCATCGCCGCCTCGCGCCCGTCCACGCGGGTCAGCAGCATTTCCCAGTCGGGTTGCAGCTTGTCGGTCACCTTGGTCGCCATCCAGCTGGCGAACCCCTCATTCAGCCACAGATCGTCCCACCAGGCCATGGTGACGAGGTCGCCGAACCACTGATGCGCCATTTCATGCGCGACCGTTTCGTAGATGCGACGCTTGGTCGCTTCCGACGTGAAGCGCGGATCGACCAGCAAGGCGCGCTCGAAGGTGAAGATCGCCCCCCAATTCTCCATCGCGCTGAAAAACTGGCTCTGGCCGGGGCCAGCGACATTATCCAGCTTGGGCAGCGGATAGGGCGTACCGAAATAATCGTTGAAATAGGGCAGGATGCTGGCCGACGCATCGAGAGCCAGTTGCGCCTTGCCGGTATTGCCTTTGCCGACGATCACGCCGACTTCGGTATTGCCCGCCATCTTGGTCGCCCGGTCCAGTTCGCCCAGCCCGAAGAACAGCAGGTAGGAGGACATTTTGGGGCTGGTGCCGAACGTCACCAGCTTCTTGCCGCCGCCCAGATCCTTAGTCGCCTTGACCGGCATGTTGCCGACCGCCAGTTGGTCGGCGGGAACGACCGCGGACAGGTCGAACGTCGCCTTATAGCTCGGCTCGTCCCAGCTCGGCACGAAGCGGCGTGCGTCGGGCGCTTCGAACTGGGTGAAGAGCGCGCGCTTCGCCGCGCCGGCATTGTCGGTATAGTCGAGCGCGAACAGGCCGTTCGCTTGTTGGTTGATGATGCCGGCATAAACGATGTCGAGCTTGTAGCTGCCCGGCTGGATCGGTTTGCCGAAATCCAGGCTGACGGTCTGCGCGTCCGCGTCGATCCGGGCGGCGCCCTTGATCGCCTTGCCCTTTGCCGGCGTCAGCATCACGGACGAAACGGTCAGGTCGGCGGCGTTCAGCACCAGCGCCGGCAGCGCGGTCGCGACGCTGACATCGATCGTCACCTTGCCGCTGAATTTCAGGTTCGCCGCATCGGGCGTCACTTGAATCGCATAATGGCTGGGCGCCGCGCCGCGCGGCAATTGCGTGGTGATCCCGGCGGCGGGGCCGGTGGGCGTGGAACCGGGCGTTGGCGCGCTTTGCGCCAGGGCGGGGGCCGCAATGGCGATGGGCGCAGCCGCGATCAGCAGCGGCAGGATGGTCTTGAGGGGCATAGGATGAAGACTCCGACACGTCTTGGGAGCGCATGAAATCATGTCTCACGCGCAATAAACGCGGGATCGGCCGTTTCGCTGCATCGGTCAAGCGATGGCGTACGGCCGGCATGTCGTTGGTCGAACCCTGTTGTCCGTTGGTCAAACAGGGCCGACCCGCCCCATCTCCGTTCGGGATTTACCCCCGCCCTCTATATCCCGGCACATCCTGCGCCGGCAGCCACAGGCCCGCTGGCGGCTCGCCCGATTGCCAGAAGACGTCGATCGGGATGCCGCCGCGCGGATACCAGTATCCGCCGATGCGCAACCAGACAGGGTCCATTTCGGCGAACAACCGCTCGCCAATGCCCACGGTGCAATCCTCGTGAAACGCCGCATGGTTGCGGAACGCGCCCAGGAACAGCTTGAGCGATTTCGATTCGACGATCGTCGCGCCCGGCGCATAATCGATCACCAGATGGGCGAAATCGGGCTGCCCGGTCACCGGGCAGAGCGAGGTGAATTCGGGCGCGGTGAAGCGCACCAGATAGGGTTTGCCGGGGCGCGGATTGGGCACATAATCCAGCACGGCCGCTTCCGGGCTGGCGGGAAGGGCGCTGCTCTGCCCCAGATGCAGGGGCGCGGTGGGAAGGTCAGTCATGCCCGGCCATCTACGCGATTGCACGCCTGATGTCATCGGCCTGCATTGTTCACTTGCGGTTCAGCCATTCTTATGCCTTGGCAGGACCATGGGGTCTTACATTCGTCCGTCGTCTTTCGCCGTGCTGCTGCTGGCATTTACTGCGCTGTCCGCCGCGCCCGTCCATGCCCAGCAAGCATCGGAAACCGCCCCCGGCTTCCAACTGCCGCCCGCCAACACGACGCCCGCGCCCAATCCCAACCGGCAGGGTCCGGAACTCAACGTCTATCGCGATCCCGTCACGCCCAGCGTTACGCCCCCGGTCGTAGCACCCACGGTGACGCTGCCGCCCGTCACGGTGCAGCCGACGCCGCAGCCCAGCCGCCCGCGCCCTGCCCCACCTGCGACGCCGTCGGAAACGCCCCTCACGCCGCGTCCCACCGATCGCGCGACGCTGCCGCCCGCGCAGCCGACGCGCCAGCCCGAAGCCGCACCCGCCGCCGCCACGCCGGCGCAGCCCGCGCCCGACGACGCCCCGGCCAACGCCAGCGCCCCGGTCGCGCCAACGCTCCAGCCACCTCCCGCGCCCGCGACCAATGCCACGGACAGTCCGGAACCGGCCGCCGCGCCCGCCCCGACGGCGGAAGACGCCAGTCCCCTGTCCCTGCCCTGGATCATCGGCGGCCTGCTCGCCCTGGCCGTGCTGGCCGCCGCCTTTATGCTACGCCGCCGCCGTCCGACCGCGGAACCGCTCGCCGAACCGGCTGCGGAACCCTTAGCCGATCCAGTCGCCCCGCCCGCCGCGCCACCACCGCCTGCCGACACCGTGCGACTCACCCCCGCCGCCCCCGCCACCGCGCGCGCGCCCACGTCCGCCCCGGCCGAGCGTCCCTGGCTCGACATGGACATGACCGTGTCGCAGGCGCGCTATTCGCTGATGGGCGTCACGATCAGCTACAGCCTGATCCTGCACAATCGCGGCGACCGCCCGGCGCAGGACGTGCTGGTGCGCGGCATATTGGGCAATGGCGGCGCGCAGCAGCAGGCCCTGCTCAACGGCTTCTTCACCGGCGACGATGGCCTGCCACTGCATAGCGCCGTATCAATCGCATCGGGCGAAACGCTACAGCTTGCGGGCGAGCTGCGCCTGTCGCCCGACCAGATCGTGCCGGTGACGATGGGCCAGCGCAGCCTGCTGATCCCGCTGGCCGCCTTCGACGCCGCCTATCGCTGGGGGCCGCAGGATGGCGATCCGGTCGAACAGGGCCGCACCGCCCGCGCCTTCATCGTCGGGCAGGAGCAGGAGCCGCCGGCCGAGCGCCTCGCCCCGCTCCGCCTGGACCAGGGCCCGCGCCAATATCGCCGCCCCGCCGCCCGCGCCGCGGCGGAACTTACGCCGGCCTGATAGGCGCAACGCCCTTTAATCCCTTGCCGTCCCGCTCTAAGACAGGCGCGAACAAGGGCCGAAGGATGCCGCATGACCATTTTCCTGTCCACCGCAGACCTCGCTGCCCAGCTTGGCCAGCCCGACCTCGTCATCCTCGACGCCAGCCTGTTCCTGCCCGGCACCCCGCGCGACCCGCGCGCCGAATATGAAGCCGCCCATATCCCCGGCGCGGTCTTTCTCGACCTGCCGACGCTCAACGATCCCGCGGACCCGACCCCCGGCATGTTGCCCTCCGACGATCTCATGACGCAGCGTGTCCAGGCGCTGGGAATCTATCCCGACAGCCGCATCGTCGTTTATGACAACAGCCCCACCCACAGCGCCGCGCGCGGCTGGTGGATGATGCGCCTTTACGGCCTGGGCGCATCCGCAGCGATCCTCGACGGCGGCCTGCCCAAATGGCTGGCGGAGGGCCGCCCGACGCAGAGCGGCGCGGCAACGCCCGCCCCCGGCACCGCCATCGCCCGTCGCGCAGCCGGCCAGGTCCGCACCAAGGCGGACCTGATCGCCAATGTCGCGAGCGGCGCGGAACAGGTGCTCGACGCGCGCGGCGCGGGCCGCTTCACGGGCGCAGAGGCCGAACCGCGCCCCGGCATGGCGTCGGGCCACATCCCCGGATCGCGCAACCTCCCCTCCTCCGCGCTGTTCAATCCGGACAACAGCATGAAGGCGGGCGACGAACTGCGCGCGCTGTTCGAGGGCGCGGGCATCGACCCGGCCGCTCCGGTCATCACAACCTGCGGCAGCGGCGTCACCGCCGCGATCCTGCTCGCGGGCCTCGAAACGCTCGGCAACGACGCCGTCACCCTCTATGACGGGAGCTGGTCGGAATGGGGCTTCGACCCGGTCACGCCCAAGGCGACGGGCGCAGCATGAGCGAAGACGCTTCCGGCAAGGATGGGCGCAGGCCCCTCACCAAACTCGCGCAAGCCGGCCGCAAGCCCGAATGGACCGGGATGCCCGGCCAGCCCGGCGCGATCGTCAGCCCGCCTGTCTGGCGCGCCTCGACCATCCTCTATGACAATGTCGCCCATCTGCGCAAAGCCGCGGGCAGCAGCACCCACGAACGGCTTTTCTACGGGCGCAAGGGCACGCCGACCGCCTGGTCCCTTGCCGACGCGCTCACCGAAATGGAGCCGGGCGCGGAAGGCACGATGCTCTACCCGTCGGGCGTCGCGGCGATCGCCTGCGCGCTGATGGCCGTCCTCAAGCCCGGCGACCGGCTGCTGATGGTGGACAGCGCCTATGACCCGACCCGCAATTTCTGCACGCAATTGCTGGATAATTACGGTATCGAAACGATCTATTATGATCCCACAGCCGTCTCACTTGATGTCTATCTTGAAGGCGGCCCGATCCGTGCCCTCTTCCTCGAAAGCCCCGGCAGCCTGACCTTCGAGGTGCAGGATATCCCTGCGCTGACCGCCTGGGCGAAGACGAACGGCGTCGTCACCCTGCTCGACAATAGCTGGGCGACGCCGCTCTATTTCCCGGCGCTCAGCCATGGCGTCGATATCTCCATCCTCGCCTGCACCAAATATATCGTCGGCCATAGCGACGTGATGATGGGCTCCGTCACCGCCACCCCCGACTGGTTCGCCAAAATCCGCCAGACCGCCTATGTCTTCGGCCAGATGGTCAGCCCCGACGACGCCTGGCTGGCCAGCCGCGGCCTGCGCACGCTGGGGCTGCGGCTGCAACAGCATCAGGACAGCGCGCTCGCCATCGCCCGCTGGCTCAGCGCCCAGGCGGACGTCGCTCGCGTCCTCCACCCGGCGCTCCCCGACTGCCCCGGCCACGCGCTGTGGCAACGGGATTTCAGCGGTTCGACCGGCCTCTTCACCGTCATCCTGAACGGCGGCGACGATGCGGCTCGCGCCGCCCTGATCGACGGCCTCGCCCATTTCGGCATCGGCTATAGCTGGGGCGGCTTCGAAAGCCTGGCCCTGCCCGTCGATCCCGCCCGCTACCGCAGCGCCACACGATGGAGCGCGCAAGGTCCGGCGATCCGCCTCCATATCGGCCTGGAAGACCCGGCCGACCTGATCGCGGACCTCGACGCCGGCCTCGACCGCTTCCGGGCGATACGGGACGCCGGCTAGAAAATGACCCCGCCGATGACCCCTGGCGCCACCCATTTGCTGGCGCTCTTGCCCGGCGACCCGGACATCGTCCACCCGATGGTCGCGCTGCTGCTCGCCATTGTGCTTTATGCCGCCGCCTGGGCCATCGGCCGCGCCCTCGCCCCGCGCCTGCGCCATCGCCTGCCGCCGCTGGGCGACGCGCTGGCCGGCCATGTCCGCGCCATCCTGCGCCACGGCGTCGCCGCCTTGCTGCTGGCGCTGGCGCTCATCCTCTGGCCGACCGGCTCTATCGCCCATCTCGTCGTCGGCGCCATGCTGGGCGGCGCAGTGGCGCTGCTCGCCACCCATATATTGCGCGGCCTCGCCATCCCGCGCTGGGCGGTCGCCCCACTCGCGCTCATCCTCTTCATCCTGATCGTGTCGGGCAGCAGCGGCGGCATCGCCCCGGTGGGCGAAATGCTCGACCGGATCGGCGTCACCCTGGGCAAGCGGCGCATCACCCTGCTCGGCCTGCTCTCGATCGCCGCCACCTGCGTCGCGCTATTCGCCGCGGTGCGCCTGGCCAACCGGGTGATCGGCCGCTCGATCCAGAAGACCGACGGCTTCGATCCGACGCAAAAGCTGCTGGCGCAGAAACTCGCCGCCATCACCGTGGTCGTCGCCGCCTTCTTCATCGGCGTCGACTTGCTGGGCATCGACCTTACCGCCTTCGCGGTATTCTCCGGCGCGCTGGGTCTTGCCATCGGTTTCGGCCTGCAAAAAACCTTCGGCAACCTCATCGCCGGCATCATCCTGCTGATGGACCGATCGATCAAGCCGGGCGACGTCATCGTCGTGGGCGACAGTTTCGGCTGGGTGAACAAGATCGGCGTCCGCGCCGTCTCCGTCATTACCCGCGACGGCAAGGAACATCTGATTCCCAACGAGAATCTGATGACGCAGGAGGTGGAGAACTGGTCCTATTCCGACCGCAACGTCCGCGTCCGCATCCCTATCGGCATTGCCTTCGACTCCGATCTGCAACTCGCCCAGCAACTCATGCTCCAGGCCGCGCAGGACAGCCCCCGCGTATTGCGCAATCCCAAGCCCAATGTCTGGCTCACCGGCTTTGGCGAAAGCCGGGTCGAGCATGACATTTTGGTGTGGATCAGCGATCCCGAAGGCGGCGTGGGCAATGTGAAGTCGGACGTATTGGGCCGCGTCTGGCAGTTGTTTCGCGACAATGATATCGCCATTCCCTACCCGCAGCGCGTCATCCACCACGCCCCGGACACGCCATCCAGCCCGCCTTAGGACCGACTGGCCATAACGCAATTTGTCCATAGGAATGATAGGAGGGTCGCCTCGTCCCGCCACAGCGCCTATATGCGTCAGCATGTCGCCCATCGCCCTCTGCCTCATCTTCCTCGCCACGCTCACCGCGATGGAGGGCTTTGCCTATGTCATGCACCGCTGGGTGATGCACGGCCCCGGCTGGTTCCTCCACGCCAGCCACCACCGCCCGCGTACCGGCTTTTGGGAAGCGAACGACCTCTATTTCGTGATCTTCGCCCTGCCCTCCATCCTGCTGCTGCTCGGTGGCGTGCAATGGGGCTGGGGCAGTTGGGCGACCGCGGTCGGCGCGGGCATCGCCGCCTATGGCGCCATCTATCTGGGCTTTCACGACATCATCGTGCATCAGCGGGTGAAGCACCGCTATGTCGCCCGCTCCCGCTACATGAAGCGCATCGTCCAGGCCCACCGCCTGCACCATGCCGTCGAAACGAAACATGGTACGGTCAGCTTCGGCTTCCTGATCGCTCCACATCCGACCGCGCTGAAACAAGCATTGGCACAGCACGGCCGCCAGGGCGTGCGCGCGGCGAAGGGGCTGGAGGATGCGGGCGCGAGGGACTGATTTGGGTGCAGAGGGGAATGGCGGATTTACGGGCGCAAATGCCGTAGAGCGAGCATAAAATTCACCGTCACCCCAGCGAAGGCTGGGGTCTCAGGCGGCGGTGCGCTACGGTGGGACATGGCACGGGGCGGCTACACC
Organism: Sphingobium cupriresistens; assembly: GCF_004152865.1. GTDB lineage: Bacteria > Pseudomonadota > Alphaproteobacteria > Sphingomonadales > Sphingomonadaceae > Sphingobium > Sphingobium cupriresistens. The sequence continues at coordinate 21,357 of NZ_SEOO01000007.1, read as the reverse complement.
TACATCATGACCAACAAGCCGAGGGGCGTTCTTTATATCGGCGTCACAGCCGACATCGCTGCGCGCGCCGAACAACATCGAAACGGCACTGGATCGGCTTTTTGCAAGACATACGGGCTGACCCGCCTGGTTCTGGTCGAGCCACATGATGACATCACGCTCGCTATCGCCCGCGAGAAAGCACTCAAAGCCTGGAAGCGGGAATGGAAAATCCGGCTTGTGGAAGAGAGCAATCCAGGTTGGCGCGATATGTCAGACGTTATTTTCTGACCGCCTGAGACCCCAGCCTTCGCTGGGGTGACGATAAGTGGAATGGCCGCTTCCAAGTAATGACGCCCGCATATTTTGAAAACCGCAAATGGTCGCCTATGGCCATCACTCACCCCGTCAGCGGACAGGCATCCAGTCCGTTTTCGCTCCCCCACGCCACAGTCTTTCCTATTCCGCCATTCTCTGGTTTACCCTCACCGATGGACCAGCCACTCCCCAGGCCTGCCAACCGCTGGCCCATCGCACCCATGGCGCAAAGATGGCGCGAACCCGGCGCGTCGGTGTGGCGTCGATGTGACCCAATCCTGACCCCGAACTTCCCCACCTGTAGCCTCGCGATAGCGTCGCAGGCGCGTCGGCGGCGCTTTTCGCGCAAATCACCCGACAACGGTGTGAACTTCGGCCGTGGCGCGCAATCGGACCCTGCGCGACGCGCCGACATCACCAAATCCTCGTCCCCCCTTCATCTTGGCCGCCGCTTGTTCTATGCCCGCAATCCAATTCCCAAGGGGACGTTGTTTTGATCCTGGACCTTGCCGCCGCCGCTTCGGGCGCCATTCGCTTTGAAGATCTGGGGCTGGACCCCGTCGCCCTCAATCTGGGCTTCTTCACGCTCAAATGGTACAGCCTCGCCTATCTGTCGGGCATCCTGATCGGCTATTGGTATCTGCTCAAACTGGTCGCCCAGCCCGGTTCGCCGATGGGCCGCCGCCATGCCGACGACATGATCTTCTATGCGACGCTGGGCATCATCATCGGCGGGCGGCTCGCCTATGTGATCTTCTACCAGCCCGAAATCCTCGCCCACCCGCTCGATATCTTCAAGCTGTGGAATGGCGGCATGTCCTTCCATGGCGGCGCGGTCGGCGTGTCGCTCGGCATCCTCTACATGGCGTGGAAGGAAAAGCTGAGCTGGCTGCGCATCCATGATTATGTCGCCTGCGTCGTGCCTTTCGGCCTGTTCTTCGGCCGACTCGCCAATTTCGTGAACGGCGAATTGTGGGGCAAGGAAACCGACGTGCCCTGGGGTATGATCTTCCCCACCGGCGGCGATCTGCCGCGCCATCCCAGCCAGTTGTACGAAGCCGCGCTCGAAGGCGTCGTCCTCTTCCTCATCCTCGCCTTCGCCTTCTGGAAGACACGCGCGCGCTACAAGCCGGGCATGTTGGTCGGCCTCTTCCTGCTGGGCTATGGCTGCTTCCGCTTCGGCGTGGAATATGTCCGCGAAGCCGACGCCCAGTTGATGGAGTTCGCCGCGCGCACCGGCCTGCACATGGGTCAGTGGCTGTGCGTGCCGATGATCCTGGGCGGCCTCTATCTGATCGTCACCGCCGGCCGCCGCCGCGTCCGGGTGGAACCGATCGCCGGGATGAACAGTGTCGCCTAAACCCTTGGCCGATCTGCCGTTGGCCGATCGGCTGGCGCGGCAGATCGCTTCAGGCGGGCCGATCTCGGTCGCGCACTATATAGCGGAGGCGAACCAGCATTATTACGCCACCCGCGATCCGCTAGGCGCGGACGGCGATTTCACCACAGCGCCGGAAATCAGCCAGATGTTCGGCGAGCTGGTCGGCCTGGCGCTGGCCGACGTCTGGATGCGATCGGGCCGCCGCCCCGAAGCCGTCTATGCCGAGCTGGGGCCGGGCCGCGGCACCCTGGCGGCCGACGCGCTGCGGGCGATGGAACGCGCCGCGCTCGCCCCCAAAGTGCATCTGGTCGAAACCAGCCCGGCGCTGCGCGGCCGCCAACTGGCCCTGCTACCCCATGCCGTCCACCATGACAGCATCGACAGCCTGCCCGACACCGGCCCGCTGCTGGTCGTCGCCAATGAATTTTTCGACGCTCTGCCCGTCCGCCAGTGCATCCGCGTCGGGGACGAATGGCGTGAGCGCGTCGTCGTCAGCCGGGAGGCGGAGGGCCGCTTCCTGCCCGTCCCCGGCTATCGTCGTATCGAATCGGGCCTGCCGCCGCTCGCCGTGGAAGCCCCAGAAGGCGCGATCCTCGAATCGCCGATCGTGGGCGCCGGCATCGCCTATGCGCTGGCCCACCGCATCGCCAAGCAGGGCGGCGCCGTCATCATCATCGACTATGGCCATGAAGGCCCGGCGCTGGGCGACACCCTCCAGGCGGTGAAGGGACACCAGTTCGCCGATCCTTTCACCGATCCGGGCGAAGTGGACCTGACCACCCATGTCGATTTCACCGTGCTGGGCAATATGGCGCGCCAGGCGGGCCTGCGTGTCCATGGCCCGGTCGGCCAGGGCGATTATCTGCGCCAGCTCGGCATCGACGCCCGCGCCGACCAGCTCGCCCGCACCGCCCCCACCCGCGCCGCGGAGATAGGCGCCGCCCGCCACCGCCTGACCGACGAAGCCGAAATGGGCAGCTTGTTCAAGGCGATGACCTGGACTCATCCCGACTGGGCGGACCCGGCCGGGTTTGATCGGGTTTAATCGTCCTGGTGGTAACGGCCCAGCTTGCGGATGAAGCCGATCAGGCCGGTCTGTCGGCTGCGCTTCATCCGTTCGGCGTGCAGGATCGTCTGGACCCGTGCAAAGCAGTCCTCGGCATCGACATTGCACAGCACATAATCATAGCCGTCCCAATGCGCGATCTCGCCCGCGGCGCGCGCCATGCGACCCTCGATCACCGCCTCGCTGTCGGTCGCCCGCCCGCGCAGGCGACGCTCCAGCTCCTCCATGGACGGCGGCAGGATGAAGATGCGGACGACGTCGCCGCCGGCAATCTGGTGCAATTGCTGCGCACCCTGCCAGTCGATGTCGAACAATACGTCCTGGCCAGCCTTCAACATCGCCTCGACCGGGCCACGTGGCGTGCCGTAACGCTGGCCGAACACATGCGCCCATTCCAGAAACTCATGGTCGCTCGTCATCCGGCGGAACTCTTGCAGATCGACGAAATGATAATCCTTGCCCTCGATCTCCCCCGGCCGCATCGGCCGCGTGGTCGCCGATACCGACATGGACAGGTCCGGTTCGGCCGCCAGCAGTTTGCGCGCAATGGTGGATTTGCCCGCGCCGGAGGGGGAGGAAAGGACGAAAAGAACGCCCCGCCGCTTGAAATCGGGAGTCTCTGAAGGAAGGGTGTCGGCCATGGCCGCTAGTGACGCCTGAAACGCGATTTTGCAAGAGGGGGCTGGGGAGAGACGATGCGACGCACACAAAGGATCAACCGGCGCGGCCTCATCGCCGCCGCCCTGATCGCACTGGCCGCTTGCGTCATCCTGTTCCTGATGCGCCGCCCCCCCATCTGCACCTGCGGCTATGTCGAATTGTGGCACGGCGCGCTCGACAGCGGCAACAGCCAGCATATCGCCGACTGGTACAGCCTCAGCCATGTGATCCACGGCTTCCTGTTCTACGCGGGCGCACACCTGTTGCTGAAACGCCGGCCGATCGGGCCTCGGCTGGCGCTGGCCGTGCTGATCGAATCGGCATGGGAGATATTGGAAAATTCGCCGATCATCATCGACCGCTATCGCGCCACGACGATCGCGCTCGGCTATTCCGGCGACACCATCCTGAATTCGATGAGCGATATCGGCATGATGACGCTGGGCTTCCTGTTCGCTGCCCGCGCGCCAACTTGGGTGACGGTCATGCTCGCGATCGTGCTGGAATTGCTGGCGCTGGCGGTGATCCGCGACAATCTGACGCTCAACATCCTGATGCTGACCTGGCCCATCGACGCGGTGCGCGAATGGCAGGCGGCGCTTTAGGCCTTGGCCTTGCGCGCGCTTTCGATCGGAATAGGCTCGCCGCTCTTGTCGGGCAGCAGTTTGAGGTTCTTTTTACGCTCCGCCTCGCGCTTGGCCTCATACAGCTTGCCCGCCATATAGGCGCCTGTCACGAACAGCGCGCCGGCGGGGTAGCGCATGATGATGCGCTTGGCGCCTGCGCCCGCGATCAGGCCGAACACGCCCTTCTTGCCCGTCGCCGCCGCGACCCGCGCAGCGACCACCGTGGCACCGACCCGCGCCGCTTTTCGCAGCAGGCCCGCCTTTTTGGGCGGACGGATCGTCACCAACGGGGCGGAGGGGGTGAGGGCTTTTTTCTTCATACAGGGTTAATGTACCGGATGCCCGCCGGTTCCGCCATGTTGATCTGGATCAGACCATATTTTCCGGCCGCACCAGCCGGTCGAAGGTCGTCTCGTCCACCAACCCCAGTTCCAGCCCTGCCTCTTTCAGCGTCTGCCCCGTCTTATGGGCGTGCTTGGCGATGGCGGCGGCATTGTCATAGCCGATCTCCGGGGCCAGCGCGGTCACCAGCATCAACGACCGATCGACCAGCTCGGCGATCCGCGCTTCATTCGCGACCAAACCCTCGACGCAGCGCTCTGCGAAACTCTCCATGCCGACGCTCAGCAGATGGATGGAGCGCAACACATTAGCGCCGATCAGCGGCATGAACACGTTGAGTTCGAAATGGCCCTGCATCCCGCCGATCGTCACGGCCTGCGCATTGCCGATCACCTGTGCCGCGACCATGGTCAGCGATTCGCACTGGGTCGGGTTGACCTTGCCGGGCATGATCGAACTGCCCGGCTCATTCGCGGGCAGGTCCAGTTCGCCCAGACCCGATCGCGGCCCCGATCCCAGGAAGCGGATGTCGTTGGCGATCTTCGTCAGCGACACCGCCAGCGTGCTCAAGGCGCCCGCAAAGAAGACCAGCCCATCCTTGGCGGCGAGCTGCTCGAACTTGTTGGGCGCGCTTTCGAACGGGGCGCCCGCGATATCGCTGATCGCCGCGACCATATCCTCGGCCCAGCCTTGGGGCGCGTTGAGGCCGGTGCCGACGGCCGTGCCGCCGATCGCCAGCTTGCGGATATTGCCGTTGAGCGCCCCCTCGATCCGCGCGCGGCCGCTGACCAGTTGCGCGGCATAGCCGGAAAATTCCTGGCCCAGCATCAGGGGCGTCGCATCCTGCGTATGGGTGCGGCCGATCTTGACGATATGGCTCCAGGCCTGCGCCTTGGCGGTCAGCGCCGCCGTTAGCTTTTCGAGCGCGGGGATCAGCCGGTCGCGCGTCGCCATCACGGTTGCGACATGCAGCGCGGTCGGAAAGCTGTCGTTGGACGACTGGCTCATATTCACATGGTCGTTGGGATGGACCGGGCTCTTGCCGCCGCGCGTGCCCGCCAGTTGCTCATTAGCGAAACCCGCGATCACCTCGTTCACGTTCATGTTGGTCTGGGTGCCCGACCCGGTCTGCCAGATGACGAGCGGAAACTGATCGTCCAGCGCCCCCGACACGATCTGCTGCGCCGCATCCTCGATCGCGGCGACGAGGCTGGCGTCCAGCCCATGCGTCCCGTTCACCCGCGCCGCCGCCTGCTTCACGATCGCCTGCGCATGGACGATGCCGAGCGGCATCCGTTCGGTGTCACCGAAAGGGAAGTTCTCGATGCTCCGCTGCGTCTGTGCCCCCCAATAGGCGTCGGCAGGCACCTCTATGGCGCCAATGCTGTCGGTCTCGGTACGGGTATCGGACATGCGGATAGTCTCCTTTTGAGAAAGAATCTCAAGAGACTGTCATGTAAGGCAGGGCTGCAAAATTCCAATGACCGACGGCGCGACATGCCCCGCCGACGGACAGCTCTACTTCTTCTTCCCGAAGTCCACCGTCACCACGTTGGAGCCATCTTCGGCCGTCACCTGCGGGCCGTCATTTTCCGCCTCCTCGTGCGGCTGCGGCAATTCGTCCGCCGCGACCTGGAACTGGAGCGCGAAATTGACGGCCGGATCGACGAAGGCGGTGATCGCGCTGAAGGGAATGTTGAGATGAGCCGCAACCTGGTTGAAGGTCAGGCTGACTTCGAAATGATGGTCGCTGACCTTCAAGTCCCAATATTTATTCTGGAGGACGATGGTCATCTCATCCGGGAAGCGCTCCACCAGATGCTTGGGGATATCGACGCCCGGCGCGTTCGTCTTGAAGGTGATGTAGAAATGATGCGCGCCCGGCAGGCCGCCGGACTGCTGCACCTCGCCCAGCACCCGGCCGACGACCGCGCGCAGGGCCTCCTGCACGATTTCGTCATAGGGAATCAGGCTGTCGGGCAGATCTTCGCTCATGGCGCAATGTCCTAACGGCCCGAAACATGCGGTCAACCCCCGCAGGCGGATTGCACGCCCAGATTGCATGGCAGATTGCATGACGGGCGCTACGCGCTATAGGGCGGCCATGCGCACGGCCGAGATTCACCGCAACACGGCGGAAACCCAGATCGACGTCACCGTCAACCTCGACGGTACTGGCCTCTATACGGTGTCGACGGGCATCGGCTTCCTCGACCATATGATCGAGCAGTTGTCGCGCCATTCGCTGATCGACATGACCGTCAAGACGGTCGGCGACCTGCATATCGACCAGCATCATACGACCGAGGATACCGCGATCGCGATCGGCGAGGCGCTGGGGAAGGCGCTGGGCGACAAGCGCGGGATCAGCCGCTACGGATCGGTCTATTCGCCGATGGACGAGACGCTGAGCCGCGTTGCGCTCGACATTTCGGGTCGCCCCTGGCTGGTGTGCAAGCTGCCCTTCACCGTCACCAAGGTCGGCGAATGGGACACGGAGATGGTGGAGCATTTCTTCCACAGCTTCGCCCAGGCAGCCGGCATCACGCTGCATATCGAGCTGCTCTATGGCAGCAACAACCATCATATCGTCGAAAGCGCGTTCAAGGGTCTGGCCCGCGCGCTGCGCCAGGCGGTGGAGATCGACCCGCGCAAGGCGGACGCGATTCCCTCGACCAAGGGCATGTTGTAACAGCGCAACGAAAGGCCGGACCCATGTTCATCATATCGCTGACCTACACGGCTCCGGCCGATATTCTGGACGGCCATCTGGCGGATCATCGGGCCTGGCTGGACCGCGGCATTGCCGATGGCTGGCTGCTTCTGGCCGGCCGCCGTGAGCCGCGAACCGGCGGTATATTGCTGGCCCGTGGCGATCGCGCGGCGATCGAGGCGAAGGCCGCGACCGATCCTTTCGTCGTCAACGGCGCCGCTACGGCTGAGGTGATCGCATTCAACCCGGTGCGCGCGGCGGCGGGCGTCACTCTGGAGAGCCTGCTCGCATGATCGCCCTGATCGACTATGGCGCGGGCAATCTCCATTCGGTCCATAATGCTCTGCGCAAGGCCGGCGCGCACGATGTCGCCATCACCGCCGACGCCGATGTCGTGGCCAGGGCCGATCGCATCGTCCTGCCGGGCGTGGGCGCCTTCCGCGCCTGCCGCGATGCGCTGGTCGCGATCCCCGGCATGGTCGACGCCATGAACGAGGCGGTGAACGGGCGCGGCGCGCCGTTCCTGGGCGTATGCGTGGGCATGCAATTGCTGGCCGATGCGGGCGAGGAGTTCGGCCGACATGAGGGGCTGGGCTGGATTCCCGGCACCGTCCGTCTGATCGAACCAGCCGACGCCGCCGTGAAGGTGCCGCATATGGGCTGGAACGATGTGGTGCTGAACGGCGCGCCGCCGCTCATCGAGGCCGGCGAGGCCTATTTCCTGCACAGCTATCATTATGAGGCCGCCGATCCCGCCCATGTCGCCGCGACGACCGACCATGGCGGGCCTCTCGTCGCCGCAGTCGCGCGCGACACCATCATCGGCTGCCAGTTCCACCCCGAAAAAAGCCAGCGTTACGGGCTGGCCTTTATGGCGCGGTTTCTGGATTGGAAGCCGTGATATAATGCAACATCCGTTCGGTTCGAGCCTGTCGAGAACCCTCGCGCAACAGGTTCTCGACAAGCTCGAACCGACCGGAATTTTGGAAGTCGCATAATGTCCCTGATCGTCTTTCCCGCCATCGACCTGAAGAACGGCCAGGTCGTCCGCCTCGCCGAGGGGGATATGGACCGCGCCACCGTCTATGGCGACGATCCCGCCGCGCAGGCGCTGCTGTTCGCGCAAGCGGGCGCGCAGCATCTCCATGTCGTGGACCTCGACGGCAGCTTCGCCGGCCATGCCGTCAATGCGCAGGCGGTCGAGAAGATCGTCGAAGCCTTTCCCGGCCATGTCCAGTTGGGCGGCGGCATCCGTAATCGCGAAGCGGTGGAGCGCTGGTTCGACCTCGGCGTCTCGCGCATCGTGATCGGTACCGCAGCGCTCAAAGACCCCGCCTTCGTCAAGGCGGCGGCGCGCGACTTTCCCGGTGGCATCGTCGTCGCGGTCGATGCGCGCGACGGCTTCGTCGCGACCGACGGCTGGGCGGAAAAGAGCGATATGGAAGTGATCGACCTGGCCCGTCGGTTCGAGGATGCCGGCGTCGCATCGCTGCTCTTCACCGATGTCGGCCGCGACGGGATGCTCAAGGGCTGCAATATTGACGCGACCGTCGATCTCGCCCGCGCCACCGACATTCCGGTGATCGCCAGCGGCGGCGTGGCGGGGATCGCGGACATCCGCATCCTCAGCCTCCATGCCGACGAAGGGATCGAAGGCGTCATCACCGGCCGCGCCCTCTATGACGGGCGGCTGGACCTCAAGACCGCGTTGGCGGTCGCCAAGGCGGCGGCGTGAGTAACGTGACATCCCACGGGCATTGGAAACCAGTCGCATGACCGTCCGCACCCGCGTCATCCCCTGCCTCGACGTCGCCAATGGGCGCGTGGTCAAGGGCGTCAATTTCGTCGATCTGAAGGATGCCGGCGATCCGGTCGAGCAGGCGAAGCTTTATGACGCGGCCGGGGCGGACGAACTCTGCTTCCTCGACATCACCGCCACCCATGAAGCGCGCGGCACCATCCTCGACGTGGTGCGCCGCACCGCCGAAGTCTGCTTCATGCCCGTCACCGTGGGCGGCGGGGTGCGAACGCCGGATGATGCGCGCGCGCTGCTGCTGGCGGGCGCGGACAAGGTCGCGGTCAACAGCGCGGCGGTCGCCCGCCCCGAACTGGTGGCCGACATCGCCGACCGCTTCGGTAGCCAGTGCATCGTCGGGTCCGTCGATGCGCGTAAAGTGAGCGAAGGCCGGTGGGAAATCTTCACCCATGGCGGTCGCCAGCCGACCGGCATCGACGCATTGGAACACGCCCTGCGCCTGGCGGACCTGGGGGCGGGCGAACTGCTCGTCACCTCGATGGATGGAGATGGCACCAAGGGGGGCTACGACCTGGCGCTGACCCGCGCCATCGCCGACGCGGTATCGATTCCGGTGATCGCCAGCGGCGGGGTCGGCACGCTCGACCATCTGGTCGAGGGTGTGGTGCAGGGCCATGCCAGCGCGGTGCTGGCCGCGTCCATTTTCCATTTCGGCCAACATACGATCGCTGAGGCCCATCACGCGCTCGCGGCGGCGGGCGTGCCGGTACGGTCGGCGTGAAGCGTCGATCCACTTTACAGCAACCATGTTTTCGCAATCGCCGTTAACTATGGCGCACCGCTGAAATGCCGAGATTTCTGCTGCATGGCATGAACTCTGCTTAACCATCTCCGGGTCGCGTTCCACCATCACAGGTTTGACGCAAACGGGGTGATTTGACATGAAAATTCCTAAGATGCTTCTGATGGCCGGCGCTGCCGGCCTCATGAGCGCTGCCGTACCAGCGCCCGCCAATGCCAGCTTCTGGTGCTGGTTCGGCAAGTGCGGCGGCTCGTCCACCGGCGGCGGCACGGGCGGCTCCACCGGCGGCTCGTCGGGCGGCACGCCCACGCCGGTGCCGGAACCGGAACAGATGGCGCTGTTCGGCATGGGCGCGGCCGTATTGGCCGGCCGAATGTTCCTTGCTGGCCGCAAGCGTAAATAAGTGATTGACGGGTCGCGCGCGAAAAGCTTGATGCAGCCCATGCGCGCGACCCTTCATACTTTGGAACAGACCATCCGCCAACGACGGAACGCCGACCCGTCGGCCTCCTATGTCGCCAAGCTGACCACCAAAGGCCGCGCCAAAATCGCGCAGAAGGTCGGCGAGGAAGCGGTCGAAACGGTCATTGCCGCGATGGCGGACGATCGCGCGGGCGTGATCGGCGAAAGCGCCGACCTGCTGTTCCACCTGATGATGCTGCTGGCCGATCTCGACATACCGCTCGACGCGGTGATGGACGAACTGGATCGGCGCGAAGGCCTGTCGGGCATCGCCGAAAAGGCCGCGCGACCCAAGGACTGACCGCCAGGACGGGAAAGATGTTGCCCGCCCTGCGTTGATGCGTCAGCTTCATATCGGAAAAGGGGGATGCATTATGGTTCGCGCTCTGATCGGCGGCCTGTTGGGGGGCCTTTCCATGTTCATCACTGGCTTCATCTTCTGGGGCACGCCCTTGTCGGCGCTGGCGCTCAGCCGTACAGACGAACAGGCCAGCGCCAATTTGCAGGCCGCAATGGCGCAGGCGCTGACCCCCACCGGCACCGGCGTCTATGTGATCCCCGATCCTGCGACGGCGCAGGGCACCATCCTTTACGGCAAGGGGCCAGTCGCGCAGATCTTTTACAATGAAGGCGGCTTCCCGGTGATGGACAGCGGCGCGCTTATCGGCGGCTTGATCCTGTCGCTGGTCGTCGGCGTGGTGATCGCTCTGGCGCTGCGTTTTGTGACGACCGGCTTTGCGGACCGGGCGCGTGCGACCATCCTCTTTGCGCTGGGCGCCGTGCTATGGCTGCATATCGGCCAGGCGGTGTTCAATCATGCGCCCTGGGGCTATATTCTCTACCTCGCCTTCAGCGATTTCATGGCGCTGGCGCTCGCCGGCCTGATCGCGGCCAAGCTGATGGAGACGAACACCGAGGCGGCCGTGGCCGATCCCGGCGCCTTCCACTAAGCCGCTTCTTCAGCCAGACGGATCATGCAGGCGGCGTGGCGGCGGGCGATCGCCATCCGGTCCTCGCCATAGCCGCCGCCCATGGTACTGGCGAGCGGCACGCCGCGCGCGCGCGCCTGCCGCATCACGAAGCGGTCACGCGCTTCCAGCCCGGCGTCGCTCAGCGCCAACCGGCCCAGCCGATCCTCCCCGTGCGGATCGACACCGGCCTGATAGAGGATAAGGTCAGGCGCGAAATCGTCCAGCACGCGCGGCAGCACATCCGTCAGCACCATAAGATAGGCGTCATCGCCAGTTCCGTCCTCCAGCCCGATGTCGAGCGTCGATCGCGCCTTCCTGACGGGGAAATTCTTTTCCGCATGGATCGACAGGGTGAAAATGTCGCCCCGCCCCGCCAGCAGCGACGCGGTGCCGTCCCCCTGATGCACGTCGAGGTCGAGGATCAGGATGCGCGCCGCATCCCCCTCCGCAATCAGCCGGTTGGCGGCGATCGCCAGATCATTGAACACGCAATAGCCAGCCCCGGTATCGCGCAGCGCATGATGACTGCCCCCCGCGGCGTTGGCGGCATAGCCATGCACCATCGCCAGCTTCGCCGCCGCCCAGGTGCCGCCCGGCGACAGCATCGACCGGCGCATCACCCGTTCCGTCACCGCAAAGCCGATCCGCCGCGTCTTTTCGGGCGGGACCGTCAGGGTCATGACTTCCGCCACATAGGCCGGGTCATGCACCGCCTCGATCCAGGCGCGCGGCATCGACACAGGTTCAACCGTTTGGAAATTCACGCCACTTTCGCGCAGCGCATCCATCACCAGGCCATATTTGTCGAAACGAAAGCGGCCGCCATCTGTTGCAGGGGAGACATAGGCAGGATGGTGAACAACGTGCAGCATGATCTTTTCCGCTATCGCGATTTGAACCGTGACGGCTTTGCGCTATCTGGTCCAGCATGAACCGTCCCAACCTGATCCGTATCCCGCTGCTGGCGCTGCTTGGCGTAGCGTCTTCCCCCGCCGTCGCGCAAACCCCGCCGCCCATCGTCGCGCCCACGCTGCCTGCGCCGACCGTCCAGCCCATCCCGGTTCCGCCGCCGCCCGTGCCGATCCCGGCGCTGTCGCCAGCGCAGGAGGCCTGGGCCAATGACTGGCTGAGGACCGGCGCCGCGCAGGGTCTGATGGCGCGGCAGAAGGCAAGCGGCCCGCTGAGCGGCGACGCGCTGGTCAACGCCCTGCTCGACCGCGCCAAGGCGCTGAACACCGGCCGGGTCGATACGGCCGATTTCCTTCAGGTCTGGGCGCTCCGCCCGGCCGCCTTCGATCCGCGTCCCGGCCTTGCCAAGGCAGTCGGTGAAGATCGGCTGGCGCAGTGGTCCGCCAGTCTCACCCCGCCCTGGTCGGGCTATGACACGCTGCGCAAGGGCCTCGCCCGATATGAGGTGATCCGCGACAAGGGCGGCTGGCCGACGCTGACCGCCTCCACCCCGCCCGACGTGGTGCGCGCCCGCATCGCGCTGGAAGACCCGGCCGTCACGCCGAACGAAAAACTGGTCGACGTGATCCAGCGCGCCCAGCGCCGCTATGGCCTGGAACCCACCGGCACGCTCGGCGCACGCACGCTGGAAGCGCTCAACGTCGGGGTGGACGATCGAATCGCCGCGATCATGGCGAATATGGAGCGCTGGCGCTGGATGCCGCGCAGCCTGCCGGTCAACCGCGTGCAGGTGAACATCGCCGCCGCCGTGCTGACCGTGTTCGAAGGCGACCAGCCAGTCAGTTCGATGCGGGCCGTCACCGGCAGCCCGACCAACCAGACGCCGATGCTGACCTCCAGCATCCATTCGATCGTGGTCAATCCGCCCTGGAACGTGCCGATGTCGATCGCCAAGCGGGAACTCTTCCCCAAGGGGCGAGCCACGCTCGCGCGGCAGGGCTACAAGATCGTCAAGACGCCCGAAGGGGGCGAACGCATCGTCCAGCCGGCGGGGCCGAACAGCGCGCTGGGCCGCTTGAAGTTCGACTTCAACAATCCCTTCGCCGTCTATCTGCACGACACGCCCTCACGCGGGAAATTCTCCAGCTACGACCGGCTCGCCAGCCATGGCTGCATCCGCCTGGAAAAGCCGGTGGCGCTGGCCGAACTGATGGTCGCTGCCGATCCCGATCTGAACGGCCAGATCCAGACGCTGATCGACGAAGGCAAGACCCAGCGCGTGTCCCTGCCCAGTCAGGTTGCTGTCTATCTGCTCTACTGGACGGCCTTCGCCAACAATGAAGGCACGGTCAGCTTCCGCGCCGATCCCTATGGCTGGGACAAGCTGCTCGCGCAGAAGATCGAGGCATCCAGCCGCCGCGTCGATCCCACGGCAGCCCCCTCTCCCGCAATCGCATCGAAGGATTGATCCCATGCGCACATTCGTACTCGCCGCCCTTGCCGGCGCCCTCCTCCTCTCCGCCTGCGGCAAGAAGGAAGAAGAAGCCCCGACCGTCACCAACAATCTGGTCGAGCCGCCGGTCGAAAATGTGATTGTGGAGGAACCCGAAGCGCCACTGCCCGAACCGCAGAATGACGTTGACGCGACTCCGGCTGCGCCGCCGCCCTCGGTGTCGGAACTGCAGCAGATTCAGGATGATGCCGAGGCGTCCGGCATGACGTCGCGCCTGCCCGAAGGCGGCGAACAGAGCCAGCCTGCGGATGAAGCGAGCAAAACGGGCGAGTAAACTCATGCGCCCCGGTCTTGGACCGGGGCGTCCGCTTTGCTATAGGACGGTCATGGATCGCCGCAATTTTACGAAGTTCGCTTTAAGCGGACTCGCCTTTTCGTTTTTGTCGGACAGCATCGGTCGCGCCGCTCTGTCCTCGACAGGGCCTGAACCGATCAGCCCCGCTGCGGTTCCGCCAGCGCCCACCGTACCTGCAACCCCGCGCACGGTGGCGCAAAAGCCCTATTCCGCGCTGCTGGAACGCGCCAGGGCGGCGCTCGATCGTCATGCCAACGCCTTCGCGTTGCGCGATCGACTGGCGATCGTGGATTTCGACGCCCCATCGAAAAATCCGCGGATGCATATCGTCGATTTGATCGGCGGACAGACCAGCAGCTATCTGGTGTCGCACGGTCGCGGATCGGACCCCGAACATTCCGGCTGGCTGCATAGTTTTTCGAACGAATTTAATTCGCTCGCCAGCTCGTCCGGCGCATTCAAGACGGGCGAGATGTATTTCGGCCAACATGGCCGGTCGATGCGCCTGCTGGGCCTCGACCCGCAGAATAATAACGCCGAACCGCGCGCCATCGTTATCCATGGCGCGGACTATGTAAGCGAGGATCATGTTGCCGCCTGGGGCAAATGCGGCCGTTCCGAAGGCTGTTTCGCTGTCGCCCCCCATCTGGTGCCGCAGGTGCTAGGCATGTTGGGACCGGGCCGGATGCTCTACGCGGACAAGATCGGTAACGGTTGACGGGTCTGCTTGCGCGCGGCGCACGAAAAAGGCCGAAGCATCGCCCCGGCCCTTCCGTCGCGTCATACGACCAACACTTATTGTGCAGGAGCCGGCGCCGCAGGTCCCGTCATCGTTTCGATCGAGGGCTTGTTCATCGCGTCGATGGTGCCGTCGGCCATCATCGCCTTGCCCATGCTGATCGCTTCTTCACGCAGCCCTTCTTCCGTGGAGGTCTGGCTGGCGCCGATGAGCGCGGACAGCAGCACATTCTTGCTCACCGCGTCAGTCGGCTGCTCCGTCACCGACTTGCGCGCCAGGGCCAGCGCTTCTTCATAATAGGGGTCGGCCCCGGCGCGGTCATGGTCGCGTAATTCCTTATTGCCCATCTGGATGAGGATGCCGGCCAAAATGTTGCGGCTCGCGGCGTCGGCGGGCTTGGTTTCCACCACCTTGCGCCAGTGGGGCAGCGATTCGCCGTAGAGCGCCATCACCTTGTCCATCTGGCCCAGCACGCCATAGGCGGCAGCGTCGGCATAGAGCGCATTGGCGAGGAAATTGACATTGTCGATCTTCGCAGGATCGGCCTCCACCGCAGTGCGGATCGCGGGGATCGCGGCATCATATTTGGCCACCGCCCCGGCATTATCACCCTTTTGCTGCGCCGCCTGCCCCGCGGTGAAGTCGGTCACGGCCTTGTTGAAGGCGGCGATTTCGGCGGGGGTCATTTCACGCGCGACGGGAGCGGCCTGAGCGGCGGGCGCTGCTGCGCCCTCGGTTGCAGGGGCGGTGTCGGCCGGGGGCGCGGCATCCGCTGCCGGGGGCGTCGTTTCGGCCGGCGCCTGCTGCGCCAGTGCGGGAGCGGCCAGGGCCAGCGGCGCGGACAGCGTCAAAAGAGCGGTCAAAGCGGTGTTGCGGAACGTTGAGGCCAACGTCTGGGTCTCCTTGATCGTTGAAACAGGTTGTCGGATGGACGCAATGCGCCCTCGCCATCCATAGAATGAACGAATACGTGCTTGGGTTCCTACCGCCTTATTTGCGGCTCATCGCGCAAAAGGCTCCGGCCATGGAAAAATCAGCGGTGCGCCGTGCGCCAGCTGAGGCGGCCAGCGCGTCTTCGCCCCATAGTTCGACCTGCCATGCCTCATCGATTTCGGCGGCCTGCCACACCCGATCAAGGTCATGCCCGCCCTCTACGATCGACAATCCGCAGACCAGCGATCCACTGAGCGACACCAAAGTTGACAGTCCGACCAGCGTGAAGGCGTCGCAGGCGGCTACCGCCGCGCCCAGCCGGGCGAGCGTTTCAGGCGGCTGCGGCACCGGGATGATCCCTTGCGTCACCGCAAAGGTCACGTCATAGCGCGCCCGCGCCCAGTCGAGCAGCGGCTCCCACGCGGCCGCCTGCCGCGCGACCAGCGCTTCCGGCCCATCGGCGCGATAGCAGAGCAGGTCGGTTTGCGCATATTGCGCGATCCCTTCGGCGAACGCCGCAGGCTTTGGCGCGACATGGTCTATCGCCGCATTGGCAAGGCCGGTCATCGGCATGAGGGCGGGGTCGACCGTCTCGCCCTGCGCGCGCCATTCCTGCGCGACCGCATCGGCCAGCGCGGGCGTGGGCAGCGCCAACGGCGCGCGCGCGGGGGTGCGGACCGCGCGGCCGTCCAGCTGGATCGCGAAGCCGCCATCGTCGGCCACGACGGTCACATCCTTGTAGAAACGCTTCATTGCGGCGGCTTCTGACGGAACAGCGCCAGCAACAGGCGCGGCACGACGATGAACTGGAACAGGCCAGTGACGACCATGATCGCGCCGAACGCCTTGGCGCTGTCACCCTGCACCCAGGAAAAGCGCTGCATGATGGCCACGAAGCCGAACATGACGATAAAGGCGCCCGACAGGCGGAACAGGCCAATGGCGAAATGGCGCTGGCGGGCGATCGAATCGGCGTTGGTCTTGGGCGGTGTCTCTGGAGGAAGATCGGTCATGGCGCGCCGATATGACCGCGTAATTCCGCGCTGTCCATCGCCACCGCATGGGCGCCCGCTGCGACCAGTTCCCCCGGCAGGTGATAGCCCCATGCCACGCCGATGCTGCGCACGCCTGCGGCCAGCCCCATGGCGATGTCGAAACTGGTGTCGCCGATCATCACCGTGGTTTCCGGCTCTGCCCCCGCCTCCGCCATCGCGGTCATCAGCATCGAGGGATGCGGCTTGGACGGGTGGCGATCGGCGGTCTGCAGCGTCACGAACCGGTCGATGATACCGTGATGGGCGAGGCACAGGTTGAGGCCGCGGTCCGACTTGCCGGTCGCCACCCCCAGCAGCCATCCCGCCGCGTCAAGCTCCGCCACCAGATCGGCGATGCCGGGATAGAGCGGTTCCTGCACCCCCTGCTCGCGCCGCATCGCCTGGAACGCCAGCTTGTAGCGATCGGCCAGATGATCGTGGAAATCCGCCTCCGCATCGGGCAGCAGCCGCGCCATCGCGACCGGCAGCGACAGGCCCACCGCCGACAGGATCGCCAGCCGTTCGGGCGGCGGCAGTTGCACATCCTCGAAGGCGCGGGTCATGGCGGTGCAGATGCTGTGCTGGCTGTCGACCAGCGTGCCGTCGCAATCGAAGACGACCAGGCGATTGCTCATGCCGCGTCCCCTTCGCCCAGAGTCGCCCGCATCAGCGCCGCCAGCGCCGCATTGCCACCGGCGTCTAGCGCATCGGCCACGCCGATCCGCGCCGCCTCCGGCTTGTCCTGCCCCAGCTTGGCGGTGCCGTGCAGCGATTCCACCTGCATGGCGAACCCGACCAGCCCCGCCAACAGCCGATCGAACTGGCCTGCGCCCATCTTGTCGCGGGTCCAGACCGGCTTGGGCGCCAGCCGCCGCTCCTGTTCATCGCTCAGCGCATCGATCTGCGCGATCGTCGCCGCCCGATCCAGCCGCGCCATGGTCCCGCGCAGCTCGACCGACTGGTAATTCCAGGTTGGCACCTTGTCGGGCAGGCCATACCAGTCCGGGCTGACATAGCCATGCGGCCCGGCGACGACGATCAGTGCGTCCGCTCCATCCAGATGCCGCACGATCGGATTGGCGCGATGGATGTGCAGGCCGATCCGCCGATCGTCCAGCCAGACGACAGGCAGATGCACCACATGCATCCTGTCGGGCGCAGCGACGCAGAGCAGGCCAAAACCCGACTGTCCCACGAAATCCCGGATCGCCGCCTCATCCGTCCAGCGATAGGGCGCCCCCGGCGTCATTCGCCGCGGCCGCCACCCCGCGACCGGCGCTCGCCCTTGCGATCCTTGCGCACCTGCTTGGCATGCTGGCGCGCGAACTTCTTTTCGTCCTCGCGGGTCGGGGTCCGGTCGATCTCGTCGTCCAGCGGCATGTCGCCCAAGGAGAGGTCGAAGCCCAGATCCTCCAGGCTGTTGGCGAAATGGGTCGGCAGGTCCGCCATCACGTCCACCCGCCCGCCATCGGGATGATCCACGCGGATGCGCCGCGCATGGAGGTGCATCTTGCGGCTGATGCTGCCGGTCAGGAAGCTATCCTTGCCGCCATATTTGCCGTCGCCCACGATCGGGTGGCCGATCGCCGCCAGATGGACGCGCAACTGGTGCGTTCGGCCGGTATAGGGTTGCAGCTCGACCCAGGCGGCGCGGTTGCCGGCCCGTTCGATCACGCGATAGCGCGTGCGGGCGGGCATCCCCTCTTCCTCGTCCACATGCATCTTCTCGCCGCCGGTGCCTGGCTGCTTGGCGAGCGGCAGTTCGATCATGCCGTCATTGATCGACGGCACGCCGATCACCAGCGCCCAATAGACCTTGCGCGCGGTGCGGCTGGAAAAGGCTTTGGCGAAATGCGCGGCCGACCGGCTGGTCCGCGCCAGCAGCAGCGCGCCCGACGTGTCCTTGTCCAGCCGGTGGACCAGCTTGGGGCGCGATTCGGAATCGAACAGCAGCGCGTCGAGCAGCTTGTCGACATGCTCGTCGGTCTTGGTCCCGCCCTGCGTGGCCAGCCCCGGCGGCTTGTTGATGACGATGGCCTGCGCATCGCGATGGATCACCATCTCCTGCGCATAGGCGATCTCGTCGGGCGTCAGGTCGATGACGCGGACGCGCTTCGCCTTTTCGGGCATATCGGGCCGCGCTTCGGCGGGGGGGACGCGGATCGTCTGCCCCTCTACGATACGGTCGCCCGGCGCGGCGCGCGCGCCATCGACCCGCAACTGGCCGGTGCGCGACCAGCGCGACACGATATTGAAGCCGACATCGGGCAGATGCCGCTGGAACCAGCGGTCGAGGCGGATGCCGTCATCGTCGGCGGCCACGCGGAACTGGCGGACGTCTAGCGACACGCCCTTGGCGGCGCTACTCTTGGCGGCGGCGGGCTTGGCGGCGGCCGGTGCGGCCTTGGCTGCGGCGGGCGCAGCAGCTTTCGCACGGGGCTTGAACGGCGGCTTGCCGCCGTCCCCCTTGCGCGCACTTGCCGCCTTCGCGCCCCCACGGGCGCGGCCGGGCGCGCCGGGTTTGCCGTCGGCGGATTTCCGGTCGAACTTGCGGTCAGCGGGCTTTTTATCACCCGGCTTCTTGTCGCCGAAGCGCTTGTCCGACGGCTTGCCGCTGGCGGAACGGCCCGCAGGCTTGCCGTCGCGCGGCCCCTTGCCGCCGGTCGCGCCCGCGCCGGGCCTGGCGGGAGGACGCCCCTTCATGCCACGACACTCCGCATCACGGCCAGGCCCACGCCCAGCGCCACGACTGCGCCGATCACAGACGCCAGCGCATAGCCGCTCGCCAGCAGGATATCGCCGCGCTGGATCATCAGCATGGTTTCCAGGCTGAACGCGGAAAAGGTGGTGAAGCCGCCCAGCACGCCCACGCCCAGCAACAGCCGGATCGGTTCGCCCGACACGCTCCCCCCGCGCGCCAGCCATCCGGCGAGCAGCCCCATGGCGAAACCGCCGATCAGATTGGCGGCGAAAGTGCCCCAGGGCCAGGCCGTACCGGGCGCCATCTGCCCGGCGAAGCGCCCCAATTGATAGCGCAAGGCGGCGCCCACGGCGCCCCCGCCCATCACAAGAAACATATTGGTCATGCAAAGCGCCCTATAGCGAATCCCTCAAAGGGGAAAGCGCGCAATCAGGCGGTTGTGACAAGCCCTGCCACCGGCCGCCGATGCGCCGCGATGCAACTGACGACACTCAGCACCACCAGCAGGAACGCTGCGCTCTCCAGCCCGGTCGGCCAGCGCGCTTCCCACGCAAAGCCGTAGAGCAAAGCAAAGGCGGTTTCGAACAGGATCATCTGCCCCACCATGGTCAGCGGCAACAACCGGCTCGCCCGGTTCCACAACGCATTGCCGACGATCGAAGCCAGCAGCGCGACAGCGACCGAGACAGTAGTAAACTGCGTCCAGGCCGCGGCATCATGCCGCCCCAGGCCCAGCCACAACACGACCGGCAGGAACAGCAGCGCCTGGCACCCGGTCGCCAGCCCGATCAGCAGGTTCCAGTCCTGCGCCGGCATGTCGTCCTGCCGCCGCAGCCAGTGATTATTGCCGATGGCGAAGGCGGTCCAGGAGATCAGCGCCCCGACCGCGCAGGCGAAGCCCAGCAGCCGCGTCGCCACCGGCCCCGGTCCGGGCATCACCACCGCCTGCCAGCCGATGCACAGCGCGCCCGCGACGCACAGCAGCAGCGAGGGCGCGAGCTGGCGCAAAGGCACCGCGCCCGCCTGCCGGCTACCGACGATCGTCACCGCCACCGGCAGGAAACCGACCACCAGCGATGTCATGGCGACGCCGCCCATCTGCACCGCGCTCACCAGCAGCACATAGTAAAAGAGGTTGCCGGCCAGCGCGAGCCAGGCCAGCGCCCACAATAGGCGCGGCGTCATCCGCGCGGCCAGCATCCGCCAGCGCGGCGCGACCAGGATCAGCGAGAGCGCGCCAAAGGCCAGATAGCGACCGACCGCCTGCTGCAACGGGGTGAAGCCGCGCACCACTTCGGGCGCCAGGAACACCAGCCCCCATAGAGCGCCCGCGCCCACGCCGCACGCGATGCCCGCCAGCATCGCCCCGCCTGATCCCTTTGTCATCATCGTCCATCTTTCCGTCCGACCCCGTATCGGCTGCGAACATTATCATCATGACAGCGGGGAAAATGCTCTTGATTAGCCCCAGAAATGCAACAATTACTCGCTTATGCCCGATATTCGCCTTCCCGACCCGTTCGACCGCGCGATCCTGCGAATCATCCAGCAGGATAATCGCACGCCGCAGCGCGCCATCGCGCAGGCGGTGAACCTGTCCACCGCAGCGGTCCAGCGCCGCATCGCCGCCATGGAAAAGGACGGCATCATCGCCCGCAACGCCGCGATCGTCGATCCCGACGCGGTAAGCCTGGACATCACCGCGATCGTGGAGGTCCATCTGACTGACGAACGCTCCGCCACGGTCGATCGCGCCAAGGCCTTGTTCCGCGCCGACCCGGCGGTGCAGCAATGCTATTATGTAACGGGCGGCTGCAGCTTCATCCTGCTGATCGTGTCACCGGACATGCGTCATTACGACGCGACCACCCGGCGCCTGCTGTCGGACACGGACTATATTGCCAGCTTCCACAGCTTTCTCGCGCTTGATCGGGTAAAGGCGGGTATGGAGTTGGTGATTCCGTGATGGTGGGAGGCTGGACCTCCCATTCCTGCGCATGGCGCGCCAGATATATGCCTTCGATCATATAGGTCGTGTCCCAGGAGGTGGTGTAGGAACCGTCAATCCACGGCAGGATCGGGATCGGGTTCGGGTCAGGCAGCCAGAGCTGGCAGGCTGACAATGGGGTTATGGCTCACCGCGCCGATTGTTTCCAG
>NZ_SEOO01000079.1 GCF_004152865.1 Sphingobium cupriresistens | reverse complement strand
CTGAAAATTACACCAATGCCGGGGGGAGTGGCCCTCGGGCTACGCCCTCACGCCACTCCCCCCGGCATGTAACACGATGGCCTGGTTTTACGCCGCCGAATGGCCGACTTTTGCTCCGCCGTTGACAAAGAGGACCTTTGTCACCACGCTGGGATTAACCCGGACGCCATCACTAGCTATCGGTATGTTATCTGACATCCGCAATTCCCGTTGGGCAAACAAGGGATGTCGGGTTCTGACCAGACCTGCCGTTCCACACATCGGCGAGGAACGACCGGTTTGTCCCAAGCGCTGTGACGTTGGCCCCTCGCCAGAGCGAGGAGCCGATTGGTCAAATTTCGGTATTCTCGGCAAGGGCAAGCGCATCTTCCACGTCGATTCCGAGATAGCGCACCGTATTCTCGATCTTGCTATGACCAAGAAGGATCTGGACAGCGCGCAGGTTGCCAGTTGCCCGGTAGATGATAGATGCCTTTGTCCGGCGAAGCGAATGGGTGCCATAATCGCTTGGCATCAAGCCGACGCCCTTGACCCATTCATCCACAAGCCGGGCATACTGGCGAGTGCTGAGATGGCCACTATGATCCACACGACTTGGGAAGACATAATCGTCTACCGTGCCACCCCGACGTTCAAGCCATGCCAATAAGCTGGCCCGGGCGTCGGGCAGCAGTTCGAACTGAACGGGTCGAGCCGTTTTCTGCTGCATCACTATTGCACGCGTTCGTATTTGCCCACCGCTCACAATGTCGCCGATTTTCATCCGGACGAGATCGCAACCGCGTAGCTTGCTGTCGATCGCGAGATCGAACAGCGCCCGGTCTCGCAGGCGGCGCCGCTGATTGAGATAAAATCGGATCTCCCATATCTGCTTCGGTTTCAGGGCACGTTTGGCGCCGACGGTCCTTCCCGCATTCCAGACCTGACGTTTGGTGGCAGTGGGTTCTGTTTCAGGCATCTCCATGATTGTTCTCCAATTGGCCATAATTGGCCATCTGAAGAACGCCTGTCGGCCCAATCGGTAAATTCCTACGAGGCATGTGCTGACCATGTCGCGGTCATTCAAAATAGGCAAAGTGAATGTCTGCTCCTGATCAAAGCTGTCCTATCGACGCCGCGATGAGGTAGACTGATCCTGCGTAACATTTTCGCAAAGCCGCGGTTCATTCGACCGACAGCGAGGGCCGTTGAGGCGCGGTCGACTCAGGTAAATTGAGACAGCGGTACGTTTGCGACGCCGATGCAGGCAAGCATTCTGGTTGAACCACCTTCATTCCGGAAGACCTGCCGTGTGCGACGCGCGATTGTCATTGAGCATCGTCAGAAGGCGGCCCTGCTGTGCTTGGTCGCGCGGGATCGCGTGATCCTTGATGAAAGCGTCAAACGCGGTGATATCGAGTGGGTGAGAATAGAGATAACCTTGTCCGACCGAGCAGCCGAGGGATCTCATAACGGAGAGCTCCGCGTCGGTCTCTATCCCTTCGGCGACGACGCGAATATCCAGCACTCCGCCTAGTTTTATGATGCTCTCGACGATCACCTGCTTGGCGGGGCTGTGAACGACATTGCGCACGAAACTGCGATCGATCTTGATTTCGGTCAGCGGGAAACGTTCCAGATACCGCAGATTGGAGTATCCGGTCCCGAAGTCGTCGATCGAGATTTCAACGCCCAAGCCGCGCAGGTCGCGAAACACGCGCAGGACTTCCGCAGGCTCGGGCATCATGAGGCTTTCGGTAAGCTCAAGGGTCAGCCATTCGGGACGACAGCCGGTCTCGGCGAGCACCTGCTCGACAAAAGCCACCATGTCCCTGCGGGTGAATTCGAGCACCGACACATTGCAGGAAAAACGTATCGGTGTGTGTCGTCCGTCGTTGATCCGCGTTGCCTGCTGAGCAACCGTTCGCATTGCCCATGCCCCGATGTCCAGGATCGCGCCGGTCTCCTCGGCAACGCCGATGAACCGACTTGGGGACTGCAGCCCGAACACGCCGTGGTTCCATCGCAGCAAGGCCTCGGCACCCACGATGTTTCCAGAATGCAGGTCCACCTGAGGCTGATAATGCAACAGCAGTTCCTCATTCGGAATTGCAGCCTGCAGATCATTTGCCAACCGGATGCGATTGGACGCATCGCGTTCGTCCGCCGCGGCAAAGCGATGCGGAGGGTGTGAAGCCACCGCTTTGGATCGCTGCAAGGCTGCCGCGGCCTGGCGAACGAGCTGGAGCGGATCCGACCCGATAGATCCGACGGTGTAGCCCGCAGCGAACTGGGTCGTCAGTGCCGCGCCGGGCAGAATGAAGCGGGGCTGCAGCAGGCTCAGAACATCGTCGACCATGTCGGCGGCGCGTTCAGCATCGCCGAGCTCGAAGGCAAGCGTGAAGCTGTTTGTGCCTACCCGCGCTAAGGCGACCGATGGCATTGTCGCGAGGCGCCCCGCGACCGCTCGCAAGAGAGCATCACCGATATCATAGCCAAAGCCGTTGTTGACATCATGAAACCGCATGATGTCGAGCTTGAGCAGCAGCACAGCGGATCCTGCGGCCACGTTGATCGACGCCAGCCGGTCGAGCAGGCCGTAGCGGTCGAGCAAACCAGTCAGGCGATCAACGCCTGATGCGCAGGTGACGTCGCGGATCAGGCCGACGCAGTGCGTGATCTGCCCAGATGCATCCCGATGCGGCACCAGTCGCAGCGCGTTACGAAACATCGTGCCGTCGCGCTTGTAGTTGCGCAGCGTCACAGAACAGGCGTGACCTTCGGTCAGGGCAGTGCGGATTTCGGCGATTTCGGGCTGCAGGCGGTCGCTGCCC
Organism: Sphingobium cupriresistens; assembly: GCF_004152865.1. Classification (GTDB taxonomy): domain Bacteria; phylum Pseudomonadota; class Alphaproteobacteria; order Sphingomonadales; family Sphingomonadaceae; genus Sphingobium; species Sphingobium cupriresistens. The sequence continues at coordinate 3,138 of NZ_SEOO01000079.1, read as the reverse complement.
TGAAGATAGCGGCAATTCTTGCCGATGGCCTCGGCTGCAGCATAGCCGGTAATCGCCTCGAACGCCGCGTTGACCTTGACGATAGGGTGCCCACGCTGACGCATGTCCGCGACCATCACGCCATCACCGACGTGGTCCAGGGCCAACCCATATGCAGCCGAAATGGAATCGGAATCGTCCGATGGCCGGTCCAGGCAGTCCCATTGCTTGGGCCTGAATCCAAAATCGCCTTGCGGTACGCCCTTGCCGTCGTTTCCGTCATGCGCCATGGCGCGTCCAGGGATCGCCGTCAATGCCGTTGAGAACTCCGGTCCAGTTCGTCTTTGCGCAAAAAGCAGCGCGGTCAATTCGCATTGTCTGGCCTCCAGGTTCGACAATGCAAACCCTCAGCCGAACCTTCAATGATCGCAGGGCGGCGCTTCAGGACAAATCGGCGGCACTTTCGTCTTTGCCTGCCGCGCCAGACCCGGAGGTCTGAAATCGCTGGCGATATTCTGTCGGGGTGACACCGATCCTGCGCACAAAAGCGCGCCTCAGAGTCGTCGTTGATCCGAAGCCAGCGGCATACGCGATCGTCTTGAGCGGCGCGCTGCTGTCTTCCAGCAAACGTCGGGCAATATCGATCCTCGTCATCTCAACATAGGTGGCTGCACTCCAACCCAGCTCGGCGTGGAATAGCCGGGATAGTTGGCGCGGTCCCACCCTCGCCACCTCGGCGAGCGCTTCGAGGGCCAGTTCCCCGCGGGGGTATTCTAGGATGTGCAGCTTGATCCGGTCGATCGGACTGCTGGTGGCAGATTGAGCGGTCAGGGCATCGCTGAACTGCGATTGACCCCCGGGCCGCTTTAGAAAGACGACGAGGCGGCGTGCCACCCAGAGCGCGAGCGCCCGGCCATGGTCCTCTTCGATCAGGGCAAACGTCAGATCGATCGCGGCCGTTACCCCGGCGGAACTGAACACCAGTCCATCGCGGACGAAGATCTGGTCGGGCTCGACCTTGATGTCGGGAAAGTCAGTCGCCAAACGATCCGCATATTCCCAATGCGTCGTGGCACGGCGTCCTGCCAGCAATCCGGCGTGCGCGAGCAGGAAAGCGCCGGTACAGGTCGATCCATAGCGCCGGGATTGCCGGGTCTGATCCTGCAGCCATTGCATCACGGGGACACTCGGGCGTGCTGGCAACCCATAAGGCCCGGTGACGATCAGCGTGTCGCAGTTCGGCGCCGCAGTGTCGATGCTGGCATCAGCCACATATTTTACGCCAGAAGCGGTGTCTGCAACGCCTCCATGCTCGGTGACGAGTTCGACGGTGTAATGGGGTCCTGACCCGATTTTGCAATTGGCTTCGAACAGCGCATCGCGAATACCGGCGATTTCGAGCAGGTGCACCTTCGAGGGCGCAAAGATGGTAATATGGATGGCCTGTACTCCGCTCAGCGATAGCGCGAGGCCATGGCCCAAGCCTCATACGCCTCTGCTTGCCGAACACAAAGCGGGTAGCGGGTGCCGTAGGCACTCGCGTCCGACACGGCCGACCGGGCAGTTGCCAGACGGCAGGACAATCCCCACATAAGCTGTAAGGTTGGCCACTCTGTGAGCGATCACCTGGCTGCTTGGCGGTGATAGCATCCAAGGGCACAGCAATGACGCGGTCATCTTGCCGCCGGGGCAGATTCAGACCCCCGGCCAGCAACCATTTAGGACGCGGTGTTCGGCCGGCGCCGAGTTCACAACGAGGAGACGGTACTATGGCCAACGGCTGGGCGCGCGACGGTGCGATCCAAGATCAGATAGACGACACGGTGAAAGACGCGGTGCTCAGCGCGCGGGCGCGATTGCCGATTGGCGGGGGCGCCGAATATTGTGATGACTGCGGCGAGGAGATTCCGAAAGCGCGACGCGAGGTGCTGGCTGGCATTCGTACGTGCATCTCCTGCCAGTCGATACGAGACCGGCAGATGCGCACCGCAGGAATCAACCGGAGAGGCAGTAAGGACAGTCAGTTGCGCTGATCGAGAAACGCGAACTGACCAAGCAGACCTGGGAGGCGCCAGCGGCAACCGACCCAGGCCCAGTCGTTCACGCTTCCAAATTGAATTTCTGATTGCGCCTGAAGCCCCCATGCCCCTTTCCCGATATCACATCGGCGGTACTTTTGACCACTTATGGGTCGAGGTTGACCGGCCCTACGAAACGCCTAATCGCTCGGTGGGCCGGTCCAGAGAGGGGTAAAAATGCTATCCGGGGATGTGGATCCCGCAAAGCTTGTTGCCGTCGGGATCGCGCACGTAAGTCAGGTGGATAGTTCCCATCGCGGACTCCCGCGGGCCAGGAGCGTCTTCGATTGACGTCCCGCCATTGGCTACGGCTACATCATGAAATCGCTGAACTTGCTCGGGCGAATTGCACGAGAAAGCAACGGTGCTCCCGTTCGCCACGGTGGCAGGTTCATCGTTGATCGGCTGGGTGACGATGAAGTTGGTTCCGCCCTGGTTCGGGTAGAAGAGGCGCGTATGTCCGCTTCCAGCGATGTTGATCATCGGCTCTGGCACCCCCAGAGCACCCAAAACCGCGTTGTAGAACCGCCGCGATCGCTCGATGTCATTGGAGCCTACCATCGTGTGGAATAGCAATTTCTTTCTCCCTATCGTTATGAGGACGCTTGTGGAGGCAGTGCGGGATCGGAACAAGCGGCGAGTTGCGTTCTCAGCCAATTTAGGAAGCCTATCCGGTCGCGCTTAGTTGGCCAGTCGGGGAAGCACCGGACGTCGGGTATTGGCGAGCCCTGCCGTTAAACACTTTACGTCAGAACGGCAGGAAAGTCCCACTACGCCGCGTGTAGCGATCGGCAAAACCGACCCTTCTCAGACGCTCAGCCGCCTATTTCTGGGCACCAGGTGCTGACAGTCTGCTTTTCCAGCCTGTGCACCTAAATCAGGCCGGAACCGGTCATTGAAATCAATCGAGCAGCCAGACGGTTGGCGCCCCAAATTCGGTCGTCCGAGATCGGTGGTCGTGTCCCACGGGGTGGTGTAGGAAGGTTTCCCTGAGAGGGTGGCCACCGTCGATCTTCTGGTAGGGTTCGGATGCGAACTCGAACCTGGAGAAGAAGACGATGACCGATGACAGAATGGCCCT
>NZ_SEOO01000078.1 GCF_004152865.1 Sphingobium cupriresistens | reverse complement strand
TTCCACGCTGTAGATCCCCACACCTCCCTGACTCGGCAGAAAGGCTTCAAGGTGGACGACTTTTACGCCGCCCGCAGCAGGACTATCCCGCCGCTACCGTGGTCGAATATTGCTCCGCCGTTCTCAAGCCATCACCATAAGTCACCCTGCGCTTCACGCCGATGGTCAAACCATCGCCGCCTTCGAGCGAAATGACCGGGTGATGCTCGATCCAGCGTGCATGCGTCCCGAAATCTCGAATGGCCTCCCAAACCGTTGCGACGGGAGCGTCTATAATTCGGCGTGCGCGAACGGTTGGCATGGATGACGTTCCTCGTGCGTGGATGGTCGGTCAGTGAGCGGTCATGCCGCCGTCGACCGGAATTGCGGCCCCAGTGATGAAGGAGGCATCGTCGCTGGCCAGAAACGCCACTGCGGCAGCTATTTCATCTGGCCGGGCGAACCGCTTGAGAGCATGTTTATCCGCCCAGCTATCCATCGTCCCCTCGTCCATGAAGGACAGAGCGAGAGGCGTGAGAACGCCGCCCGGGCAAAGGGCATTCACCCGAATATTGTGGCGTCCATATTCCAGAGCAGCTGTCCTCGTCATGCCGACGACCGCTGCTTTGGATGCCGAATAGATCGACAGCGTCTCGAACCCGATCAGCGCCGCAACGGATGCGACATTGACGATGGCTCCGCTGCCGCCCGCGACCATGGCGGGAAGGACCTGCTTCATCGCCAGCCAACAGGCTCGCAGATTGACGTCGATCACCCGGTCAAAATCGTCATTCTCCCCGTCGGCCAGCAAGGCAGGCGTTCCGTCGATCCCGGCATTATTGACCAGAATGTCGATCCGGCCCCATCGTTGCTCGGCCTCCCGCACGGCGGCGTGCAGCACCGACGCATCGGACACGTCGCCGACGGTTGCGAAAGCCTGGTTGCCGATGGCCTCGGCAACAGTCCGCACCTTTTCATCGAGATCGACGCATAGGACGCGCGCGCCTTCGGACGCCAGGCGGCCGACCGTGGCTTCCCCTATCCCTTGCGCCGCGCCTGTCACCAGCGCCACCTTACCGGCCAGTCGCGGTGCCGGATCGCCCATCACAATGTCCATCCACCATCTGCGGCATAGCTGCCGCCGGTCAGGAAACTTGCCGACTTCGATGCAAGAAAGACGATGAGGTTCGCAATCTCGGCAGGACTCCCCGGTCGCGGGATCGGCAAGCCGGACGCGAATTGCAGGATTGGCTCAAAAGCGGCCGCCCCGCCTTCAGGACGGACCATTGGCGTGTCCACAAGGCCGGGATGGACTGAATTGACCCGGATATTATCCTTGGCGAGATCGAGCGCCGCCACCTTGGTCATGCCGGTCACGGCAAACTTGCTCGCCACATAAGCGATCGCACCGCGTTCCGCCTTGAGGCCCGCCACGGACGACACATTGACGATCGCGCCACCACCCCTACCGATCATGGAGGGAGCGACCGTTTTCATGCCCAGAAAACAGGAAATTTGGTTGATCTCGATGACACGCCGATAATCGGCTTCGCTAACCTCGAAAAGCGGTGTCGGCGTCGGAGCGATGCCGGCATTATTGACCAATATGGATACCGGGCCGAAGCTGTCTTCCGCCACGGACAGGACTGTTTTCCAGTCGCATCCATCGCTAACATCGTGCGCTACGAACCGCGCCGCCTCACCTATGTCGGCAGCAACCTGCGTGCCGAGCGCCTGCTTGATATCGGTAAGGACTATCTTGGCGCCATGTGCGGCAAGCATCCTCGCGGTAGCAGCCCCAATGCCACCGGCCGCGCCGGTCACGATCGCGACGTCCCCCAGAAAAGTTTCGGAGTCCATATGTCGTCCTAGCCGGGGAGGCCGATCCGGGATCGACCTCCCTGTTCCACCATTAGAAACGATAGCTGAAATTCGCCCCATAGGTGCGAGGCTCACCGGTGAAACGGACGGCGCCGTCGCCTGCCGACGCGACCGAATTCCAGTAATATTTGTTCGTCAGATTGCGGCCGTACAGGCTAACCCGCCATCCGTTGATGGACTCCACACCGATCCGGGCGTCAAGCAACGTGTAGGAAGGCATTGCAAAGTCAGCACCTTCGCCCAGATCGGCAAACGTCTTGTCCCGATAGGTAACGGTGCCGCCGACGAACGGCGAAAGATCCCCGCCCGTGTCGAATTTATACTCCGCGTCCAGGTTCGCCGACCATGGCGGCGCATAGTTGAATTGCTTGCCCGAAAAATCGAGGGGCTGGCCCGCGAAGTCGAAGCCGACATACTGGCTGACCTTGGTCTTGATATAGGTCGCACCGCCGTTGAGCCGCAGCCCGCCAAACTGCGCCGTAATATCGATGTCCGCGCCATCCACAGTGGACTTGGGGATATTGACCAGCGTCGCCGTCACAAGCGCGCCCTGCAGAACCGGCAGGAAAGAGAAGAACTGCTTGTTCACATAGTCATAGTGGAATGCCGAAGCGTTGAGCTGGACATGATTGTCGAACAGCGTGAGCTTTGCGCCGGCTTCATAAGAGGTCAGCTTTTCCTGCTTTACCGGTTTGATGACGGAGTTGAACAGGTTGACGATGACAGGGAAGGTGCCCGCCTTGAAACCCCGACTCACCGATGCATAGAGCAGAACGTCCGGCGTTACCTTGTAATTGACGGCACCGCGCCAGGCAATATTATGTTCCTTCTGCTCACCATCGGCAAAAATGGGCAGGAAAGTGGGCGCGGCAGCCCCGCCGCCATCGTCGATCGTGATGCATCCGCCAGAGACATAGGCGGCCGCGAGCGCGGGATTGACTGCCCCGACGATCGACTGCGAGACACCACGAATACCGGGCGTGCCGCCCTTGTCGAAGGTGCATCCATTGATCGTTTGTTTCGTTTCTGTGTAGCGGGCACCAGCGGTAAGCGTGAGGCCCTGAACCACTTCATAGTCCACGCTGCCGAAGATGGCCGCGCCGCGCTGGATCAGATCATATTTCCATTCAGCGGGCGAATTGGCCGGAAAACCGGTATAGCCCGTATAGGCGTTGGCCACGCCTTCTGTAATGTCATCTTTGCCGTAACTCGCGCCGAGCACGAAATTGATACCCGCATCGGCATAGTTGCCGGACAGGCGAATTTCCTGGTTGATGGACTTAATATCCGCCTTTGCAGTTGCGGGCTGCATGGGAACGGCGGTGCCGTCCTGGTCATGGGGCGAACGGAACCGCGTCTTGACGTAATTTGTGATCGAAGTCAGCGTCAACGCTTCGTTTATGTCATAGTCCGCCCGCAGCACGCCTTGATAGGTATAACTGTCGGCGCGCGTGTCATATCCCGTGTCGAAATCGGCGTCGCGCGCGTTGGTCGGCAGATGATCCCGATACGTCAGGAACGGGGCCGCGGACGCAGCAGCCGGATTCACTGGCTGGATGAGGAATGCCTGGGCCTGCTGCTGCTCGCTGCGATCCTTCGAGGCATTCAGGTTGACCGAGATCTTGAGCCGGTCGGTGGGCGTCCAGTCCAGAAGCAGCCTGCCGGCGATCTTGTTCTGATCGCCATTTTTCTGGTTGTTGAGATAATAGCCACGCTGCCAGCCGCCGAACTGCGTGGTCTGGACCGCAACGCGCGCAAGCAACGTGTCCGACAAGGGGCCGCTGACGAAGCCTTCCGCATTGGTTTCGCCCCAACGATTGACGTCCACGCGGAAGCCGGCGGAGAGATCCTTGGTGGGTTTGGCCGCAATCACGTTGATCGAGCCACCGGTCGCGTTCTGGCCAAACAGGGTGCCTTGGGGGCCCTTGAGCACTTCGACGCGCTCGACGTCCAGGAACAATGCCTGTCCCATTACCGGATAAGGCAGGGCGGCTTCGTCGATGTACGAGCTGACGGTTGGGGGAGCAGATGCCTGGAAGGAGTTGAAATTGACGCCGCGCAGCGAGAATACCGGCGGGCCGAAGACGCTGGTCGAGGCAGTAAAGCCCGGGACGATCGAACCAAGCCCTTCTGCATCTATGACACCAGCGCTCTGAAGCTGGGTTGCCGATGCGACCGAAACGCTGACGCCCACATCGTTGAGGCGTTGCTCACGCTTTTGCGCGGTGACGATGATGTCACCCAAGCCGGATTGGTCGGCGGCCGGCTGCTCGGCCTGCGCTGGCGCACCATCGGTCTGAGCGCTGGCCTGAGCCGCCATCAGGATCGACGACCCTGTCAACGCGATGATCGCCGCAGACGTGTGGAACTGGTGCTTCATGGTACCCCTCTCCTGACATGCCCCTCCTTGGGGTCTATGTCATATTCTTTAGTGTCAGGAGGGATGGACCGCTGTCACCTAGGGGGGTGACTGCTCTGCGGAACGTCGGATTTCTCGTCGGCTGCTGCTGGTCGCACGTTGGGAATGACGATTGCAGGTGCTGGCCAAGCCCCTGCAATCGCATATCGAGCCAAATCGTGCCTTCAGTCTTCCCCCTCGTCCGCTACCCACCGGACGAACCTGTGCAACGGATAGAAGGCATCATGCGGTCGACCCAGCGAACTCTCCATGGCTTCGCCGAGCGGGACGACGCGCTGCACGCCGGCGCTCGCCAGCGCATCGCGGAACTCGGCTTTTCGGCTATTGGGATAGACACCGACCGTCTGGGTTGCGACGTTCGCGCGGAGGACCCCTTGCCGGAGATTGTCGACCGCCACGACATTGACCGTCTTATCGGAAGGGTGGAAATCGACCGGCGCCTGGGAGCGAATGACCATCCCGCGCCCATCGGGCCGGCCAAACACGCGGTACATAGGCTCCAGCATCGAAACGCCCTCCACATGATCCCTCAATTCAGCGGTCGGCAACGGCCCCTGCCCATCGCCATAGCGCGAATCCTCACCCAGAGCCTCGAGCAAGTGGCCGCAATAGCGATCGGCGTCCTCGACGCTGCCCTCGATAAACTGGAAGCGCGAAGCCACGCACGCATCTTGATTGCAGACCTTGACGTCGGCGCTCGCTCGCCAGGCCACCGCTTTGAGTGTCTCTTCGGAGGCAAAGGCTTCCTTGCCGATCAGTGACATCGAGGTCTTGGGATCGAAGGAAATGAGTTCCAGGCCGGGGCCTATATATTTCTGAATGTGCCGCATCGACGCTTCGCCGCCCCAGGCGACGACCTTGTCGAAATATTGCGCACGGTAAATACCCGATTCGACGCGCTCGTCGCCCCCTGGCCAATAGGCTGCGCTGAACGAGCGTACGACCGGGTGATCCTTGTCGATATCCGCCAGAGTCCGGAGAATCGCGGTCGCGGTAAACAGGTCGTTGGAGGGCAACTTGATCAGATGCACGCCTTTGCTGAGCGCGCCGCGGGCGATCGTGAGCCCGGATACCATGGGCGAGTTGCCGGCTACGACGTGCACCATCCTGGACGGAAAAGCACGAACATGATGGTGCCCGCCCCGCTCGCTCGCCTGCCAGCCGTCAAGGGCGGCAGCGCCGACGATCTCCATGTCGGCCATCAAAGCGGATCTGTCGAATATCCTGGGTATGTCCATATAGGTGTTTTCGACGATCCGCTGACCGAGCGGCGACGCCTTCGCCGACATCGCAGCAGCTTCCTGCAGATAGATGTTGGAGTCGAACGCCAGCCGTTGCCCCAGCTCCACAAGAAGATCGACGATTTCGGCGATCGGCGTATCGAAGGCTGGGCCTGGTTCGCTCCTGGGCCATATCAGACGGTCCAGCCGAAGCGCCGGCGTCGTGAACTCGCCGCCCAGGTCCCGCGACCGGTAGACCGCATCTTCACCCGTCTCATAGGTGCCGCGAATGAAATGCGGAACCCGCAGGCGCGCGGTGGCCGCAGGTGTCATTTCCAATGTGTCAGCCATTAGAGCGGTTTCCACTCATTCCGGTTCATATCCGCACGATTTGAAGTAATTGGCGCATTCGTCGGGCTGGAAGATATCGACGAGCTTTCCTATCAGGCCCCAAAGCCCGCTGACGGTTCGCTCGC
>NZ_SEOO01000077.1 GCF_004152865.1 Sphingobium cupriresistens | reverse complement strand
CGCCTCGATCAATTCTTTCCGCGTTGCCATGCTCATCTTCCTCATCGTTCCCTCCCGACCGTTGCCGGGAGCATTCTAGATGAGGCAACGGCCTGTCACTCAGGAGCAAAAAGGGTGAGGCAATGCGCCGGCCATCGTAATTGTCGCCGCGCACTCGCGCTCTCAAGAGCTGTAAAATGGAGTAGATGCATGTCCACCACCATCAAGGGACTGTTTCCTAGCCGCCGGGAAGTCGAGCTTGCAGTCGAACACCTCGTCCAGGAATATGGCATAGAACGGACCGACATTTTCATCGAGCCCGCCGGGAGCGAAAACAGCGCTGGCGACGAGCCTGCCGGGGCGGACGTCGCCAGCGGACAAAACCGGGAAACGTCCGATGGCTCCAGCGCGGCATACGAAGGCCAGCTTGTCGTCTCTGTCGATATGAACGAGGATGAAGGCGATGCGGTCATCCAGGCTTTCCGGGACGCCGGTGCGGTTGAAGTCGCCGGCGGCTAACCTTTGTCAACGGGTGTCCTGGACGCTGCGCCCTAGGTACGGGCGACCGATTTAGGGCATCCACAGCCGCGATGGGGCGTTATCCGATGATCATGCAACAATTTAAAGGACGGTCTGATGCGAACCAGGGAGAAGCTAGCAGACGTAGTCGCTGGTCAGCCGGGGCGGCTACAGCGTAAGCAGTTCGTTCGGTCGCTGAAGGAAACTGCAGGTCGCGCGGTAGTGACGGCGTCTGTCACCTTCGCCGTAGGCTGGGTTCTCAAGCGGATGTTCGAAAATTCGGTGGCCGACGCAGCGAAGGAGGGGGCGGCTGAGGGCGCTCAGCAAGACATCGTGGAAGAAAATACCGGCGTTGCGAAGCAATGCCCCGCACCCGTAGCTGGAGTGACTGATGAGGGGACAACGTAACAATGCACCCCCGGACTTTCGCAGGCAGGCCTGACATTTTGCGCCTTGGCGCCATTCTTACCCTATTTGCGAGACCTTTCTGGAATTTTGCAATCCGAACATAGTGTCTGAAAATTGTAAGAGCCCGATCGGAAATTAAGTTGAGTGGTATCAGCAGGTTAGCTTGACGGCCTGACCTGTCGCTGATTCATGGGTTTCGCCAAAAACTACCATGGATTCAACGATGTGGACCGATACCACTCGCGCCCTTCATGCGCGAAGCGGACTGGCTTTGCCAAGTGATATGACTGATGCCGAGTGGGCGGTTCTGGAACCACTGCTGCCACCAGCGTCGCATGTCGGGCGGCCTCGCAAATGGCCGCTGCGGCGCATTGTCGAGGCTATCCTATACCTGCTGCGCGGCGGCTTGCCCTGGCGGATGCTGCCGCCATGTTTCCCGCCGGTGTCGACTGTGCGGCACTGGTTCTACCTTTGGCGCGACAACGGGCTGTGGCTTACGATCAACCACACTCTGCTGATGGTTGCACGCAAGGCGCACGGCCGGGAGGCTTCGCCCAGCGCCGGCGTGATCGACAGCCAGAGCGTGAAAACCACGGAAAGCGGCGGACCTCGTGGCTATGATGCAGGCAAGAAGGTGAAGGGACGCAAGCGCCACATCCTCACCGACACCGAAGGTAATCTCGTTCATGCCGTGATCCACACCGCCGACATCCAGGACCGCGACGGCGCGCCGCTGGTGCTGGCCGAAATCATCCGGCGTTTCCCCTGGCTGCGCCATGTCTTCGCCGATGGAGGCTACGCCGGAGACAAGCTCAAGGACACCCTGCGCCGCTTCGGTAAATGGACCATCGCGATCATCAAGAGGTCCGATACGGCGAAAGGCTTCGAGGTGCTGCCCCGGCGCTGGGTCGTCGAGCGGACGCTGGCATGGCTGAACCGCAACCGGCGGCTCGCCAAGGACTTCGAACAAACCATCGCCTCCGCAGCCGCATGGCTCTTCATCGCCTCGATCCAGCTCTTCGCTCGCCGCATCGCAAGATCATGAAATCCCGTCCGAAAATTTTGAATCAGACACTAAGAGATTTCAGCGCCGGAAAATTGTTCCGAAATGAGCATGGGGCTTCAAACTATCGACCGCTTGTTCAGGGCGGTTCGCCGCTTAAGTGCAAAAGTGCTCCAACAAATGTCGCCAAAAAGTATTTAATCCCAGGCAGATATATCCATTATCGGAGCCATGCCTGATCTGACTTTCCGACCCGACCGGCGCGCCATGATGATTTCCGGTGCGGGCATTGCTCTCGCGGCCCTTGCCGGGCCGGCAGCAAAGCCATTTTTAGGATCGTCGCCTTCACGCCGAATGAGCCCCCTTCCAGCTGTTCCCCGAAATGGCCCAGGCATGCCTCAGACGGCTTTGGATGCCGCTCGCTTTTCCGTGGACCCGGCGCTGCTGCGCCAGGCTCTATTCGCGCTCGACCAGCATTCCGGTTTGGTCAAGGCGCGCGACCGGATAGCCATCGTCGATTTCACCGCGCCATCTTCCGATCCCCGGCTGCACTTCCTCGATGTGGTCAGCGGCAAGGCTTCGCGTCTACTGGTCGCGTACGGTTCGGGCTCCGACCCGGGGCATACCGGGTTCCTCGAGCGGTTCTCCAACGCCTTCGGGTCCAACGCCTCGAGCGAGGGCGCCTTCCTTACAGGCGATTACTATACCGGCAAGCACGGTCGGTCGCAGCGTCTGGTGGGCTTGGACCCGACGAACAACAATGCGCTCAGCCGCGCCATCGTGATCCATAGCGCCTGGTATGCGAACGACGACATGATCTCGGCTCATGGCAAGCTAGGCCGCAGTCAGGGGTGCTTTGCGGTCGGCGAGGATAAGCTCAGCGACGTTTTCAGTTTCCTGGGCGAAGGACGGATGGTCTTTGCAGCCCGGGCCTAGGGAGCATGAAACCTCTGGGATTTCCATAAGTTGTCATACGGGTCTTACCAGGAGATCCGTGTGCATAGAAGTGTGATCGCTTGCTCGTTGCTGGCCCTGACGGTCGCGCTGCCCGGGTGCCACTCGAAGCCCGAAAGTACATCTCAGAACGCTGAAGCGCCGCCGGTCAACATCGACCAGGTGCGCTGGAGCGATGGGGCAGTACGCCAGTTGCGCGATGCGATCGGTCGCCGCGCCGCGCATGGCCTCGATCGGATGCAGTTCGCCGTGGACGGTCAGCCCGGCAATGCCGAAGGCGACCGCGCCCTGACGCAGAGCGCGTTGCGCTATGCCTCAGCCCTGGCGCGCGGGGCGTCTGATCCGGCCAAGCTCTATGATGTCTATACCGTCACCCGGCCCAATCCGAACCTGCTGAACGCTCTGGGCGCGGCTCTCAAGGCTGGGAACCTCGACAAATGGTTTGATGGGCTGGCACCGCAGGACGACGGCTACCGCTCGCTGTCCAAGTCCTATCTCGCGCTGCGCAAGCAGGACAACGTGCCCGCCGCAGCGATTCCTGACAAGGGCGAACCGCTGAAGCCCGGGGCCACCGACGCGCGGGTTCCTGCGATAGCGCGTCAGCTCGTCGCCTCCGACTACCTCGATCGCTCCGCTGCGCAGGGAAACAGCTACAACCCTACAATGGTCCGCGCGGTGCAGCGCATGCAGGCCGACTACGGGATCAAGCCAGACGGCGTCATCGGTGCCGACGCGCTCGAAATCCTCAACCTGTCGGACGCCGACCGGGCGCGGACGATGGCCGTGGCGATGGAGCGGCTGCGCTGGCTCGACCGCAATCCTGCCCCCACGCGCATCGACGTGAATGTCGCTGCTGGACGGCTGCTCTACTGGCGCGACGGCAAGGTCGCCGACAGCCGCAAGGTGGTCGTCGGTGAGCCTGAAAACGAGACACCGCAGTTGGGATCGCCGATCTATCGCCTCGTCGCCAACCCGACGTGGACAGTGCCGCGTTCGATCCAGAACAAGGAGATCGCCGGCAAGGGCAGCGCCTACCTTCAGCGCAACAACATGGCCTGGAAGGATGGCTGGGTCGTCCAGCAGCCGGGACCCAAAAATTCGCTGGGTCTGGTGAAATTCGACATGAAGAACGAGCACCAGATCTACCTGCACGACACCCCCGCCAAGCAGTTGTTCCAGGAAATCCAGCGCCAGCGCAGTCACGGCTGCGTGCGGGTAGACGATGCATTGGGCTTTGCCGAGATGCTCGCGAAGGACGAGGGCGTGCTAGACGAATGGCAACGAGCTCGTGCGACCGGCAAAGAGACGTTCGTCAAGCTGCCGCGCGAGATTCCAGTGAGGCTGCTCTATCAGACTGTGGTCCTCGGCGAGGATGGTGAGCCCGTCATCCGCTCCGACCCCTATGGCTGGAATGACCCCGTGGCCGCCGCGCTGGGCTTTTCGTCCCGTCAGGCCTACCGCCTGCACAATTCGGGATCCGACGTAGGACCATAAGCCACTACCGACGAAGGATCGACTGCATGCGGGCGCTGGCGATCCTCAACCGACCGGGCGCATTACGACTTTCTCGTCGACTGGGGCCTCATTCTTTTCCCTGCGAGCGGGTGGACGACGGTGAAGCTGAAAGGCAGTCTACGCCCATACGTATAACGGCCGCCCGTAAACGGGCGGCCTTCAACTCATTATGCGATGCTATGCTTCAGCGCGCTCATTTTATCATGGCCTTCTTTGACCGATACGAACGCCTTTTCTACAATGGAACGCGAAGACGGTTCCAACTCGTTGTCGCGCAGCGCGTCTTCGAACTTGGCTTTGATGTGGTCTTCACCACGTTCGACCTCCTGGATGATCGCCTTGTCGTCCTTGCCAGTGATCGCCTGCTTCAGGTCCATAAAGGTCCTGTGAGCAGCCGCCAGAAAGCTGCTGTCGTCCTCAGGGGTTCCGCCCAACCGGCGAACTTCGGCCTGAAGGTCGGTCGCTGCCGCGCTGCGGTCCCGCGCGAACTCCGCGAACATCGTAGCGAACTGAGTGCTCTCAGCATCCTTGGCAGCGTCCTCATAGCCCTTCATGCTATCGAGGGTCGTTTTGATGAGGCCGTTGAGCGTCGAAATCGTGCTATCGGTAGTCATGATATTATCCTTCTTGAGAGTTGCTTCAACCATCAGCCGGCAAACTTGATCCCTTCGAGCCGAAACTCCTATGGCCTGGCTATGATGCGACGGTAGGCAACACCTTGATCGGACAGTCGCTCCTGTTGAACCGGACACACCTGCAGTCGTAATGAATGACCTCGCTAATCCAGACTTACCGAATCAAATTACCCCCGCGTCGATAAATGAGAAGGGATGGTGGCCGATCGGGCCAATGCGGAACTGTCTGCGTCGTGACAGGGCCAGCAGCACGTCATTGATGAACAAAGGTTATTTTTGTCGGGCAGTGTCTGCCTAGGAACGCCTTGGCGCGTCTTCGGCGCTGGACTTGATAAGATATGGAACCAGACACTCCGCGGCTCTTTTGGTTCTTGCCTGCCCGCTTCCGAGAGCGGGTCCATCCAAATGACAGGAGTGTTCATGACCGACCGCCTCGCACTGCAAGATCCTCGCACTCAGTATCCGCAGCCACCGTTTCCAGAACAGCCGCAGACGGCGCCCGGCGTTGCCGCGGAAATGGACCCCAAGCCTGATCATGGCGAGGACAGCTATGTCGGGGCCGGCAAGCTCAAAGGACGAAAGGCTCTCATCACGGGGGGCGATTCCGGTATCGGGCGTGCTGCCGCAATCGCTTACGCGCGCGAAGGTGCAGATGTCGCCATTGTCCGTCGTCAGAACATTCGGCACAACTCGCGGCGTAGATTAGCGGAGTGCGGACCTCGTCAGGGGGTTGATGTTAGGCGGCGAACTTGCGGTGCTGCAAGCGCCGATGTTCGATGGTCTGTCGCTTGATCCTTTCGCGCAGTTTGATGATTGCCGGTGCCCTGCCGAAGTAGGCATCGGCGGGCGTCACGTTGCTGAGGCTCTCGTGGTAACGCTGGTGGTTGTAGTGCTCGACGAAGGCCTCGATCCGGGCCTCGAGGTCGCCGGGCAGGAAGTAGTTTTCCAGCAGGATGCGGTTTTTCAGGGTCTGATGCCAGCGCTCGATCTTGCCCTGGGTCTGCGGGTGTAGCGGGGCACCGCGCACATGGCTCATCTTCTGGGCCTCGATGTATTCCGCCAGTTCGCCGGCGATGTAGCTGGGGCCATAGCACATTGGGAAGCTGCCCCTCGAAGGCAGCATTCGCCTTGATGGAGACAAGGGCGCGTAGCGCCCGACGGCTTCATCAAGGCGGCCATGACCGGCCAGCAGGTCTCTAAAGTGAAGTTGTCGAC
>NZ_SEOO01000076.1 GCF_004152865.1 Sphingobium cupriresistens | reverse complement strand
ATATCCTGACAGTCCAGCGAAAAATGGCGGTTGGAAGGTGAAAACCATCGGTGCCTCCAGCACTGCCCAAAAACCCCATGGCTCCCCCGAGGCGGGGGTGGGCGGCGAGAACGACCGGAGAGGCCCGCGCAAGCGGCAGGCCGCACCCGGAGGGGCGAAATGAAATGGAGCAGCTCGGCGAAGCCGGGCTTGCGGCGCGCCGTGGCGGGCCTAGCAGGGAGCGCCGACCAGACCCGCATCGAGGGAGGCCCCGAAATCAGCGCCGCCGCGCCAGCGGCGTCCGCTGGTGAGCGGGCGAAGCCCGCGCATCGCCGTGCGCGACGAAGCGGCCGAGCCCGCGAGGGATCGGCCGCTCAGCCTTGGTCGCTGCTGGATCATGGCTGCTGGGCGTGCATCCAGTCGGCCGCCGCCTGCGCCTTGCTCGCCGCGGTGAAGATCGCCCGGGGTTCCTCCTTGAGCAGTTGCAGCCAGGAGGCGATATAGGCCGCGTGATCGGGTCGCGGTTCGTGTGCGATCCCGAGATCGGCAAGCAGGAACGATGCAGTCAGCTCGGCGGTCGCTTCCTCCATGGCGAGCGCGTGCCTGGTCCACTTGGCGCTGAAATCCCGGTCAAGCCGATGGGCTGCGCCACTGGCATGAGCGGCCTCGTGAATATGGGTGGCGTAGAAGCCGTGGGCGTCGTGGAAGGCGCTGAAATCCGGCATGTGAATGCGGTCTTCGGCGATATGATAATAGGCGCTGGCCGAGCCGTAGACAGTATCGATGCCGAGCGCGGCGACGAAGGCTTCGGCGGCGGCGAGGCGTTCGCTCTCAGGCAGGTCCGGCCCCGGTTCGGGCGCGTAGCCATCGACCTGATCGGCGTTGAACAGGCTGAACGCCTTGGCGAAAAGCCGTCGATGGTCGTCATCGTCGCCGGCGTCGTCGCCCTTCGCGTGAAACTCCTTCCAGAGGATGCCGAGGCTGGCCTGCTCGCCCTTGCGGACCTGCGCGCCGAGCGCCTGCCACTGGCGATAGGTGCCCCAGACGCCGCTCGCATAGCCGCTGCCATAGGCGGCCGCCCAGAGCGAGACCGTATTTATGCCGCGATAGGGCTTGCCGCTGGCGACGTTGGTCGGGCGGGTGACGTCGGCGCCAGAATGCCACGGCATGCGCCAGGTGCCAGTGCCGGCTTCGATGGCGTCGACGATCGCTTGCGTGACGCGAGCGTAGACGTCTGAGCGTTGTGAGGCTGACATGATCTGTTCTCCGTTCTCGCGCCGGGGACCATCCCCGGCGGCGGAGGCCCGTTCGCGCCGGGCACAGGGGGGCTCGCGCACCCGTCAGGGCCGCAGCGAAGCGAAGGACGGCGGAGCCGTTGCGCGGGCGCGCCGACCGGCGCAGGACTCCGCCAACAGCCGGGGTGGTCTACGGCGCGGGAGGATCGATCCCGGCAATCACCGCGGTCAGGCGATCCAGCTCGCGCTGGAGAGCCTGACGCTGGAGATCGGAGATACGCCGTTCGCGTAGATGCTCGCTGGCATCGGCCGCCGCGCGTTCCCAAGCCGGCCTGTGGCGGGCGGTGATGCAGGCGTTGGGACAGCGGGTCGGCTCGCACAGGGCGGTGAGCGGCTGCGCGGGATCGGGGGTCGTCACGCGCTTGAGGCAGAGCGCGGTCGCGGGATCAAAGAAGCAATCCGCGAGCGGGCCGACATGGAAGGTGCGCGCGACGCTGGCGAGCATGACGCGCAGGCGGGCGCGATCGGCGATCATGGCGGGCAACGGCCCGAGCTTGACGGCGGCATCGTCGAGCGTCCGCGCGATACGCGGTCCCGCCGGACCGCCGAGCGATGCGCCGCCCTGACGCCGGTCGAAATAGTCCAGCAGGTCGTCAATCTGACCGAGCCGGCGCTGCGCCTCGACCTCTGCGCGAAACCCCGATCCACTGGTCCCGGCATAGCCCTCGAAAGCGGCGACCGAGGCATGCTTGTACTGGATCATGCCGGCGATGGTGCCGAACGGACGGTTGGCGATGTGCCACGCGATGGTGCGCCGGAACTGCCGCGTCGTGATGCGCCACGGCTTGCCATCGGGGCCGGGTGGGATGACCGGCGCATCGGGGCTGCCGAAGACGATGTTGAGGTGGTCGCGGAAGGCGTTGAGCTGGCGGACCACCTCGCTCGACAGATGCGTCTTGGTGACAGCGCGGGGACGAAGCACCGGCCAGAGCGTGTCGCTTCCAGTCTTCCGTGCCGCGTGTTCCGACAGCCGTTCGAGCACCGTGATCGCCTCGGCCACCGGTTCGATCGTCACCCAGCTCGCCGACTCACCGGCGCTCGATCGGCGCTTGTAGAGGGTCGATCGGACGCGTTGCCGCTCGATCAGGCCGTCTTCGCTGCGCGCGATCGAGAGGCAGCCGCGCCGCATCGCCTGGACCTCGCAGTCGCGCATGCCGGTCAGATAGGCGCATACGATATAGGCGGCGGCCTGCAGCATCCGCTCCTCGATCGCTAGGGTCTTCACGTCGAAGCGGGCACGCCATGGCCGACCGCTCTCGGGAGCGATCGAGATCGGCGTGTCCATGCCGCCGACCTCGGTACCAAGCGATGCAACCGCTTCGCGAATGACATCCGGTGCGCCGGTAGTGAGCATGAGATGCATGGCCGGCTCGGCGACGGCATCGATGCCGGCATGCAAATGGAGGAGATGGGCGTTGATCGGCGGGGTTGCATCCCCGGTGAGGGGATCGATGCGCGTGGCGCCGTTGTGTGCCGTCGTCCAGATGGGCACGCCGCGTCCTTGCCGGGCTCGGCGCGCGAGATAGCGCTCGAGGCGCGCGCGCTGCCGCAGGCGGCGCTCTGCATCAGGCAGTCCGCGTTCGGCGGCGAGCAGCCGAGCGCGGACTGCCTCGAGCCGATCGAGCGCGACCCGAGCCGCCAGAATATCGGTCGCGAAGGTCGTGACATAGCGCAGCGACCAGGCGAGCAGCGGCGTGACAATCTCCTCCGGCATGCGTGGGGTGCGGTTCTCGCGCACATGCCGATATCCGGCGACGCGCGCAGCCGCTTGCCCGGCCCACGGCTCGAACCCGAGACCGCCTCCAGGCAGGTGATCCCGGAGATGGTAGAGATCGGTGACCACCTGCAAGAGCTGGCCGACGATGACGGGGCGCCGCGCTGAATCATCCCGCAGGTGGCGCGCATAAGCGTCGA
This sequence comes from Sphingobium cupriresistens, assembly GCF_004152865.1. Classification (GTDB taxonomy): domain Bacteria; phylum Pseudomonadota; class Alphaproteobacteria; order Sphingomonadales; family Sphingomonadaceae; genus Sphingobium; species Sphingobium cupriresistens. The sequence continues at coordinate 3,708 of NZ_SEOO01000076.1, read as the reverse complement.
TCAGCGCCTGATCGATGCGGCCCAGGTCGAGCCGCCCAAGCCGCTCGCGCGCGAAGGCGAAGAACCGGCGAGCCCGGTTGAATGCCTGTCGGATGCTGGCGGGCGGCAGCTTCGGGTGGTAGCCGGGAAGACCGACGTTGAGGCGGGCGTAGAGATAGGCGCGCATTGCCGCCTGCACATCGGCATGTTCGAGCACGTCGAAATGCACGGTGACGTGGCAGCGCCGAGCGTTCTCGCGGAAGACGGCGGGACCGAGATCCCAGGTCGGGTCGCCGACGTGCGACAGCTCCTCGCGGGCATGGCCCGCCTTGAGCGGCGCGCTCGCCAGCACAGGGCGATCGTCGAACGCGGGCACGAGGGCATGGACGGGCGTGGTCATGCGCGTGCCTCCGGCGGCAGATAGAGCCGTTCGCTCCCCATCTGCCGGCGCGCTTCGGCGATAACGGCATCGGAGAAGACCGGCAGGACCTGGACCGTGATCCGGGTGTGGACGCGGCCGAACTTGGCGGCCCAGTCGCTCGCCGGCAGGCTGCATCGCTGCTCTTCGACGAACGCGAGAAAGGCGAGGATCGCGGGGAGCTTGCGCGCGGTGATGACGGCGTTGGGACAATCGAGGCAGCCCCAGAAGGGCTGCGCGCAGGGCGAACCGGGCTCGGCGAAAGGACTGCTATGGAAGCCCGCGCAGGCGGCGAGCCAGACATCCTGTTCGCCGTCGAGCACCGGACCCACCGTATCAGCCGACATCAGCGACGCGACCTGTTCGGGCGCTTCGCGCAGCGCCTGCTCGGCGGTGGGTGGAAGCACGGTCGGCATCGCCGCAGCGACCGCTGCGCGGAAGGCATCGGCGACGGCCGCCTCGTGCAACGGCCGGAGCGACGGCAGATCGGCATAGTGGCGCGCCGCGACCTCGCGGGTGTGACCGACCGCGAAGCGGGCCATATGCCCCTCGGTCTTGGTGTACCATAGCGCCTTGTGGGTCTTGCGCAGCCGGGAAAGCAGCAGATGGAGCGGCTTCCCATCATCGCCGGCGATACCATGGCGACGAGCCCAGGCGGCGAGTTGGAACTTGGGATCGACGATGCCGGCGCGAAGGCCGCCAACGTTGTGATAGAGCCAGAGGCAATCGTCGGTCAGATGCTCGCGTGCGACGGCGGTGACGTCGATCAGGCGACGCATGAGGCCGCCGGGTGTGCCGCTACCACCATCGCGGACCCGCATGCTCTTGTGCTCGGCACCGCGGGCGCGGCGCTTCAGATAGCGTAGCTCCACCGTGCCGGCATGCGGGTTGGTGAGACAATCCACGGTCAGCGTCTTCAGGCACTCCGGCTCGAGGCCGGTATCGAGCGTGAGCAGCACGAGCAGCGCCGGCAGATCGCGCGCGAGCAGATGATGGCGGCCATGCAGGTCGTCGATGAGCGTGCTGATCGGCAATCCGCGCCGCATGCGCATGAAATAGAGGCGCTTCAGCGCGGGCTGGTCTGCGACGATAAAGCCCTGCCGCGCGATGATCGCTTCGACATCGGCGCGCGCCCTGGCGACGACAGGGTCGCCCTCATCAGTGCGGTCGTCGGCGCCGAGGCGGCGAAGCATCGCTTCGATATCGGCCCTCGCGGCGTCGCGCAGCGCGCGGGCGACGAAGGGGCTATAGGCATCGCGCGGGGTCGAGCGGCCCGCCGAAGTGGCCAGCGTGTAGCGCAGCCGCTCATGCAGGTCGGGCGCGATCCGATCGGGCCGGTCTGCCTCGATCGCGCGCAGCGTGTTGATGACCTTGCCGACCGTTATGTGCCGGTGGATCGCGCCCATCCCACGCCGTTCGAGCGCGGACGCAAAGCCATCGATATGGACTGCGCGCAGGTCGTTGACGCCGGTCACCTCCGGCGCATCATCGCCAAGCCAGGCGAAGAAGTGGCGATAGACCTGAACATACTGCTTGATGACGCTGGCCGCACCGATGGGGCCGCCGAGCGCCGCCGATCGACGCAGCGCACCGGCGAAAGCGATGGCGAGTGGGCGAGGATCGAGCCCGGTCATATCGACTAGGACCGTTCCGCCATGCCGCGCCTCGATGGTGAACTTGAGGCCGAGCACAGGATCGGGCTGCGATCGCTCCGGCGTGATCGGCGCAAAGGCGACAGGCCGGCCCTTGCGGGGACGCCCGCTCATACGCCTTGCGGCCCCGGCAGTAACGCCAGCAGCCCCTCGACGGCCGCGTCCACCGTATCGGCGCGGGTCGCGATATGGTCGAGGTAGATATAGGTGGTGGTGAGGCTGGCGTGGCCAAGCAGGCGTTGCACCTGTTGCAGCGGGTCGCCCAGGATCAGCCGATAGCTCTCCACCGGCCCCACCGGCAATGCCGCTTCGCGCAGCCGCTGCTGGATCAGCAAGGCGAGCATATGGACTGCGAAGGCGTGGCGAAGCTGGTGCGGGCTGATCGACAGCGGGAAGCCGTTCTGTGCGCACCGCTTGCAGGCGCGGGTGAAGATCACCTCCCACGAGTTGGGGCGGACAGGCTGGCCGACCTCGGTCAGCCATAGCGCCGCCGGCTCGCGGGGCGTTCCATCCTCGTCGCACAGGATCAGGCGGCATCGTTCCTCCGGGGTGCAGATATCGCGCATGCGGTCGAGACCGGCGCGGGTGACAGGGATCGGTCGGTCGAAGCTGGCCGCACCGTCGCGCGCGGCGAACTTGGCCACGCCCGCGGCGCGCTCGACCGCGACATAGGCGGCGATCTGACGAAGCAGCCGGCGTGGGACCAGAACGCTGCGTCCGCGGTCGCCCTTGGTGAGCGGCGGCGGAAGGGGCAACCAAAGTTGTTGGACGTCACCGTCCTCGCGGTCGATCGCCGCGAGCTCGGCGGTGAGCAAGCCCGACGCCTCTTCGAGGCGCAGGCCGGTGGTGACGAGAAGATCGGCGAACAGCGCATTGCGCAGCCCGTTACGATCGCGAGCGCCGGGGCGCTCCGTGCCGTCAGGGGTAAGGCCGCGCAGGCCGACCTCGCGGAAAATGCGGTAGTCATCCATCGTGACGAAACGGACATCCGATCGCCTGGCGACACGTTCATAGGCATCGTTGCGCGCCGCGATCATGCCGCGACGGCCACCTTGCGCCGGTCGCCACACGGCGCGGCGGCTGAACGGCGCGTCGGCGATCAACCCTTGCTGCTCGCCCCAACGGTAAAGGCGATCGAGGCTGGCGACGGCGCGGTTCCAGCTTGCCGCCGCTATCCGGTGATCGGCATCGTCGCGGCGTCGCTCACGATGATAGGCGTCGACATCGTCGCGGGTCGCAGCCCACACGGTCTTGCCGCAGGCATCGAGAAAGCGAAGCCAGACTACGACATCATAGGCATAGGCGCGAAGCGAGTGCCGCGAGCGGACGCCCGACAGCGGCAGGTCGAGAAAGAAGCGATCCAGATCGGGATCATAGAGCGCGTCGCCGCGCAGGATTAGCGGCACATGCGCATCGAGGCCCCTGGCCTCGCGGCACTCGCAAACAGTAATGATCGACACCGGCGCGAAGCCCTCCCCCCGGACCCCCCACCCGGAAGCTGACCTTCACACCGATGCGCACTATGGCCCGGCAGCAATCAGGCTGGCCTCCGCCAGCTCTTGGGTCAGCGCTACGGCCAGCCTGATTACTGCCTACCGTGGGCGTCCATCGCCGACCTTACTGCAATGTTGCGGACGGCGCAGACTGTCCAGATAAGGC
>NZ_SEOO01000075.1 GCF_004152865.1 Sphingobium cupriresistens | reverse complement strand
GCGCATCCTGAGGATCAACGGCCTGAACGCGATCACTGACGACGTGGTGGAAGCTGCACGCAGCACCCTCGTGATCGGTGTCACTTAGCGCTGACAGAACGGTGCCAATCAGCGCTGATATCTACACCGCAAAGCCGGAAAAATACGCCAGAAGCTCATCCCTGCGGGGAAAAGTGGAGCTCCAGTTAGGGTTCCGATCGAATGAATAGCTGTAGATATGGCTGTGAACGTCACAGCACAATCCGGGATAATTGTGACGCTTCCAGGTTCCGCCGACCGCATCGTCCTTCTCGAAAATTGTGAAATTCTCGAAGCCCGCAGCTTTCAGCTTGTAACCCATCACTAGTCCGGCGGCGCCAGCACCCAGAACCGCGATGCTGGCGCTTTTCTTCATATCCACTGCCATTTCATCCTTGTTTTCTACTCGGAACTTTCTGCCGAGTGGTTCTAATTTCCGTAGCGCACGGTAAGCGAGACGCCGTAAGTGGCAGGTCGCCCGGTGTAGCGGTAGAGCACGTCGCTGCCGGAGAAGATCGTGGTGGCATATGTCTTGTTGCCCACGTTCCGGCCGAACACCGACGCCTTCCAGCTCCCGTCAGCACTTTGAATACCGGCTCGCAGATCAAGCAGCGCATAGGCCGGGATGCGATACTCGTCCGCCTTCAGCACCGCCGTTTCAAACGTGGCATTCGTCTTGTCCTGGTAGGTCAAGGTGCCACCGAAGAACGTCTCCGTGCTGGCCGAAACCGGGAACTTGTATTCCGCATCGACAACGGCCGAATACTTCGGCGTGAATGGCAGAGTCGAGCCGTTGTAGTCCCCCTTGTAACCTGCCTGGTTGTAGATCGCGAGGCCGGCAATCGTCTTGTCGAACTTGCCGTTCACCTTGGAGTCGAGATAGGAACCGCTCAGCGAGATGTTCAAACCGTCGACGGGGTAGAGCTGAAGTTCGGCCTCGACCCCAAGGACCTTGGACTTAGGCACGTTGAGAATGTTCTCCAGCAGTCCGAACACTGGATCCGAAGTTTTAGCACGAACCTGCTTGTTAGCGTAGTCGTAGTAGAATGCCGCGGCATTGAACTGGGCACGGCGGTTAAGCAGAGGTGCCTTGAAGCCGAACTCATAGGCGCGCAGGCGCTCCTGCTTTGCCGGCTGGAACTGCGATTGTGCAGTAGCCGCAGCATTGCCAAAGACGCCGGCTTTGTAACCCTGGCTGGCACTGACGTAAACCAGGGTTCCGCTGTCGAACTTGTAGTTCGCGCCCAACCGCCAGGAGACATTGTCTTCATTAAGAGATCTCTCAATCGGGGTGATCGCCGGACGAAAGAGGTCGGCCCCCGCCGTCGGACTATCATTAAGCGCGATGCACTGCCCCGGCTGCACGACCACGTGACCGGCCGGATTGAGTCCGAACGCTGTCTGCAGATCGTAGAAGCCGAAGCCCGGAACCACGTCTGCGTTACCGAACGTCTTCGAGAACAGCTGCTCCGGCGTCAGGTCATAACCGCAATAGGCGGCATCGCGCTTCGACTTGGTCCAGCGGGCGCCTGCCTGCAGGGTCAGGTTGGGCGCAACCTCGATATCGGCATTTCCAAACACCGCGAAGTTCGAGATCTTCTGCTTAAGCTCATGGCTGTTTTCAGTGAAGCGCAGGCCTGGCAGTGCTTCACCCACGGAAAGGTCGAAGGCACTGAGGGACCGCTGGGTGTCGTCGACGCTGGCGTGGTCATAGTTGACACCGCCAACGAGGTGGACACTCTCACTGTCGTGGGCCAGCCGCAATTCCTGGCTGAAGAACTCGACGCCGCCGAACACCCGCACCGGAAGCGCCGTGGCCAAGGTCGCATCATTGTCCTGCGCCCTGTTGATCTTCTGATCAATGTAGGAAGTCAGCGAGGTCAAGGTCAGCGTATCGCTGAGATCGACTGAAGATCTTAGCGCAGCCTGGAACATGCGATCGTTCATCTGATGCGGCCACTCAGGGCTCCACTCTGCCACTCGCGCGTTGTCGCCAAGGCCGATCGGCGTCATGCCGAGATAGGAGTTCGTGCCCGGCTCGCCGATGCGACCGGCGACCTTCGCCTGCCGAGCAGCCAGGCTCGCGTCGAAGTTCGGGCTCGCCGGGTTCGTGAACGCGGCATAGGCGGCCGGATTGACCACCTCGAACGGATTGCTCCGCGTGGCTCCAGCCGGGATGAATCCAGCTGTCGGGACAATGTTGAGCTGGTTGGAGATGAATTGCGCCTGCTGGGTATCCGACTTGTCCTGATAGCCCGAAAGCGTGAGCTCGAACCTGGCGTTGTTCGTCGGCTCCCAATCGAGAATGGCGCGCCCGATCAGCTGCCGGCTCGCACCGTTCTTGTCTTCCCGGCGAGAAAGGCTGTACTGCCAGTCGCCGCCCTGAACCGCGCGGACCGCGATGCGGCCCTTGAGTGTGGACGACAGCGGGCCGCTGACAAAGCCGGAAACGTCGAGCTTGTTGAACTTGTCATAGGACAGATCACCGCCGGCAGCCAGCGTGTCGGTCGGTTTGTTGGAGATATAGTTGATGGCGCCGCCGGTCGAACTTGCACCATACAATGTGCCCTGCGGTCCCTTGAGCACCTCCAGGCGCTGCACGTCGAGCCCGAGGCCAAGGCTCATGGTCGGAAAAGGAATCGAGAATTCGTCCTGGTACAGCGCCACGGACGGCGACGCGCCGAAGCTGTACTCATACAAGCCGACGCCGCGCAGCGTATAGACCGGCGTCGCATAGCCCGAAGCGGTGAACGTGAAGCCCGGAACAACACGCGTGAGGTCAGCGGGGCCGGTCACGCCTCGGGCTAACAGGGTGTCGCCGGACGCAGCCGTGATCGACATGCCCACGGAATTGATAGACTGTTCGCGCTTCTGCGCGGTCACGACAATTTCGTTAGAGGGCGCACTATCGGTCGCCGGCTGCTCGTCCGCAGCGTGTGCGGTGCCTGCAAGTAGCGCAACAGTAGCCGCTCCGCAAAGTAGTTGATTAAAAGCTTTCATTTCACACTATCCCCTCATGTTGATCATTTGTGATCATGCCCAAACAAACTTGTTCTTTTATTTTTGGAAACATAATGCATTCAGCGCAGGAATTTAGCAATCTCCACGCTTGCCTCTTCTGCTTCGGGTAGAAAGTTCGCAAACAAATGCCACACGTGCGGCAGGTCCGGCCACACACTCAGCGTCACGCGCGCGCCGGCGGCGGCTAGACGATCCGTAAAGGTCTTCGCATCCCAGTAGAAAAACTCGGCTCCGCTAGCCTGGATCAGGGTGGGCGGGAATTTTTCGAGCAGCTCGGCCGGGGCGTGCACCGGCGAGACCATGGGGTCGGCAAGGCGTTCTTGATCGATCCCATAGATCTACGGCACGTAGATGACGCCGGCGTTGCTACCCACCGGGTCGCCTTCGCGGTCATGTCGATCAGGATTGCACGACGCCTCCAGCATCGGCGAGATCAGCACCACCTTGTCGGGCAGGCGCCCACCATGCTTGATCAGGTGAAGACAAGTGGCTGCGGTCAGGTTTCCGCCACAGGAATCACCGGCGAGGAAGATACTTGCCGCCTTTGCGAATCCTTCCGGAGCATTGGTCTCCGCCCACTTTAGCGCCGTGACGCAGTCTTCCAGACCGGCGGGATAGGGATTCTCCGGAGACAACCTGTACCCGACGCTCAGGATGGGCATGCCGGTGGCCTTGGCGAGAACCGAGATCATAGGGCGATGGCTGTTGAGCGAACCTGCCGCCCATCCGCCACCATGGAGATAAACCGTGATAGCGTCGGACGTAGCCCCGTCCGGAACGATCCACTCGGCTGCAACGCCGCCCGCGTCGACGGATATGCAATTTACGCCGGTCATTGGCGTGCGTGGCACTACGTCGCCGTAGGTCTCGGTTGTGCTGCGCAGAAGATCGATCATTTCCCCGATAGACTGGGGCGGGGGATCGACGTTCATGCTAGCCGACAAATGCTCGAACGCCCTTTGAATATCCGCTCTCATCGTCCGCTCCTGTTCTAGTGACCGCACTCGTTCGGGAGGCGGGACAGACTTGATGCGCGCACGCGTCTCTCCCGCCCAGCCTGTATCAGCCGAGGTTCATCGTGACGTTCTTCTGATAAAGGAAGCCCTCGATCTGATCCGGGCCGCCTTTCCAGCCGTACCCGCTCATCCGGTAGCCGCCGAAGCCGACACTGGGATCAATGATGCCGTAGCAATTCACCCAGACGGTCGAAGATTTGATCTTTTCGCTCATCGTCATTGCCGTTGACAGATCGCGGGTCCAAACTGCTCCGCCCAGGCCAAAGCTGGTGTCGTTGGCGAGCTTCAGCGCCTCTTCCGCATCTTCAAAGCCGATCACGGAGATGACTGGGCCGAAGATTTCCTCGCGGGCTATGCGCATGTCGTTGTGCACATTCGAGAAGACAGTCGGCTCGACAAAGTTGCCATCGGCGAGGTTTCCTCCGAGGCGTTTGCCTCCGACGACCAACTGGGCACCTTCCTGGGTGCCGAGCTCGAAATAGCCGGTGACGCGCTCGAGCTGCTTGCGGTTGACCAAGGGGCCCAATTGCGTTGACGGATCGATGCCGGGCCCAACCTTCAGCGTCTTTGTGAAGGCCTGCAAACGCTCAAGGAATTCTTCCTGAATGGACTTCTGCACGAAGAGGCGCGTGCCGGCAAAGCAGACCTGCCCGCTGTTCGCAAACACAGCCATCGCCGCTCCGGGCACTGCCTTATCCAGATCGGCGTCGGCAAAAATGATGTCCGGAGACTTGCCGCCAAGCTCCACCTGCACGCGCTTGATGTTGGTGGCCGAGGCCCGGATGATCCCCTGGCCAGTCTGTGTGGAGCCAGTAAACCCAATCCGATCGACGTCGAGATGCTCGGCCAGCGCCTGCCCCGCCGTCGGGCCAAATCCTGTGACCACATTCAACACGCCCTTGGGAAGGCCTGCCTGTTCCAGCAGTTCCGCCGTGCGGAGCACCACTAGCGAAGCATCTTCGGCGGGCTTCAGGACGAGCGTGCAACCCGTAGCCAACACCGGACCAATGAGCCACCATTGGCTCAGGATCGGGCTGTTCCAGGGTATGATGCCGCCAACCACACCGACAGGAGCGCGCAGCGTGAACGTGCGAAAATCGCCAGGCAGGGAGTTCGGGCGAGTATTGCCGGCGGTGTTGAAAACTTGCGATGAATAAAACCGGATCGCCCCGACAATCATCTGCTTCATGAATGGGCCCCGCGAAATGGGAGCTCCCATTTCCAGAGTGTCGATGGTGAGGAGTTCTTGAAAATGGCTTTCGATCAGATCGGCGGCACGCAGCAGCAGCGCCATCCGATCCTGGGGTGTCCACTTGGACCACTCGCCTTCAAATGCCTTGCGCGCGGCGCGGACCGCACGGTTGATATCTTCTAAATCGCCCTCGGCTATATGGCCAAGCAAATCGCCGTTTGCGGGGTTACTGGTCTCGAAAGTTTTGCCCGAAGCCGCTTCGACCCATTCACCCCCAATGAACATCTTTTTCGGCTTCCCATCGAACATGTGGGAAACAGATGCATAATTACGCACGTCTTCAACGGCTGCCATCGCTTGATCTTTCCTCTCGTGCACCCGGAGATTTCCTTTTCGGCAGTTGCCTCGACGATAGCGCCGAAGCGAAGTCTCCGATTCAAAACTCTGCCGATCGTCTCATTTTACAGGACGCAATTCCGCTTGTCAGAACGGGTTTTACTGCACCGCGCTTTGCTTGACAAGGGGGGCTTTCAGTCCGCACGGTAAAGTCCGGTTCGACATATAGGCGTCGTGACAATCGGGGTGAACGCTTTGGCACGCCACTTGCTTTGCCGGGCAATTTTTATCGACACGCAATCCCGTATCGGCACCCCGATGGCACGTTGCGAGTGAGTGATTCATTAGGATTTCTGCCGCGCGTCTGTGCTGGCCAACCAGCGATAATGTCTCGGACAGCCACGCCATTTGGGAATTGGAGGCTCGTAAAATACCTGACGGAATCGACGATGTCCGGGAACGGTATGCAAGTGAACGCAAGCGTCGGATGCAAGGCGGGGCGGGCCGCTACATGGAACTGGAAGGCCGCTTCGCCGAAATGTTCGCGGACCCGTATGTCGACTTGGCTGCACGTCGCGATCCGATCTCGCGAGACGTCGATGTTCTAATTGTTGGCGGCGGCTTTTCCGGACTGCTTGCGGCGGCAAACCTTCGCCGATCGGGAATTCAGGACTTCGTCATAGTCGACAAGGCCGGCGACTTCGGCGGAACCTGGTATTGGAACCGTTACCCCGGGGTGATGTGCGACGTCGAATCCTACATTTACTTGCCGATGATTGAGGAAATTGGAACAATCCCATCCAAGCGCTACGCTCCGGGTCACGAAATCCTTGAACATAGCCGCGCCATTGGTCGTCACTTCGAACTCTACCCCAATGCCCTGTTTCAGACCCAGGTCACGAGTCTCAAATGGGCTGAAGACCAGCAACGTTGGTGCGTCGAAACCGCCCAGAACGATGTGATTCGCGCACGCTTCGTGATCCTTGGCAGTGGGCCGCTCAATTTGCCCCGCCTGCCAGACATACCGGGGATCGAGAGCTACACCGGTCACATGTTCCATACCTGTCGGTGGGACTATGACTATACCGGCGGCAGCCCGACCACCTCGATGGACCGCCTGGCCGACAAGCGCGTTGCGATTGTTGGTACCGGAGCGACTGGCGTACAGGTAGTCCCCGAACTCGCGATCGCGTCGAAGGAGCTTATTGTCGTGCAGCGCACCCCGTCCGCCGTCGGGGTGCGCGACAACGCGCCGACAGACATGGCGTGGTTCAAGAGCCTGAAGGCCGGATGGCAGCGCCAGCGCATGGAAAACTTCGATGCGATTCTAGCGGGCATACCTCAGACCGAAAATCTGGTGGGCGACGAGTGGAGCAATATCTGGTCACCGGAACCAGTCATGCTCGAGGGCGAGGATGCGGGTGCAATGTCGCTGGCCGAAGTCTACGAACTGACGGACTTCCGCCGCATGGAACGCGTACGTGGGTCGTGCGGCTGAGCGGAACAGGAAAGTGTCATAAGGCACTGTTTGGCTCGATACAGCGATAGATGGTGGCCGGGTGAACGTTGAAGGTCCTTGCGACGGCGCTAATGGACTTACCCTCGAGAA
>NZ_SEOO01000074.1 GCF_004152865.1 Sphingobium cupriresistens | reverse complement strand
GGACTTGCGTCCGCTGTTCGCCGAATGGGTGTTCGGCGAGGGCCTTTCGGAAGGGCAGTCGCAATAGCTTGGCCGTGATGACATTTACCGCTGACAGAACCATGCCAATTAGCTCTGACATCCACACGCCACCCCAGCTTTTCCAAGGGTTTGCAGGTGTCATAAACCCGTGCCACAATGACAGCATGGAAACCGTGCCAAATGGTCGCAGGCTGATCGGCTACGCCCGCGTGTCGCGCGGCGACTCGCAAGACCTCGACCCGCAGCTTCGCGCGCTGACCGATTCGGGATGCGATCCGATCTACCGCGAGGAGGCATCGGGCGGCCGGTCCGATCGGCCCGAGCTGGCGCGCGCGATCGGCGCGTTGCAGCCCGGCGACGTATTCGTGGTGTGGAAGCTGGACCGGCTATCGCGCTCGCTTCGCGACCTCCTGTTCACGCTGGAGAAGATCACCGAGGCAGGCGCGGGGTTCCGATCGCTGACCGAGGCCGTCGATACCACCACGGCGGCAGGGCGCTTGATGACGCAGACCCTGGGCGCGTTCGCCGAGTTCGAGCGCGCCATGATCCGCGAGCGGACCATGAACGGGCTGCATCATGCGCGCCAGGCGGGGCGGCACCTTGGACGTCGGCCGAGCCTCACCGGCCCCCAGCGTGCCGATATCATCGCCAAGGCCGAATCCGGCCAAGGCTCCCCCGCCCAGCTCGCCAACCTGTTCCGCGTGTCGCGATCGACCGTGCAGCGCGTATTGCGCGAACATCGGGCGCGATTGGCGGGAGTGTAGCCCCCTGCCCTGCCCGGCTTGATGGAGGTCGTCGTTTCGACGTCCGCGTCTTTATCCTACCCACCCGACCCTTGGGCCGAGCAACGCTTATCTCTTGACCGCGTTGTGAGATACAACTACATTTGAGCCAATGCATCGAAAAGCCCTGCGCAACATTTCGTGGATCAAGGGCGCGCTCAAAGAGTTCGGCCGCTTTCCCGAGGACGCGCAGGACCAGGCGACCGACGCTCTCACGGTGATCGCCGAGGGCGACACGCCGGAAATCGCCAAGCCCATGACCGGGTTGGGTTCGGGCATATGGGAACTGGCGATCAAGGAACGGGGAGAAGCCTTCCGGGTGATCTACGCCCTCCAGCTCGACGACGACATTTGGGTGGTTCACGCCTTCCAGAAGAAGTCCAAGAGCGGGATCGCCACCCCGAAGCAGGAAATCGACTTGGTGCGCGAGCGCATCAAGCGTCTGAAGGAGGCGCTGCAATGACCGACGATGACGACTTCGAGCTGATCCGAGGCACTGGCAACGTCTATGCCGACCTTGGCATGAAGGAACCCGAACAGCGCCAGCTTCGCGCCATTCTGGCGGGCGAGATCAGCAAGACGCTGGCGACCGACAATCTGACGGTGCGGGCGGCCGAGAAGATCACCGGCGTCGCTGCCGCCGATTTTTCGCGCATCCGCCAGGCCAAGCTCAAGGGCTTTACCATCGACCGGTTGATGACGATTCTCGACCGGCTCAATCGCGACGTGCAGGTGTCGGTATCGGTATTGCCGCGTAAGGTGGACGGTCAGGCGGGGTTTCACCTTCATCCGGCCTGATCGGCACGCACCGAGAGAGATTGAAGATGGCTGACAACAAACACCGAGGGCCAACCCTCGACAGCTTCCTTGAGCAGGAAGGCTTTCTTGCCGACTCACAGACCAAGGCGATCGACGAGGACGCCGTTCGATCCGAAATGCCGAACGCCGAGACGCGCGCGGCGATGGAGTCGGCGCGCGTTACAATGAAGGCGCACCGCGTCGGCTTCACCGATCCGCAGGAACTCCTTGACGCCCTCGACGACGAAACTCGTTTAGGTCGCTGATAGCAGCAGGACATGGGGTGCCTGCCGCTGCGCGGCACCGCCGCTCAAGCGGTCTTGGCCCGCCGGGTTCCGATCGGCTGGCGGGGGCGAGGATCCGCGCAGCGGATCGCCGCCTTGACCTAGACGCATGGAACGTCCACACGTGAACGTGTTCACAAGTCCACACGTTCACGTGTTCAGGGGTTCACATGAAGGTCATCACCGTCATCAGTCAGAAGGGCGGCGCGGGTAAGACGACACTGGCAATCCACCTAGCCGCGGCCGGGGCGGGCGCGGGGCTTGCCGTGTTGATTCTCGATACCGACCCGCAGGCGACGGCAAGCCACTGGAGCGAGTGGCGCGGATCGTCGGACCTTGAGGTGGTCGATTGCGCCTCCCCTCCCCTTTTGCCCCGCAAGCTCCAACAAGCGGCCGAACTCGGGGCCGACTTGGTGGTGATCGACACCCCGCCCCATGCCGACATCATGGCGCGGGAGGCCTGCAAGGTCGCAGACCTGGTGTTGATTCCGTGTCGTCCGCAAGCCTTCGACCTCAAAGCCGTCGAGATGACGGCCGAGCTTGTGCAGGCGAGCGGCAAGCCCGCGTTCGTGCTGTTCATGGGCGGCCCCCAGCGCGCGCCGACAACCTACCGGGATGCCCGCGAGCTGATCGAGGGCAGCGATGGCGTCGCCGGCATGGGCGTAGACGTTGCGCCCGTCATGCTCACCCAGCGGGCGATCTATCATCACAGCACGGCGCAGGGGAAAACCGCGATCGAGCTGGAACCCGAAGGTAAAGCGGCCGAGGAGGTCGCCGCGCTATGGGCGTGGACAAGTGGACAGGTGAACGTGTCCACACGTTCACGGATGAACAAGAAGCGGGGCGCGGCATGAGCAAATTTGGCGCGATGAAGCAGCAGCGGGTGGAGAAGGCTGGCGCGATCGGCGACAGCCCCGACCAGGCGACGGCGACGCCCGCCACCCGCGCGCAGACCCGGCAGGGCAAGAAGGCCGTGAGCGCCTATTTCAGCCCCGAGGTCAGTCGCGGTCTGAACATGCTGGCGGCCGAGCAGGGAACGACGTTGCAGGCGCTCCTTGGCGAAGCCATCGACCTGCTCATGCGCCAGCACGGCAAGCATCCGTTTGGCGAGCGATAACTGTCCACGTGTGAATATGTGAACGTGTGAACACAAGATTAGGAGCTTTGGGGGTGGCAAGATCGACGAACGCCAGGAAATCGACCGGCACGCCCGCAGAGGTTGAAGAACCGATGCTGCCGATCGAAGCGCCACGTCGCCAGCGCAATCGCATCGGCAAGAAGTCGATCGCCGGTCGTTTCGATCCGGCGGTTGCCCGAGCGTTCGCGATCCTCGCCGTCAAGGAAGACAGCACGATCGAGGCGATGTTGACCGAGGCCGTCCTCGACATTCTCCAGAAATACAATCAGCCCATCGAGAAGTGAACAGGTTCACGTGTGAATGTGTGAACACGTGAACACCTGACCTATTGCGCCAGCATTATAGAGCGCACTTCCCAAAGACATAGGAATCTGACAGGCTTTGGTGTCGGCGGACACGTTCGCCGATTCGCCGTGGCGATCGTAGCGGGTGGCACCGCTAGGGCCAAAACGACGAAAGCCCGGCTTGGCGGCCGGGCTCTCGGAAAGTCTGATGGGCGGAGGCCCGCGTTCTGTAGCAGGAACAGCCTCCCGCAGATCGGACGCGAAGTCAACTCGAAAACGCTGTTTTCGAGAACGGGAGAGCTTTGTCCATGAAGGATTGCCGCCAGCAGCCGGGCCGACCGAACGACGGGAGGTTCCATGCAAACTGTGTTCGAGGCCCTTGGAGGGGCGAAGGGTAGGCGGCCCGGCCGTCAGACCGGCCAGCGGGTCCACCGCTACAGCCGCACCGAGGAGGGCCGGGAAGGGCGGTTCTGGCAACCGTTCAGTCCCAAGAACGTCGCTCGCTTCATGCAGGCGGCCGAGAAATATGACCGGTTGAAACGGCTTGCCCACCGGCGCGAGCGCAACAACCGCGAGAATGGCGCGATCGGCCATGTCGGGCTTGAGGTGTTGCGCGAGTTGCTTCGCCTGATCGACTACAAGACAGGCCGACTCGATCCGGCCATCGCGACGCTGGCGCTTCGCATCGGCCGCTCGATCGCGGCCGTGGTGGATGCGCTCAAGCGGCTCAAGGCGCATGGCTTCCTCGACTGGTTGCGTCGCTATGTGCCGACCGGCAACGCAGGAATGCGCGGCCCCCAGGTCAAACAGACCTCGAACGCCTACCGCTTGATGCTCCCGCCGCAGGTCGAGCGTGGCATGACGCCTCCACCGCCAGAAGACGACAGCGATCGGCGGCAGGCAGCGGCCGAGGAGGGCAGGGTGATGATTGCCAGGCTACCGCTCGATGAGCAGCCGGGCCAGCTCATCGACGATCCCGGCCTAGCCGCGATCCTTGCCCGGATCGGGCGAGCAATCATGGACCAGGAACGTGATTCAGAGAGGCAGAATGAATCCAGCCAGAGTTAGAAATATACAATGCGGAATTGGCCTAACGGCCAATGCGTAGTTCGTTTCGTGCCGCCTTCGGCGTCACCGGGCGGCCTACCGGCCGCAGGCTTGGCGGGAAGAAAGTGGGCGAGGTCGCGACCGGAACGTGCCGTAGCGACCGTCAGGAGCGCGGTGAGGGCAGGGAAGGGGCTTTCGACATGTTGTCCCGCGCTGGTTGCGCCCAAGCTCACCAGCGGGGCTTAAATCGACCCGTTAGTTTGCAGCCCAGCGACTTAGCCGCGATCGATCATGCCGGATCGAACCGCCCGGCGAACTCGCGATCGGCATAGTAGGGGACGTTTGACGAAAGGGAAATTAAAGTACGTTAAGCCTTTGGAATTGGCTGTAACGGGGAAGTAAGCCGAAACGGACGTAATGGGCGCGTCACATTCACATGCGTGCAGCGGACTTCTGACCGGGAACGGTCAGGAGTCCTATGTACAAAGCGCCGCGAGAAGCCGGAACCGCCGAAAATTCCGGCGATCAACCGGCAAGCTGCTTGAGGCGCTCGGCTAGGCGGCCGAAAGCCTCGTTCACGTATCCCAGCTTTACGCCAGTTTGCTGCCATTCAAGGTTTCAGGCTGTCCGGCAGCTGGGTGCCCAAAACGGCCGGTCGCCCCTCGGAGCGTTCAAAGACGGGTAACTGAGGACAGCAGCCATTCCGGCAAGATGCTCACTGACAGGACCTCGGCCAAAACGGCCATTGGCCTGAGGCGCTCAAACGGGCAGCAAACCGCCGCTTTCCAGCCGTTCAACCTTGAATGATCACCAACGGCAGCATTTCCTTCTGTCGAATGCGTACTCCGTGCCCGAAGCGGTCCTTGGCGTTTTGGAAAAGCAGACCTTCAACGCTTGAGTTGGGCGAACCTTTGCTGCGTGGCTTTCCTCGCAACAACGCAAGCTGACGTATTCTTGGCCTATATGATTTCAACAGTCAGCAGCGGATCGAATGACTGATTTTCGTTCAGCCCGTCCTTTGCGTAGCCCCTGGGGTTGCACAGCACCCGCGTGCCATTGATTTCGTAGTTTGAGCTGTCGTGTAAGTGGCCGTGCACCCACAGGCAGGCGCGTTCGTGACCCACTAGGTATTCGGCGTCAGAGACGAAGTTGACGTTGAGAGCGGAGCCAGCAAAACGGGCGGGGACACTGCGCAACGAAGGAGCGTGGTGCGTGACTACCACCGTTGAGCCGCCAAAGGGCTGGCGTAGCACTGAGTCTAACCAGCTGGCATTGCGCGCAAACAGCGCGGCTGAGTCTTGTGGTGTGAATAGCCGTCTGTCGGGCGGCTCATCGTTGTAGATACGACTAAAGTCTCGGTTGAACGCCAGCGATTGCGCTATGGCGCTAGTTTGTTCGGCTCCAGTGCCTGCGGCGAGAAAGTCCGTCCACAGCGTGCTACCCACAAAACGAACGCCATGCCACTCCAGTACTTGGTTGTCTAGCACATGGATGTTTGTACCTTCTGCCAGCCGCTGCAGTTCTTGTACCGTGGCCTGGAAGCTGGAGCCGTAGAACTCGTGGTTGCCCGGGACGTATACAGCAGGTTTGCCCAGTGCCAGAATCCATGCGATAGCCTCTACCGGGCGAGCAATATCGCCTGCAAGAATGACCACATCCGCGTCGGTTTGTGGCGGTGGCATGTCGTGCACACTCAGGTGTAGATCCGAAAGGATGTGGAATTTCATTGTTACCTCCGTTTCACATAATAACGGCTTTGGAATTTACGGTGGACACATTGTTTTCCAGCCTAATGCGCCCAGCGTGAAGTGAGCTGCACCATTGCGGCATAAGCTGGCCGGGTGCCTGCCTCGCAACCGATTGTCATCGTGCTGGTCTTTCGCGCTAACGGCTGCTTCGAGCAAAGTTGTCCTGGGTCCGCTCCTGGCCGGCAGGGTGTGGTTACCACCGGCCGCTTTGTAGCAATCAAATCACAGAACCGGAGTTTTGGCTGAGCGGCCGGTCTGGAGAAACCTGGATGGCCGGAATGTGCACCGAGCACTCATTCATTGAAAATGGAAGCTGACATTCACGTGGCTTGCAGTTCAATGGCGGCAACCTGCGCGACACCGGACATTGATATCAACCAACTTCAACGGCCGTTCAGGCCGAGGTACTTCCGTAGGCCATCCGGCAGCTTTCAGATTTAAGCGGCCCTCTGAATGACAACCTCCGGCGAAGGGTGACAGACCGCTCCTGGCCGGCAGTTGCCTGATGATAATTTCATTGTAACTATGCCAAGTTGGTCAGGCGCCTGATATTTGCTGGTTATATTTGGTGAGAATTCATGGTCAACTCACGTGATATTCCGCACCAATCGGCGGAATTCGTTCATGCTCATCAGTAGCCCGCCTCTTTCTGGTGACGGAATGCCATGACATAGACCGCATCGGCCGCCGGTTCGTGGCGGTACAAGGCCACATAGCCGGAATCCCCGTAGGTAATCACCAGCTCGCGCAACTCCGGCATGTCAGGGAGCGGTCGGCCAATGTCTGGGGCCGTTTCCAGCAGCAGGAAGTGCCGCTCAATGGCCTGGCCGGCCCGCCTGGCGGCTTCCGGGGCCTTGGCGACCAGGAACTGCCGACATCGTTCCAAACCATCCGCCGCGCCTTCGGTGACGATTACGTGTGGCACTCAGGCATCGCCTTTTCGTCTTCGGTGCCCCAGGTGTTCAACCAGGTGCGCACTTCCTGGCCGGTCAAGTGCCGTCCGGTTTCCTGATAGGCCGCCCAGGAAGCTAAGGCTTCCTGTTTGAAGCTCTCGCGGGCTTCCTCCCGTTCGACGTATTGCTGGATGGCTTCGAGCATGATCCAGTGCGGCGAGCGGCGGCGCTGACTGGCGAGGTGTTGGACGCGGCCCTTCAGCGCCTCTTCAATCTTGAGCGATGTTGCCATTGCTGTTCTCCTATCACTTGGTAATACCTAGTGATAACTTAGCCCTTCCGGCCCTGTCCGTCAAATGATCGTCTAACGGCCGCGCCAATATTGTCCGTAAAGATGTTGATTTAGTGTAGATATCAGCGCTGATTGGCACCGTTCTGTCAGCGCTAAGTGACACCGATCACGAGGGTGCTGCGTGCAGCTTCCACCACGTCGTCAGTGATCGCGTTCAGGCCGTTGATCCTCAGGATGCGCT
>NZ_SEOO01000073.1 GCF_004152865.1 Sphingobium cupriresistens | reverse complement strand
GCCGACCTGCTGCCCGAGCATGCGCGCATGGCACCGTCCAACAACCCGCCGCCCTTGCCAAAGCGGCGCGGCCGCCCGCCAGCAAAGGAAAAGCCCGATCTCCATCACGGCTGATCACCGACACAAACCCTCCCGCCAAACTAGGGAATTTTAGATGCCCACTTTTGCGGAATCTTCGGTGCCCGTTGACAGGCGCGATCTGTCCCGCCGAAGGTAAAGCCGCCTGCATCGTCATGCCCCGCTGCAACAGCGAGACGATGAGCATGCACCTCGAGGAGATCGCCTTCCACGTCGCGCCAGGCGCACATGCCGTTCTGCTGCTCGATCAGGCCGGATGGCATGGATCGGTCAAACTCGTCGTGCCGCCCAACATCACCTTGATGCCGCTGCCGCCCAGGTGCCCGGAGCTCAACCCCGTCGAGAACGTCTGGCAGTTCATGCGCGACAACTGGCTGTCGAACCGCGTCTTCCAATCCAACGATGACATCGTCGACCACTGCTGCTTCGCCTGGAACAAGCTCGTCGAACAGCCCTAGCGCATCATATCCCTCGGACTGCGCCAATGGGCCCATGGGTTCTGATCAATGCACCTTGGTATAAGCTTTGTTACGAGCCGCTTGAGCTGGACATTCTCCTCCTCGAGCTGCTTCAGCCGCTTCATCTCCGACGGCATCAGTCCGCCATATTTGCTCTGCCATCGATAGTAGGTCCGAACCGATATGCCGGCTTTGCGGCACACCTCCTCGACGGTCGTACCGTCCTCGGCCTGCTTGAGAATGAACGCGATCTGCGGCCCCCTAAACCTTGACGTTTTCATCCACGATTCCCTTGTCCGGCACCAACCAAACCTGACCGGGAATTTCTCATCAAATTCGGACCAGTTTTCAGGGAGCAGGTCACGAAAGGGACGACACAAGCCATTGAAGAAGCACGAGCCGCAAGATATCATCGGCAGATCAGCATTGCGCTCGACTCGCCGCAAATAGCCGCTGTCGTCACGTAAACGCTATGGCGCTGATATTTGTCCACAGATGAAGCCGGAAAGCGACGCGTGCTTGATCGGGAGCTAATCGTGGATCGCCGCAAAAGCGGCTCATTATCATATACTCTCACATAAAATGTGGGATCATCTGTGGAGTCAATATCCAAAATCTTGAATAAATCATCCAAAATCAAGGCGTTAAAGCACTTGACTGGTGACCCCTACGGGCACCCGGCAATCGCTGAAAGGCATTGATTTAACTCCGGCATTTGCCCGAAGCAATCTCCCCATACCATCACAAGTGCCAACTGTCCAGTGGGATTGTGTGGTTTTGAATGATGCTGCTGGAAACCTATCGGATGGCGCTTTTTCCGACCGACTGTGACAGGCGGCGAAAATGAAAGATGCTGTCGCTGCAAATAGATACGCTGACGGCATGGAACCGAGCGAGAAAGCTCGTCCACCCTACTGAGAAGCGACTGCATACGGCCCAGCCGACGCTTGACCTTATCGTCGCCCCTTCCCGGCGCATCTGCGGGGCTTGCCAGTCAACCCGAACCTTGATTGCCCGTTCCCCCTATCAAAGAGGCCCCGTCATCGAATGCCCCCCCCAAGCGCGCGAGCATGGCGCCCCATAGGGATTAACCTAATGAAAAATAATTATAATATCTGTGACAATCTATAGCCAAAATTGTATCAGACTCCTTTGAAGGGAGCAGTCGGGCCATCGGTCAGGGTCCGATATCCAATAGGGCGCAATCAAACGGAGAGTACAGTCGAATGCCGTGGACAATTTTCAACCGCGAAGGACGAAGAAAGTACCTTACAAGCAATGAAATTGACAGATTTGTACAATCTGCACGGGCGCAATCGACCGATATATATATTTTCTGCTGCATGATGGCCTTCACCGGATGCAGAATTTCGGAAGCTCTATCCCTTACGCGGGAGAGTGTTGATTTTGAAGCGAAGGCGGTCATCGTTAAATCGCTCAAGAAACGTGGGAAAATGATCTACAGGGCGATCCCTCTTCCTCCGAAATTTTTAACCACTCTAGCTCGATGGCTCAAAAGCGATGTTTCTGATGATGACCGGCTCTGGCCCTGGTCGCGGATGACGGGCTACCGTCGAATATGCGAAGTTATGCGGGATGCAGGTGTCAAGGGCGGTCACGCTATGCCCAAGGGACTGCGACATGGCTTTGGCGTGCGCGCAATCCAAGCCAGTGTCCCACTCAACCTTGTGCAAAAATGGCTGGGCCACGCTGATATCAAGACAACAGCAATCTACACTTCTGCAATGGGTCCGGAAGAGCGTGCCATTGCCTCAAGGATGTGGGGAAGGAATCAGGCGCACGGAGGGATAATCGAGGACACTTGTTCTCCCCCGGAACGAGTCCCTCCGTCCGCATGTGACACTAATTCGACGGTGATGCCTCATGGCAGGCTCGCTGACTTACCCGCTGGAAAGAACCGCGCTCTAGGAAGCGACGCTTCCATCGACGGCCAGTCCGTTCGGCCTCCCGTTAAAGCGGTCTTTGCGAAGGATGCTATATTGCCCTCTGATACAATTTTGGCTATTCTGTCATCCCTCAAAGGGGGGTCATGATGACGAACGTGTTGGCAAGCGGGCCTGGGATTGGCTCACCCGCATTCTCGTTCGACAGAAATTTTCTCAGAAGTGGCGATCTGCTTCTGGCACTGCGAATCAATAATTTCTGTCATATCGAAGCCGTATATGGCCAACGTGTCGCGACAGCGGCGGCTATGGAGATACGTGACGCGCTGGAAAGGTGGGTTCCTGGCACACAGGCGCACCTGTCTAGAGATGATCTCATCGAAGCAGCAGTCCCGCTTTCAAGCCGAAATCGGCAATTGGCTCTGGCAACCATGATTGAGAGCCTATGCATGGGGTTTATGCTTCACCCCCTCCTGGTCGAAGAACACAAGTTCCACGTTAGCGTATCTGCCGGATATGCCCAGATTATTGAAATATACACTCCAGAAAATGCTGTAGCGCTACTGGAGGAGTGCCATGACATGCTTCGGGCAACATGGTCCGCTCCCGAATTCAATGCGGCGTGGGGTAAAGAGTGGAAGGCGGGTTATCGAACCGATATGGCTTCGGCTGTCACCTTCTTGAATCAGATTGATCGAGGTGAAACATTCCTTGCCTGGCAGCCCATTGTTAAGGCTGATAAGAAGGGGACGATATTATACTATGAAGCTCTTCTAAGGATATCATCCGAAGATGGCACACATATATCGTGCGGTCAGGCTATACGATGTTTAGAACGTCTTGGACTATCTAGAGTTCTGGATCGACACTGTGTTTCTGCCGTACTCGATCAACTAGAAGATGATCCCATTGTTTGTCTTGGTGTCAACGTATCTGCGCAAAATGCCTCTTTTCATCTCAATGGTCAGGATGCATTTTGGAACGAACTAAGGAAGCGACTAGCTGAGAACCGCAGCTTAGGCCCACGTCTCGTAATCGAAATCACGGAGAGTTGGCCAGCTTCATCTCAGAAGGATTTGTCCGATTTCGTACGAACACTAAGTAGATTTGGTTGCCGAATCGCCATTGATGATTTCGGCTCTGGCCACAATGGCCTCCGTCAATTACTGACTCTGAAACCGGATATCGTAAAACTTGATAGTTTCTTCATGCGTACCGCCGGGGAAACCGAACAGACGCGTAACACCTTTCGCCATGCATTGGGCCTAGCCCGATCGCTGGTACCCCTCGTCATTGTTGAAGGCGTTGAAACTGCCGCGCACGAACAGATGGCCCGTGAAGAGGGCGCGACATGGCTACAAGGTTTCCAGTTGAGCCATCCCAGCCTTGTCCGAGGATGGTTGGATGCAAGCTATAGAGACTGCGTTCAAGCTCTCCTGGATTTCAAGGCTCATTTCAAACGCCCTTGTGATGACTCACCGGCAGCATAGTTCAATGACTTTCGCAGGATATTTTCGTGCTCTTCACCGACCGTTTGCCTCTGTATGGTCGAAAGGACTTGTATGCGTCGCCATAGCGGCGATGCCGTCGCACCTAGCCGTGGCGAAGGCCAACCGTCAGCCGCCATTGGTCGTAATCGACGCTGGCCATGGTGGTCATGATCCTGGCGCTCGATCAATACTGGGCCGGTACGAACATGAAGTGACATTAGCGATTGCTCTCGCCGTCCGAGACCGGCTAAGCCGCTCTGGGAAAGTCCGAGTTGCTCTGACGCGAGCCGACAATAGGTTCTTGAGCCTTTTGGAAAGGCGCCAATTTGCGCGAAAACTGGGTGCGGACTTATTTTTGTCCATCCACGCCGACAGCAGTTCCAATCCAAATGCGAAAGGAGCGACAGTCTATACGCTCTCGGAAAGCGAAGCTGGCAATGTTGCTCGAAAGCTGATTGCCAGACCGAATAAGGGCGACGTGATACGAGGGGCTGACTTGACGGCTATGGATAGCGATTCCGAGTTCATCCTGTTCGATATGTCGCAGAACATGACCCTTGTCAGGTCGAGCGTTTTTGCAAATATTCTGAAGGAAAAGCTCAATGGGAAGTCCGCCGTTCGGCCATTCCATCAGTTCGCGGCATTCGCAGTACTCAAAGCGCCCGATATGCCATCAGCCTTGATTGAAACGGGGTATCTGACCAATCAGGAGGATGCTGAACGGCTCTTTTCCAAAGAAAGCCAGCTTTCAATTGCAAGGGAAATCAGTGCGGCAATTGACACCTATTTTTCATCCGATTCCGAACGTGGCTATGATGCATCGACACCATCGCCGTCCATCGCGGGATAGATATTGGCTCCCATGAAGCTGCTGCCGATCATTGCCTATATAGCGCCGATGCTCGCTTTGTCGGCTTGTGCGGGAGCGTTGCCTGATCGCCCTTCTCCTTCACCGGCACGCTCGCCTGAGTTACCTCGATCGGGAACCTCCATCGCTGGATCGGAGGAAGCTCGGCAATGTCTGGCTGCCCTCCAGGCCGCGCAAGTGAGGTTTACTCCCTTGCCGGATCGGCAATTTGGAGGAGGGTGTAGTGCGTTCAACAGCGTCAAACTGTTAGATATCGGAACCCCGGTTACGAACATTGGCGCGATGACATGTTCGCTAGCCAAGAACTTCGCGGCCTGGGCGCGTTATGGCGTCCAACCAGCAGCTCGCCAAATCATGGGCAGCGAGGTTGTTCGGATCGAAAGCTACGGAACCTATAGCTGTCGCGCTATCGCAGGCAGCACGAAGATATCGGAACACGCGCACAGCAATGCCATCGATATTGCCTCCTTTGTGTTGGCGAACGGGGAACGCATCAACGTAAAGGATAGTTGGCGCGGAGATGAGCGACAGTCCCGGTTCCTACGTGTCGTTCATCAAAGCGCATGCAAGCGGTTCAAGACGGCTCTTGGCCCCGACTATAATCGTGCGCATGAGGATCATTTGCACTTTGACATGGGTGGTGCAGGGGGGTTCTGTAGATAAGCCTTCGATGGAATCGATTCCCGCCCATTATCAGATTATTGCGCTAGATTGTGAAGCGGCTCCGCTGCCCTACTCCTTCCGGTGAAGTGGGCAGCGGAAGAGGTTGGACGGCGAGCGTTTACAACATGGGTCTGACCATGATTGTGCATTGTACGGACATTCTTGCCTTTGTGGCCCTGTGCTGGCAGGCGGTCAGGGCATCGCGGTTATCATCTTGCATCCGGGTAGTGGCGACGATCTCCTGCCACGCCTGCGGGTTGTCGGCGTGCATCAGGCGGATACCGGCATCCCATAGCAACGGCTCACCCATCGTGCGTGCTTCGATCCGCTCGGGGAGATGCCAACCAATCGGCATGGCGCGCGCGGCAAAGCCGGGAAGCGCCGACCACAGCAGGCATCCGGCAGCGAACCCACCTATGGCCCACAGGCGGCGGTTGCGGCGCTGCGCGTCGATGGTAGCGGCGCTGCCGATGGCCGTGCGCAGGTCGCGCGTGGTCTCGGCCAGCGCGCGTTTCGCTTCGACAAGCGCGGCATGGTCCTCGTGCCGCGCCATCGCCGCCGCCATGTCCATCCGGTCCGCGAACGCCTCCGGCGTCATCTTGAGGGCGGGCATGGCGGCGAGCGCGGCCAGCGTCTCGGCCATCGCGCCTATGCGCCTGGCGATCTCGGCCAGCGTCTTCCCATAATCGTGAATGACGATTTCGGCCTTCTCGGCGGCCAGATGCTCGACGGCGCGGCGCAGCAGCGCCATTTCCTGCTCAAGCCGAGTGAACGCCAGCGTCGCCGGATCGGCGTGCGGCGCGTAGGGTTGCAGTTCGTTGTCCATATCCTCTGCTCCTGTCTAACGGTCCATGCCCATGCCGCGCCCGATATCGCGACCGGAATCGTGGGGAATGCTGTCCGCGAGGTCGCGCCCGAGACTGCGGCCCAAGTCGCGGCCGCCCTCAAGCCCAAGTTCGCGCTCGCGCAGCCCCAGCAGCGATTCAAGCTGAGCGTCGCGTTCGAGGCTTTTGGCCATGTCGGCCATCTGCTGCCCGGTGGTCTTCGCGGCCCGGAAATTGCCGTCGCGCACAAGCTCGGCATGCTGGCGCTGCAACTGCTGCCAGCCCTCGACAAAGCGGTCGGCGCGCTGGAAGGGATCGACGCGGATTTCGGCCTCCTTCTGCATCGCCTGCACGGCCTCATGGCTGCGCCCCTGCGCCGCCTCGCGGATCAGTTCGGGGCCGTTGCGGAAGGCGCTGTTCAAATCGGTGGAGCCTTCGGGCCGGATCGCGTCCAATGCGTCGCGGGCCTTCTCCAGCGCGGCGATCTGATGGGGCATGGCGTCGATGCCCTGCGCGCGGGTCTGGCGGATCGCGTCGAGCGCGCCTGCATAGCGCTCCACCGCCCCGCGCAGGCCGCCCGCGCGCATCGGGTGCATGGCGTCGTCGCGCTGCTGCTGGCGGGTCGAATCATGGATGGGTTCGGGCGGGCGGAAGTTCGCGAATATCCCCTGTCCATGCGAAGGAGTCTGCGGCTCGGGCGGCCGGAAATTGTCGAAGATGCCGCGCGGACGTTCCTGCTCTGGCAGGGGTGCGGGCGACGCCTCGCGCTCCTGTCCTGTGGCCTGCCCCGGCAGCGCGAGGCGCAGGCCATCGAAGATGCCGCGCGCCTTCTCCGCGATCGGCCGGACGATCTCCGCGACCCGCTCGCCGAACGTGATGCCACGCCGCTCGGCAAATTGCTCGGCCGGATCGCGCTTCGCATAGTCGCTCGCCATGTCCTTGGGACGCTCGCGGCTGAGCAGGCGGACAAGGCGGGACTCGTCCTTGAAATCATCCTTCCCGTAATGCAGGTCCACGCCTTCGCGGTGGCGGGTCATGACCACATAGGTGCCGTGCCGGTCCATCCCCGGCGTGGCGAGCGCATGGGTGCGATCGACGGATACCGCCTGCGTCTTGTGGATCGTGGCGGCATAGCCATGATCAAGGTCGCGATAGTCCCTCATGTCGAACGACACGGAACGCCCGTCATCGGTGCGCACGGTCATGGCCTGTTCGCTGACCTTTTCGATCACGCCCAGCGTGCCGTTCTTGACCTCCATGCTCCGCTCGTTGCGCCGGAACATGACGCGATCCCCGGAGGCGAAATCCCGCTCGCCGTTGGCGGTCCTCACCCG
Source organism: Sphingobium cupriresistens (assembly GCF_004152865.1). Classification (GTDB taxonomy): domain Bacteria; phylum Pseudomonadota; class Alphaproteobacteria; order Sphingomonadales; family Sphingomonadaceae; genus Sphingobium; species Sphingobium cupriresistens. The sequence goes on along the minus strand of NZ_SEOO01000073.1, from coordinate 555 downwards.
CACATCGTCGCCCAGTTCCTTGCCCAGGTGCAGCCGCGCGCGGGCCAACTCGTTGAGGGTGCGCACCTCCTCATTGGTGTGGGTGAAGATCATCCGCGTCTTGCCGGGTTCGGCCTGCCGCGCCGCGTTCCAGCGGTCGATCAGGTCGGCGCGCGCCTGTTCGCGCGTCTCGGCGGCATGGACCATGCCCTTGTCGGCATAGGCCCGGATCGCTTCGCCGGTCCTGCCGGTCGCCAGATGCCGTGTGGCGTCCTTCTGCCAGTCCTCATGCTGGCGGCGGATGTCAGTGATCTCGACGCCGCCATGGCGCTCATGGATCGCGCGGAACGCCGCGCCCGCCTCGATCGCCTGCAACTGCTCGGCGTCGCCCACCATCACCACCTTCGCGCCTGCCTCTTCGGCGTGGCTGAGAACGCGCTCCATCTGGCTGTCAATCGGCGTGCAAACGGGACCCCCTATCGGCGCGCAAAAGGGACCCCCTTTCACGATGGCGCAAGGTTGATCGGACACGCGCCTTTGCGCTGCGCGCGGCGTAGGGAGGGCGGAGCCCGACCG
>NZ_SEOO01000072.1 GCF_004152865.1 Sphingobium cupriresistens | reverse complement strand
GAAAATTACACCAATGCCGGGGGGAGTGGCCCTCGGGCTACGCCCTCACGCCACTCCCCCCGGCATGTAACACGATGGCCTGGTTTTACGCCGCCGAATGGCCGACTTTTGCTCCGCCGTTGACACAGCCACATGCTAAGGGATTTGCCACGGCATTGGGCGCACTGCTGCGTCCTTCCTCGCTGCCCAGCAACGGATTCTACGACTGGCGAGCGCTGGAAGTGGTTCCGTCTGTCACCTGGGCGGCGCTGCCGCCGGAGATGCTGGACAAGCCCATGTCCAATGGCGAATATTTTCGGCGTAGCGGCACGATTACGCTGGAGGGTCAGTCAATGAAGGTGCTGGCAGGCGGCGCGCGCACGATGGTGACGAACCTGTATTTTCGCAACGATGGGCCACCGCTTGGCGAGGCTGCTCTACTCGCAGCATTGCGGGATGCAGGGTATCAGGTCGCCCCGGTACGCTGCACGAAAATGAAGATAGCAGGCGCGCCGACATGGTATCGACTTTCGGGGGTATCCAAACAGACGGCAACCCTTTGGATCGCCCCAGCACGCGGGGGACAACAGCCATGGGAAGGGTTCAGTCTGCAATTGGACGGTAAACTTCCACCGCTTACGCCACGGGAGGCTGCCGTATACACGGATCGCTGCGCCTGACAGTGTAAAAGGTCGGCGGAAAACGCATGAGCGGTTCCGGGCGCGCAGCGCCTAGAGCGCGGACCGAAGGCAAGCCCTCTTGAAACCGTCCGCCATTTCCAGCATTTGTAAGTGTCTGTGACTGCATTGCGAAGGGCCTTTCTTGCAGCATGATTGCCCCTTTTCGCAGGGTGTCATGAAGAGCATGCTCTTGTTTAAGGAAAGGGTTTATCATGGCTAAAAAGCCCTTGCCGCCTCAACTGCATGTAAAATTTGATGCTGACTTCATGGGGAAGCCCGCTGGGCGGATAACCCATTTAACTGTCCGCCCCGGTGACAGCATCAGGTTCGGAAATTGGAACCGAGAGAGGCTTGAAAATAAAAATACAGAATTTTTATTGAATGGTTTTGATGATTATGAGAAAAATAACCGTATAGAAGATAGAGATTACAGTAAAATCATTTCAGTTTCGGTAGAAAGAATTTCGTCCGTCATGGATGAAATTTATAGAGATGCTGGAATTGATAACGACAAGCATGAGAAGGTGTCGAGGGCTATCGCCAATATTCTGGTTGCAGAGAGGTCTATAGAAAGTGGTGGGGCAATAGCCTTACATGATATTGTGGAGCACGTTTCATCCCCCCAGTCAGCTAAAGCGTCGAATAAGATGCCTCCCTTTCCCGCCGAAGCGCCGATCAGATGGAAAGACCGTGTGCCGGGCGAAACTGCCCCTGATTTCGCTCGCCGTGTGTATGGCCCTTATGGTCTGGCCGAGGGCATCCCCAAACGTGCACTTCGCAATCTCGATGCCGCTTTGGTGAACGAACTCAATACATGGGTGCGTGAAGGCAATGAGATGCCTGCCGATGTTCAGCTTCTTACCAAAGGCGAGGAAAATGACCGCCTGCTGAGCGCTGGCGACGAAGCCATTAAGGAGCATTTGGGAAAATTTACGGGCGCGGAGGCCGTACGTGAGGCGCAGCGCCTGAACAATGCTCGATATCGCAAACGATAAATTCAAAAACAATTCATTAAAAATGAATTGACCTGTCGCTGACGAATCGGCATCCTCTCCTCATGGTCGCAAACGGCCTGAATACCCCACAAGAAGGCTAGCCAACCGCCACACGCCCTATCGGGCGTGGACCGGCTCACTCGGCCTAGTCACGGGGAGATGAGGGAGTGTGAGCATGAGTGATAATAAGCAGCCCGGTTTCTGGGAACGTGTCGTTAACGCCGGTGCGGCGGTGGCCATTGGCACCGTCATTGGCGGATTGATCGCTGGGCCTGCGGGCGCGGCGGTCGGCGCAAAAATCGGCGGTTGCTGCGGTGGTGCCGCTGGCTAGCGCCATGCGCTGAACGGCGGTGTGCGGGAACCTGCGCACCGCCTACGGGGAGAACGCCCATGATGATCCATGATTTCGATACGAGCGGCAATGTCTGGCCCGCTCCCGGCGGTTGTATCGCGGGGGATATACGCGACTGGATATTGCGGTGGCTTCGGGCTGGCGAAGTGCCGCCGCCCATCATGCCGCGCTGACGCGGCGTTTTACTAACCAACGTGGCGAAAACCAACGCGGCGCGATGCGCCCGCGCACGGGACGCTGCGCGCCGCCAACAGGAGATTGAGCGATGTTCTATCCCAAATGTCCGCAATGTGGTGGCAAGACCACCAGCGCCGAACCGAATAACCGCTACGCCAAACATGCTTTTGGGCAATGGCTGCAACAGCAGGCGGCGGCGAACTACCCGCATCCCTATCTCAAGGCGGCGGTCGGCGTCGTGTCGGCAGGAAACGAGATTTACAAACGCCTGCCGGGTGGCGGTCTGAAACGCTGCAAAAGCTGCGGCCACCAATTCAACTGACGTGCGGCGGCTATGCCGCTGCACGCACCTTCATCCTCAACCGGATGCCCTTGGCGCGCATGATCTGCGTGATGGAAAATGCGCGCCCTTTTCACGGAGAAATGCGATGATGCACTGCCCCAAATGCCATTCGCCCCATATCGTGTCGAACAAGATCGAGGGCGAATATCTTGAACGCGCGACACAGTTCGCGCAGGCCACACAGGCCATCGGCATCAAGCGCGTGACCGTGCTGGCGGGACTGGGCGCGGTCGTGCTGCGGGCGATCGACGCGCTGATGAAAGACTGCCGTTGCCAAAGTTGCGGCCACACATTCGATGCAGGCCCCGGCCACGAGTTGGGTGCGGCCTGATCCATCGGGCCACCGCGCCCCAACGCTGATTTTCAACCATCGTCATTTTCGGGCGCGGGGACTTTCCGCGTGACGGGATCGTGCGCCCTTCAGCCATGGAGAAGCGATTATGATAGCCGCGACTTGGCCCGGTATTGACCGGGGAGAACTTTCGCAGGATGCGCATATCATCTGCCCCAATTGCGGCAGCGATGATTATGCCTCCAATCTCGTCGATGAAACGCCGTTCCGGCAGGCGGTGCGTGGCGTCACGCTGCTGCGGCGGTTGGGGCATCTGGGCGCAGCGGGTGATGTGCTGACCCGGCTGGCCTCGGTGAAGATCATCAACTTTCTTCGCCATCGTTTCGTCTGCCGCGCGTGTGCGGCGCAATTTGATGAATGATGGCCTGGGTGTGGGACTGATGCATCCGTCCCACGCCGCTTCCCTGACATAGAAAGGACAATGCGATGGGCAAAGCCTTTGACTGGCTGGCGCGCGGCTTTGGTAGCGCCATCCACGATGTACGCCAACAGGTTCTGGAAAACCCATGGTTTGGGCGCGTGGTGACGCCCCGGTCGCAGACCATCACGCTCGGCACGGATCGGTCGATGGGGGACGAAAAATCCATCGGGGAACGGCTGGGCTGGGGCAGGCCACAAGAGCATGGCCACGCGCAGGAACAGGCCCACGGCCACGATATGGAACGCTGACGGGAGGGCAAGTCATGGCAATGCGGCGGGACAGCTTAGACGAACCGCTGATGCGGCTTTCGGCGGCGGGTGACATTCTGACCTTCAGGGATTTGGCACAGAATATTTTCTGCACGGGCGTGACGGGCGGCGGCAAGACTTCTGGCCCCGGCAGGCATCTTTTAGCAGCCTTGCTGGCCAAGCGCTGCGGCGGCATCATCCTCTGCGCCAAACCCGGAGAGGCGGAAGAAATCCATGACCTCTGCGCGAAGCTGGGGCGGCTGGATTCGCTCATCATCTGGGATGGACGCAATCACGGATTCAATTTCCTGAACTACATGCTGGGGCGGCTGGGCCGTGATAGCGTGGGCGCGGTCATCGAATATCTGATGAAGATTGTCGAACTGGTGCGGGCCAGCAGCGCCCTGCGCGGCGATAACGGCGACGCGTTCTGGACGGAGAAGCTACGCGAACTGCTGACCTACCTGCTGCCGCTGGTGCAGGCGGCGACGGGCAATGTGCGGCTTTCGGACATACTGGCCTGCCTGCGTAGCGCGCCCACGTCGCTTGAGCAGATGTTGAGCGTCGAATGGCAGCAGGAAATGGGCTTCTTCGTGCGCTGCTTCCTGCGTGCATCCGAACAATTCGACGCGGTGACGGGCGAAGAGATGGTGGCATTCTGGCGCGGCTTTGCCGCCATGGATGCCAAACTGCGCGGCAATATCCTCGCGGGCTTTGCCATGCTGGAGCGCCTCAATACCGGCTGGCTGCGCAACGCGCTGTGCGGCGAGAGCAACCTCGTGCCGGAACTGACCTTTCAGGGCGCGATCATCGTGCTGGATATGTCGCGCGCCACCCATGGGGTCGATGGTGTGCTGTGCCAGATGATCTTCAAGGATGCGTGGCAAACCGCCGTGTTGGCGCGTAATGCGCTGCCGCCCATGCTGCGGGAAAATTTCGTCTTCTGTTACGCCGATGAATGTCAGGAGATCGTGGCCGAAGGGGACGCGGCGTTCCTTGCCATGTCGCGCTCGTCGCGATGCGGCGCAATTTACCTCACCCAGAATTTGCCCAGCATGTACGCCAAGCTGGGCGGCAGCAGCGCCCATGATCGGGTACATCAGCTCGTCGGTAATATGGGCACACGCATCTTCTGCGCGAACCATTGCACGACAACGAACCAATGGGCTTCGGAAACCATTGGCAAGGTGGTGCGGCGGCGCAGCAGCTTCAATGCCAGCGAGGGCACGAACCAAAGCTACGGCATGAGCATGGGGGAGTCCTCCGGCTGGTCGGAGCAGAACCCGGAAAGCAGCGTGCTCGGCCCGCGTGGCGGGCTCGTGGCGAACGCTCTGAACAACCGCCCGCTCTCGGAAAATGGCGGTGACAACTGGGGCCGTAATCGCGGGCATGGCTATAATCAGGGCACCAGCCATGGCTGGTCAGAACAGATGGATTGGCTCGTGCCGCCGGACTTCTTCGCGCGCGGCCTCAAGGTCGGTGGGCCTGCCAACAACTTCCGGGTGTCGGCCCTGTGGGTGCAGGCCGCCCGCCGCTTCGCTGCCAGCAATGACTGTTTCATCGTCACGGAGTTCCAGCAATGAGAGAGCCGAGCCTGCCGATCAAGCTGATCGGCCATCCCATCGTCGCCACGCCGCTGGCGCTTGGTTGTTGTGTCGCCCTGTTCGGGTGCTGGCAGACGGGTGTCGATGCACTCATGCCCGCCGTGGTCCTGCTAATTGCCCTCACATGGATCGCAAAGATCAGCGAGCGAGCCAATGCCTACCGGGCATGGAAGCGTGCATGGGACGGCATGGCTGATAGTGTGCCGCGCCATCCGTCCGGTTGGTGGCGCAAGCCGCTGGGCTGCATTCTCGTGCTGGGAGTGGTGGCGTATCTGGCCAGCGAGGCCCAGGAGCGGCCCGACTACCAACTGGCACTGGGATGGATGGCGCTGGTGATGATCGCAGCCAGCGTGGTCTTCCTGTGGCGGCGCTATGGTCGCCGCGTGCGTGGATCGGCCCGTCGCCGGGGAGCCAATGACGATGTGGTGACGGTGCTCGCCAAGCCCCAATCGGCGATGCCGACACTTGACGCCGCCTATCATGCCATGCCCGATTATTGCCAGCAGGTGCTGGGAAATGGGCGGTGAGAAACAGCCTGTTTCCATGCCGAATTTACGATTTGTTAACCGTGAAAGTGCGACGATTTTCGTTCTTGAAGAGGCTTCCGCAGGGTTCACGTTCGCCAGAACGTAGCTGTGAACTGTTCCGCGGAACTCTCTTCCAAATATAATAACAACAGAAACTATCGCGCACGCCACGGCAACCTTGAGCAAAGGAGGTTCGACCATGGCCCTGTTCAGTATGCGCGTCACCCAAATACGGCGATCGGCAGGCCATAGCGCGGTGGCCGCTGCCGCCTACCGTGCCGGGGAGCGGCTGACCGATGCGCGCACCGGGATCACTCATGACTACACTCGCAAGGAGCATGTGGTGCATAAGGAAATCATCGTGCCGGACAATGCCCCGGCATGGGCGCGCAAGCTCGACCGGGAGGCGCTATGGGGCCTTGCCGAGAAAATGGAAAAGCGGCGCGACGCGCAGGTGGCCCGCGAAGTGCGGATCATGCTGCCACGGGAACTCGATCCCGAAACCCGGCTCGCGCTGGTTCGTCAGTTCGTCAAAACCCAGTTCGTGGATCGCGGCATGATCGCCGATTTGACGGTGCATAACCCCAAAGCTGCCGATGGGCGCGAGCAACCGCACGCCCATGTGCTGCTGACCATGCGGCATCTGACCGTCGAGGGGTTCGGGCTGAAATCCCGTCACGAATGGGTAGAGTGCCCCCAAGGGCGCACCCATGAGGACGGTCGGCCCGTCATGGTCGAGAGCAACGCGCAAAGCTGGAACAGCGCCACCCTGTACGAAACCATTCGAGCGGCGTGGGAGAAGGCCGCCAACGACGCGCTGCAACGCGCCGGATCGCGGGAGCGTGTAGACCGGCGCAGCTACCTTGAGCGCGGCCTCTCGAAAATGCCCGAACCCTATCTCGGCGTGGCGCTACGCCTCAAGGAACTGCATGGCGTGATGCAGGAACGGTTCGGCCAGTATCAGATGGTGCGGCATTATCGCGCCGTTGAGGAGCGCGCCAAAGCGGCGTTCGCCGCGATGGATCGTGGCCAGTCCATGGCCACGATGATGCGCACCGCGCAGCGCTATGTGGATTGGATCGACCGCCAGATTGAGGCGCTGGCCCCGCCGCGTGACAAGCCGGAGCGCGAACCGCCCGAACCGTTCGCGCCCGCATGGGAGCGCTGAGAATGGCAGACCAACCCGGAAACCCATGGAACCCGGCGAAACAACTCGGCACCCAGTGGCAGGAACGCTTGTTCGGGGAAGGTGCGGGGCCAAGTACTGGCCCTACTCGAACCCCAGCGCCGCCTGACGATGCAGCGCTGGAAGACGATGTGATCGCGCCCGATTTGCGAAACTATCGCCCATGGATCATCCAGCGCGGGCGCAGCCGTTCGGCGACGATGCTGGGCCTTCGGCGCTTCGATCCGCGCGGCGGGCATTGGCTGGGGTTTGGCTTGCCTTACCATGGGTTGTTCGCCGTGGAATATGTTGGCGATAAGATGGTGTCGTTAGACTTCGGGATGCGGCAGTTTGTCATCGAAGGGCGCGGCCTCGATGAACTGGCGCAGCGCATCAAGCAGGGCAGCATCGCCACCATATTGGAATATGCGCCCGCCATCTGGCCAGACTCGCCGCAGGGGGCCATCGTCACCAGCATTCGGCGGGTGACGGGGGAATGAAAAACGGAACGTCGTTCGGTAATTAAATTACCATAAATGGTAATTTAATTGTAATTTAATTGTAATTTGGGGCGCTAGATCATAAAATTATGACCGCGCCTTGAAAAGGGCGCGGGGTATAGCAATCCTCTCTATCGCGGCTTCTTGTGCAGCCGATACCCGCACTCCCCAACCGTCTGGTCGGGGTATGTTCAGGCCCTTCTCGGCTAACGGCATGCGCAACCTTTCGATAGAGGGTTTGCTAACTCCCCGATCACCAACAAAAGGGGGAGCGATGCGCGCAGCATTTTCATTGGTCGAATTGTCGATTGTTCTGGTCATTCTGGGATTGCTGACGGGCGGCATATTGGCGGGGCAATCACTCATTCGCGCGGCGGAATTGCGGGCGATCCCCACCGAATATGACCGATGGGTCGCAGCCACCCAAGTATTCCGCGACAGGTACATGGCGTTACCGGGCGACATGCGCAACGCCACGGCCTTCTGGGGGTTCGTGGCAGGCAATGCCAGCGACAATTACACGACGAGTTGCAACACCACCCCCAGCACCGACATGCGTACCTGCAACGGCAATGGCGACGGGAAAAGCGAGGCCTCCATCGAGGGGTTCCGTTTCTGGCAGCATCTGGCCAATGCCGGTCTGGCGGAAGGAAACTTCACCGGCATGGACGATGGCGGTTTTTCCGTGATCGGGAAAAATATCCCGGCCTCGAAATTTGGCGGGGGCAGCGGCTGGCAACGGCACTATATCAGTTCGCCCTATGCCGGAACGACCCATACATTTGCGGGTAAATACGGCTCGCTGTTTGTTTTTGGCAAGCCCTCGCCCAGCGATTATTCCTTGCGCTCTGGCGTGCTTGGGGCGCAGGAATTGTGGAATATTGATACCAAGATGGATGACGGGCGTCCGGCCACCGGGAATGTTCGTGCCTATAATTATGGCCCGCCCTGCACGGACACCGCCGCCGACCCCACCAATATGAATGCCCAGTACCAGCTTGATAGCAACACGCGCGCCTGCGCTGCCTATTTTATTGATAGGTGACAGAATGTCCGCTGCCCGCTCTTCCATTCGCCGCGAGCGCATATCCCCGCCGCGGGGCTTTGGGGCAATGTCACCCGTCTCGCGCTGCTGTGCACACCAGCGGACCGCCGTTGATGGTGCTACACCGAACCGGTCCGCCGCAGCACGGCAACTCGATCCGCTATCCACTGCTGCCAAAAGCCGAGTGCGCAAATCCATCGAAAGGGCCATCCATGCCGGCCTCCTTCACCAGCACGGACTCTGAATCAGAAATCGCGCCTGAACGGAATCCAATGCCGCTTTAGAACGGTCGAAAACCGCTCTAAAGCGGCCCTCGCCACATGCGCGCAGTGAGTGCGCGTTCCTCGGCATTGACGACATAGGTGTAGATCCGGGTGGATTTGCCGCCGCCATCGGCATGGCCCATCAGGCGGCCTACAAGTGATTCCGGCAGGCCAGAACCTATGCCATGACATCCAAACCCATGGCGTAACCCCTTGGGCGTGGCCTGCGGCCCTTCGATGCCCGCCATGTCCATCAGGGGTCGTGTCCCAGGAGGTGGTGTAGGAACCGTCAATCCACGGCAGGATCGGGATCGGGTTCGGGTCAGGCAGCCAGAGCTGGCAGGCTGACAATGGGGTTATGGCTCACCGCGCCGATTGTTTCCA
>NZ_SEOO01000071.1 GCF_004152865.1 Sphingobium cupriresistens | reverse complement strand
ATTAGGCATGCCGCCAGCGTTCGTTCTGAGCCAGGATCAAACTCTCAAGTTTGATGTCCGATACATACCAGCCGGAATAAGGCCAATATATACCGCTCATTTCCAGGAGCCATTCCTGCACAATATAGTCTTGTGGAATATATTGAGACATATGAACGATCTGCCGAGCAAGCCCGGCAAAACCCAATAAGGAACGGCTTGAATTTAACCGATCACATGACGCCTGAAAGCCGCCACAGACCGGAGCCGCCGCCCACATGTCCCTTCATCTGACCAACAATGTCAAAGAACCTGCCAAACATTAGAGCGGACAACCATGCCACCCCGATCCTTGCGTTTCGGAGGACTGGCGTCCGTCAATGTTGGCGACCGTTCCGAGCGCTACCTGCTGGCAGCGCCCCGTCCGGTGAACAGCCCTCTAGGTGCAGCCTGTGATTCGGTCAAACGGAAAAAAGCGCGCTTTGTGAATTTTCTGTGTCAGCGATAGGGAGTGATCCCGCCAAAGCCGGAGAATAGCGTGTATTTCTGGGCGTTTTGGCGCCTCCATATGCATGAAAGCGTGGAACGGCCTCCCCCGCTCCACGCCTTCATTTTGCCCCGCGCCCTCCAGCATGGCCGAACTAACCCGCTGAAAGGACTAGATAATCGCGCGTCATTCAGGCCAAAGGCTCTCCCACCCAACATTCGGTGTCGACCTGGGCCTGCGCTTCGCGCGGATAGCGCGGGCCGGACGGCGCGCTGAAGGGGAACAGCGCTTCCACCGCCGCCATCAGATCATCCGGCCAGACGCGCGCCAAGGTCGCCAGATCCTCGTCCAGATGGGCGATGCTGGTCGTGCCGGGAATCGGTACGACATGATCCTCCTTCGCCAGCAGCCAGGCCAGGCACAGTTGCGCCGCCGTGCAACCGGCTTGATCGGCCAACGCCTTCAGCCCGTCTACCAACGCCAGATTCGCCGCCAGATGCGGCGGCTGGAAGCGCGGCATGGATGCGCGAATATCGCCCTGCGGCAGGTTCGCGGCATTGGGATTGCCCGCCAGCAGCCCGCGTCCGACCGGGGAGAAGGCGACAAAGCCCGTCCCCAGTTCCACGCACGTCTCCAGCACCGCCACTTCGGCATTGCGGGTCCAGAGCGAATATTCGGTCTGCATCGCCGCGATCGGATGCACTGCATGAGCGCGGCGCAGCGTCGCGGCCGACATTTCGGACAGGCCGATCGCCCCGATCTTGCCCGCCTCCTTGGCCCGGACCAGCGCACCGACCGAGTCCTCGATCGGCACCTTGGGGTCGAGACGATGGAGATAATAAAGGTCGATATGATCGACATTCAGCCGCCGCAGCGAATCCTCCAGCACCTTGGCGATCGCTTCGGGCGACCCGTCCAGCCCGCGCTTGCCGTCAATCTCCCCCAGCACGCATTTGCTCGCCAGGGTGAAGTCCCCCCGCCGGTCCATCAGCGTCCGGCCCAGCAATTCCTCATTCGCGCCGAAGCCATAAAGCGCCGCGGTGTCGAAGAAGGTCACGCCGACGTCGAGCGCATGGCGCAACAACCGCTCAGCCTCCGCCGTATCGGGCCGCGGCAGATAGGCGTGGGACAGGTTCATGCAGCCAAGGCCGATGGCCGAAACAGTGAAGGGGCCGACAGTCCGAGTGGGGAGGCTGGTCATATTATAAAGGCAATCCTACATAATTTTCCGCGATCGTCGTCTGCGCCGCGACCGAGGAGGCGATATAGTCGAGGTCGGCGACCTGCATCCGGCGATCGAACGCATCGCTATCGGGGAAGCGGTGCATCAGCTTCGTCAATTGCCATGAAAAGCGTTCGGATTTCCAGACGCGGGCCAGCGCCTTGTCCGAATAGCCGGCCACCGCGTCGCTGTCATGACGTTTCAGATAGGCGATCAGCGACTGCGACAGGTAATGCACGTCGGACATGGCCAGGTTCAGGCCCTTGGCGCCGGTCGGCGGCACGATATGCGCGCTGTCGCCCGCCAGCATCAGTCGGCCATGGCGCATCGGTTCGAATACGAAGGAGCGCAGCGGCGCGATCGACTTTTCCAGCGCGGGGCCACGGGTGATATGCGCCGCCGCCTCCGGCCCCAGCCGGATCGCCAGCTCGTCCCACAGCCGGTCGTCGGACCAGTCCTCGACTTTTTCGTCCAGCGCCACCTGCACATAATAGCGGCTGCGCGTCGCCGACCGCATCGAGGCCAGCGCAAAGCCGCGCTCGTGATTGGCGTAGATCAGCTCATGGTTGCACGGCGGCACATCCGCCAGGATGCCGAGCCAGCCGAAGGGATAGACCTTCTCATAATGGCGCGCGACCGACGCCGGCATCGCCTTGCGCGAGGGGCCGTGGAAGCCGTCGCAGCCGCACAGGAACTGCGCGTCGATCCGATGGGTCGCGCCGTTCTTGCTATAGGTGATGTAGGGCGCGTCGCCATCGACATCGTGCAGCGCCACATCGGCGGCGTCGTAGATGATCTCCAGCCCGCGTTCGGGCGCAGCCTCCATCAGGTCGCGGGTCACTTCGGTCTGACCATAGACCATCACCTGCCTGCCGGTCAGCGCCGCTATGTCGATGCGGATCAGCCTTTCCCCATCGGCCAGATGAAAGCCGTCATGCGGCAGCCCCTCCGCGTGCATCCGCGCGCCCAGCCCCAGCCGGTCCATGAGGTCGGTGGTGGTGCGCTCCAACACCCCGGCGCGGATGCGGCCCAGCACATAGTCGGGCGACGCCCGCTCGACGATGACCGCCTCGATCCCCTCGACCCGCAGCAGATGCCCCAGCATCAGCCCGGCGGGTCCAGCGCCCACGATCGCGACCTGCGTCTTCATGATCATCCTCTCCATGTCCTTTGGCATTGGAGGACATGATGCCGGGTCGCCAAGCGCACGCCCATGGCGGGACCAGCCGCTTATTTGGACGATTCAACCGACCTGGCGCCGTCGGATCAGCACTTCAGGGGCAACGCGACCAAGCATGAATGGACTATCCGCCGACGATCAGGCCGCAGGCAGCGTCACCACGCTATCGGGTGCGTCGCGCAGCCGCAAATAGAGTTTGCCGTCCTGCGGCGCGGGCGCCTTGAGCGCAGAGCCGGTATAGCCATGCGCCACCTGCGCCGCCTGGTCGAGAGTCGGCGTCGCGCCCACCGCATCGATCAGGAACAGGTCGCGCCCCGTGATCGTGCAACCGTCCGCCTTCGCTGCGCACGAAACCGCCGCGATCTGCGGCAGCCGCGCCAGCGTCACCAGCGGTTGCCAGTCGCTCGCCTCGCCCCCGCGCAGCAGGCGAAAGCGCAAGGGGCCAAACAGGGACGGCGCCATCGCCTTGGGGTCCAGCGTGGCGACCATCACATAGGGACTTTCCAGCCGCAGGCCATTGGCGGCGGTCAGTCGGATCGTCGCGCCATCCTCGACCGGCGCAACCTCGATCGCGTCGCTCGCGCTCAATTTCGTGCCCTCGCCCGCCCGCACCGAAAAGACGAGCTGGCCATTGTCCGGCAACAGATTGTCGCCATTGAGCGCCAGCACCTTGCCGTTCGCGGGCGGCGCGCCCAGGCTGACATCCTTGCTCAGCAGTCCTATCTGCGGTCGCGCGTCCGCCACCGTCAGGGCAAGGCTCACGCTCCGCTCGTCGCGCAGCTTGACCCGCGCCGTCGCCGCGCTGCCGGCTTCGAGCGCGACCGCATCGCTCTGCCCCACCAGCCGCAGCCGGTCCACCGCCCCGTCGCGCGTCAGCCCGTCCGGCCGCATCACCAGGCCGTTCACATCCACGCTCTCCACTTGGTCCAGCCGTTGCCCGGACAGTAGCGCCGTTTTGTCCCCGGCATGGAGCAGCAGTCCGTCCAGTCGGCTCGCCTGCGCATAGCTGCGCAGCGCAATCGCCGACGGCTGGGCGACGCCGTGATATTTGACCTCGATGCTGAGCGCGCCGGGCTTGCGATCGGTCAGCGGCACGGTCAGCGCCAGCGCGTCGCGCCCCTGCACCTTCCATTCCATCGGTTTGGGCGCGCCCTCCCCCTGTCGCAACATCACGCTTTCGACGCAGGCGGGCGCGCCACCCTTCAGCACCAGCCCATTGTCGCGCCCGACGACCAGAGCGGCGCTATCGCCCTCCACCGTCCATCCGCCCGCATCGGGCATCTGCACCATGAAGTCCGGCCCCTCGAACCGATCGAAGCCCCATCGGCCAAAAAGATGGCCCTGCACCGTTCCTTTGAACACTGGCGGCGCATCATCGCCGGTCAGCACATAACCGCCCCGGTCGGCGCGCGCCTCCAGCGGCAGGTCTACCGTCTCGCCCGACGCCGTCTTCAGCGCCAGCTTCACCTCGCGCGCATAGGGGGTGGAGAAGATCAGCGGAGCGCCCTCCACTGGCAACACCGTGCCCGCACGCGCCACGCAGATCGGCGCGTCGCCGCTGCGGCGCAGGCGCGGCGGACTGTCCGCCTCGATCGAGGGCATGGCGACCACCATCACAGACTTGGGTTTCTGGAAGGACGGCGCGGCGTTCAGCAGCAGCGACATCCCCTCTGGCTTGCGCACGCTCAGGGTCGGCAGATAGTCGAATTGCGGGCTGCTGAACGCGCCGAATATCTTCGCGATGTCGCGCACCACGCCGATATAGGGGCTGTAAAAGCCATAGCCCGCCTCGCGCGTCGCGGCCAGTTGCAGCGCCAGGTCGGTGGGCGCCCCGGTCAGCGTTTCGGCGATCGAACTGCTATGGACGTCCGACAACACCAGCGCGTCGCGATTGTCGGGCAGGCAGGCCGCCTGCATCTCGACCACCTTGGACAGGCATTCCTCGTTCAGCTTCATCGCCAGGCTGCGCGCCAGCGTCGGCGCGACGCTGCGCAGATATTCGGGATGGCTGTTTTCCTGCGCCTTGATCGCCGACATGAAGGCGTCCAGCCGCGACCGGTCCAGCGACGCCTGGTTCAGATCCTGCGTCGCGCGCACGAATTCGCCAGGCTTCCCCCGCACCGCGTCGGACAATACGCCCTCCGCTCCGCCGGTGTCGGGCACCAGGAACAGCACCATCTGCCGCGCGCCCTTGGGCACCGTCAGCACCAGCGCCTTGTCCTTGTCCTTCTTCTTCCAAGTCTCGGCGAACCGGACCCAATCCTTGGGCGGCGGATTGGTCGCGCCGCGCAGGAAGGCGGACACCAGGATGAAGCGCGCGCCCTGATCGGCGGGCAGATCCGCCTCGATCGACAGCCGGTCGCCTTCGGACAGGCTGGGCACTTGCGCGATCGGCAGGCTCTGGTCGCCGCGCATCACCAATATGTCCAGCGCCGGGCCGGGCAATTCGAACGGCGCAGGTTCCGCCGCACCCACCGCGGCAGGCGCCAGCATGGCCAGCGTCAGCCCACCCAGCGCGCAACGGGCGGCCCGCATCATCCTGTCGATCGGCAACGGCTTCATAATCTATCCGGCATCCAGTTTCACGCACGCCCCCCAGCGCCTTTCCCATATGGTCAGGCATAAGCCAAGCGGAAGGATGAAGTCGCCAACCTCCGCCCGGTTCACCCACACCGCACCGCGCGTGCCGGAACCGACCTGGTTTTCGGCAAAATCATGGACCATATTTGCCATCACGCCATCATCCTTTATGCCTGTGGCAAACGCCGCCACGTCGGCGGGCAGGGAGAGATGATGACGAGCGACGTGCACCGCCGCGGCCTGCTCACGGCCTTGCCCGGCCTGGCTCTTGCCGGCGCCGCCGCCCCGCTCGCCGCGGCGCCCGGCGGCGCGCTCGCCACCCCCTCGCTCAGCCTCGCCATGCGCCTGCGCGTTCTGATCGGCGCGCCGCAGGAACTGGGCATGGTCGATGGCGTGCGTAAGCGGGTCATACCCATCACCGGCGGCAGCGTCGATGGCCCGCGCCTCACCGGCAAAGTGCTGCCCGGCGGCGCGGACTGGCAATCGATCCGGACGGACGGCACCGCCGACATCCTCGCCCGCTATTCGCTGCAAGCGGATGATGGCGCGGTCATCTCCGTCGTCAATCCCGGCTATCGCCATGGCCCCGCGCCGGTGCTGGCCCGCATCGCGGCGGGCGAAGTGGTGGACCCATCTCTCTATTATTTCCGCACCACCCCGCGTTTCGAGGTGGCGGGCGACGGCCCCCACGCCTGGCTCGGCCGCACCGTCTTCCTGTGCGCCGCCGCCCGCTTCAAGGACCATGTCGCGCTGGACATTTTCGCGGTCGGCTGACACTGACGGATGATAAAGTATAGGGGGACGGGACCAAGGATGACCGACATCAGGCATAGGCTGGACGAAGCCCCCATGGCCGGCTCCAGATCGCGGCGATCATCCTGTGCATCCTGCTAAACGCGCTCGACGGCTTCGACGTGCTGGCCATTAGCTTCGCCTCGCCCGGCATCGCCGCGGAATGGGGGATTGATCGCGCCGCGCTCGGCCTCGTCCTGTCAATGGAATTGATCGGCATGGCGATCGGATCGGTGCTTCTTGGCAACCTGGCCGACCGCATCGGCCGCCGCCCGACCATATTGGGCTGCCTCGTCGTCATGGCGGCGGGCATGGCCGGCGCGACCCAGGCGTGGGACGTAGTGTCGCTCTCGCTTATCCGTCTGCTTACCGGCCTCGGCATCGGCGGGATGCTCGCCTGCACCAACGCCATGGTCGCCGAACTGTCCAACGCCCGCTCGCGCAGCCGCGCCGTCGCGATCATGGCGGCGGGCTACCCGGTCGGCGCGATCCTGGGCGGGTCTGTCGCCTCGCACTTGCTGGTTGCGGGCGACTGGCGCGACATCTTCCTGTTCGGCGGCGGCGTTACGGCCCTCTTCCTGCCCGTCTCGCTCTGGCTGCTGCCCGAATCGATCGGCTTCCTGTTACAAAAGCGCCCCAAAGGCGCCTTGGCGCGGATCAACCGCCTGCTTGCCCGCATGGGCCACGCCCCTGCCGACGCCTTGCCCGCGCCCGATCCTACCGCGACAAAGCCGTCCTTCGCGGCTCTGTTCGCACCCGGCCTTGCACGAACCACCATATTGCTGACGCTCGCTTATTTCTGCCACATCATGACCTTCTACTTCATCCTGAAATGGGTGCCCAAGATTGTCGTGGACATGGGTTTCGCACCATCCGCCGCGGGCGGCGTGCTAGTCTGGGCCAATGTCGGCGGTCTCGCCGGCGCGCTGCTGCTGGGCGCGCTCAGTTGGCGGCTACCGCTGCGCGCACTTGTCATGTTGGCGATGGTCGCCTCCACCGTGATGGTGACGCTCTTTGGCCAGGGGCAGACGACGCTCGTCGGCCTCAGTCTGATCGCCGCCTGCGCGGGCTTCTTCACCAATGGCGCGGTGGTCGGCCTCTATGCGCTGGTAGCCCATTCCTTCCCGACCGCGGTGCGCGCCGGCGGGACCGGCATCGTCATCGGCATCGGCCGCGGCGGAGCAGCACTGGGTCCGATCCTCGCAGGCTTCCTTTTCACGCTCGATTTCGGCCTCCCGGCTGTGGCTCTCGTCATGGCGCTCGGTTCGCTGGTCGGCGCAACCCTGCTCGCGATGCTGCGGCACCCAATTAAAATCAGGCTTTGATACGATCGTTGCAGCCTCTAATGGAAGCGCTTCACTATCAAGAAGGATGCGATATGAACAATAGCGACCTAGCCGACGCCCTAGCCGGCGAGCATGACCTCACCAAGGCTGATGCTCGCAAGCTCGTCGACGCCGTATTCGTGCAGATCGCCGGCGCTGCTGCGAAAGGCGAAGAAATCTCGCTAAACGGCTTCGGCAAATTCAAGGTCAAGGATAGCCCGGCCCGTGAAGGCCGCAACCCCTCGACTGGCGCGACCATTCAGATCGCTGCGTCGAAAAAGCTTACGTTCACGCCGGCGAAGGCCGTGAAGGATCAGCTGAACGGCTGATCTTGTGCTGGAGGCGTTCCACATCAGGGGCGCCTCCTCTCATGCGACATCTCGATGGTGACGCATTTCGGGGCGATGGCGATGCCGGGGTAGAGGATGCGCTCGCTTCCAACAAGCGCCTCGTCGCCGCCCGCGATGCCGGCGTGCCGGTGATCTTCACCAACCTGGTCTATGAGCCGGGCGGCGCGGATGGCGGCATGTTCTTCCGAAAGGCGCCAGCGTTGCGCGCCTTCCCACGCGGATCGCCGGACGGCGCTTTCCCCGACACATTGCAACCGCGCGCGAACGAGATGGGCGTGGACACGGTAATGGTGACAGGCTTTTCAACCAGTGTCGCGGGCACCTCCGCGATCGCAGTCCAGCTTGGGCAGAGGAGCGGCGTGTCGCGCACCATGGTCACGCCATGGTCGCTCATAAAATTGGCGACCTCCGCATTGGCGACAGGGTAATAGGGCGACAATGCCGCTATTTTCCTGATTCCGCCATGAGCGTTGAATGCGGCGATCAGCGATTGCGCGCCCGTGCAAAGCGGAATGCCTGCGACATCCTCAATCGCCTTCGACCACCGCGCTGATCCTTCCGCACCGCCGTAGAAGGTGACGGCGGACAGCGCGTTGGCATCCTCCACGATGATGCGGCTGTAATGATTGGTGACGCCGGCACGCAGATCGTCGAAATCGGGCTGCACCACCGTTGGTCGATGGCCGCTGACGTGCTCCCCTGATTGTTACCAGTCAGAGGTAGAGTCCGGCTCCTTCATGATGGTTGGTTGAGGTGATGGCAACCTGTCTGGGGGCATGCCCCCAGACAGGTTCGCCGGCTTTCTCGGCGGGGGTTCTCCCGCCCAGTTCGAGTGTGGCCTGACGTGGTTGTAGTCGTGCCGCCAGGCATCCAACACGAACCGGGCATGCGGCAGCGACGTGAACAGGGTCTCGTTGAGGCATTCGTCGCGCAAGCGACCGTTGAAGCTCTCGACGAAGCCGTTCTGCATCGGCTTGCCCGGGGCGATGTAATGCCACTCGACCTTGGTCTTGCCAGCCCATTCCAGGATCGCCCGACTGGTGAACTCGGTTCCGTAGCACATTGGGAAGCGCCGTTTCGGGAGCCGAGATGGCCCTGATGAAGGCAAGGCCGCGTAGCGGCCGTAGGCTTCATCAGGGCAAGCCATGGCCGGCCAGCAGGTGTCTAAAGTGAAGTTGTCGA
>NZ_SEOO01000070.1 GCF_004152865.1 Sphingobium cupriresistens | reverse complement strand
TACAATTGCTCCATGGAAGCCGATATCTACGAGGTCGGTGGTCAGCAACGGTCCTGGTAGAATCAATCAAGCGTTCAGTGTTCGTTCTTCAACCTGGCCAAAATCGCAGCTTCGGGCCGACTGGGCCAGGTTACAGGCTATGGCGTATCGGTCCGGTTGTCACACCACATTCCATCATCGCTACCATCTCGTTTGGGCGCCGAAATATCGGTACAAGGTGCTGATCGGCGATGTTCGGCTACGGGTGCGCGAGATCATCCGTCAGGTCTGTGCCGAGATGGGCGTGAAGATCATCAACGGCGCGCTGTCGAAGGACCACGTACACATGTTCGTCGAAATCCCGCCGCACGTCTCGGTCAGCGACTTCGTGCGCCGGGCCAAGGGGCGCTCATCCCGCAAGATCCAACAGGAATTCGAGCACATCCGCAAACGATATTGGGGCCAACGCTTCTGGCAGCGCGGCTACTTCTCGACCACATCCGGCAACATCACCGATGACATCATCATGCGTTACCTCGACCGACATACCCACAAGGACGGCTTCAGCCCCACCGCTTGATCCTACCGGCGTCAGCCGGTCAGTGATTCAGCTGGTCCGGACTGTGCGGCGATGGCTGCGAGCTGCACAAGTGTTTGATGATAAATGAAATCTACTAGAACGATTCCTATGAGGGCGGCGAGGTGCGCGTTGATCGGGGCGGCTTGGCCTGCGATCGGTGCAAACAAACCGAAGAAGAAAGCGGCCATTTTCGGATTGCCGATCGTCACCGCAAAGCCATTCAAAAGCCCTTGCCTCCATGTAGAGCGTACTACTGCCTGCACGACGATGCGCGAGATGTGTATCGGAGACGGGCGCCAGCGCGAAAATTTTTCGTTCGGCCTCTAAGAGGGGTTAGAGCGTGTCCTCAATTAGCGGATTCCCTTGGAGGAAACCGGATGATTCATAGGAGGTCAGCTGATTCGGAGCTGACCGATGCGCCGTTATGGACTTCGCGACGATCAATGGGATCGGATCAAGGGCGATCTGCCCGGCCGTGAAGGCCATGTGGGCGTGACCGCCAAAGACAACCGCCTGTTCGTGGAGGCGGTGCTTTACCGCTACCGCGCCGGCGTTCCCTGGCGCGATCTGCCGGAGCGGTTCGGGGACTGGAAGCAGGTCCATACCCGTCACACGCGCTGGGCGGCGAACGGGGCGTGGAAGAAGGTCTTCAAAATCTTAGCCGCCGACGCGGACACGAGTATGCGATGATGGACTCCACCATCGTGCGGGCTCATCAGCACAGCGCCGGCGCGCGCAAAAAAAGCCCGAAGACGACCAAGCGATTGGACGCAGCCGGGGCGGATTGAGCACCAAGATCCACGCCATGGTCGACGCGCTCGGCAACCCGGTGGCGTTCCACCTCACCGGCGGCCAGGCTCATGACCTCGAAGGATCGGACGTGTTCCTGCCCCAGATGCAGGCCCAGGCTCTGTTGGCTGACAAGGCCTTCGACGCCGATGCGCGGGTGATCCTGCCCCTACTGGCGCAGGGCAAGACCCCGGTGATCCCATCCGTGCCGGGCCGCAGTCAAAAGCGAGACTACGACGAAGACCTCTACGAGGAGCGTCACCTGATCGAGAACTTCTTCTGCAAGCTCAAGCAGTTCCGCGCCATAGCCACCCGCTACGACAAGCTCGCAGTCAACTTCTTGGCCGGCGTCCATGCCGCCGCGATCGTCATCCTCCTCAATTGAGGACAGCCCCTAGTCTATCGGCACTGCGCAAATGCGGCACCCCCAAGCGCCAGAATAGCGGCCGTGAGAAGTGCCGGCACCGCTCCCTCCTCGATCATCGTCAGAGACAAGGCGGCAATCAGCGCCCCGCCCGTTTGGCCGGTAAGCCGACAAAGCGTCAGCATTCCGGCGGCAGCTCCGGCGCGCGTCACCGGGCCGGTGCGCAGCAGGACATTGTTGTTCGGCACCTGAAACAGACCGAAGCCCAATCCACATAACGCCATCGCGGCCCCGATCAGGGGTAGCGGTGGCGCGGAGCGTAACCCAAAGGAAAGGACCAGCAGCACAACCGCGAGCAGGCAAAGGCCACCAGCGCTCATGGCCCCCGCCCACGGCCGATCGGCCCATCTCCCGGCCACGGGCGAGCTGAGCGCGATCGAGAGCGGCATAGGCAAGATCAGCAGCCCGACTGTGGCGACACTCAGCCCCCGCTCCCCTTCGAGCAGGAAGGGCATCGACACCAGAAGGCACATTTGCGCGGCGAAAGCGCAGATCGAAGCGGCATAGGCGAGGCGCAGGCGCGAATGGCCGATCAGGTCGAGCGGAAACAGCGGTCTCGTGCTCGTTCGTGCACGGCGCACCAATATCCCGCCCGCCATGAGCCCCGCGAGCAGCAGGCCGGTGGCAAGCTGCGACCATCTTCCATGTATGGCTTGCGAAGCCGCCAGGAACAGAGCGCCGAAGGCTGCGGCGCTTAAGACAGCGCTGGCCTTGTCGAACCTGTCTGTCTCGGGCAGTCGGTCAGGGGCGAAGCGGGCCGCGAGCACCAGCGAGAACAGGCCAGCAGGAATGTTCACGAGGAACAGCCAATGCCAGTCGCCGATCGACAGGAGGAAGGCGGCCAGCGCTGGTCCCGCCGCTGCCGTGCCGGCGATGACCACGCCATTATACCCCAGCCCTCGCCCGAGCAGCGCCTTTGGCCAGGTGAGGCGGATCAGTGCGCCATTCACGCCCATAACCGCAGCGGCTCCCAGCCCTTGCGCGAAGCGGAACGCGGCGAGCCACTCGAAGCTGCGCGCGCTCGCGCACGCGAGCGACATGGCGATGAACAGCGCCAGGCCGCCCATGTAAACGCGCCGATAGCCCAATCTCTCAGCAAGCGCGGCCGTGGCGAGCAGCGTCATGACGATCGCGATCTGATAGGCGGTGACGATCCAGGTCGCCGCAGCCGGATCGATCCCGAAATCGCGTCCGATCGTCGGCAAGGCAATGTTGGTGGCCGTGCTATCGATCACGGTCATCGCCATCGCAAGCCATAGGCCGGTCAGCGCCCAATAGCGGCGTGGCGCCGGGAGACCGTCAGCGACTGGCGTGGCTGCGACGGCCGCCGCACTGCTCACCGCTCGGCAATCCCCGCATATTGGTCGGTGGCCCGGATCAGCCTATCCAGAATCCCCGGCTCGGCGAAGGCGTGTCCCGCCCCTTCGACAAGATGAAAGTCGGCCTCTGGCCAGGCCAAATGCAGTTCCCAGGCGGTGCGGGTCGGGCAGGCCATGTCGTAGCGTCCTTGGACGATCGTGCCGGGAATGCCGCGCAGCCGGGCCGCGTCGCGGATGAGCTGATTGTCCTCCAGCCAACCATGATGGACGAAATAGTGGTTCTCAATCCGGGCGAAGGCCAAGGCAAAATGCGGGTCTTCAAACCCGCCGGAGGTTTCAGGGTCGGGCAATAGCGTGAGCGTGCGGCCTTCCCATAGCGACCATGCCTTCGCGCATTCGAGCCGCTCCGAATGGTCGGCGCCGGTGAGGCGCTTGCGATAGGCCGATCGCAGGTCGCCGCGCTCGCCTTGCGGGATGGGCGCTACGAAATCGGCCCATTTGTCGGGATGAACCTCCGACGCGCCGAACTGATAATACCAGGCAAGCTCGGATTCGCGCACGGTGAAGATCCCGCGCAGGACCAGTTCGCTGGCGCGCTCAGGGTGCTTCTGCGCATAGGCCAGCGCCAGCGCCGACCCCCATGAGCCGCCGAAGACGAGCCATTTTTCGGCGCCGATCCGTTCGCGCAGCCGTTCCATGTCGGCGACCAGATGCCAGGTCGTGTTGGCCTCCAGTCCGGCATGCGGCGTCGACTTCCCGCAGCCGCGCTGGTCGAAGAGCATCACGTCATAGTGATCGGGATGGAAAAGCCGCCGGTGGCGGGCGGAGATGCCGCCGCCGGGACCGCCATGGAGGAAGACGGCCGGCTTGGCGCCCGGCGTGCCGCTGCGCTCATAATAGAGGACATGGCCATCACCTATGTCGAGCGTGCCTGTCTCATAGGGTTCGATCTCGGGATAGAAGGTTCGCAGCTCAGTCATGGGCCGCCTGTTGTAGCCTGCGCGGCACGAGGTCCAGCGCGCTGTGGTCGGCCGCCGCTGCGATTGCCTCATCCATCAGATGATGATCGGGCGAGCGATAGCAGGCCGGATCGGTGAGAGCGGCATCGCCGGCGATCGCCAGGGCCTGACAGCGACAGCCGCCCCAATCGATCTCGCGCCGGTCGCAGCTCCGGCATGTCTCCGGCATCCAGTCGGTTCCCCGGAAGCGGGCGAAGGCATCCGAGCCCGTCCATATCTCGGCAAGCGTCCAATCCCGGACCGAAGCAAAGGTGAAGCCGGGCAGCGTCTCGGCCGCGTGGCACGGAAGCGCCTTGCCCGAGGGGGAGATATTGATGAAGCGGTTGCCCCAGCCCCCCATGCACGCCTTGGGCCGCGCCGCGTAGTAGTCGGGCACCACATAGTCGATCGCGATCCTGCCCTGGAGCCTCCGGCGGGCGGCATCCACCACGCCGTTCAC
This sequence comes from Sphingobium cupriresistens, assembly GCF_004152865.1. Classification (GTDB taxonomy): domain Bacteria; phylum Pseudomonadota; class Alphaproteobacteria; order Sphingomonadales; family Sphingomonadaceae; genus Sphingobium; species Sphingobium cupriresistens. The sequence continues at coordinate 4,676 of NZ_SEOO01000070.1, read as the reverse complement.
GAAGTCGAGCTGGTCGCGGCTCGGCAGCAGCGCATTCCGGTTGAGCAGCGCCCATCCATAATATTGGGTATGCGCGATCTCCATGCGCTCTGCGCCCAAGGTCTCGCCAAGCGCGATCATGTCCTCGACGCGTTCTATATTCTGGCGGTGGATCACGAAATTGGCGGTCAGCGGAAGACCCGCCTCGCGGATGCGCCGCGCCGCCTCCAGCTTCTTCGCATGGCCGCCGCGATAGCCGCCGATCCTGTCACCGCCCTCGGCCGTCGAATCCTGAAAGCTGAGCTGGATATGGTCGATACCGGCATCGAGCAGCGTCGCCATCGCCTCGTCGGTCAGGAGGACGCCCGAGGTGATAATGTTGGTGTAGAGCCCGGCCTTGTTCGCGTGACCCACGAGCTGCGGCAGATCGCGCCGCGCCATGGGTTCGCCGCCCGAGAAATGGACCTGCAGCACGCCGATGGCGGCCGCTTCGTCGAGCACGCGCAGCCAGTCGGCGGTGGACAGCTCGGATTTCGGCGCGTCCATCTGCAGCGGATTGGAGCAATAGGCGCATTGGAGCGGGCAGCGATGGGTCAGCTCGGCGATCAGGCCCATCGGCGGCGGGATGCTCATAACGCTACGGCACCTCTTGTCGAAAGATCCTCCAGCGCTGCGACGACATCGGCCGCGATCTCGTCGCGTGGCGCATCGAAGCGCGCGGCGAGATCCTCGACGATCGCATCGATAGTTCGCGCGCCGTCGACCAGTTTGAGGATCTCGACCGCGATCTCGTCGGGCATGAACAGTTTCTCGGGCGCGAGAAGCACCCAGGCCCCCCGCACGGTGTCGAAACGGAACTTCACGCCGCGCCGGAAGGCTGGCACCGATGATCCGTCCGCCATCAGCTCTCACCCGGAACGAAGGCGCCCGGCGGGATCAAGCCCGGCGCGACATAGGCGAGATAGAGGCCGTCGAGCTGGCACCAGAGCACGTCGCATTTGAATCGCAGTGCGGCCAGCACCACCTGCTGTTTCTCGATCGTGTCGGCATTGGCTTTCACATACGCCAGCGCCCACTCGCTGTCCTGCGGCGCCTGCGTCAGCCGAGGCGTGAAGTAGGCGAGCGTCTCTTCTGTAATCCAGTCATAATTGGCGAGCATGCCAGAGACCCGCTCGGCGATGATGGAGGGCGAGAACAGCTCGGTCAGCGATGACGCAACGGCTTCGAGCAGCGTCTTGTCGCGCACGAAATGCACATAGGCGTCCACGGCAAAGCGCGTCTCGGGGAGGATATGGGCGGCGCTCTCGACCATGGCGCGGTCGAGACCCACGCCCTCGGCGAGCTTCAGCCAGCGCTCGACGCCGCCCGGTTTCTCGCCATCGCCGTCATGGTCCTCGACGCGCCGCCGCCATTCGCGGCGCAGCTCGGAGGTCGGCAGTCGCGCCATGAGCGTGGCGTCCTTCGCCGGGATGCTGGCCTGGTAGTAATAGCGGTTGAGCGCCCATGCCTGGACCTGTGCCCGGCGTAGCTTTCCATCGTGGAGCAGCCGGTGGAACGGATGATGGATATGGTAGCGTTCGGCACCGATCTGGTGCAGCGCCGCCTCCAGTTCGTCGGGCGTCAGCAATCCGGGGGCCGCGGTGTCGATCATAGCGTGAATTCCATGCCGTCCTCCCCGACGGTCCATCCTGCGGCCTCTGCCTGTCTCCGCTCGGGACTGTCGGCCAGAAGAACCGGGTTGCTGTTGTTCATATGGATGATGACCTTGCGCGCCACCTTCATGGCGCGGAAGGCTTCGATCGTCCCGTCCGGGCCGCTGAGACTCATATGACCCATGCGCCGCCCGGTCTTCTGGCCGAGGCCCGCAGCGACCATCTCGTCATCGCGCCACAGCGTGCCGTCGAAGAAGACGATATCGGCGCCATCAAGCCGGGCGCGCAGATTGTTGGTTATGGCGGCGCAGCCCGGAATGAAAAGCATGCGCTTGTGCTCTTCCGTGATTTCGAGGCCGACCGTCGTGTCGTCGACGACGATGGGCGGCGGCTCGCTGCCACTTTCGAGATAGAGCGGCACCTTCCCCGGCACGGCGAAGAAACGCGCGGTCAGGCCCGGCTCGATGGCAAAGGGCTCGTCGAGCACCTCGACGCTGCGCGTCACGACATCGCGCGCCAGCACCTCGAAGATCGGGTTGGCGTCGAGGACATCATGGATGCGGCGCGAGGCATGCAGCGTGAAGGGCTGGCGTTCGCGCAGGGTCAGGAGGCCGGCCACCACATCGACATCGCCGCCGGTCAGCACCACACCGGCGACCGGCGTGTGCCGCAGACCTTCGCGAGGATGCAACGCCGACGTGTCGTTGATCTGCTGGCGAAGATCGGGCGAGGCGTTGAGCACGAACCAGCGCTCCCCGTCACGGCTTACCGCGACGCTGGCCTGTGTTCTCGATTTCGCTAGGGGGTCGCCACTGCGGGCGCGACGGCACCCGCCGGCATTGGAATTCCACTGGGGGAAGCCACCGCCAGCGGCTGCCCCCAGTATTATGATCTGCATGGAAAGATGCTTAGGCGCTCAGCTCGGCGCAAGCATAGCAGTTGATCTCCGCGCCAAGTGCGATTTCACGAATTTCGGGCTTCTTCCAGGCCATATCGGACTCCTGAGTCTTGTGATTGGAGCAACCAAGGTAGCCAGCGTTCGCGATCATGCAACACGTTATCGGGCAGCCGTTCCATCAAGCAAATCCTTTCCGTGCGCAGGGGGCTCGGATCGACAGCCATTCGGACCACCCATCTCGTCATCTGACGGTGAACTGACCGGCCTGCGCATAGCGGTCCATCGTAACAGACTACAACTAGTGCTGACCCGGATTCACAGGCCGCGCTATGTGATAATGTCCTTTATCATACATAGAATGTGGCGTGAATCCCGCGCGGCACGATTGCGGTTTCGCCTCTGGCGCTGAGCCGCCATGAAAGCTCCATGATGACATTCAGATTTCGACGGGGATGGGGATGGCTGCTGCTGGCTGCGCTGACGCTCTCCACCATCAGCGACGAAATCACGGAGGCCATCCCGGCGTGGCGCGAGGCGCGATCGGTTCCTCCGGAAGTTCTACGATGACTTTGCGCGCCATTTCACTTAAACGAATCTCAATGCTGCGTAAGTTGTGGTCCCTTTTGCTTGTCATGATCGCGTCATCCCTGGTGGTGACGGGAACCGTGCACGCGCAGGAGAGACCGGGCGCTATCACGATCGAGTGCAGCGGCGCCGTGCATAGCGAAGGCGATGCCGATCAGTCGCAGGGCGATTCTGATAAGGCCGTTCCGCACCACCACGGCACATGCCATGGGCCGTCGCTGAACCTTCCCGCAACCGATGAGCTGGCGGCGATGGCCCGTGCCGGCGGTATGCGCCCATTTGCCGGTTCCGACGCGGCCATCGCATCGCGCTTGGTCGATCCTGGGCTGAGGCCGCCCACCGCCTGACATCTTCCGCTGGCCGGCATCAGCCGGCTCGACGCAATTTGTCAGGATCACCAGATAATGAAAAAGTTGATCGCGGCCGTATTGGCTGCGGCGTCCTGCGCATCGATCGCGCAGGCGCAAGCACAGGCGCAACAAGCGCCGGTCCCGGCTGCGCCAACATCGGCACAGCCCATGCCGGCTTTCACGCTCGATCAGGCCGTGTTGGCGGCAGGTGGGTCGGCACCGGCCAACGCGGCGGCAGCAGCGGGCATCGAAGCCGCACAGGCTGGACGCTCCGTCGCGGGCCTCCGCCCCAATCCGACCTTTCAGGGTCAGGTCGAGAATGTCGTGGGTTCCGGGCCTTATCGGGGGCTGCGGAGCGCTGAAACGACGGTCGGGGTTGCGATCCCGATCGAGCTGGGCGGCAAGCGAAGCGCGCGTGTCGCCGTCGCCGGCGCGCAGCTATCTCGGGCGCAGCTCCAAGCCGCGATCGCAGAGGCCGATATCCGCGTGCAGGTGACGCAGCTCTATGTCGAGGCGGTCGCGGCCGAACGCCGCTTGGCGACGGCACGCGACCAAGCCCGGATCGCGGCGGAAGTCCTGCGCGGCGCCGGGGTCCGCGTTCAGGCGGGCCGGGCATCGCCGCTCGAACAGCAGCGCGCCGACGTGGCGCGGATCAACGCGGATGCCAACGTCGAGCGGCTGACGCGGCTTGCGGAGGCGGCCAGGACCAATCTCGCGCGCCGGATCGGTCGTCCGATAGATGGCGCGCTGGACGTAACACTGCTCGATCGCCTCCCTGCCGCGACCTTCGGGCCGGTCGCCCCGCCAAGTGCGCAAGGCACGCTGGCGCTGGCGGCGGCCGATGCCGATCTGGCCATCGCCGACGCCGGCATCCGGCTTGCTCGGGCCAATCGGGTGCCCGACATCAACGTCGGACCGGCGCTGCGGCGACTGGAAGCGACCAACGACACCGCCGCGGTGTTCGCGATCTCGATCCCGATCCCGGTGTTCAACAATGGCCGGGCCGCCATCGCGCAGGCGACCGCTGAGCGGACGCGGGCGGACGCGGTGCGGCGCGTAACCGCGCTCGATGTCGAGCAGGCTATGGGTCGTGCGGCTGAGCGGAACAGGAAAGTGTCATAAGGCACTGTTTGGCTCGATACAGCGATAGATGGTGGCCGGGTGAACGTTGAAGGTCCTTGCGACGGCGCTAATGGACTTACCCTCGAGAAC
>NZ_SEOO01000006.1 GCF_004152865.1 Sphingobium cupriresistens | reverse complement strand
GGACATGCTTAGCCAAGCACGTCTCACGACCAAGGCCTGGCACCAATTCCTCGATGACTTTATCAACGATCCCGAGCTCGCCGCGCGCTTCAAGGCCCATAAGCCGCGGTAACAATCGGACGGTTACAGCAGTTCCACGCCATCCTTGAGGAAGGCGCGATGCCGCTGTCGATGCTGGAGAAACGGGTCGCTGCGCGGGCGAAGGGCTAGGCGCCCATGCCCCCGTTCGTTTCAGACGACACGAACGGGGGCTGATCGGCCAGGTTATTCGTAGTTCAAATCCTGATAGCTATCGTCCGCAATGTCGGAGAATCGCGTGATCTTCGCGTCGAACTTCATGCGGATGCGGCCGGTGGAGCCGTGACGCTGCTTGGCGATGATCACCTCGGCCAGGCCGTAGATCCGCTCCATATTTTCCTTCCACGTGGCGTAAGCCGCCTCATCGTCGGGCTTGGGTTCCTTGGCCGCTTCGTAATAATCCTCACGGAACACGAACCAGACCATGTCCGCATCCTGCTCGATCGAGCCGGATTCGCGCAGGTCGGAGAGTTGCGGCCGCTTGTCTTCGCGCTGCTCGACCGCACGGCTGAGCTGCGACAGCGCCAGCACCGGAACATGCAATTCCTTCGCCAGCGTCTTTAACCCGCGAGAAATTTCAGAAATCTCGTTAACGCGATTTTCGTTGCCGCGGCCAGTGCCCTGCAATAGCTGAAGATAATCCACGACGATGAAGCCGATATCGTGGCGGCGCTTCAACCGGCGCGCGCGGGTGCGCAGCGCGGCGATGGTCAGGCCCGGCGTATCGTCGATGAACAGCGGCAATTCCTGCAACTCTCGCGCCGCGCGCGACAGATTCTGGAAGTCCGCCCGGCTGATCTTGCCCATGCGCAGCGCTTCGCCGCTGATGCCCGACTGTTCGGCCAGAACGCGGGTCGCCAACTGGTCGGCCGACATTTCGAGACTGAAGAAGGCGGTCTTGGCGCCCATATTCTTTTCCGCCGGGATGCCATCGGCATTGTCGCGCAGCCAGCGCGACGCCGCATTATAGGCGATGTTCGTCGCCAGCGACGTCTTTCCCATGCCCGGCCGACCGGCCAGGATCATCAAGTCCGAATTGTGCAGGCCGCCGATCTTGGCGTTCAGGCTGTTGATCCCGGTCGTGATCCCCGACACATGACCGCCGCTGTTGAGCGCACGCTCCGCCACCTGCACCGCCGCGGTGGAGGCCATGAGGAAGCTCTTGACCGAACCGCCCTCGCCCTCGCCCTCCGACACTTTGTAGAGCGCGACTTCGGCCGCCTCTATCTGCTCGCGCGGATTGACGGCCTCGCTGGTGTCCAACGCATTTTCAACCAGTTCGCGGCCGACATTGACCAGTTCGCGCAGCAGCGCCAGGTCATAGATCTGGGTGGCGAAGTCGCGCGCGCCGATCAGCGCCGCGCCATTGCCGGTCAGTTGCGCCAGATAGGCCGCCCCGCCCAGCTCCTTCAAGGCTGGATCCATATCCAGCATGGGCTTGAGCGTGACCGGATTGGCGATCATGTCCTTGTCCAGCAAGCGCATGATCGCGTCGTAGATACGGCCGTGCAGCGGCTCGAAAAAATGTTCGGCCTTAATCTTGAGCTGGACATCCTCGGCAATGCGGTTGTCGATCATGATCGCGCCCAGCAGCGCGGCTTCGGCCTCCACATTGCGCGGCAATTCGGTGCCGGGATTTTCGGCGGGGTTGATTTTCAGCAGTTCGACCATGGCCTCTCTTTCCTCTGCGCGCGCGCACGGCGCAAGGGCCAAGGCGGAAACCATCTGTGGATAAGTCGCGCTTGCTTTTCGCCGCGCGCCGCCGCACTGACTATCCGCTTCACCATGGCCGATCCGCGCATCATAGACATCCAGCTGGACCAGCGCACGATCCTGTGGCGCAACGCCGACGTGGAGCAGGAACGGCGCATCGCGATCTTCGACCTGCTGGAGGATAATCACTTCGCGCCGCAGCGGGTCCATGCCGACGGCTATGCCGGTCCTTACAAGGTCGTGCTGCGGGTCGAGGATGGTCGGCTGGTGATCGAGATCAACCGGGAGGATGATGCCCCGCTGGAGGCGATCATTCTGGGCCTGGGCCGCTTCCGTCGCCCGATCCGCGAATATTTCGCCATTTGCGACAGCTATTATCAGGCGATCAGCAACGCTTCCCCGCAACAGATCGAGACGGTGGACATGGCCCGCCGCGGCATCCACAATGATGCGGCGGAGGTGCTGAAAGAACGGCTGGAGGGCAAGATCGAGGTCGATTTCGATACCGCGCGCCGGCTGTTCACGCTCATCTGCGTGCTGCATATCAAGGGGTAGGACGATCAGGGTTGTAACTTTGGGGGGCCTGCTGGTCCGCATTGGCGCGGGACTGGCGGTGGTCGCGGCGCTGGCGCTGGGGCTGTTTTTCTATGCGCGCGGCTGGGCGCCCAGCCGCGACCAATATCCCGTCCAAGGCGTCAGCATCAGCGCCGACAATGGTCCGGTCGACTGGGGCACGCTGGCGGCGCAGGGCGCGGACTTCGCCTATATCCGCGCCGCCGACGCCGCCGACCGGCGCGACCCGGCCTTCGCCGCCAACTGGCGCGCGGCGCGGGCTGCGGGCCTGCGCTATGGCGCGCTGCTGGAGTTCACCCCCTGCCGCCTCGCGATGGATCAGGCGACCCGCTATATGACCACCGTGCCACGCGACAATGCCGCGCTGCCGCCTGTCATCCGCCTCGCCTTCTCCCCCGCCTGCACGGCGCGGCCGAACCGCGACCTGCTGCTGTCCGAACTTAATACGCTGGTCAACCTGGTCGAGGGTCATGCCGGCAAGACGGTGCTGCTCAATGTGACCGAAGATTTCGACAAGGCCTATGACGTCGGGTCAGGCATCAACCGGACCTTGTGGCTGGACGGCAATTTCTTCCCGCCCGATTATGCGACCAAACCCTGGGTGATGTGGACAGCCAGCGACATGCGGCATATCGACGGCGTTGACGGTCCGGTTCGATGGAATGTGGTGGCGCCCTGATGCACGATGAACAGCGAGTTGGACAGTTGATCGAGGCCGCGCGGAATGCGATGGCCAACGCCCATGCGCCCTATAGCCGCTTTGCCGTGGGCGCGGCGGTGCGGCTGACCGACGGCAGCATCGTCACCGGCTGCAATTTCGAAAATGCCAGCTACGGCCTGTCGCTGTGCGCCGAAACGGTCGCGCTGGCCACCGTCAATGCCCAAGGTCGTTTCGCTGACGTAACGGAAATCGCCGTGGTCGGCGGCGCGATGGATGGTGCGCAAGAGGTGCTCGTCACCCCCTGTGGCCGGTGCCGCCAGATCATGAACGAGGCCGAACAGTTGGCTGGCCGCACGCTCGCTATCTATTGCGCCACGCCCAGCGGCGACCGCGTCATCGACCTCACGGTCGCCCAACTCCTTCCCCATGCCTTTGGTCCGGCGGACCTGGGCATCGGCCCTCAGAAAAAGAGCTGACACGACATGGCCATTCTTTCCGACAAATGGATTCGCGAACAGGCGCTGAAAACCAACATGATCGAGCCGTTCGTGGAGAGCCAGCGGCGCGAAGGCTGCATCAGCTACGGCCTGTCCTCCTACGGCTATGACGCGCGGGTGGCGGACGAATTCAAGATCTTCACCAATGTCGACAGCACGATCGTCGATCCCAAGGATTTCGATCCGAAGAATTTCGTCGATCGCCAGACCGACTGCTGCATCATCCCGCCCAACAGCTTTGCGCTGGCCCGCACGGTCGAATATTTCCGCGTGCCGCGCGACGTGCTGGTCATTTGCCTCGGCAAATCCACTTATGCGCGGTGCGGCATCATCGTGAACGTGACCCCGCTGGAGCCGGGCTGGGAAGGGCATGTGACGCTGGAATTTTCCAACACCACGCCGCTGCCCGCGAAAATCTACGCCAATGAGGGCGCCTGTCAGTTCCTCTTCCTCCAAGGCAACGAACCGTGCGAGGTCAGTTATGCCGACCGCGCGGGCAAATATATGGGGCAGCAGGGCGTGACATTGCCCCGCCTGTAATGCGACACTCTTCGCCATGAACTTCTGGCGCAGGGTAAAGCGCGGCGCGCCGCCGCCCGACATTGGCGACCGGCGCGTCTATGCGATCGGCGACGTGCATGGCTGCGCCGACCTGCTCGACGCGCTGCTGGCGATGATCGCGCAGGACGACAAGGACCGTGCGCGCAAGCCGATCAGCCTGATCCTGCTGGGCGACCTGGTCGATCGCGGACCGCAATCCTGCGCGGTGGTGGAAACGGTGATGGCGCTGGCGGCGTCGGGCGGCGACGTGCGCTGCCTCAAGGGCAATCATGAGGAAGCCTTCGTGCTCGCCGCACGTGGCGACCTGCGCGCCCTGCCCCTGTTCCGCCGCATGGAGGGCGAGGCGACGCTGGCCAGCTATGGCCTGGACCCCGCCCTGTTCCGCGTCATGACCGATGCCGAACTTGTGGACTGGATGGAAAGCCATGTCCCGCGCGCCCATGTCGATTTTTTGGACGCCCTGCCCGACAGCATCGCGATGGGCGATTATCTGTTCGTCCATGCCGGCATCCGTCCCGGCGTGCCGATCGGGAACCAAAGTCCAGCCGATCTGCGTTGGATCAGGCAGGAATTTCTGGCGCATCGCGGCCGCCATCCCAGCATGATCGTTCATGGCCACAGCATCAGCGAGGATGTGGACGAACAGGCCAGCCGGATCGGGATCGACACTGGCGCATTCCTGTCCGGCCGCTTGACCGCGTTGGGGCTGGAGGGAACGAGCCGATGGACGCTCCAGACCAAGCCGTGATTTGCGCCCTGTCAGCGGCAATTCTGGACAAGCGTCACATTTCTTGAAAATTCGATAGCGGGACAGCCGACATTCTTCGTTGGAAGGGGGTGGAACGGCAGGGGATGCCGCTACATTCAGGGGAACAGACAATGCATATTCGCCATGCCGTGGCGGGGGTCGCCCTCGCCATCTGCCTCGTCTCGCCTACGCAACTTCTGGCCGCAGCCACGCCGAACGCCACGCTGACCCAGCGCCATAAATTCGACATCCATGTCCAGCCGCTCAGCAGCGCGCTGCGCGAATTGTCGGTGCAGTCGGGGGTGCGCATCCTCTTCCCCTATGACGAGGTCGCCGCGATCCGCAGCCGCCGCATCCAGGGCTGGCTGTCCACCCAGGATGCGCTCGCCCGCTTGCTCGCTGGCACGGATCTCACCTCCAGCCCCGCCGGCGAAGGCGTGATCGCGCTCGCCGCCCCCGCAAATCGCAGCGCCGCGCGCCGCAGCCCGCTGGCGCTGCAATATGCCCAGGCCAGCCTGCCGGGCGCGGGCACACAGGCGATGGCCATGGCCCCCGCCCCCGAACCGGCCGAGGACGCGACGCCGATCATCGTCACCGGCACCCGCACGACCAACCGCACCGTCGCCGAAAGCCTGGCCCCGATCGACGTGCTGGGCGAAAAGGATCTGGAATCGAGCGGCAAGCAGTCTGTGCGCGACTTGCTCGGCACGCTCGTCCCATCCATCAACGTGTCGAACAATGGCGCGGGCGCCAGTTGGGCGGTGCGCACCCTGTCGCTGCGCGGCTTGGGCGGCGACCAGTTGCTGGTGCTGGTCAACGGCAAGCGACGGCATAATTCCGCCACGCTGTTCATCAACGGATCGGTCCAGAACGGCCAGTCTCCGCCCGATCTCGACCTTATTCCCGGCAACGCGATCCAGCGGATCGAGGTGCTGCGCGACGGCGCATCTGCGCAATATGGGTCCGACGCGATCGCCGGCGTCGTCAACGTCATCCTGAAGAACGACACGGCCGGCGGCGCGGCGCTGACCCTGGGCAGCACAGCCGACAATGGCGGCGAACAGGGCCGGTGGCAGATCGACAACGGCTTTTCGATCGGACCGGACGGCGGCTATATCCATCTTGCGGCGGACGGCGTCTTGCAGGCGGGAACGCTGGTCAAAGGCTCGGCGATCGGCGGCACCTATTATCCCATCGGCGATCCGCGCAACGCCAATCCCGATCTTGATCGTTATCGCGGCAAGGCCGGCCAGCCGGAGGTGATCGGCGGCAATGTCAGCTATGACGCCATGCTGCCGGTGGGGGACAGCCTGGAGGGCTATAGCTTCGGCACATATTCCAAGCGCCACGCCGCGGGCTGGCTGACCTACCGCACGCCCGCCGCGCTCAACAACATCATCGAAATCTATCCCGAAGGCTATATTCCGCGCATCCATGTCTATGACGAGGATTTCCAATATGCCCTCGGCCTGCGCGGGGAAATAGGCGGCGGCGTGCATTTCGACATCAGTTCCACCTATTCGCAGGACGAGGTCAAATATAAGCAGACCACATCGCTCAACCCTTCGATGGGTACGGCCAGCCCGACGACCTTCTATCTTGGCAAGATTCGGTTCGACGAATGGACCAATAATCTGGACCTCTCTAAAGAATTTGATGTCGGCCTGGCCGGCCCGCTATCGCTGGCGGTGGGCGCAGAATATAAGAAAAACAAATTCATGATCGGGGCCGGCGACCCTGAATCCTATATCAACGGCAATTATGTGTCGCCGCCCGGCTCCTGGCTCGCGGGACAGCAGCGCACCGGCGTCGGCGCGCAAGGCGTGACCGGTTTCGTTCCCGAAGGCGCGGGAAGTTGGAGCCGCAGCAATTGGAGCGCCTATGCCAATGTGGAAGGCAAGATCGTCGAGGGCCTTGAGTTCGGCCTCGCCGGCCGCCACGAAGATTATACGGATTTCGGCACCACCAATACAGGCAAGGCTTCGCTCCGCATCGAACCGATGCGCGGCTTCGCCATTCGCGGCACCGCCAGCACAGGTTTCCGCGCACCGACGCTGCAACAGCAACATTATGCATCGTCATCGACCATCGGCGTGATTCAGAATGGCGTCAGCGTCCTGTTGCCGGTTCAGGCGCTGCCGGTCGAGGGCGCGGCGGCCAGGGCGCTGGGCGCCGTGCCGCTCAAGGCCGAAAAGTCCGTCAACTTCTCGGCCGGCATCGTGCTCACGCCTGCGCCGAACCTCAACCTCACCGTCGATGCCTATCAGATCAAGATCAAGGACCGCATCCTGCTGAGCGAGACGCTCAGCGGCCCGACCGTCATCAGCGCGCTGGAGGCAGCAGGCATTTACGGGATCGCTGGCGGACTGATCTTCTCCAACGCCGCCGACACCCGGACCCGCGGTCTCGACATCGTCGGCACCTATCGCGCGGGTCTGGGCGACATGGGTCTGGCCACGATCAGCCTTTCGGCCAATTTCAACAAAACCATCTTCACCCATATCGACCCGGTGCCGGGGCCGATCGCAGCATCGGGCCTGGCGCTGATCGGCCGCACGAAGCAGGGTGACCTTACCGAAGGCACGCCGCGCGACAAGTTCATCGCCAACGTCCTTTGGGAAAAGGATGATTTCAACATGAACCTGCGCGCCACGCGCTTCGGCAAGATCGTCCAGCGCGCAAACGCCACAGCCTTTCACACCGCCGACTTCACGGCCTGCGCGGTCAATGTCGTGAGCGACGTGTGCTTCCGCGATTATGTCGATGAAGAGCTGAAGCCCAAAGTCATCGTCGATCTCGAAATCGGCTATAAATTGACCAAGGGGGTCAAGCTCTCGGTCGGCGCGAACAACCTGCTCAACACCTACCCGAACAAGTTGAAGCCGGTAAACCAGTTCGTCGGCTTCCTTTACAATGCCTACGCACCCTACGGCATCAGCGGCGGCTTCTATTATGGCCGGTTGAACCTGGAGTTCTGACATGACGAAGACAGCAGGATTGAACCGGCGCGAGGCGATGGCGGCGGGCGGGATCGGTTTGCTCGCGGCGGGCGGCGCGGGGTCGTTAGCGCAATCGGGGGCGGCGCAAAGCCCCGGCGCCCCCGCCGCCGGCAAGGAGACCTTGGTGACGGTGCAGGACTGCACCAACGTCGCACTGGCGCTGTCGCCCGACGGCAAGCGCATCGCCTTCGACCTGCTGGGGATATTGTGGTCCCTGCCGGTCGGCGGGGGACCGTTGAAGCGGCTCTCCGGCGATTTCGACGATCTGGCCCAGCCGGACTGGTCGCCCGACGGCAGCCGCATCGCCTTCCAATCCTATCGCACCGGCCATTTCCACATCTGGTCGGTCGCGGCGGACGGCGGCGACATGCGCCAGCATACGGACGGGCTGCTGGATGATCGCGAGCCGCGCTGGTCGCCCGACGGCAAGACCATCGCCTTTTCCAGCGACCGGGCGGACGGTCGCTACGCCATCTACCTGCTCGACGTGGCGAGCGGCCAGGTCACGCCATTGTCGAAGGGCACGACCAACGACAGCGAACCCGCCTGGTCGCCCGACGGTAAGCGCGTCGCCTATGTCGCGGGCGGCACGAAGCTGGTCGCGGTCGATATCGCCAGCGGGGCGGTGACGGACGTGGCGTCGGTGACGCCATCTGCGGACCGATTCAACCCGTCGGCTATCATGGCCCCGGCTTTCGCGCCTGACGGTCGCATCGCCTATACCCGCGTCCAGCCCGGATCAATGACGCTGGTCATGGACGGCAAGGATATCGTCGCGGGCGAGGATCTTTATCCGTTCCGCCCCGCCTTCACCAGGGACGGCGCGATCCTTTACGGGTCCGATGGCAAGCTGCGCAGCCTGAAGCGCGGCAAGGCGAGCGTCATCCCCTTTGAGACGCAAGTCCCGGTCACCACCCCTAACTATCGCAAGAAAACGCGCGACTTCACCTCCACCGCGCCAAAGCCCGTGGTCGGCATCGCCGCGCCCATGCTCTCGGCCGACGGCCGGACCATCGTCTTCGCCGCGCTCAACGACCTCTATCTGATGCCCGTTGGCGGCGCACCCAAGAGGATCGTCGGCGACGGCTTCCATAAATGCGATCCCGCCTGGTCGCCCGATGGCAAGACCATCGCCTATTCCTCCGACCGCGGCGGCACGCTCGACCTGTGGTTGCATGACGTCGCCACTGGCAAGGAACGCCAACTCACCAACATTCCCGACAAGGCGGTCGCCTGGGGCAGTTGGTCGCAGGATGGCAAGATGATCGCCTTTCTCGACCAGGATGGCGCGCTCCATACCGTCGATGTGGCGAGCGGCGCGGTGACCAAGCGGTTCGACGCGCTCTGGGAACCGGGCCGCCCCAGCTTTGGGCCTGATGGCAAGACCATCGCCTATGCCGCCTTCAAGCCCGTCACCGGCCGCTATCGCGAGGGCGCCAGCCAGATACTGACCGTCGATCTCGCCACCGGCAAGGGCACCTATCGCCCTGTATTCGAAGGCAAGTCGCTCGGCACGCGCGGGCATGACGGCCCGATCTGGTCGCCCGATGGCAAGAGCATGGCCTTCGTGTTCGCCAGCACCTTGTGGGTCGTGCCGGTCGCGCCGGACGGCAGCTTCACCGCCGCGCCCAGGCAGATCAGCACCGAAGTCACCGACGCGCCAAGCTGGAGCGGCGACGGCAGCAAGCTCCTTTATCTGAGCAACGGCAAGCTGCGCATAGTGGCCGCCACCGGCGGCGCGGCGCAGACCGTGCCTTGCCGCCTTAGCTGGGCCAATGCCAAGCCTTCGGGTCGCACCGTCATACGGGCTGGCAAGGTGTGGGATACCCTCTCGACCGAGTACAAGACGCAGGTCGACGTCGTACTGGACGGCAATGTCATCAGCGCCGTCACGCCGCGCGGGGCCAGCGCGTCCGACGCCAACGCGAAGATTATCGACGCGCCCGACCTTACTCTGATGCCGGGCCTGATCGACATGCACACCCATCGGCAGATGGCGGGCTATGGCTATGGCGACCGTATGGGGCGGCTGTGGCTGGCGATGGGCGTGACGGCGACCCGGTCGCCCGGCTGCCCCGCCTATCATATGGTCGAGGATCGCGAGTCGATTCAGAGCGGCAAGCGAATCGCCGCGCGTCACTATGCCACTGGCGAAGCCATCGACGGCGGCCGCATCTTCTACAATTTCATGCGGCCGGTCACCGAAAAGGGGCAGATGGCGCTCGAGCTGGAGCGCGCCCAGGCGCTCGATTATGACATGGTGAAAACCTATGTTCGCCTGCGCCACGACACGCAGAAGGAAGTGGTCGACGCCTCACACAAGATGGGGATGCACCTGTCGTCCCACTATCATTACCCCGCCCTGCACAGCGGCATGGATTGCATGGAGCATACCGGCGCGACCAACCGCTACGGCTATTCGCGCACCATCACCTCGCTGGGCGGCGGCTATCATGACGTCAACGACCTGTTCGCGGCGGCCAAGGCGGGGCGCACGCCGACCCTGTTCGCGGCTACGTCCCTGCTGGGGCTGGACGACGGCTTTACCCGTGATCCGCGGATCACGACGCTTTATCCGCAATGGGAATATGACAAGCTGCTGGCGCGGGTGAAGGCGATGTCGGGCGACGGCGGCAAGCCGATGCTCGCGTCGCTGGAACGGCAGGTTGCGCAGATCAAGATGACGCTGGCGGCGGGATGGCATCCCTTCTCCGGCACGGACGCGCCGATCGACCTGACCGCGATCAGCCTGCACCTCAACCTGCGCGGCATGGTGAAGTTCGGCATCTCCCCCTATGAGGCGCTGTTGATGACGACCCGCTGGAGCGGCGAATTTCTGGGCGAGCCGGTCGGCCGGATCGAGCGCGGGATGCTGGCCGACCTGATCCTGGTGGACGGCGATCCGCTGAAAGACGTCGCGGCCGTCGCCAATGTGAAACAGGTGATCGCCAACGGCGTCGTCCATACGCCCGAAGCGCTGATGGCGCCCTTCGTCGACGCCAAGCCACAGGCGGCGGCGAGCAAGATGCTGCCGATGCTGGCGGACGCCCATCAACATTATTGGTGGCATGACGCCGAATATGTCGAAAGCAGCCGTGCGGCGTGTTGCGCGGGCCATGCGGTGGCGCACGCCTAGATTGGAGAGCTAAGGGCTCTCGCGCAGGTGGCGCGGGAGCCCTGATAATTCTACCGCCACCCCTTCGCCTGCGCCGCCTTCTCTCCAGCGGCATCCGCCGGTGCGCCGTCGATCAGCGCGTCCACCGTCGCCATGACCCGCGCGTCGGCGGAGGAGGCTTGTCGATAGGCAGTCTGAGAACCCGCGCCGGGCAAAGCCTGCTGCACCTGCCAGCCTTCCTCCTCGCGGCAGGCTACGCCCGCAATGGGGCCATCGAAGCTGCGGCACCAGCCGCCGCCCTGACGCTGGAAGGTCAGGCCGATGCGGATCGCGCCATCCACCCCCTGCGCGGATGCGAGTTGCGTATCGAGCGCGGTCGCCAGCGCGCCCCGCGCCACCATCACGCCATCCCGCATTCCGATCGATCCCGGTCCCGTGCCCGACATACGGCCGAGACCCAATCCCAGCACCAGACTGGCGGCGATCGCCCCACCCATCGCCCAGTCCCGCCAGCGGGGCGCTGGTCGCACCAGCGGCGCCACCGTCGCGCTTTCCTCCAGCACCGCGCGCAAACGGTCGGGCACCGGCTCCTGCGCCACTGGCGCATAATGACCCGCCAGCCGCGCGCGCAGCGAGCGATGCTGCGCCAGCCGCGCCGCCAGGGCCGGATCGGCGGCCACCGCCCGCTCCACGCGACGCCGGTTCACTTCGTCCAGTTCGCCATCGACCAGCGCGATCAGCATGGCTTCACCTATGTCCGTCATGCCGCCTCTCCCATCAGTTCCAACAATGCGCCGCGCCCGCGCACCAGCCGCGACGTCAATGTGCCCATCGGCACGCCCAGCACCGCCGCGGCCTCCTTGTAGGACAGGCCCTCGACCAGCACGAGCGCGATCGCCTCGCGCTGTTCCTGCGGCAAGGCCTGCATCGCGCGGTCGACGTCGGACAGCATCATATGCGCCTCCACATCGCGGTCGCCGGCATGGCCGACATACGCGCCCGCCTCTTCGGGGGCGAAGGTCTTGGCGGCGCGCTGGCGCGCGCGCGCCTCGTCGATCCAAAGGTTGCGCATGATCCGATACATCCAGCTGTCCAGACGGGTGCCGGGCTGCCACTGGTCGCGCGCCTTCAAGCCACGCTCCAGCGCAGCCTGGCACAGGTCGTCGCCGTCGGCGCGGTCCCGCGACAGGCTGGCGGCAAAACGCCGCAGCCGGGGCAGGATCGCAAGCAGGTCGCGTTCGAACGACATCAGCACTCCGTCACTTGTTCTAAGGATGAAACGCGCCAGCCCATCCGTTTCATCCCGCAGACAGAAGACGGATGGACATTTTTTCGCAATGGTTGATTTTGCAGACGAGAGGATCGGTGAGACGGACATGAAACTGACGCACCCCTGGATGATCGCGGGGATGATGCTGATCGCGCCATCCGCCACCCAGGCGCAGTTGCTGCCCGGCGGCGGCGGCGGGCTGGGCGCGGTGGGTCAAGCGGTGCCTGACATCATGGACCAGCTTGGCGGCGCGGTCGATGCGGCCGACCTCGACCGCTTGTCGCCCGCCCGCCTCGCCGACCGGCTGGCGGCGGCGCGCGCCACGCGCGTCACCGATTTGCTGCGTCGCCATGGCGACCGGATCGAGCTGGACGACCGGCGCGAACCGGCGCGGCGAGGGGTCATCCTCCTCACTGGCGCGGACGAAGGCGCCCTCGATGCCTTACGCGCGGCGGGCTACGGCGTGGACGGCGAGAGCGTGGAGGGCATCGACCTGGCCGTCGCCCGCCTGACCCCGCCCAGAGGCCGCAGCCTGGCCAGGGCGCTGCGCGACGCGCGCCGGATCGCCCCGCGGGCGCAGGCCAGTGCGGATAATCTCTATTTTCCGAGCGGCAACGCATGGTTCCTCGCCAGCGCCGCGCTGGCGGGCGGCGGCCGGGTCGATGGGCGGCTCGCTGGGCTGATCGACGGCGGCGTAGCGCAGCATCCCGCGCTTAGCGGGCCGATCGAACAACGCGGCTTCGCGCAGGGCGCGCCGCGCGCCAGCGCCCATGGCACCGCTGTCGCCTCGCTTATCAGTGGCGAGGGGGTGGTGCGGGGCGGAGCGCCCGGCGCATCGCTGCTGGTCGCGGACGTCTATGGCGACGATCCGGCCGGGGGCGGCGCCTTCGCCATCGTCCGCGCACTGGGATGGATGGCGGCGCGTGGGGTGCGCGTCGTCACCGTCAGCCTGGTCGGCCCGGCCAATCCGCTGCTCGATGGCGCGATCCGCCTGGCGCGGGACAAGGGCGTGATCCTGGTCGCGGCGGTCGGCAATGACGGCCCGGCCGCCCCGCCCGCCTATCCCGCATCCTATCCCGGCGTCGTCGCTGTGACCGGGATCGACGGGCGTGGGCGGCCCTTGCCCGAAGCCGGCCGCGCGCTCCATGTCGATTTCGCCGCGCCCGGCGCGGACATGCAGGCGGCGACGACACAGGGCGGCAAGGGGGCGGTGCGCGGCACCAGCTTCGCCGCGCCGCTGGTCGCGGGTCGGTTGCTGATGCGTGGCGACATCGCCGCGCTGCGCGCCGAAGCGACCCCGCCCACTAAAGGCAAGACGCCGGTCATCTGCGGTACTTGTAGAAATAATTAATAATTTTCAGTGACTTGAAATTTTTCCTGGGCCGTCGGGATTAAAGCGGGCGTCCCTTCCGTTCTCCTTTCATCGCATCGATATGCACATGAAGGAGACGAGTGATGAAAGCCAAGTTCCTGATCGCGACCGCCTGCCTCGCCGCCCTGACCGCGACGCCCGCCTCGGCCCAGCTTCTGGGCGGCGGCGGTGGCCTGGGCGGATCGCTGGGCGGCGCTTTGGGCGGCGCAGGCGGCGGCCTTGGCGGATCGCTGGGCAGCACGCTTGACGGCGCAGGCAGCCTCGACCGTAGCGTCGATCTCGATAATGGCCGCGTCGAGGCCAGCGGATCAAGCCGCAGCCGCGCCGATGGTTCGGCCACCGGATCGGCGACTCGCAAGGGCAAGACCCGCAGCGGCAGCGCATCGGGTTCTGCCGGTGGATCGGCCAGCGGCGGCCTGGCGATCGACACGCTCGGCGCCAGCGACGCACGCAACGCCGTCGGCGCCGTGCGGAACCGGGCCGGGGAGACGGCCGGCAGCGTGCGGGATAGGGCGACCGATACCGCCACCGCCGCACGGGACCGCGCCGCTACGACCGTCGCCAACGGCCGCGATCGAGCCGGCGCGGCGCTCAACGCCACCCGCGACCGCGCATCGGGCGTGGCGAGCGGCGCAGGATCGGCGGCCGGCAACGCCGCGGGCCAGGGGACGGGCGCGCTCGACAATGCCGCGTCGATTGATGCCAGTGGCCAGCTTTCGGGTGAGGTCAGCGGCCAGGGCTCGACAAGTCGCAACACCCCTACCCCCAATCAGGCGGACGATTGACCCCGCACAGGGCGTGATACGGACGGCGGTCAAGTTCCACGCCGCCGCCCGACGCCCCACCGCCTGACGAACGGGCCGGCAGCCTTTGAGGCCGCTGGCCCGTTCAACTTCGCCGATCAGCGCACGTTCAAGCCCAATTCGCCCAGCAATTGCCCCGCCTGCTCGCGAGAAATCGTCGCGCCGCGGAACAGCCCGGCATTGACCAGCCGCAATCCGCCGATATCCGCCTCGCGCAAGTCCGCGCCATCGAACCGGCACCCGTCCAGCGCCGCGTCGCGCAGGCTGCATCCGTCGAACAAGGTGCCGCGAAAATCGCATTTGGCGAGGTCCGCCTGGCTGAAATCGACTGCGGTCAGCACCTGCTTGCGAAAGGAAAAGCCCGGCAGCCGCGCGTTGACCAATAGCGTTTCGGCAAATTGCACGTCCAGCGCGCTCGCGTCGGACAAGTCCGCGCCGGTCAGTTTGCACCGTTCGAATTTGGCGCCAAACAGCTTGGCGCGGCGCAGCACGCCGTTATTGAGGTCGCAAGCAAAAAACTCCGCCTCGCGCAGGTCCGCGCCAGCGAGCTGCACGAATCCGCCGCGGCACGACTGCCACCGCGTTCCATCCAGCTTCGCGTCGGTGAAATCGGTGCGGCGGACCTGACAGCGTTCGAATATCCAGCGCGACAGGTCCAGCCCCGACAGGTCGGCCTCGTCCAGGTCGCAATCGATCAGATGCGCCGGCAAGCCTTTTTTGGCCAGCGGCGCGATGTCGCCCCTGCCCAGCGTCTGTTCACTCAGGGATCGATCGGCAAACAGGTCATCCATGCTCCCGCCTTAACGCCAACCTTGCCGATGATCCACGGTCGAAAGGGAAAAGGCGATCAAAAAGAGAACATCGTCCGTCAAGCCGACCCGAAACGGAAAAGGCCGGCACCCTGTCGGACCCCGGCCTTTCCACCCCCGTTAACCAGTCTGGGATCAGGCGACCTTGGCCTGCTCCTCCACGATCTCGTCAGGATCGCGCAACACATAGCCGCGACCCCAGACCGTTTCGATATAATTGTCGCCGCTACAGGCCAGAGCAAGCTTCTTGCGCAACTTGCAAATGAAGACGTCTATGATCTTGAGTTCAGGTTCGTCCATGCCGCCATAAAGGTGGTTCAGGAACATTTCCTTTGTCAGCGTCGTGCCCTTGCGGAGCGAGAGCAGCTCCAGCATGGCATATTCCTTACCGGTCAGGTGGACGCGGTTGCCGTCCACTTCCACCGTCTTGGCGTCCAGATTCACCGCCAGCTTGCCGGTGCGGATGACCGACTGGCTATGCCCCTTGGACCGGCGCACGACGGCGTGGATGCGGGCGATCAGCTCTTCGCGATGGAAGGGCTTGGTCACATAATCGTCGGCGCCAAAGCCGAAGGAGCGGACCTTGCTGTCCATCTCCGATATGCCCGACAGGATCAGCACCGGGGTCTGCACCTTGGCCGCCCGCAGCTTTTTCAGCACGTCATAGCCGTGCATGTCAGGCAGGTTCAGGTCCAGGCAGATGATGTCGTAATCATAGAGCTTGCCCAGATCGAGGCCTTCTTCGCCCAGATCGGTCGTGTAGACGTTGAAGCCTTCGGTCGTGAGCATAAGCTCGATCGCCTTGGCGGTGGTCGGTTCGTCCTCAATCAGCAGCACGCGCATGTGAAGCCCCTTGTTGTCACCTCGGCCAATCCCGCCGATGGATCGCAGTCCCGTTCACCCCACCAGAACGGCTTCTGCTCCAAATCATTAACCAAAAAACTTCTGAAGGACAAAGGTTAATTTTTCGCTAACCGGCAGGAATCCGCGAGTCGCATCAAAACGAATCTATTTACAAAGAGTTGAGGGCGAAACGGTCCGCCCGGAGTCAATATGGATTCACCTGCGAAACGACGCTCTCATGCGCCCAAACGTCCATCATCCTGAACCGAGGACGGAAATTTTTCGCTAACCTTAATATTGCGGGTTAACAGCCGTGATGCGTCGTCAGATAGTCCAGCAACGCTTCGACCCGCGCGGGGCGCAGGCGCGACGGCGGCGTGACGAGATGCAGGCCGAAGGGTGCGGGCCGCCAATCGACCAATATTTCCTCTACCTCTCCCTTCGCCAGCGCGTCGCCGATGATGAAGTCGGGTAGCCGGGCGATGCCCACCCCCATGCGCAGCGCGGGCAGCATCGCCTCCCCACTGTTCACGGTGATGCGGCTGCGCACTTGCACCACCACATTTTGCTGCCCCGGCCCGGCAAAGCGCCACACATCAGGCGCCGCGACGTTGGAGTAGCAGAGGCAGTCATGGGTCCCCAGGTCGGCTGGATGTTGCGGCCGCCCCCGTTCGTCCAGATAGGCGGGCGACGCGATGGTATAGAGCGTCACGTCCGCCAGCCGCCGCGCGCGCAGCGAACTGTCGGGCATGTCGGCGATGCGGATGGTCGCGTCCAGCCCCATGTCGACGATGTCGATCTGCGCATCGGACAGATGCAGGTCGACATCGACCATGGGATGCTCCTTGGTGAATTGCGCCACCAGCGGCGCGACGCGCAGCAGGCCGAAGGTCATCGGCGCGCCCAGTCGCACCACGCCGGACAGTTCCGCGGTTTCATCGCGCGCCGCTTCCTCCGCCGCCTGCCCCTCCGCCAGGATGCGATGGGCGTGGTCGGCCAGCCGCTTGCCGCTTTCGGTCAGCGCCAGACGGCGGCTGGTGCGGTTGAACAGGCTGGTGTCCAGATGCTCTTCCAGCCGCGTCACCGCCTTGGACACGGTCGCCTTCGACACGCTCAGCGCCTTGGCCGCATCGGTGAAGCTGCGATGTTCAACCACCGCGGCGAACATGGCCCAGGCCTCGAAGTCAGGTAGTCGCATCAGGAAACAATCCGTTTCAAAGCTGCCGATTTAAGAAACGATCCTGATAGCTAGATTGTCGGAAAGCAAGCGGAAGCCTCCGCCTCCGCAACGAAAGGCACTTTATATGACCACGACAACAACGAGCCGCATCGAGCGTCGCCCGTTCGCGTCGCTCGGCCATGCCGACCATGGCTGGCTGAACGCGCGCCATCATTTTTCCTTCGCCGACTATCATGCCGACGACCGTATGCACTGGGGCGCCATCCGGGTGTGGAACGATGACGAAATCGGCCCCCGTTCCGGCTTTCCGCCGCATCCGCACGCCGACATGGAAATCATCACCTATGTCCGCACTGGCGCGATCACGCACAAGGACAGCCTGGGCAACCAGGGTCGCACGGAGGCTGGCGACGTGCAGGTCATGTCGGCGGGCACCGGCATTCGCCATGCCGAATATAATCTGGAGGATGAAACCACCACCCTGTTCCAGATCTGGGTCATTCCCCGCGCCCGTGGCGGGCAGCCCAGTTGGGGCGCCAAGCCTTTTCCGAAGGGCGATCGCTCCGGCAAGCTGGCGGTCCTGGCCAGCGGCTATGACGACGACAAGGAAGCGTTGCGCATCCGCGCCGACGCCCGCCTGTTGGGCGGCACGGTCCGGGCGGGCGAGAGCGTGACTTATGACAGTGCGGACGGCCGCCACCTCTATCTGGTCCCGGCGACGGGCCGGATCGAGATTGACGGCCAGCCCTTCGAGGCCCGCGACGGCGCGGCGATCCTGGGCGGCGCGCCGATCACCATCACGGCGATCGAAGACGCTGAAATCGTTTTGGTGGACAGCATCTGACCCCTTCGGCCCGTCCATTATCCTCCCCCCTCGGATGGGCCGGGCCGCCTGCATCCCCTCATGCAGGCGGCCACCCTTTTCCTCACCCTTTCAAGGAGATACATCATGGCTAAGATATTAGTTCTCTACTATTCCTCCTACGGTCATATCGAGACGATGGCGAAAGCCATAGCGGAAGGCGCAACCGCCGCCGGCGCGCAGGTCGACATCAAGCGCGTACCCGAAACCGCCCCGCTCGAAGTCGCCCAGAACGCGCATTTCAAGCTGGATCAGGCCGCACCGATCGCGACCGTCGCGGAATTGGCCGATTATGACGCGATCATCGTGGGCACCGGCACCCGCTTTGGCCGCATGTCCAGCCAGATGGCGGCCTTCCTTGACCAGGCCGGCGGCCTGTGGGCGCGCGGCGCATTGAATGGCAAGGTCGGCGGCGCCTTTACCTCGACCGCCAGCCAGCATGGCGGGCAGGAAACCACCCTCTTTTCGATTATCACCAACCTGCTGCATTTCGGCATGACCATCGTCGGCCTGGACTATGGCTTCCAGGGCCAGATGGGCGTGGACAAGGTGCGCGGCGGATCGCCCTATGGCGCGACCACGCTGGCCGACAGCGACGGCAGCCGCCAGCCGTCGGAAGAGGAACTGGACGGCGCACGCTATCAGGGCCGTCGGATCGCCGAAACTGCGATCAAGCTGCACGGCTGATCGTCTTTCGCGCCGTCTAACGAAAGTCGAGTGGAAAGAATCTTGGGTGATATCAGGGCTTGAAACGGCCGTAAGGGGCTGGCGCATCGGCACTATGCGCCAGCCCTTGTTCGTTGATGCTGGCGAGGGGCGACGCCATTTCGAGAATAGGCGAGTTTCGCGCCAATCCTCTTCATCCAGCCTCGCCAGTCGTCCGACAAGCGCGTAACGACACCGGCCTGGACGCTTAACGCGGCGCCAACCCTTTTCATTGACGGCATGGCAGGCCCGATGACGGATAAGAACGGGGGGACCGGAGAATTATTAAATGGCCAGCACAATCAATGCGACGGGCGCGAGCACAGCGTGGGGACAAATCAAGAAGACGCTGGATACGGTCGTCAGTCCCGTGACACCGACGCCAGCGACAATAACTGCCCCCAGCGATCCAGTTACATCGACGCCGCAACCCGTTGTTGCGACCCCTACGGCATCCGAACCGCTGACCTATAGCGCGCCGTCCTCCGGCCCACGCCAGGTGACCGCCGCGACAGCCGCTCCCACCCCAGACGCGACCCTGACCGATCGACTGAGCGACGCGGGCTATTACGCATCCCCCCAAGCCGCCGCTGTCGCCGATCCGGTCGCCACCGCGCAGGCATCAAAGGAGGACAAGGCGTCGCTGACTCAGGCGCAACTCATCGCCCAAGCCGCCTATGCCATTGTTGCCCGCGCAGGGGCTGACGATCGCATGTCTTTGATTCAGGACGGCTAATTCAACCAGCGGCTGGCCGCTGGCGACAGGCGGATCAGCCGGGCGATCGCGAACGGGATCAGCAGCGCCGCCAGCAATAGCCACGGCTTGCCCATATAGGGGGAGAGATAATGGATGATGGCGACATGGGCGTACATGATGACCAGCGACGCCCGCCCCACCGCCGCGACTGGTCCGGCAAAGAGCGCTACCAGCGCAGACAGGCGGAACAGCAATAGGGATGTGGCGATGGCCGATGCGATCGACAGCAAGGGCCAGCCATAATCTGCGGCCTTCATGTTGAGCGTCGGCATGACCCCCGCCAGCCCGACCAAGGCCAGCGCACCCAGCGGGGCGACCATCCAGCCCCGCCACCGCACCCGCGGCCAGAGCGCCCCCACCCACAGCAGCACGAAGGCCATCGGCACGCTCAGCAGACCCAGCGGCGATGCCTGCGTCCACCAGCCCAGCGCATAGGCCAGGACCAGCATCGGCGGCAGAAGCATCGCCCAGCGCCGGTCCAGCACATCGGGCCAGCGGCGGAGCGCGACATTGAACAGGATGCGCGCCATCATTAGGCAGGGCACGAACCAAAAGATGGTGTAAGGCCCGCGCAACCAGAAGCCGCCCAGCAGGATCGGTGCGAGATCATCCGGCCATTGATGGAAGATGGGCCGACCGCCCTTCAGCGGTTCGATGATCTGATCCATCAGGATCAACAGCGCCAGGAAGAGAAGATAGGGCCGCATCTGACCGACCAGTTGCCGCCGCGTGAACGCGCCGACATCCTGGGGCCGCGACAGCATCCCGGACAGCAGGAAGAAGAGCGGCATATGGAAACTATATAGGGCGTCGCGAAGCGGCCCGCGGGTCCAGACATGGCCGACCACCACAGCCCATATGCCCAATCCGCGCGCGACATCGACCCAGTCCAGCCGAAATTGCGCCTGACGCCGATCATGCCCCCTGTATTCCATCGCCTCCACCGCCTATAGGAAGCCGCGCGCGCGTCAATTCCCCACCCCTTATTGTCCCGATCGGAAACTCCTCCTTGGCCCTGCTTACCGACCATGTGCTGTTCATCGATGGCGAAGCCCTCATCCTCGACAAGCCCGCGGGCCTGCCGGTCGATGCGCCGCGCGACGGCTCCATGGCGCTCGAAAATCACCTCGCCTCGCTGACCTTCGGTTTCCAGCGCTGGCCGCTGCCGGTACACCGGCTGGATCGCGACACCAGCGGTTGCCTGCTGCTGGCCCGCAACCCCAAGGCGCATAAGCGCTTCGCCGCCGCGTTCGAGGCCGGGACGGTGGTCAAACGCTATGTCGCGGTGATCGAAGGCGTGCCGACAGAGGATGAAGGCACGATCGAACTGGCGCTCAGCAAGATCAGTTCCGCGGCGGAAGGATGGCGCATGATCCCGGCCAAGGCGGGGAAGAACGCCATCACCCACTGGCGCAAGGTCGCGGAAAAGGACGGCCGGTCGCTGATCGCCTTCTCCCCCCAGACCGGGCGCACCCACCAGATCCGCGTCCATGCGCTGCATGGCCTGGGCTTCGGCATCGTGGGCGATCCGGTCTATGGTGACGGGGAAGGAGCCATGCTGTTGCACAGTCGTTTCCTGAGTATGCCGCGCGGCGACAAGCCCGCGGCGGAGGCGAGCGCCGCCCTGCCTGCGACCTTCGCGGCGGCAGGCTTTGGCCAGGATTTGCTGGACGATGCCGGACTTTGACATTCCCGATGATGCGCTGGAGGAGCGCTTCATCACCGGCGGCGGGCCGGGCGGGCAGAATGTCAACAAGGTGGCTACGACCGTCCAGTTGCGCGTGGACCTGTTCAAGCTGGCCCTGCCGCCCTACGCCTATCGCAAGCTCAAGGAACTGGCCGGATCGCGCCTGACATCCGGCAATGAGATCGTGATCCAGGCGTCCCGCTTTCGCACGCAGGAGGCGAACCGGCAGGACGCGCGCGATCGCCTGAGTGCCATGATCGCCAAGGCCCATGTCCGCGACGCCCGCCGCATCGCCACCAAACCGGGCAAGGCGGCCAAGGCCCGGCGCACCGACGCCAAAAAAGCGCGCGGCACGATCAAGCAGGGGCGTGGAAAGGTTCAACTGGACTGAGAAATAACGTCCGATCGTAGGACGGGATCGAGCCAGTTCCCGATACCGCTTTGGTGCTCAGGCTGGTTCGGGTTGCAGGATGGCCGGCACGACAACGGATTGCTCTTCAACCGCACCTCTAGTCAATCGCTTGGCAAGCGCCAGGGAGGCCCATGCAATCAGGACGCCGACCGGCAGATCGATCAGATAATGCCAGCGCGTCGCGACCGCAGTCACCATGATGAAGAATGTCAGGAAAGCATAAAGCGGTAGCAATATGCGGCCATGCTGCCACGCGAAGCCAAGGAAGAGGCAGGCTGCGGCCGTATGCAAGGACGGCATTGCCGCAAGTCCGACGGTGAAGGCGACCCCGCCATTTCGTTGCAGCCAGGCCGGCCCCTCTGCCACTGAACGCTGGTAGAAATCGAACATGCTGGTTTGCCCGGACGTGACCATCGGGTTCAATCCCTGTTCGTAGATAAAGGGACCAACCGCCGGCGCGACCAAATAGGCCAAGGTGCCAATCACTTGCAACAAAAGGGCGGCAATAACCAATTGGGAAAAGACCGTCGGCGTCCGCACTGCATGATAGCAAAAACTGCAATAGAACATTGCAATATAGCCGATCATGTAGAAATTAGCTTCATAAGGTATGATCGACACCATCATTCGGCGGATCATCATGCACAAATCGACGACCGGACGTAAATACTGATCGATAGACCAATATAATTCATCATAAACATATGGATTTATGTGTGGGATCCATAATTTTATATTGAAATGTGCGAACAGCACAACGACATAGCAGGGTAACGCGATCAGGAATGTCCGGGAAAGCGCCTTTTTCTGGCCAAAATAGGCAAATGCTCCCCAAATTCCCACGCCGATCAGTGGATAAAGGTAATGGACCCCGACATAGGCCGCGCGTTCGCCGGCTGGAAATATGATGGGTAGTTGATGCCATACCGAAAATAGCAGCATCGTTGCCAACATGGCCAAGGAAATGCCGATCTCCGGCAGTATTTTCTTTCTGTTGGTCATGGATGTCGTCTCCGCGAATGCGGGAACTGCTAACTAAACAAGGTTACCAACGGATAAAGACGCGCATCCTTTTGGGTTGGTTTTGATATTTGAGGGCGATCCACCTTCAAGCGGCGCCGAATGTCAGAATCGGGCCACTAGGCGACCGCCCAAACTGATATTAAGGGGGCAGTATGTACGACTTCGCCCCCTCCACCGCCGACAAGCCCACCCTCTACGCCGACCTGCTTTCGGCTGCCGATGCGCTGACAGCATCGGAGCCGGACCCGGTCGCCAACATGGCGAACCTGTCCGCCCTGCTCTGGCAGTTCCTGCCCGATCTCAACTGGGCGGGCTTTTATCGCATGGTGGAGGAAGAACTGGTCCTTGGCCCGTTCCAAGGCAAGCCCGCCTGTATCCGCATCCCGGTCGGCCGCGGCGTATGCGGGGCGGCGGCGGCGGCCCGCGAAACGCAATTGGTGGAGGATGTCCACGCCTTTCCCGGTCATATCGCCTGCGACGCCGCCAGCGCATCCGAAATCGTGGTTCCGGTGCTGCACGACGGACGACTGATCGGCGTGATCGATCTCGACAGTCCGCTGCTCGCCCGGTTCGACTCGGATGATGCCAGGGGGCTGGAGGCGCTGGCGGCGCGGATCGCGGCGCGTATTTCCTGATCGGTTAACCCTGTTTCTTTACGGCGTGTCTTGGCATCGCCCCTTTCCGCCCCGTTTCGGGACAGGATTTGACGGCCTGGATCATGGATAGCCGCGGATCGCCATGCTAAACGAAGTGTTAGCATTTTTGGGCTGCGCATCCGGTTGGCGCGCCATGAAAACAGGGAGTGTTAACCATGCGGACTCCAACCCTATTGCTTCTGGGGGCGAGCATTGCGCTGGCTGGCGTCGCCACACCGGCGATCGCGGGCGGCGCGAACGGACCACGCCCCGGCGGGTCGATGCCGCACCCCGGCCCCCGGCCCGGCGGTATGCACATGCCGCGTCCCGGCGGCTGGAACGGAAACTGGAACAAGGGCGCGCATCGCTGGGGGCAGCGCCATAACGGCCGCTGGTTCGCCGGCTGGCGCGCGCCGGGCGGGTGGGGCGGTTATCGGCGCCCGGTCTATGGCTATGTCCTGCCGCAATATTGGACCAGCCCCAATTATTATATCGCCAATTATGGCGCCTATGGCCTGCCCGCGCCAGCCTATGGCTATGGTTGGTCGCGCTATTATGACGATGCAGTGATGACCGACCGTTATGGTCGGGTCTACGACCATCGCAGCGACATCGACTGGGATCGGTACGAAGGCGGCTATGGTCCCGATGGCGATGACGCCTATTATGACGAACCGCGCCGCGACAATGGCGTGGGCGGCGCCGCGATCGGCGCGGTCGTGGGAGGCGTAGCGGGCAACCGCATCGCCGGACGCGGCAATCGCACCGCAGGCACGCTGATCGGCGCCGGCGTCGGGGCCGCAGCGGGCCTGGCGATCGACAAGGCGGAAGACGGACCGCGCCGCAACGCGCCGCCCCCGCCGCGTCGTCCGGGCGTGGGCTATGACGATGGCTATGGCTACGCCGACGACAGCGTCACCACCCAGAACGATTATGAAGGCCGCTGGACCGGCACCTGGACCACGGATGACGGGCGGCAGGTGAGCGGCACCTATGACGGCCGGTTCGAGGGCGAAGTGCGCGGCGCTGGCGTCGACTATGACGCGCCGCCTTATGCCGGGGCGTCGCATTGGTCGGCGGGTCCGGGCCCGGTGGTGCAGCAGGGCGGCGGCTATATCGCGGGTGGCTATTATTATCCTGCACCGGTGGTGACGACCGTCACGATACAGCCCGCCCAGACGACAACGACTACGACGACCACCTACGTCACCGAAACGGTTCGCCAGCCGGTACGCCGCAGGGCCGTTCGAAGCTGCCGCTGCAAATAAGCGCTGGTCAGGCGAGTCACGACGCCGGACCAGCGCTGGATCGGGGTCGGGCCGCACAGGCCCGACCCCTTTTTTGCCGATCGAATTTCGGAGAACTGAAGGTGTCGCCCGGTAGTGGTCGGCCCAGATGAAAGTCCTGCCCGACGCATCGCGCCAGACACGCCAGGGTCCGCTGCATGTCATCAGGATCTAAACCTCGACCAGCCCGCGCGTTGGCGTTTGGCGCGGCACCGTTCTGTTTTACCTAGCGCAGCAATGGCGGCAAAATCGGTTCGAAGACCGACAAGACAAAAGCGCATCAGGTTGCAGCAACCGAAACGGATGGCACAACCACCATTGAACGATCGACCTTCGCCGATCTGGCTGTCTATTTGCGGTACATGCCCACCAGTTCGACGGGAAGCGGCGGTTCGTCACGCTGTTGCGCGCCGCGAATGGCCTGCGCCTGCTCGTGCGGGTCGAACCGGACCCAGCCGCTGCGGCTGAGCTTTTCCAGCGGGCGATAGCGGATCTTATATTGCATCCGCTGCGACCCATCGACCCAATAGCCCAGATAGACATAGGGCAGCCCGGCGCTCGCCGCGCGGGTGATGTGATCCAGGATGATATAATTGCCCAGGCCCGGCCGATGCTCCAGCGTTGTGTCGAAGAAGCTGTAAATCATCGACAGGCCATCGCCCTGCCGATCGGTCAGGCAGGCGCCGATCAGCTTGCCGGGGCGGCCATCGACGCCCGGTTCGCGATATTCGATGATATAGCTGTCGACCGGGGTCTGTTCGACCATGTCGGAGAAGTCCATCTCGTCCATCTCGGTCATACCGCCGCCGGGATGACGATCGACCAGATAGCGCTGGAGCAGGGCGAACTGTTCCTCGGTGGACCAGGGCTTACAGGCCGTGACGATCAGGTCGCTGTTGCGACGGATCAGCTTGCGCTGGGTCGCATTGGGCTGAAATTCGTTGGCGCAGACGCGCACCGACACGCAGGCGGAACAATCCGCGCAGCTTGGCCGATAGGCGACATTCTGGCTGCGACGAAAGCCGATTCGGCCCAGCGCGTCGTTCAGCTCCGTCGCATTCTCGCCATTCAGTTCGGTAAACACCTTCCGCTCGCTCTTGCCCGGCAGATACGGGCAAGGGCTGGGATTGGTGACAAAGAAACGAGGGAAACGGAAGGCGGCGGTCACGCTCCAGGTTTCCTTTCATGGCGGCGGACATCAGTCATGTTTTCGACTATGCCGCCCCGATGTTCCTCTGAAAAGGGCGTTTACCACGAAAAATCGTGGTCCGCTCCCGCCGTTACGCAACCTCGATCGGCGCGACCTCATAACCGGCCTCGCCCAGCGCCGCGATCAACCGTTGCAGATGGCCGCGGTCGCGCGTTTCGCACTCGACGTCCAGGGTCAATCCTTTGGCCGGAAGGTTGGTGAAGATACGCTGATGCGCCAGTTCCAGGATATTCACCGCTTCCTGATCGAAGATGCGGGCGACATGGAACAGCGCGCCGGGGCGATCCTGCAGGATGATCCGCAGGCGCGCCAGACGGCCCGACCGGGCGAGGTCGCGCAGCAGCACATTGGCGAGAAGGCGGGTGTCGATATTGCCGCCGGTCAGCACCAGCCCGACATTGCGCCCGGCGAATTTCTCCCGATAGGTCAACAGCGCGGCGAGTCCCGCAGCCCCCGCGCCCTCCACCACGGTCTTTTCGATCTGCAGCAACAGGCTCAACGCCTCTTCCAGCCGTCGTTCGCTGACCAGCAGCACGTCGTCGGCCAGCCGCTCCACGAAGCGGCGAGTCAGCTCGCCGGGCTGCTTGACGGCGATGCCCTCAGCCAGCGTATCGCCATCGCAGGCCAGGTCCGCGCCCTTGATGAAGTCGTACATCGACGGATACAGTTCCGCCTGCACGCCATAAAGCTGGATATCCGGCTTCATCGCCCGCGCCGCGGTGCCCATGCCCGAAAACAGGCCGCCGCCGCCGATCGGGATGATCAGCGTGTCGATCTCCGGCGCATCTTCCAGCATTTCCAGCGCGACCGTGCCCTGCCCGGCCATGATGTCGGGTTCGTCGAAGGGATGAACGAAGGTCAGGCCCTGTTCCTCCTCCATCAGCCGCGCATGGGCGTAAGCGTCGTCGAATTTCTCGCCATATTGCACCACGGTCGCGCCATGGCCCTGCGTCTGCGTGATCTTCACCGTGGGCGTGGTGGTGGGCATGACGATGGTGACGGGCACGCCCAGCCGCTTGCCATGATAGGCCAGACCCTGTGCATGATTGCCCGCGGATGCCGCGATCACGCCCTTGGCTTTGGCTGCGTCATCCAGCTGGATCAGGCGATTGAGCGCGCCGCGTTCCTTATAGGCGGCGGTGAACTGGAGATTTTCGAACTTCAGATAGACGTTGCAGCCCAGCATGTTCGACAGCGTCTGGCTGATCAAAGTCGGCGTCTTGACAATCGAACCCGCAATCCGGGTGCGGGCGGCAAGGATGTCATCGACGGTGATGGGCAGCGGCAGGGCGCTTTCGATCTTGGCGAGCGTGTTCATGTGCGGGCACCTAAACGAAAATTGCGGGCGAAGAAACTGGCACTGTCGGAAAACTGGCCCTATGGCGGGAACCACGCACTAAATGTACGAGGCATATGGCTAATATCGCGTTTATCGGCCTGGGCGTCATGGGCAGCCCGGTTGCAGGGCACCTGGCCAAGGCGGGGCACAGCCTGACCGTTTACAATCGCTCCATCGGCAAGGCGAAGAGCTGGGCGGAAGCCTATGGCGGCGCCGTCGCGATCAGCCCGGCCAAGGCGGCGGAGGATGCGGACATCGTCATCAGTTGCGTCGGCAATGACGATGACCTGTCGCAGATCACGCTGGGACGCGAAGGCGCTTTCCGATCGATGAAGGAAGGCAGCCTGTTCATCGACCATACCACCGTGTCGGCACGGATCGCGCGGCAGTTGTTCGTTGAGGGCGAGAGCCGCGGCATCCATAGCGTCGACGCGCCGGTGTCGGGCGGTCAGGCGGGAGCCGAGAATGGCAAGCTGTCAATCATGTGCGGCGGCAGCGAACCGGCGGTGGCGGCGGCGAAGCTGGTGATGCAGGCCTATGCCGCGCGGATCGTGCATGTCGGCGGCGCAGGCGCGGGCCAGACGACCAAGATGGTGAACCAGATTTGCATCGGCGGCGTGTTGCAGGGCCTGTCCGAGGCGCTGCGCTTCGCCCAGGCGGCCGAACTTGACCTGGACAGGGTGTTCGAGGCGATTTCCGGCGGCGCGGCGCAAAGCTGGCAGATGGACAATCGGTGGAAGACGATGGCGCAGGACAGTTTCGACTTCGGCTTCGCGGTGGATTGGATGCGCAAGGATCTGGGCCTGGCGCTGGAGGAAGCGCGAGCCAACGGCGCCACATTGCCAGTGACCGCGATGGTCGATCAATTCTACGCCGACGTGCAGGCTATGGGCGGCAACCGTCAGGACACCAGCGCGCTGGTGCGCCGGATCACCCGCGCATGAAACCCCTCTATATCGCGACCATTGCTGCGCTCGCCCTGCCCCTCCCCGCTTACGCCTCTGGCGTGATCGACAATGTCAACGGCATCGCGCTGGACCCCAGCGGCAAGGTCGTGCGCTTTGGCGCGCTGCTGATCGACGATGACGGCAAGGTCGAAAAGCTGCTGCCGGGCCGTTATCAGGAGCCCAAATACGAGCGGCCCAAAAAGCCGAAAAAGGGGCAGCCCTGGCCTGAACCGCCCAAAGGGCTGGCGTTCAAGCTGGATGCGGGCGGCAAGACGCTGATCCCCGGCCTGATCGACGCGCATGGCCATGTCATGGGCTATGGCCTGTCGCTTATCACGCTCGACCTGTCGGACACGCGATCGTTGGCAGAAGCGCAGGCGAAGATTCGCGCCTATGCGCAGGCCAATGCCGGGCGCAAGTGGATCATCGGCACCGGCTGGAATCAGGAACAATGGGGTCTGGGGCGCTTCCCCACCGCCGCAGAACTGGACGCGGCGGTCGGCGACATTCCGGTGTGGCTGGAGCGGATCGACGGCCATGCCGGCTGGGCCAACAGCGCGGCGATTCGCGCGGCGGGCATCACCCCCGCGACCAAGGCGCCGATGGGCGGGCGGATCGAAATGGCCAACGGCAAGCCTTCCGGCGTCTTCGTCGACAAGGCGATGGACCTGATCCAGAAGGTAACACCGCCGCCCGCGCCCAAGGACCGCGACATCGCGTTGGAAAAGGCGCAGCGCGCGCTGCTGGCGGTTGGCATCACCGGCATTGCCGACATGGGCACCAGCATAGAGGATTGGCAGGCTTTTCGCCGTTCGGCCGATCGCGGCGCGCTGCGCGTGCGGATCATGTCCTATGCCTATGGCATCGACAATATGGTGCTGATCGCCGGGCCGGAGCCGACGCCCTGGCTCTATGACGACCATCTGCGCATGGGCGGCGTGAAGTTGCTGCTCGACGGCGCCTTGGGGTCGCGCGGCGCCTGGCTGCGCGCCGATTATGCCGATGCGCCGGGCCAGCGCGGTTTGCCGATGATCCCAGACACGCAGTTGCGCAATTTCATGAGCCGCGCGGCGATGGACAATTTCCAGGTCGCCGTCCACGCCATCGGCGATGCGGCCAATCATGAATTGCTGAACGCGATCGAGGAACTGAACGACACCTATAAGGGCGACCGGCGCTGGCGGATCGAACATGCGCAGATCGTCACGCCCAGCGACCTGCCGCGCTTCGGGCCGCTGGGCGCGATTGCATCGATGCAGCCCGTCCATGAAGCGTCCGACTGGCGCATGGCGACGGCGCGGCTGGGCGAAGCCCGGCTGAATGGCGCCTATGCATGGAAAGCGATGCTGGACAACAAGGTGCCGCTGGCCTTCGGTTCCGACGTGCCGGTGGAAAGCCCCAATCCCTTTGCCGGCATCGCCGTGGCCATGAGCCGCGAGGACGGCAAGGGCGAACCGGCCGGTGGCTGGATGCCCGAACAGCGGGTCGGCTTCGACGCCGCGCTGGACGGTTTCACGCGCCAGGCCGCCTATGCCGGTTTCGCCGACAAAAAGTTCGGCAGCCTGGTCCCCGGCCAGCGCGCCGATTTCCTGCTGATCGACCGCGACATTTCGGCGGCACGTCCGGCCGACATCCGCCAGACCCAGGTGCTGGAAACCTGGATCGGCGGCAAGCGGGTCTATGTGAAGGGGCAGTAGCGCAGCGCGGCCGATTTAGCGCGACTGGGCGGGGTTCCAGACGGTGACGGTGCGCCCCGTCATCGCCTTGGCGACGCCCTGAAGGGTCGCGGCATAGGCGATCAGCACATCGACCAGCGCGGCGACAGGACCGCTCTTCGCCCGCACGCCGATCCACAGCAGCAGCGCCACGCCCAGCGCACCCGCCAGATAGAGCGCCGGCGACACCCGCATCGCCAGCGCGCCCGCAGCGAGTCCGCCGACCAGAATGAACAGCCCGCCGAACCAGCGGACGATCTTGCGCGACGCATATTTGAACCGATCCAGGGCGCCCAAACGCCGCAACTGCGGCCGCAAATGAACATGGGTATGCCAGGCGCGCGCCGCGATCCGGACCTTACGCCGATATTCGTCTTTGCGAGCTGTCACCAGCCGTTCGCGCGCGATCACATCCTTCGCCTTGATGAGGCGCTTGCCCGCGAACAGGACCGCCATGGACACGGTCAAATCGTCCAGCACGCTGTCGGGGAAATCGGGATAGAGGCTGCGCCGGATCGAGAAGATGGAGCCATCGGCGCCCAACACATTGCCGGTGCGCGATTCTTCATCCTTCAACCGTTCCTCGATCCGCCAGTAGAGCGACCCGACCGAGGCGGTCGCGCTATCCTCCGCGCCAATATAGTGGAGCGACCCCAGCACGCCGCCGACCTGACTGTCGGCATAGCGGGCGAGCAGGCGCTCCACCGCTTCCCCGTCCAACAGCACATTGGCGTCGGTGAAGATCAGTATCTC
This sequence comes from Sphingobium cupriresistens, assembly GCF_004152865.1. Lineage (GTDB taxonomy): Bacteria > Pseudomonadota > Alphaproteobacteria > Sphingomonadales > Sphingomonadaceae > Sphingobium > Sphingobium cupriresistens. The sequence continues at coordinate 126,983 of NZ_SEOO01000006.1, read as the reverse complement.
CCCTCGCGCGCGGACGGCCAGTTGCTTCATGCCATGCGCCTTGCCGCTGCGCCCCGGCCCACGGATGAGCGTCACCAGATCGCCTTGCGCGGCGATCAGGTCGCCGGTGCCGTCGGACGAACCATCATCGAAGGCGAGGATTTCAAGGGTGGGATGAAGCTGCTTGAGCATCGCCAGATTGGCAAGCTTCTCCGGCATCGCCGCCGCCTCATTATAAGCGCAGAACAGCAGGGAGGCGCTGGGGGATGGGCTATCGACCGGCGTTTCCGCTACGGTCGGTAGCGCGCGCAGGATCAGCGGGTAGACAAGAAACGGCCACGCCACCGCGAGCAGGCAGAGCAGAAGGACAACGCCAAGGATCAGGTCGGTCGCCATCGCTCAATAGGCCTTGTGATGGACCAGCACGCCCAGCGTCGCGAAGATGATCCGCAGATCGCGCCAGACCGACCAGTCGCTGACATATTCGAGGTCCGACTGAAGCCGGTCGATCAGATCCTGATGATGATCGGTGGAACCGCGATGGCCGCGCACCTGCGCCAGCCCGGTCATGCCCGGCTTGATGCAATGCCGTTCCCAATAGCGGGCATCGACCTCCCAATAGAGGCTGTCGCCGGCCTTGGCGGCGGCGGCGTGGGGACGCGGGCCGACGATGCTCATGTCGCCCTTCAACACGTTGAACAATTGCGGCAGTTCATCGATGCTGGTCTTGCGCAGGAAGGCGCCGACCTTCGTCACCCGATCGTCGTCGCGCCGGGTCAGGGTCGCCGCCTTGTGGTCGCTCGCCTCCGCCCGCATCGAGCGGAACTTGTAGATGGCGAAGGGCCGGGCGTCCTTGCCGATGCGCGGCTGGCGGAACAGCGCGGGGCCGGGGCTGGTCAGGCGCACCGCCAGCGTCGCCGCGATCAGGATCGGCGACAGCAGGATGGTCGCGACCGCGGCGACGATCAGGTCGAACAGCCGTTTGATCAGCCGATCGCGGAAATGGAGCGGACCGCCGGCGACGATAATGGTGGGCTGACCATCCAGTTCATCGATCCGCGCCGGGGCGAAGCGCAGCAGTTCTGGGACGACGATCTCTCCCCGCGCCGACAGCGACTTGAGCGCCGCCGACCAGTCCGCCATCCGATCGAGCGGACAGGCGACGATCACCCGCTCCGCCATGCCGACCGCCGCCGCCAGCCGCGCCGCCATGTCGGCGTCATGCCGTTCGGGATGGAGGTTGGCGGCATCGGCGTCGATCAGGTCCATATGCGGCCCGGTTTCGATCGCCACGCCGTCCAGAATGACCGCGGTCAGATGCGGCACATCGCCCAATACCCGCACCGCGAGTCGCACGACCGCCAGCCGCACCAGCGTCACCGCGATGGCGCTGAGCGTAAGGCCGGTAATGAAGGTCAGGCGCGACAATTGCTCGGCGATCTTGCCCAGATAGACGATCAGCAGCATCAGCAGCGCCGCCTGCGCCAGCGCCCACAGCGCCCGCACGATCCCCCGCCGCACCCGGTCCAGCGTATTGATGCCATAGGCGCCACCCTGCACCGCCAGCAGCGCATAGAGCGGCGCGACCATGGCGAACATGACGAGGCCATGGGGTTTCCCCGGCTCGCCCCAGAGCGCGCCCAGCACGAACCAGTTGGCGGCCAGGAAGGCGCAGAACAGCCCCGCCATGTCGCCAGCCAGACACAGCGCATAAAGCCGCAGCCGCACGATTTCCTTCGAGACTGTCACCGATGCGCCCTGATTATCGCCATGCGTTCCGTTGGCACCGGGAGAGGCGGGTTGCAAGGGGTTCGCGTCCCCCCACCCGTTCGCTTCGAGCGCGGTCGAGAAGCGCCCAACGCTGTGCCCGCGTTTCTCGACCGTGCTCGCAACGAACGGATCTGGGTGGTTAGACCGCGAACAACCGCGTCAGCGCCTTGTCCAGCATCAGCAACTGCCACAACAGCCGGCCATGATCCGACACGCCCGATCGATGGTCCGCCGCGACCTTCGCCAGCATCCTGGTGTCGAACCAGCCGGTCCTGGCCAGCGCGGAGCCGCCCGCGATCGCGGTTGCCTCGCCCGCCAGAGCGCCCCGGAACCAGGCGCTGATCGGCGTCACGAAGCCCATTTTCTGGCGATAGAGAATGTCCTGCGGCAGGAACGGCTCCATCGCCTTCTTCATCAGATATTTGCCGCTATTGCCGCGGATGCGCTGCGCCACCGGCAGGCGGGCGGCGAATTCGACCAGACGATGATCCAGCAGAGGCTCGCGCGCCTCCAGGCTGACGGCCATGCTCATCCGGTCGGTCTTGGTCAGGATGTCACCGGGCAGCCAGATGCGGATGTCGGCATATTGCGCCCGGTCGAGAGGATCGCGCGCGGGCGCATCCTCCATCGCCTTGATATAACGGTCCTCGGCGCGATAGGCGCCCAGCCGACCCTTCATCTCCTGGCTGAACAATCGCTGGCGCAGCGCGTGCGGCGTGACGCCTACCGACGCGGCATAGGCTTCCCCGCCCTCCCCCGCCAGTTCCAGGAAGGTCGATTTCGCGCGCAGCGCGCGCGGCGCCCAATCAGCCTTGGGATAATATTTACCGAGCGTCCCAAACAGCGGCTGGCGCACCGACGCCGGGATCAGGCTGCGGAAACGCTCGCCCTGCATCTGGAAGCGATGGCGGCGATAGCCCGCAAAGGCCTCGTCCGCGCCGTCGCCCGACAGCGCCACCGTCACCTGCTCGCGCGCCAGTTCGCACACGCGGAAGGTCGGCAGCGCGGAAGCGTCGGCGAACGGCTCGTCGAAATGGAAGGCCAGCCGGTCGATCAGCCCACAATCGTCAGGCGATACGATTCGGCTGCGATGGTCGGTAGCGAAGCGGCGCGCAATGCGATCCGCATAGGCTGTCTCGTCCAGCGCGGCGACGTCGAAACCGATGGTGCAGGTCTTGACCGCCTGGGACGAGGCTTCGGCCATCAGCGCGACGACGCTGCTGCTGTCCACCCCGCCCGACAGGAACGCGCCCAGCGGCACGTCGGCGACCATGCGCGATCGCACCGCCTGTCGCATCAACGCGACCAATTCCTCCTCCAGCGCTTCAGGCTTTGCCTTGGTCCGGTCGGCGAAGCTGACATCCCAATAGCGTTGCGGCTGCGGCAGGGGCCGTCCGCGCACCAGCCGCAGCGTCTCGCCCGCGCCCAGCTTGCGCACGCCCGCGACCAGGCAGGCGTCGTCGGGCACATAGCCATAGGCCAAATAATCCTCGACCGCCGACAAATCCGGCGCGCGGCGCAGCAGGGGGTGCGCCAGCAGGCTCTTCAATTCCGACCCGAAGATCAGGCTGCCATCGGACAGCAGCGCATAATGAAGCGGCTTGACCCCCAGCCTGTCGCGCACCAGCCACAGCGCCTGCGCCCGCGCATCGAACAGGGCGAAGGCGAACATGCCGTTGAAGCGCTGCACGCACTCCTCGCCCCATTGGCGATAACCATGCAGGATGACTTCGGTGTCGCTATGCGTGCGGAACACATGGCCCTTCGCCTGCAATTCTGCGCGTACCTCGGCGAAATTATAGATTTCGCCGTTGAAGACGACCGCCAGGCTCTCATCCTCGGTCAGCATCGGCTGAGCGCCGGCTTCCAGGTCGATGATCGACAGGCGTAGATGGCCGAGCCCCACGCCCGGCGCAGTCCAGATGCCGCTGCCGTCCGGCCCGCGATGCGGCATGACGTCCAGCATCGCGCGCACCCGCGCAGGGTCCACGGGCTTGGCCGTTTCGAGATGGAAAATGCCTGCTATGCCGCACATGCGAACTTCCCTAGCGGATGCCGACGCTGCGGTCAGCCAAAACCCGCACATCGCCCAAATCGGTCAGGAACGCCGCGATCGCCGAGTCGGACGGACGCCCTTCGGCGTCTTCCGCCGACACCAACAGGGCGACGGCACGCTGATCCTGCCCCAGCAGCCGGGCCTTCATCGTCGCCAGCTTGACCGCAGGCTTGCTGCCCGACAATGCGCCGCCGCCTATGCCGTAAAAGCTCACGACGTGGCGCACCACCGGGCCAGGCGCGGTGATCTGCTCGCCCCGGCCATAAGCGGGCGCGCGGGCCGGCGACGACCAGACCCATTCGCTGTCGGGATCGGCCGCCCCCTGGCCGAAGCCCACCAGTTCGCGCCCCTCTTCCTGTCGCGCAAAGGCGGCGATGGCGAGGTCCACGACTTGCCCTCGTCCGTTGCGGTAGCGGCCGATGACGAAATGATCCGCGCCATCGAAACGCGGCGTCCACGGATAGGCATGGCGCGCGTCGGTCCGGGTCCAGCCCTCCACCATGGGCAGGGTCAGTGCAAGCGGCAGCGGATCGGCGGTCGCGGCGGTCGTGGCGAGCCACAGGGGCGCCGCGACGATCACCGCCAGCGCACCTCCGGCAATTGTGCCGGTGCGCGGCGACGCACGCACCGCGCCTTGCAGGGCGCGCGGATCGAACCAGGGATCGCCCGGCTTGCGATCGAAGAAGGGCCAGGCGGTGGCCATGACGATCGCCATCACGATCGCAAAAAAGACCCAGCCATAGACGACATGGTCGAACCCGACGGCGGCATCGACGGTGGTGAGATGCGCGACCAATATGGTGGCGAAGGCGCGCACGCCATTGGCCAGCACCGACAGGCTGAGCGCTCCGACGATGAACACCGCGCGCCGCGACCAGCTTTTGAAACAGACATTGCAGACCAATACGCCATAGGCGGTCATGGCGATCAGGAATTTCGCGCCCGAACAGGCCTCGGCCACTTCGAAATAGCCGGTCGGCGTCGTAATGAAGATGCCCTCCATATGCGCCGGCACGCCAGACAGGTCGAGCAGCAGCATGGCGAGACGCGCCGTTACCAGTTGCAGCGGCGGCACGATCTCCTCACCAAAGGGCACCATGAAAAAGGCGTAGAAAAGCGGGAAGAGCAGCGCCCGCGCCACCGCCGGGCCGAGCAGCGCGATGGTCGCACCCTGCAACATCATAATCAGTGCGCCGTGGCGCACCATCGCCACGCCCGCCGCTGCGCCCAGCAGCCAGGCCAGCGCGCCCGCCCCCAGCCAGACCAGCCCCGGCGTCCAGGCGACCGGCTCCAGTTGCCGCAATCCGGGCAGGCGCTGCTGCACCAGCCAGGCGATGAGGAAGGGGATGAAGAGGCAGTGGCCGAAGGTGGAGGCGTTCCACCAGATCGACACCATGCCCCGGACATCGGCGAAGAACAGCGCGATGATCGCAAAAGCGACGACGCCCAGCGCGATCAGATGACCGCGCCAGCCGGTCAGGTCTGTGAGCGGCATCCGGTCCATGGAGATCGCCCGTTCGTTCACGCCGCGCACGCGCTCTGGGCGGGCGATCCCAGCAGCAGGTCGGGCAGCGCCGCCAACGTAGCGGACCAGCGATAGCGTTCCTCCGTCCGCTTGCGCCCGGCGAGGCCCAGTCGCTGCGCACGCGCAGAGTCCGCCAGCAGCGCGACGATCTTCGCCGCTTCTTCCGCCGGATTGGCGGCGACCAGAAAATGGACGTCGTCGCTGGCGTCGATTCCTTCGGCCGCCTGCGGCGAGGCGACGACTGGCCTCGCCATCGCCATCGCCTCCAGCACCTTGTTCTGGATGCCGCGCGCGATCCGCAGCGGCGCGACGACGACATCCGCCGCCGCCAGCCAGCCACGCACATCGGGCACTCCGCCGGTCACGATCACGCCGGGCAAGTCGGCCAACGCCTCCACCGCCTTGGCCGGATTGCGCCCGACAATGGCGAAGCGGGCATCGGGATGAACGATGCGAATGGCGGGCAAACTCTGGCGCGCGAAACTCTCGACCGCCTCGACATTGGGGCGATAATCCATCTGCCCGGTGAAGACGAGCAGCGGCCCCTCCCCGCGATCGACGGCAGGAAAATCCGCCGCCGGATCGAAATAGTCCAGCGCCACGCCATTCTCGATTGCGACCACGCGGTTGGCGTCCAGGCCGCAAGCGTCGCGGAACAGGGCGGCCTCCGCTTCACTGACGAAGCTGCTGATGTCGGCGCGCGCCGCCGTCCGCCGTTCGAAGTCGAGCAACACTCGGCCCTCGCGCCGGTTGATCCAGCCCATCGGTCCCGCCCCTTCTGCGCCATAGGTCGCATATTTGGCGGAATCGAAATCGACGAAATCCATCAGGAAACGCACGTCAGCGGGCAGCACGGGCACGAAATGCGCCATCTGCGCCGAATAGGCGACGACGGCGCGGATCGGTCGCTGCGCCAGCGTCTGCGCCACCCAGCGATGCAGGCCGGGATGATCGAACAGCGACACGAGGAGCGACTGGCGTTTGGCCAGACCCGTCAGCCCGGCGACCAGTTTCGACCGGTCGCGCATCAGCACGCACTGGCTGACCGCGACCTGCGCCATGTCGCTTGCAAAACCCATGTCGCGATCATCGTCGGCAAAGCAGCCGACATGGACGGGCGCGATTTGCGCCAACCGCTGGAGCAGGTGATAGGAGCGGATCTTGTCGCCCCGGTCCGGTGGAAAGGGGATGCGGTGGCAGAGGAAAAGTATCTCGCCGGTCATCCCAGCCCTCGCGCAATATGCGGCCCGATCAGGTTGGCGATCGATTCGGGCAGTTTCTTCCAATATTCGACCTTACGCCGATATTGCGGAGACAGCGGATTGACGTCGCGCGTCTCCTTACCCGGCGCGGTGCGCAGATGATAGCCGAGCGGTTCGCCCTCGAACCCCCAGGTCTTCTTCCAGGCGGCGGGGCCGGTGCCGACCTTCGACCGGCCGAAATCGAAGACGGCGCAGCCCCGCTCGCGTGCGGCCCGCATCAAACTGAAATAGAGAAATTCGTTGGATCGCATCGCGCGTGCGCCTTCGCCCGCGCCATGCCAATAGGGCATACAGGCGCCGCGATGATAGAAGCTGATGACCGCCGACAGCGGCACGTCATCCTTTGAAACCAGAGCGATGTCGGCGTCGTCGCCGAACCGGTCCATGATCTGGTCGAACAAGGCGCGCGGGAAGACCGGCGTGCCCAGATTATGAACGCTATGGGCGTAGAGCCGGTAATGGATGTCGCGCATCCGCTTGTCGCGCCCCGTCTCGAATTGCAGGTCGTTCGCCATCCCCTTGCGGATTTCCGCCCGGTGGCGCTTGGGGACGGCCTTCAGTTCCGCCTCGTCATCGGCCGCGAGCGCACGCGAGAAGCCCAGATAGGCGTCCGCCTTCTCCTGCCAAATCGGACCGCCGGGCGCTTCCCCGCCGCGCAATTCCAGCGTGTCGCAGCCCAGTTGTTCCGCCAGGGTCCAGGCGGCGTCGGCCAGCGCCGGCCCGGCCTTGCGATGGCTGGCCAATATGCCGCCATCGACGGCAAAGCCACTCCCCACCAGCGCACGTCCAAACAAGATCGAACGGATATAGGTCAGCGGCAACAGGCCGACGATCGCCCCGTCGATCTGGCGCGCGACCAGCATCTTGGCCTTTTGCCCGGTGCCTGCTTCGACCCCCATGATCCAGCCAGGCCGATGGAAGGGGGTCGAAGCCGGCTGGGCGCAGACCCAGGCGTCGATCTCGGCGACGGTCACGGCATCGGACAGGCGCGCTTCATCGACGATGACCCCCAGACCGGTGATTGCATTCATGGACGTCATTCCCTCGTCACCCCCGCCCGAACCTAGCGGTCAGGATTGAATATTTTGTATGCGTATCAACCAAGGCCGCGCGATATCATCGGCCCCAGCAGATTGGCGACGGGCAGCGGCAGACGCTTCCACAGGTTGATCCTCCGTTGATATTTGGCGCTGGTCGGATTGACGTCGCGCCTGGCGCCATCCGCCGACCAGCCATGATAGACGCGCGGGACAGGATCGAAGCCGAAGCTCTTCTTCCACGCCGCCTGCCCGCTGCCAACCTTGGAGCGGCCGAAATCGAACTGGCTCATGCCACGCGCCCGGCCATGCCCCATCAGCCGATAATACATGAGTTCGTTGGAGCGCAGCCGCCGCGCATCGGCGACGCCGCCGCCCCAATAGGGCATCACCCGCCCCTGATGATAAAGCGTCAGCACCGCGGACACAGGCCGATCACCTTCGCGCACCACCAAAATGTCGGCATCCTCGCCAAACTGTTGCAACACCGAGTGAAACAGCTGTTTGGGGAAGACAGGCGTGCCCAGATTGCGAACGCTGGCCGCATAAACGCGATAATGGTCGCGCCGCAGACGATCGCTGCGCCCGGTTTCGACATTGAGCGACGAATTGGCGAGCGCCTTGCGCAGTTCGGCGCGATGCTTGCGCGGGATGGCGCGCAGGTCCGCTTCGTCATCTGCGGCCAGCGGCCGGACAAAGCCGACATATTCGCCTTCGCGCCGCTGCCAGTCGCCGCCCGGCGCAGGCCCGCCGCGCAATTCCAGCGGCGGACCGCCTCTGTCGCCCGCCAGCCCCTGGGCCGCAACGGCGAGCGCTGCTGTCGCCCGGTCATCCGCAACCAGCAATCCGCCATCGACCGCAAAAGCCGACGACACCAGCGCATCACCGAACAACCGGCTCTTTACATGGTGCAGAGGCAACAAGCCCCGAATTTGGCCAGAGGGCGCGAAGGCGGCGAGCAGCAGCGCGCGGTGCCCCATCGCCTGCGTGATCGCGCGCAGCCAGGCGGTGCGATGAAAGGGCGTGCCGTCGGAATGGGCCATGACGAAAGCGTCGGCAGCCTGCGCCTGAGTGGGATCGTCAACGTCCAGCATCGTGACGCCCAAGCCGGCGAGATTGCCGACCATCATGACGCGCGCGCCGCTTCCGCGTCCGCCAGCGCATCGACGCGAGTCCAGGCGAAATCGCGGGTCAGGCGACGCAGTTTGGCCGCCATCACCGACAGGTTGCTGTAATGACGCAGGCGCGACCGCAGCGGCGCGCCCGAAACGCGCGGTTGGTCCGGGTCGATTTCCCAGGGATGGAAATAGATGATCGCGGGGCGGCCAGCCTGGTCATTGACCTGCCGGATCGCCCAGCGCGAAAAGGCGTATGGCAGCAGGCGGAAAAAGCCCCCACCCCCCGCCGCCAATGTGCGCTTGCCCCATTTGGCGGTGGTGACGGGCAATTCGACCAGATCCGATCCCGCCACCGGCTTCCAGGCGAAGCGCGGCGAATCGGGCCAGCCATAATGGTCGTGCCGGATCGGCGCGACGCTGGAGGAATAGCGATAGCCTTCCTCCGCCAGGATCATATGCGCCCAGGGCGTGCGCGGATCGATGGAGAAGCTGGGCGCGCGATAGCCGGTGACCGCCTGCCCGCTCGCATCCTCCAATATGGCGCGCGACTTGCGCAGGTCGGCGCGAAATTCTTCCGGGGTGAAGGTGAAAACGCGGGCATGGTCGTACCCATGGCTGGCGACTTCATGGCCGGCATCCGCAATGCGCCGCATGAGCGCAGGATAGCGCTCCGCCACCCAGCCCAGGGTGAAGAAGGTCGCTTTGACGTCGGCCTGCGCGAACAGGTCCAGCACGGCGTCGCTATTGGCTTCGACCCGATGGGTCAGGCCGTCCCAGTCGGCACGCTTGAGCGTGCGCTCGAACGCGCCGACCTGGAACCAATCCTCGACATCGACAGACAGGGCGTTCTGCATGATTGTCTAACCTTATCCGTCATATAGGCGTCAGGCGGCGACGCCTGCCTGTACATCCGCCATCCGCTCCTCACGCTCCACCCAGTCCACCAGCAGGGTCAGCACGCGGCGCAGGGCCGTATCCTGCTCCTCGGCGCGGAACTCCAGCGCCGACAGCCGTTCCTCGATCAGGGTGAAACAGCCCTTGAGCGCTTCCGGATCGATTTCCGCCTGTACCGGCTGGCCAAAGGGAATGTGCGACTGCACCGCCCGCAGCGATGCGATCTCGGCGCGCAGCGCCTCGATCTCACCCAGCATGTCGGCGCGCAGAACCTCGATATCGACGGCATCCACCGTGTCCAACGCTTCTGCCGCCGGTTCGACAAAGGATTCGGGTACGGCTTCAACCGACTCGGCTTCGACCAACGGTTCGACGTCATCGAAAGCCTCGACCGCGACCGACGGTTCGGCCTCCACGACGCTGTCGGCTTCGTCCTGCTCCAGCGCGAACGGCGCCGCAACATCGGCAACCTCCGGCTCGGCTTCATCTTCGACGGGGTCAAGCTCGGCTTCCGGTTCGACCACAGACTCCACCGCTTGCGGCGGCGCAAAGGCGGCGAAGGCCGGGCGGGCGAACGGCGCTGCGACGCTGGGCGTCACAGGCTCTTCGACCGCATAATCGTCTTCCGGTTCGACCGGATCGAAGGCGGCCGCGGCGACCGGTTCGATCTCGGCCGTCGTCCTGTCCGGCCGCGCCCAGGCGGCATCCAGTTCGATAGTGTCTTCTTCGGCCAGCTCATCGGCAACCTGATCCTCGGCCGGATGGTAGCTAAAGGGTGGCGGGGCGGGCTGATCCTCGATCTGTTCCTCCTCGACGCTCTCCTCCGCGACCGCCAGTTCGACGGACTCCTGTTCGACCGCTTCCGGTTCCTCGGCGACATCGAGCAGCGACGGCGCAATTTGCGCCGGCGCGATATCGACGTCCAGGCCCATATCCGCCACGACGGCGTCCACGACCTCCTCGTCGATGACGTGCAATTGTTCGATCGCGCCCAGCAGCAGCACCCGGCTGGCCAGCGCGTTCAGGCGACGGGGCACGCCATTCGTCGCCGCATAGAGACCGGAAAAGGCACCCGGCGTGAAGGCCGGATCGCCGCTCCAGCCCGCGATCGCCAGGCGATGAAGGATATAGGGTTCGACTTCATTGGCCATCATCGGTTCCAGATGATGGGTCGCGATCACCCGCTGGCGCAACTGCTCCAGTTCGGGCGACTGGAGAAGGTCGCGAAACTCCGGTTGACCCAGCAGGAATATCTGGAGCAAGGACTGCCCCCCCAACTGGAAGTTGGACAGCATCCGCAATTCCTCGATCGCGGAAACGGGCAGGTTCTGCGCCTCGTCCACGATCAGCAGGCTGCGTCGCCCGGCGCGCGCCTGGGCATGAAGCATGGCTTCGACCTGTTGCAGGATCGCCGCCTTGGACAGGCCGTCGGTGGACAGGCCGAAACTCTGCGCGGCGAGGCGCAGCATGTCGTCGCCCTCCACCTGGGTCGACACGATCTTGACCGCGGTCAGCCGCGCCGGATCGATCGTCTGCATCAGATGGCCGACCAGCGTCGTCTTGCCCGCGCCGATATCGCCGGTGATGACGATGAAACCTTCACCCTGCGCCAGGCCATAACCCAGATAGGACAGCGCCTTGCGATGAGTCGCGCTTTCGAAATAATAATGCGGGTCCGGCGTCAGCTGGAACGGACGGCCCTGCAATCCGTAGAATTGATCGTACATCTCTTCGTCTCCAAGGCGACCGGTTAGAAGCTGTAGCGCAGGCCGACCTGCCCCATCGCGCTGATGATGGTGTCCAGATCATCCGCCTGCACCCCGTCCAGGCCAAGCGAGGCGGAGGCGGACAGGCGGCGAGACAACCCCTTGTAATAGCTGGCGAATGACCCATAGTTCAACACATCTGGCCGTCCACCGCTGGCGTCGAAATAATTAACGTAGCCAACCAGATCGATGCTGTCGCGATCGTTGAACATATAGCTGACCGACCCGTTGCCATACCAGTTTTCGTCCCGCGATCCGCGGATCAACACGGTCTGGCCGTTGGGCGTGATGAACTTGCGCTGCGAATAGCCCGCGCCAATGCCCCAGCCCCACGGCCCGCGCCGCAGCGAATATTGCGTCGATACGCCGCGATAGCGGAAATTGGCGTCGGTGATGCCCGACAAGGCATCGTTGAAGCACTGGCCACCGCCCGTGGTGGAGAAGGCGCAGCCGGTGATGTCTCCGGTGAACGGATTGCGCGCGACGTCGAAATTGCTGCCCGACAGGGCCGCCACGTCGGCGGTGATCATGCGCCCGAAACTGTCTATCCCGTCGAAGACGATGATAGCCACATGGCTGTCGCGGCCCTGCCACAGGAAGCTGCCCTGATAGGTCATGCCGCCATAGCGTTCGCCGACCCGCGCCTGGAGCGTCGTGCGACGGCTGGGCCGCCACAAGACGCCCGCGTCCCAGATGATGTCGTCGAAATTATAGACCAGTGCGCGCGGCGAGCTTTTGTCGGTGACATAGCGGCCGTTGCGGATCAGCGGCACGCCGGCCGCATCCAGTTCGGGCGAGCGCTGGCTGATCTCGATCTTTTCATAGCCGATGCCGCCGACGGCCGCGAGCGTGGGCGTGAGTGGCACGGTCGCATCGACCCGGCCCCACAGGTCCTCAAACCGCTGGTCAAGCTGGCTGGCGTCCTCGCGGTCATAGCCGCCGCTGGCGGTCAGGCCGACGCCCGGCAGCACCGTGTCCGGCGAAAAACCTATCGATCCGTTGAGGCTGTGGGTCCAGCTATCCGCGAAGGAGCCGCCGGCCTGTCCCTGAACGCTGTTCTGGCCGACGCTGTCATCGACCCGCGCATAGCCCAGGCGATAGCCGGCGTTAATATTGAAGTCGCCAAGCTGCGTCGTATAGGACGGCCCGACATAGCCGGACCAGACCTGGCTGGTATAAGTGTCCCGTTGCGTCGACGCGCCCGACAGGCCGTCGGTGCGGACCCGCGTGGCGAGGCCGCCTGCCTGGATGCCCAAACCGCGCGCGACATTGATGGTCGCATGACCAAAACCGCTCAGCACATCCTGATCGACTGCCTGGCTGCTCCAGCCGAAGCTGTGATTATATTGCAGATCGACCGCCGCCTCGACGCGCCTGTTCTGCACCTCGGCGGTCAGGCCCGCGGTGACATTGGTGTAGGTCAGCACGTCGCCGCCGCCCTTGAGCGGTCCCATCACGACCTGATCGACCCCGATATAGGGAACGACATCGACGCGCTTGTCATCGGGCGACGATTGGGCATGGGCGGGCATTGCAGCGGCCAGCGCGACGCAGGAAGCGCCTGCGATCCAGAGCCGAACGATCATGACTGGGATTCCCCCTTGGCGTAATAGCTGCCGAAACGGCGGCCGCCACTGTTGAAGCGGACGGCATTGAGCAAGAGCTGCACCTGCGCGCCGCCCTTCAACAGGCCCGCAGCGTCGCGCACCGCGCTTTCGGGCGTCTTGTCGGCGCGCACGACCAGCAGCGCGATGGCGGCATGGCTGGCGAGCACGGCGGCGGGCGATGCCGCCAGCAGCGGCGGCGAATCGAAGATCACGATGCGGTCGGGCCGGCCATCGGTCAGCCGCTTGAGCAGTTGTTCGGTCCGGGCCGAGGCGAGATATTCGGTGTCGTTGTTGCTGCGCTGCCCGGCGGGCAGCACGGCAAGCGAGGGAATGTCGGTGCGGATCACGCAATCTTCGATCGCAACCATCGGGTCAGCGAGCGCGTCCATCAGGCCGGGGCCGGCCTCCAGCCCCAGTTGCGCCGGGATGCCGGGCTTGCCGAAATCGGCGTCGACCAGCAGGATTTCACGATCCTTCTCCGCCGCCAGGCTGAGCGCCAGGTTGATCGCGCAGAAGGTCTTGCCCTCCCCGCTATGAGCGGAGCAGACGAGGATGCGGTTGCCGCGCGGGTTATTGCGCGGTTGCGACAGCAGGTCGCGCTTGAGCAGGCGGAACTCCTCGCTCATCGTCGTGACCGCACTGTCGGGGCGCAGGAAACCGTCCTCCGCCAGCTTGATCCGGTCAATCGCCTGCACCGGCCCAGTCCAGGCCGGGGCACGGAAGGTCGGCGCGCCGGGAGCATCGGTCACGAAGGCCGCAGGCGTCGGACCGGCGACAGGCGCCAGCGGCAGGTCAGCGGGCACATCGACCGCAGGCGCGGCGCGGCCACGCAGCGCAGCATTAAAGTCGTAAATCTCGGTGGCCCGCTCGATCAGAGATCCCCGGCCCTTGATGGAGCTGTGCTGATTCATGTTCCCTGGCTCCTTCACGCCATACCGCGCTGGACGAATTCGACGACGACCAGCAGCAAGCAGACGGCCACCAGCCCCCCGCTCGCACCGGCGAACCATTTCATGCGTTGCCGATCGACCGCGACCTGCGCCGCGCCGACCGTCTGGCTGATCGATCCGGCGACCGGCAGGCCAAGCGCCTTTTCCAGCCGCGCGGCGGTCGGGAATGCGCCCTTGAGCTGGCCGAGCGCGAAGGCGACCCCGATGCCCGCGCCGATGCCCAGGATCAGCACGCCCAGCAACAGCAGCGGCCGGTTGGGCGCCGACGGCGCGGTCGGGGTGCTGGGCGGCTGGATGACGCGGAACTGGACGGCGCCGGTTTCGGTCTTCACTTCGCCGCGCAGCCTTATTTCCTCACGGTCGCTCATCAACTTGTCATATTGGGTCTTGAGCGCGGTATAGTCACTGTCGAGCTTTTCCTGCTCGGACGCGACTCCGGGTTCATCGACCTGTTTCGACATCATGGTGTTGAGGTCGTTCTGCAACTGCGCCTTGCGCGTGCTGAGCGCCTGCACCGTGGCGGCGCGTTCGGCCTGCATCGACTTGATCGACACATAGGCCGGATTGGGGGTGCCGCCCCCGCCGCTCGCACTACCGCCGCCCGACTTGCGCAGGGCGTCAACCTCCCGTTGGGCCGCGACCACGTCAGGATGGCTGGCGGTCCAGCCGCGCGCGCGCATCGCCGCCAGGTTGGACTGCGCCTGCGCCAGCGGCGTCGCGCCGCCCGACGCGCCAACGCCCGGCAGGGTGGCCGGCGTGCCTGCCAACTGGCCGTTCATCGCACTGAGCGCGCTCTGCGCCTGCACCAGCTGCGAATCGATATTGTTGATCTCCATCCGCGCCGCGTCCATCCGCTGGCTGATCGATCCCGCGCCGGGCAGCAGCCCGACATAGCGCTGGGCGAATGCGACGCGACGCTGGTCGGCCGCTTCCAACTGCTTGCCGCGCGTCGCGATCTGCTGGTCCAGGAAGGCCAGGCTCTGCTTGGTCTGGTTGCGGTCGCCCGACAAGTTCTGTTCCTGGAAAATGTCGATCAACTTCTGCACGATCTGCTGCGCGATGCGCGCATTTGCGCCATCGGACAGGCTCGAATCAGCCGAAATGGCACTGATGTCGATCATGCTGGGGTCAGCCTGCGCCATCACCGTGATATTTTCGCGCAGGGTGGTGATCTTGGCGGCGATGTCGCGCGGGCCGGACACCGATTGGGACAGGTCGGTGTCGCGCACCACCTTTTCCAGATTTTCGGCGCTGGCCAGCGTGCTGCGCACCCGGTCCAGATCCTGCTGCGACTGGACCTGCGTGATACCCACCGTGTCCTGGAGCAACGATTGGGTGTTCACATAGACCCGCGCCTTGGACTGGTAGCTGTTGGGAATGAGCGCGACGCCCAGCCATCCCAGCATACACAGGCCCCAGGCGACGCCAAGCGCCACCCAGCGGCGGCTCCATATGCCATGGAGCAGGACGAGCAATTCATCGTAGAGGCCGGCCATGGTCAGAACATGCTTTCAGGAATGATGATGACATCGCCGGGCGCCAGCATGACATTGGCCTTGGTGTCGCCCTTCTTCAAAAGATCGCCCAGGCGGACCTGATATTCCTTCTGCTTGCCCGTATTCTTGTCGAACCGAACCAGTCGCGCGCGGTTGCCCGCCGCATATTCGGACAGGCCTCCGACAGAAATCATCGCGTCGAGCAGGGTCATGTTCGCGCGATAGGGGATGGACGCGGGTTTTTCCGTCGCGCCCACGATCCGCACCTGCTGGCTGAATGTGCCACTGAAATTGTTGACGATCACCGACACCAGCGGATTTTCGATATATTGGGTCAGCGCCAGCTTGATATCATCGGACAGCATCTTGGGCGTCTTGCCCACCGCGGGCATGTCCGTGATCAGCGGCGTGGTGATGCGACCGTCTGGACGCACCTGCACCTTTGCGCCCAGTTCGGGATTGCGCCACACGAAGATGGTGAGGTCATCAAGCGGGCCGATGATATATTCTTCACCCGGCCCTTCCTGCGTCGACACGAAAGATGCGGGCGGCAATTGCGGCCCGGACGGCGCGGAGGCGCAGCCCGACAAGGCGATAACGGGTAGTGATACGCCGATCAAAAGCCTGGAAACCGACACAAAACGCATAATCTCACCTCTTTGTGCGGCCATGCGCCGGCGGCCGCCAAAGAGGGCAAGGCAACCGGTCAGCACATGGCTTCGGGCCTCTTCTTGCCGGGAAAGGGTAAAGATACCGTTAGGAGTTAAGTCCCAAGCTAATCAGCCAAGTAAAAGTTCGCGAGGACTTGGGTGGCCAAGAAATGCGGCAGGACTTGCCGACGCGCCATAAGCCCCGGCCAGGAAGATGGCTATCAGGTCGCCTTCCCTGACCGGCGGCAGCGCCACCTTGTCGCCCAGCCGGTCGATCGGGGTGCACAGGCAGCCCACCACCGTCACCGGCTCCGTCGCCGGGGCCGCGCCAAAGCGATTGGCGACCGCGATCGGATAGTTGCGCCGCACGACCGTCCCGAAATTGCCGCTGGCGGCGAGTTGGTGATGCAGGCCGCCATCGACCACGACGAAGGTTTCGCCCTGGCTGACCTTCACGTCTATCACACGGGTGAGGTATATCCCCGCCTCCCCCACCAGCCAGCGACCCAGTTCTATCGCGAAGGCGCTGCCCTGCAAAATGTCCGGCAAATTCTCCAACGCGCTGTCCAAAGCTACGCCAATCGGGCGAATATCGAGCCGCTCATCACCGGGGAAATAGGCAAGGCCAAAGCCCCCGCCCAGATTGACCAGCGGCGGCGATGCGCCGACATCGTCCGACAGCCGCGCCGCCAGCGCGATGGTCGCCGCCTGGGTTTCGATGATCGCCAGCGGATCGAGATTCTGGCTGCCGGCGAAAATATGCCAGCCCCGCCAATCCGCGCCCGCGTCGATCATCGCCCGCGCCAGCGCCGCGGCCCGGTCGGCATCGACGCCGAACGGCTTGGCCCCGCCGCCCATCCGCATCCCCGATCCTTTGAGGTCGAAGTCCGGGTTCACCCGCACCGCCAGGCGCGGCGCCTTGCCCAGTTTGTTCGCCACGGCCAGCGCGCGGCGGCCCTCCCCCTCCGACTCCAAATTGATGGTCACGCCCGCGAAGATCGCGGCTTCCAGTTCGTCGTTGCGCTTGCCCGGTCCTGCAAAACTGATCCGATCTGGCGCCATTCCGGCGGCCAGCGCCATCTCCAGTTCGCCGCCCGACGCGATGTCGAATCCGTCCACCTGGGTTCCCATCCGCGCCAGTAGCGGCGCATAGGGGTTGGCCTTGATCGCATAATGCAAGTGCAGCACTTCGGGCATGGCGGCGCGAAAGCGACGGACCTGCGCTTCGACGATATCCATGTCATAGACGAAGAGCGGTGTGTCGCCCGCCTCGTCCACCAGGCTCGCCGCGCCGCAACCGCCGACGATCAACATGCCTTCTTCCTGCGCGAACCAGGCGGGTATCGGTCCCATCGGCTTCATGCGCCATGCGCCTTGGCCAGCGCGACCCGATCGATCTTGCCGTTGGGGTTACGGGGGAAATCTGGGCGCACGACGATATCCTTGGGCTGCATGAAATTGGGCAGTTCGCTCTTGAGATGCGCGGCGACGGCGTGCGCAACCGCAGCGTCACCCGCGCGGATCAGCAGCCGCACCGCCTGCCCCAGCCGCTCATCCTTTATCCCCAGCGCCACCGCTTCGGCGACGCCGGACACGCCGACGGCGGCCTCCTCTATCTCGGTCGGGCTGATCCGGTTGCCCGCCGATTTGATCATCGCATCGTCGCGGCCGACAAAATAGAGCAGGCCATCGGCATCCCGACGCACCGTGTCGCCCGACCAGACCGCCATCCCGCCATAGACCGATGTCGCGGGCGCGGGTTTGAACCGCTCGGCGGTCCGCGCCGGATCGCCCCAATAGCCCTGCGCCACCAGCGGGCCGCAATGGACCAGTTCGCCCGGTTCTTCATCGTTGGTGATGCCGCCGTCCGTGCGGACCACCAATATCTCGGCGAAGGGGATGGCCCGGCCCATCGAATCGGGATGACTGTCCACCAAGGCGGGCGGCAGATAGGTGGAGCGAAACGCTTCGGTCAGACCGTACATCGGGTAGAGGTCGGCCTGGGGGAACAGCGCGCGCAGCTTCGCCACCAGCGGGCGGGTCAGGGCGCCGCCGCTGTTGGTCAGACGACGAAGCTTGGCCGCCACCGCCTCCGGCCAGTCCAGTTCGGTCAGTTGCACCCAAAGCGGCGGCACGCCGGCCAGCGTCGTGATGTCGCGTCGGTCGACCAGCTTCATCACGTCGCGCGGCGTCAGATAGTCGAGTGGATAGACGCAGCCGCCGGCATACCAGGTGGAAAGCAACTGATTTTGGCCATAGTCGAAGCTGAACGGCAGGACGCAGGCAGTACGATCCGCCTGCGTCAGTTGGAGATAATCGGCCACCGCCAACGCGCCCAGCCACAGATTGGCGTGGCTGAGCATCACCCCCTTGGGCCGTCCGGTCGAACCGCTGGTGTAGAGGATCGTCGCCAGACCATCGGGCGCTGCCGCAGACGGGCCGATCGCCTGGCCACCGCTCATCGCGCAGGCGGCGTCATCCTCGCGGTGCAGTTGGCAACCGGCCGGGACTTCATCGGGCGACAGACTGTCGAGTCGCGCCGCGGTCCCGATCAGCAGCAGCGCGCCGCTGTCGGCCAATATGTGTGCGACCTGGGCATGTTTGAGCAGCGGGTTGACCGGCACATGGACCAGGCCCGCGCGCGGCGCTGCCAGCGGCATCAGAGCGGCGACCGGCCCCTTGGCGATCCAACTGGCGACTCGCGCGCCCTTTTCCAGCCCAAATCCCGCCAGCCAACCCGCCAGTCGTCCCAGCGTCTCTTCCAGTTCGGCATAGTTGTAGCTGCCTGAACGGCCGTCCAGCGCGGCTCGCGCCGGATCGCCGCGCAGCAGCAGATGGTCGATCGGCCGCACCTGAGCGCCATCGATCATCGGGCTATCCGTGGGCAAAGGCGGGCTTAACTCCATTTCCAGACTTTTCTCCTATGCCGCACGTTGGTTTTGGATCGCGGTTGGGGCGGAGATAGTCGGTTGCTGGCGCCAAGGGAATATCAGATGCTCGATGAAGCGCGGCAGGCTTTGGCCGGCCGGCTCGACCGCGCGCCTGGATTGGCCCTGTTCGACCGGATCGACTGGTTCGCGGCTCTGCACGATCGCTGCTTCCCTGACCAGCCCGTCCGTATCGTGCAAGCGCAGGAGGGCGATGCGCAGGCCTGGCTGTTCCTGCTCGCCCCCGCCCCCCGCCGCGCCAGCGCGCTCGCAAACTGGTACAGCTTTGCCTGGGCGCCCGTCTTCATCGGCGAACCCGATGCTGCGACCCGGCAGCGGCTGCTCGAAAGCCTGGCCCGGCATTTGCTGGCGACCAGCGCGCAGATCGATCTTTATCCGCTGGAGGATGCCGCGCCGCTGCTGGCCGCGTTGCGGCGCGCCGGCTGGTTCGCGGTGCGGCGGACGATGGGGGGCCGCCACCTGTTGCAAGTCGAAGGGCGCAGCTTCGCCGATTATTGGGCGTCGCGGCCGGGACGGCTGCGCAATCTGGTCAAGCGCAAGGGGCGCGGCGATCCTTTCGCATTGTCGATCGCCACGCGGCTGACCGACGGTCTGTGGCGGGACTATGTCGATGTGCATGACCGCAGCTGGAAGGTGGCGGAACCCGGCCTCGACTTCCTGCGCGACCTGGCCGAGCGGGAAAGCGCGGCAGGGACGTTGCGGCTGGGTTTCGCGCGCCTGGACGGGCGCGCGGTGGCGGCGCAGCTTTGGACGGTCGAGGATGGTATCGCCCTGATCCACAAGTTGAGCCATGACAGCGCCCATGACCATGGTTCCCCCGGCACATTGTTGAGCCATATGATGTTCAGACAGGCGATCGACCATGATCGCGTGCGCATGATCGACTATGGCACCGGCGACAATGGCTACAAGACCGACTGGATGGACAGGCGCGTTCCGCTCCACCGGATCGACGCCTTCAACGCGCGTTTCGCCTCTGCCTGGCTGCCTGCGGCAAGGACCGCCATTTCCGCGCTTGTCGGTTAGGCTTTAAGCCCCTATTTAGCGCGCATCATGCGGGCGCAAAATTCTCAGCCGGTCGACCGGACTCTCGATGTGGACAGCCTGATGCGGGCGCTGCTGCGCGACGTGCTCAGCCTGCCGCAAACCCAGGTCGATAGCTTCGACGCGGACACCCCCCTGTTCGGCGCGCTGCCGGAACTGGATTCGATGGCGGTCGCGGGCCTGCTGACCGAGATCGAGGACCGCTTCGACATCCTGATCGAGGATGACGATATCGACGGCGACACGTTCGAGACATTCGGGTCGCTCGTCGCCTTTGCGCAGGGCAAGCTGGCCTAGCCCACACCGTCCCGCCCGCGGCGGAGGCTTACGCCTCCACCAGTTCCTCGAAATCCTGTTCCGCCAGGAATCTCTCGACGTCGAGCGCGGCCATGCAGCCCATGCCCGCCGCGGTCACGGCCTGGCGATAGATTTTGTCGGTGACGTCGCCCGCCGCGAACACGCCCGGAATCGCCGTGCGAGTCGTGCCCTTTTCCACCAGCAAATAGCCCTCGTCGGTCGGCAGCTTGCCGGTGAACAATTCGGTAGCGGGATGATGGCCGATCGCGACGAAACCGCCATCGGTCGGCTCATGCGACTTTTCGCCGGTCACCGTGTCAATCAGATCGACGCCGACCAGACCTTCTGGCGTCCCGCCGCCGACGAAGCGATCGACAGCCTTGTTCCACAGCACCTTGATGTTCGGATGGGCGTGCAGCCGCTGTTGCAGGATCTTTTCCGCGCGCAGCGAATCGCGACGGTGGATCAAGGTGACGTCATGGCTGTGATTGGTGAGGTAGAGCGCTTCTTCGACCGCGGTGTTGCCGCCGCCGATCACAACCACCTTCTTGCCGCGATAGAAGAAGCCGTCACAGGTGGCGCAGGCCGACACGCCCTTGCCCTGCAAATGCTCCTCGCCCTCCACGCCGAGCCATTTGGCCTGCGCGCCGGTGCAGATGACCAGCGTGTCGGCGACATAGAGGGTGCCGCCATCGCCGCGCAGGCGGAAGGGGCGTTCGGACAGATCGACGTCGACAATCTGGTCGTACATCATCTGCGCGCCGACATGCTCGGCCTGCGCCTGCATCTGCTCCATCAGCCACGGTCCCTGGATCACATCCTTGAAGCCGGGGTAATTTTCGACGTCGGTGGTGATGGTCAATTGCCCGCCGGGCTGCATCCCCTGCACCACGATCGGCGCCAGGCCCGCGCGCGCGCCGTAAATGGCGGCGGACAGGCCCGCGGGGCCGGAACCGAGGATCAACATGCGGGTGCTATGGGTGGCGGTCATATCAGGCTTTCAACTGCGATTCGGGTGGGCGACAGAGATAGGCGGCGAGCGGCGGGGTGCAAGCGAAGGATTTGCTTGGGGGCGTGGAAGCGGCGCTGTGGCGGGGCGTTCGGCAAGCGACGGGCCGAAGTTCACACCATTGTCGGGCTTTGCGGGCCGATAATGTATGCGAAGCCACCGGGACGCTCCTGCGAAGTAACGTCGCGGTCACGCCAGGGTCGCAGCGGTGTGACACTGAGGTCATGGCGAACCGGCACCCAGGCGACGATGACGCGACACCCACGCGGCGGGAACGCACCACCAGCGCAGCGGCGACGCGACGGTTCGTTCGACGGGGTGGGGTGGCAAGGAGAGGGAATGGCTGAACGAGTGGCTCCATCCGACAGGATAGATCAGAAGAAATCCTACATTGGAAGGGGCCGGTGCGGAAAGCCGCCTGTATTGAAACCACCAGAAGCGAACTGCTCTCCCTCCCGCAAGCGGCAGGAGAATGGCAAGCCCCCCTTGTCGGTCATAACTGACAGCATTATTTCAATCGACGGCGAGATACGCTGCGGCGCTGCCCGTGCAGCGCCCAGTAAAAATGCGAAAGCTGAGACTTTCCCAACCATTCCATTCCTCATCCATCTTGCCATCTCACCGCGCAGCTGCGAAGCAATAGCAGCGCAGGCGCGCTCATAGCCTCCGCCCCGATTGGAGCATCATGCGGCGCCATCTTTACCTCATCGCAGGGTTTCTCTCGATCGGCCTCGGCACGATCGGCGCCTTCCTGCCGCTGTTGCCGACCGTTCCTTTCATGATCCTCTCGGCCTTCTGCTTCGCCCGGTCCAGCCCGCGACTGGAGGCGAAATTGCTCGACCACAGGCATTTCGGCCCGCATATTCGCCGCTGGCGGGAACGCGGCGCGATCAGCCGCCGGGGCAAGAAGGCGGCGCTGGCCGCCTTCGCCTTCAGCGTTGCGCTGGCGCTGATCTTTTCCCCCTTCCCCTGGTTCCTCATCCCCGTCGTCGCCGCGCTGATCGGCGGCAGTTGGATCTGGACCCGGCCGGAGGGTTAAAGGGGGGCGGCCATGGGCCAGGCGGCGGACCATCGCGCGGAACGCAGCATCATCGCCGTCACCCCCCTTGTCCGCTTGAACGATCCCGGCGACGACCCGTCGTCAGTTCATCGCCAAAATCATGTTCCGCACCTGCGGATAGACCTGCTTTTCCCATTTGCTGCCTGAAAATACGCCATAATGGCCCACGCCGGGCTGGAGATGGTGGCGCTTCAAATGCGGGCGCAGGCCGGTGCACAGGCCATGGGCGGCGGATGTCTGGCCCACGGCGCACACATCGTCCTTCTCGCCCTCTACCGTCAGCAACGCGGTATGGCGGATCGCGCCGGGATTGACCGGGCGCCCATGCACGGTCAACGCGCCCTTCGACAGCAAGGTCCGCTGGAACACCTGGTCGACTGTTTCCAGGTAGAATTCCTTGGTCATGTCCAGGACCGCGAAATATTCCTCGTAGAAAGTCTTGATCCTGTCCGCCTCGACCGTCTTGCCGTCGGCCAGCAGCTGGTACAGTTCGCGATGCTGCGATCCATGCCGCTCCATGTTCATGGACATGAAGGCCGACAGTTGCAGGAAGCCCGGATAGACCTCCCGCCCGCGCCCGGCATAGCGGAACGGCACGACGGAGATCAGATTCTCCTCAAACCATTCGATCGGCTTTTCATTGGCCAGGTCGTTGACGACGGTCGGCGCCGCATTGGGATCGATCGGCCCGCCCATCAGCGTCATCGATCGCGGCGTCGCCTGGTCCTTGTCCTCCGACATCAGCGCCACGGCGGCCAGCGCCGGCACGCAGGGCTGGCACACCGACACCATATGCGCGCCGGGGCCGATCTGCTGGAAGAAGCGGATCACATAGTCGACATAGTCATCGAAGCCAAAACGCCCGGCTTCCAGCGGCACGTCGCGCGCATTCTTCCAGTCGGTGATGTACACGTCATGGTCGCGCAGCAATGTTGCGACCGTGCTGCGCAGCAAGGTCGAAAAATGGCCCGACATCGGCGCCACGACCAGCACCTTGGGTTGCGCCGCCTCCACATCATCCTTGACGAAGTGCAACAGGTCGCCAAACGGCAGGTCGAGCGTGATTTCCTCGCGCACCGACACTTCCGCATTGCCGCTGGTGACGGTGTGAATGTCATAGGCGGGACGCTTGTGCGTCAGCTTCGCGCCCTGGAACACGTCCATCAGCGCAAACATACGGCGCGGCATCGCCCAATCCGCCATCGGCCCCAATTTGTCGCGAACACCAAGTGCGATCTGCGCCCCGAAACGCGCTGGCGCCAGCATGTCGTTCCAGGCCTGATAACCACTGTAAAGCATACGCATGATGAAGGTTGAGCCTTGTCCTGTGTGCGCGAACCGAATCGGTATTTCGATGAAACGCTATACATGCTTTTTATGTTGCGCCGCATCATCATAAATGTGAGGCTGACCGTAAGCAGGAGGGTATGCCATGGCGATCGCGGAACTCACTCTTTCCAGCAAGAATTATTCCTCCTGGTCGTTACGCGGCTGGCTCTTGTGCCGACTCGCGGGGTTGCGGGTGGTGGAAAAGACGATCGCGCTCGATGATCCCGAAAATCGCGCCGAACTGCTGCTCCTGTCTCCTTCGGTGCTGGTGCCCCGCCTGACGCATGAGGACGCCAGCGTGTGGGACACGCTGGCGATCGCGGAATATCTGCACGAACTCTATCCCAATGTCGGCATGTATCCGGCCGATCGCATCGCCCGCGCTCATTGCCGGTCGGTGTCGGGGGAAATCCATTCGGGCTTCGCCAATCTGCGTTCCGCCCTGCCGATGAATTTGAAGGTGCGCCACGCGCGCTTCCCAATCTTTTCCGGGGCCAAGCCCGATATCGACCGGATTGAAACGATCTGGGCCGAATGTCTGGGCAGCTACGGCGGTCCCTGGCTGTTCGGCGAGGAGCCGACCGTCGCCGACGCCATGTTCGCGCCGGTGGCCCAGCGCTTCCTGACCTATGCCGTCCCGCTGTCCGCCACATCCGCCGCCTATTGCCAGACGATCAACAGTTGGCCGCTGATGCGCGAATGGATCGAGGATGCGCGCAACGAACCGGAAGAGATGGCCGAACTCGAAATCGAGTTCTGAACGCCCTTTCGCCCATCGTCGCAGCGGTTTAGACCGGCGGGATGATGACACGCATCCTCGCTTTGGCCCTCGGCCTGACCGCCGCCCTGCCCCTCCACGCCCAGACCGACCCCAAGCAGTTGGAACGATCGGTTCGCACGCTGGCGTCCGACCTGTTCCAGGGCCGTGCGCCCGGCACCGTGGGGGAGGAACGGACGATCGGCTATATCGTCGCCCGCTTTGAACAATTGGGTCTGGAGCCCGGCGGCCCGGACGGCCAGTGGGTGCAGACTGTACCGTTGCTCCACACCCGCCTCGGCCAGGCGGAAACGCTGTCGATCGCGCAAAATGGCGCGTCCACGCCCTGGAGCTTCGGCAAGCAGATCTATCTCTCCACCCTGCAACCCAAGGACAATGTCGCGATCGCCAAGGCGCCCTTGGTGTTCGTGGGCTATGGCGTCTCCGCCCCTGAACGCGGCTGGGACGATTTCAAGGGCGTGGACCTGAAGGGCAAGATTGCCGTCTTCCTCATCAACGACCCGGATTTCGAGGCGGCCAAGAGCGAAGACCCGTTCGGCAAGTTCGGCGGCAAGACGATGACCTATTATGGCCGCTGGACCTACAAATTCGAAGAAGCCGCCCGCCACGGCGCGGTCGGCGCGCTGATCGTCCATGACACGCCGGGTGCGGGCTATGGCTGGAACGTCGTCACCAGCCCGGCTGGCGAGAATTACGATCTGGTCCGCGCGCCCGACAAGCTGACCAGCCTCCAGGTGCAAGGCTGGGTCGAGGGCGAGGCCGCGAGCAAGCTGTTCGCCGGCGCAGGCCTCGATCTCGCCGCGCTGCGCAAACAGGCGCGATCGGCCAAATTCAAGCCGGTCGCGTTGAAGGGCGCGACCTTCTCCGCCGCCTTCCCGGTGACCCAGGAAGTGGTGCAGAGCGCGAACGTCCTCGCCCGCATCCCCGGCGCCAAACGCCCTGACGAAACCGTCATGTACGGCGCCCATTGGGACGCCTATGGCGAGGGCGCGCCGGACGCGCAGGGCCGCATCTATCGTGCTGGAGCCAATGACGACGCGCTCGGCATGGCCGGCCTGTTCGAAATCGCCCGCGCGTTCAAGGCGGCGCCTGCACCCGACCGCTCGGTCGTCTTCGCCGCCTGGACCGCCGAGGAACGCGGGCTGCTGGGATCCGAACATTATGCCCAGAACCCCGTCTATCCGATCGACAAGACCGTCGCCAACCTCACCATCGACGTGCTCCAGACCGCCGGCAAGGCGAAGGACGTGATCCTGATCGGCAAAGGCCAGAACAGCCTGGAAGACGATCTGGCGACGTTCGCGGCAAAGCAGGGCCGCGTCATCACACAGGAAAGCCTGCCCGAACGCGGCCTTTTCTACCGCGCCGACCATTTCTCCATGGCCAAGCGTGGCGTGCCTGTCCTGCTGATGATGGGCCTGGCGGGCGCATCCGACCTGGTCGAGGGCGGCCGCCCCGCGGGCCAGGCCTGGATCGACGCCTATACCGGCACATGCTATCACCAGGCCTGTGACGCCTGGGGGCCGGACTGGCGAATGGAGGGGGCGGCGCAGGATATCGACCTGATGCGCGACATCGGTCGTGACTTGGCGAACTCGACCCGCTGGCCGGAATGGAAGGCCGGTTCTGAGTTCAAGACCATCCGCGACAAAAGCGCCTCGGCGCGCAAGTAAAACAACGAAGGTAGGTCATTAACTCAACCGATAGAGCCCCGCCCCGTGCGGCGGCAGCATCGCGCTTACCCGCTCCCTCTGCTGCGCCAGCGCCTTGCCCGCCCACAAATCGCGCACCGCGACCGGCCCGCTAATTCCCAGATCGCGCAGCCCGATCCCGACCTCGCGCGCCTTGTCGCCGGTATTGAACAGTGCGACATAGCGGCCCTTGCCACCCTGCGCGATCGCCGACCAGACGCGCACGCCATCCGCCACGAAATGCGGGCAATTGCCTTCGCTTGCCTGATTGACCGCCAGCACCTCTTCATTAGTCAGCAGCGCCAGCGTCGGCGCATCCAGATGCCGCAAATCGCCCCCCATGATGAGCGGCGACCGCGCGATCGCCCATAGCGTCATCAACGTCTGCTGCTCATCGGGGGTGAAGCGCGTATCCCGCTCCCCCAGCGCCAGCCGCCCCAGCGGTAGCATGTCGGCGTCGGGCCATGACCCCGGCCCGCGCCAGGGCGTCCAATTCTCCAGCCGTGTGAACTGCGCCTCCAGCATCGCCCAATCATCCCAGAAATCGTCGGAGATGCGCCACATCTGCGCATATTTGCGGACATGATCGCCGCGGATCACCGGCGTTTCACCTGGCGACAGGCTCAACATGATCGGCCACCCCGTCGCCATGATCGCCTTGTGCGCCGCTTCGATCTCCGGCGCATGGGCGTCATACGGCCGGCTCATATCGTCCATCTTGACGAAATCCACGCCCCAGTCGGCATAGAGGCGAAAGATACTGTCATAATAGGCCTGCGCGCCCGGCCGCGTCATGTCGACGCCATACATATCGGGGTTCCAGGAACAGATGCTTGCTATGTCGGCCACATCCCTCGCGCGATAGCGCGTCCCCAGAATCGGCAGGTTCGCGTCCACCGCCGCCCGCGGGATGCCCCGCATCACATGGATGCCGAACTTTAGGCCAAGCGCATGGACCGCCTTGGCCAGCGGCGCAAAGCCCTTGCCGCCCGCGCTCGACGGAAACCGATTTGGCGCCGGGATCATCCGGCCATAAGCGTCCATCGCCGGCTTGGGCGCGGCATTATAAGTATAGCTCGACGCTTCCGGCTCATACCATTGGATATCGACGGTGAAGATATCATAGCCGAACGGCAGCAGCTTTTCCGCCATGATGGCGGCCGTCTCGCGCGCTTGGCGCTCGGTGATGGTCGTGGCGAAGCTGTTCCAGCTATTCCATCCCATCGGCGGCCGGGGCGCCAGCACCGCCTTGCCCGGCTCGGCAGCATCCGCCGCCCGCGCGACGCTAACCGCCGCCATCCCCGCCATGCCGGCCGCGAACAGATCGCGGCGGCTCGTTTCCACTGTCATCTTCTTCATTTGTAGGAGTTAATAGAGAGGCCGCGGCAAGATCAAGCCGCAACTAAAGTCTCGTTCCCGCCAGCCATTCGCCGATCATTGCCCTGCCCGCGGCTACCGCGATCGGGCCATGCAGGTCGTGATCCTCCCGCAACGCGATGCCGCATTGCTGCGCCACGTCCAAGTCGGCCCAAAAATGGGTCAGCCAATCCTCGAACCGCGGGTCTTCGCCCATCTCCGCATGAAATTGCAGCGCCAGCAGATTGGACCCGCGCCGGAACGCCTGATGCGCATATTTGGGCGTTGATGCCAGCAAATCGACATTGTCGGGCAGATCGAACGTGTCGCTGTGCCAATGCAACACCGGCACATCGATCAAATGGCGCAGCGGCGACGCCATGCCCGCCCCGTTCACGCTGACCGGCGCAAAGCCCAATTCCATATGCCCGCCGGGATAAACAGGCGCGCCCAGCGCCGCCGCAATCATCTGACTGCCCAGACACACGCCCAGCGTCGGCCGATCGGCCGCCAGCCGCGACGCCAGCTTCTCGATCTGCGTCGATATCCAGGGGTGGATGTCCGTTTCATACACGCCCATCGGCCCGCCCATCATGATCAGCAAGTCGGGATCGCACAGGTCCACGCCCGCGAAATCGGGGCTGGCGACATCGATCCGGTCGATATGATAGCCGGCCGCCTCGATCGGCTGCAAATAGCCTGCGGCGCCTTCGCGCGGCACATGTCGGACGATCAATGCTCTTTTCATTATCTCTTGTGCTAACCAGCCTCGGCGCGCGACGCCAGCCCAGCCTTTCTTGGGCGTCGAAAATTGCGGCTATCGGCTTGGCCCCGCGCAGCAGCCGTGATTTAACCAATCAGTTTGCCGAATCCGTGCTCCGACGGGGAGCCGTCCGCCGTCGATGCGCCCATAGACGCAGTAAATGCTTTCATCGGCGCATCGGACGAGCTTTGGTCGATCGGGCGGCAATCCGCGTCAGTGGCGACTTGGCTTCACTTAATTAGCCCGGCGGCCTTTTGCGAAAATCAAGCAATGCTTCCGCCAGATAGCCGCGCAACACGGCGCGATCTATTTTTAAGCGGGTATTTTCTCCCCCCGCTAGGCAGGAAGAAAGCGCCGGCATAGCCTGACCATAAGCAAGGCGTTCCTCCCCGCTTCCCGCCTTGCTGCGCATCAGCGTATCGATCGCCGGCGCGTTGCGCGCGACGGCGCAATCCGCATAGGCTTGATAGGCGCTGGTCCCTTCCGCCACGACAGGCGCAGGCGCGTCCGGGCGGGCGGGTTCCACTGGCGGCGTTGCAAAGCGGTTAAGATAAAGCTGTTCGGCCAACGCGCCGCGCATCCAATTGCCCTTCATGCGCAGCTTTCCGTGCCTCAGACATCCCTTACGACTTTTGGCGATAGCGTTGAAACGGGCTGTTTCTTCCCGCGTTCCTGGGCGCGTCGCCAGTGCATCCGCCGCCGTCCGCGGCGACCCGCGCACCACGCACCGCGCAAAATCGATCATGCTATCTTCGGCGGCGTCACGGCCATATGCGCCGAAATCCCTCGCCGCCGGCGCATCGGCCTCCTGCGCCTGCACGTTCGTCCCCGCCAGCAACATGACAATTGCGATGCTCATCTTCACGCGCCATCTCCTTCGGGTCAGCCTGATGGCTTTCAGACGGTCATGACAAAATTATGATTGGTCGGGTGCCGGCGGCGCTTTTACCCTGAACGCATGAACAAAGGGCTTTCCCTCCAGAGAATACCCTTTGTTCAGGTCATCGGCGCAACCGATCAAGCCGCCAGCTTGCGCAGCACATATTGCAGGATGCCGCCGTTCAGGAAATATTCCAGCTCGTTGATCGTGTCGATCCGGCACAGCGCCGTGAAGGTGAAGGTCGATCCGTCGGCCCGCTTCACGATCACGTCCACATCCTGCCGGGGCTTCAAACCCGCGACATTCTGGATCGTGAATGTCTCGTCGCCGGTAAAACCATGCGTGTCCTTGCTCTCGCCATCCTTGAACTGGAGCGGCAGCACGCCCATGCCGACCAGGTTGGAGCGGTGAATACGCTCGAAACTCTCGACGATGACCGATCGGACGCCCAGCAGGTTGGTGCCCTTGGCCGCCCAGTCGCGCGACGATCCCGTGCCATATTCCTTGCCGCCGATCACCACCAGCGGCGTGCCGTCGGCCTTGTGCTTCATGGCCGCGTCATAGATCGGCATGGTTTCGCCGTCATAGCGGGTCATACCGCCTTCCACCCCGTCCAGCATCAGATTCTTGATGCGGATATTGGCGAAGGTGCCGCGCATCATCACTTCATGATGGCCACGACGCGAACCATAGCTGTTATAGTCGGCCTGCGCGACCTGATGCTCGCTCAGCCATTGGCCCGCGGGCGAGGACGCCTTGATCGACCCGGCCGGCGAAATATGGTCGGTCGTGATCGAATCGCCGAAGATCGCCAGCGGCCTGGCCTCGATGATGTCGGTGACCGGCGCCGGGGTCATGCTCAGCCCCTCGAAATAGGGCGGGTTGGCGACATAGGTGGAACCCGCACGCCAGCTGTAGGTGTCCGACCCCGTCACGTCGATCGCCTGCCAATGCGCGTCGCCCTTATAGACATTGGCGTAGCGCGCCTGAAACATGGCGCGATCCATGCACCCGGCCATGGTCGTGGCGACTTCGTCATTGGTCGGCCAGATATCTTTGAGATAGACGTCGTTACCCGTCGTGCTGACGCCGATCGGCGTGGTGATGAAGTCTTCGATCACCGTGCCTTTGAGCGCATAGGCGACGACCAGCGGCGGGCTGGCCAGGAAGTTCGCGCGCACGTCAGGCGACACACGGCCTTCGAAGTTGCGGTTTCCGGAAATGACGGCGGCGGCGACCAGGCCATTGTCGTTAATCGCCGCGCTGATCGCGGGCGCCAGCGGGCCGGAGTTGCCGATGCAGGTGGTGCAGCCATAGCCGACCAGGTTGAAGCCGATCGCGTCCAGATGTTCCTGAAGCCCCGCCTTGTTGAAATAGTCGGTGACGACCTGGCTGCCGGGCGCCAGCGACGTCTTGACCCAGGGCTTGGGCTTGAGGCCCAGTTCGTTCGCCTTCTTGGCGACCAGGCCGGCCGCGACCATGACGCTGGGGTTCGACGTGTTGGTGCAACTGGTGATCGCGGCGATGGTGACGTCGCCGTCGCCAATGTCGAAATCCTCGCCCGCTACGGTCACGCGCTGCTGCGCCTTCTTGTAGGTATTGACCAGATCCGCGTTGAACACGTCATCGACGTCCGGCAGGGCGACGCGGTCCTGCGGGCGCTTGGGACCGGCCAGGCTGGGGACGACGGTGGACAGGTCCAGTTCCAGCGTGTCGGTGAAGACCGGCTCGATCGCGGGGTCGATCCAGAAGCCCTGTTCCTTGGCATAGGCTTCGACCAGCGCGATATTGTCGTCGGTGCGGCCCGTCAGGCGCATATAGTCCAGCGTCTTGTCATCGATGCCGAAGAAGCCGCAGGTTGCGCCATATTCGGGCGCCATATTGGCCAGCGTCGCACGGTCGGCCAGCGACAGGGTGGCGAGACCGGGACCGAAATATTCGACGAAGCGCCCCACCACGCCGCGCGCGCGCAGCATCTGGGTGCAGGTCAGCACGAGGTCGGTCGCGGTGACGCCTTCCGTCAGATTGCCGGTGAACTTGAAGCCGACGACTTCGGGGATCAACATGGAAACCGGCTGGCCCAGCATCGCCGCTTCCGCCTCGATCCCGCCCACGCCCCAACCCAGCACGCCCAGGCCGTTGACCATCGTAGTATGGCTGTCGGTGCCCACGCAGGTGTCGGGATAGGCGACGGTGGTCCCGTCCGTATCCACCGATGACCACACCGCCTGCGCGATATTCTCCAGATTGACCTGATGGCAGATGCCGGTGCCCGGCGGCACGGCATAGAAATTGGCCAGGGACTTGCTGCCCCATTTCAGGAAGTCGTAGCGTTCCATATTACGCTGATATTCGATTTCCACATTCTGTTCGAACGCCTTGGGCGTGCCGAACTCGTCGACCATGACGCTGTGGTCGATGACAAGGTGGACGGGCACCTGCGGGTTGATCTTGGTCGCGTCGGCGCCCAGCGCGTTCATCGCGTCGCGCATCGCGGCCAGATCGACCACGCAGGGCACGCCGGTGAAATCCTGCAGCAGCACGCGCGCGGGACGATACTGGATTTCGCGCTGCGCCTTGCCCCGGTCCTGCTGCCAATCGACGATCGCCTGGATGTCTTCCACCGTCACCGTCACGCCATCTTCAAAACGGAGCAGATTTTCCAGAAGCACCTTCATCGAGAAAGGCAAATGCGACACGTCGCCCAGCTTCGCCGCGGCCTTCTTCAACGAATAATAGGCAATGTCCGTGCCGCCCACGTTCAACATGTCGCGCGTGCCCAGAGTGTCCTGTCCGATGGCGGTCATAAGATGTGCGTCTCCTCGCATGGCCTCGGCCAGAGGACGGCGCGTTTCCACCAGAAGCTCGCAGAACGGCGATCAGAAACCGCACGGCAAGGTGGCAGGGATGCGCCCCAACCCATGGTCGAAGCCGGTATGTCCCGATGCTGCGGTGCCATAACATTTGAGGGGTTCAAGTCAAATGGCGCCGCAGCCTGAACCCCTTATGTAGGGATATGTTTCGCACATTGAAGCGTTGGTGGCGCAGAAAGGGGAAACAGTCATGGAAGCACATCTTTCGCCCGTCGAAACCAGGATATCTGCTATCAATCCGCAATATCGTGAGGGACGGGCAATCCCCTGTCCCGACTGCGGCGGCAACCAGTGGATCGTGGGCCGGGTGGTGGCGGAATGCGCGCGATGCGAAACGCCGCTGCCGCTCGCCGCATCGCAACATCGCGGGTGGATGGGCGGCTGGTCCTGAGGCTGGGTCAGACCGACCATACCCATTCAACCCCTCTCCGTTCGTTTCGAACGAATCCGGTCTTACGTTCTAAGAACTGTCATAAACGGCAATGCCGCCGCCGCGTTTCCCAATGGGACGAACGCGGCGGCGGCATTATTTACAAAAGGACAATAGTCCCCTGGATCAGTGCGCCACAGACGGCGCGAACTTGGTCAGGTCGATGCCGACGACCGCGCTCTTATATTCGTCCATATTGGGCGTGCGGCCCAGTATGGTCGACAGCACCACGACCGGGGTCGACGCCAGCAGCGATTCCCCCTTCTTCTCGTCCGTATCCTCCACGACACGGCCCTGGAACAAGCGGGTCGAGGTGGCGAGGACGGTGTCCCCCTTGGCGGCCTTTTCCTGATTGCCCATGCACAGGTTGCAGCCGGGACGCTCCAGATACAGCATATTCTCGTAACTGGTGCGGGCCACATTCTTGGGCGCCACGTCATCAAACTCGAACCCGGCATATTTCTTCAGCACGTCCCAATCGCCCTCGGCCTTCAGCTCGTCGACGATATTATAGGTCGGCGGGGCGACGACCAGCGGCGCCTTGAACTCGACCTTGCCTTCGCTCGCCTCGATATTCTTGAGCATCTGGGCCAGTATCTTCATGTCGCCCTTGTGCACCATGCACGACCCGATGAAGCCCAGATCGACTTTCTTTGTGCCGCCATAGTAGGAAACAGGCCGGATGGTGTCGTGGGTGTAGCGCTTGGACACGTCGGCATTGTTGACGTCCGGGTCGGCGATCATCGGCTCGTCGATCAGGTCGAGATCGACCACGATTTCGGCGAAATATTTGGCGTTGGCGTCCGGCGTCAGCGCGGGCTTTTCGCCCGAACGGATTTCCGCGATGCGCTTGTCCGCCAGGGCGATCAGGCCGCGCAACGTGCCGGCGGCATTTTCCATGCCCTTGTCGATCATGATCTGGATGCGCGACTTGGCGATTTCCAGCGACTCGATCAGCGTTGCGTCTTCCGAAATGCAGATCGACGCCTTGGCCTTCATCTCGGCCGTCCAGTCGGTGAAGGTGAAGGCCTGATCCGCCAGCAGCGTGCCGATATGCACTTCGATGATGCGGCCCTGGAACACATTTTCGCCGCCGGACTGCGCCAGCATCTGCGCCTGGGTCGCGTGGACGACGTCACGGAAATCCATATAGGGCTGCATCTTGCCCTTGAACGTGACTTTCACCGATTGCGGGATCGGCATGGTCGCCTCGCCCGTGGCCAGCGCCAATGCAACCGTGCCGGAGTCCGCGCCGAACGCCACGCCCTTCGACATGCGGGTGTGGCTGTCGCCGCCGATGATGATCGCCCAATCGTCCACGGTGATGTCGTTCAGTACCTTGTGGATCACGTCCGTCATCGCATGATAGACGCCCTTGGGGTCGCGCGCGGTGATGAGGCCGAAATTGTTCATGAAGCTCATTAGCTTGGGGATGTTGGCCTGCGCCTTCTTGTCCCACACCGATGCCGTATGACAGCCCGACTGATAGGCGCCATCGACCAGCGGCGAAATGACGGTCGCCGCCATCGCTTCCAGTTCCTGCGCGGTCATCAGGCCGGTCGTGTCCTGCGACCCCACGATGTTCACCTTCACGCGCACGTCCGACCCCGCGTGCAGCACCTTGCCGGGCGTCACGCCGACGGCGTTGCGGTTGAAAATCTTCTCTACGGCGGTCAGGCCCTGACCCTCGACCGTGATTTCCTTGTTCGGCGCGAACACCAGCGGCGCTTCCACGCCCAGCGTTTCGGCGGCAAACGTCTGGAGCTTCTTGCCGAACACGATGGCGTAGCTGCTGCCCGCCTTCATGAATTCCATCTTCTGCGGCGTGAAGGCGGCGGCGACATCGACCAGTTCGTTGCCGGCCTCGTCCGTCAGCTTCTTGTTCTTCACGTCGATCTTGAGCACGGTGCCGGTCGCGACCGAGAATTTCTCCTCCAGCACCGGATTGCCGTCATTGTTCAGGATCGGCTTGCCATCCGGGCCGGTCATCTTGACCCAGTTTTTCAGGTTGATGCCGATGCCGCCGGTCACGTCCACGGTGGTCGCGAAGATCGGCGAGATACCGTTGGTGCCGCCGACGACCGGGGCGTAGTTGACGAAGGGCACATAGGGGCTGGACTGTTTGCCGGTCCACAGCGCCACATTGTTGACGCCCGACATGCGCGACGAACCTACGCCCATCGTGCCCTTTTCTGCGATCAGCATCACGCGCTTGTCCGGGTGCTGCGCCTTCAACGCCACGATTTCCTGCTGCGCCTGCGGCGTCATCATGCACAGGCCGTGCAGTTCGCGGTCGGAGCGCGAATGCGCCTGGTTGCCCGGCGAGAGGAGGTCGGTGGAAATATCGCCTTCGCCCGCAATATAGGTGACGACCTCGATCTCGTCCTCGACCTCCGGCAGCTTGGTGAAGAACTCCGCCCTGGCGTAGCTTTCCAGCACGCCCGTCGCCACGGCGTTACCCGCCGCATGGGCGTCACGCAGGCGGAACATGTCGGCATCGTAGAGGAAGAACTGGGTCTTGAGGACGTCGCCGGCCTGACCTGCAAGCTTGGCGTCATCGCCCAGCGCGATGTCCAGCAGCACGGCGATCGAAGGGCCGCCCTTCATGTGGCTGAGCAGTTCGAACGCGAAGGCCACCGTGATTTCCGGGACGATCGCCTGACCCTGGATGATCTGCTTCAGGAACGCCGCCTTGACCGCCGCAGCGCTCGTGGTGCCGGGCAGCGTGTTGTAGATGAAGAATTTCAGCGCGTCGGCGCGATGTTCGCTGCCCGCATCCCGGATCAGGGTGATGATCTCAGCGACCAGTGCACCATCGTCGATCGGCTTGGGCGCGAGTCCCTGAGTCTTTCGGCTGTCGATTTCGGCCAGATAATCCAGGTAAATGCTCATCTCGTTCCCAACGTCATAAAGTGTACGGACTCGACGCGCAGCGCCACTTGCCGATCTTTATGCCCGGTCTGGGAGCTGACGCGGTTCCGGTACGGCAAGAGACGCGCATTGGCAAGTCGCGGCGGCGCAGCAAAATGATGCCGCCATCTATACCAATCGGCCGGAAACTGCGACTTTTGCTATTACTCTGAGTAAAGAATGGACTTAAGGATGATGGCTATCCCTTGGCCTTCTCCGCCGCGATCCAACTGTCCATCTGGCTGTCCAGCACGGTCAGCGGTACGGCTCCCTGCGCCAGCACCGCGTCATGGAATCGGCGCAGGTCGAATTTCGGCCCCAGCGTCGCCTCCGCCTTTGCGCGCAACGCCCGGATCTTGATCTCCCCCAGCTTGTAGCCCAGCGCCTGACCCGGCCAGCTGATATAGCGGTTCACCTCCGCATCGATGTTCGCGTCGGACAGCGCGCTGTTGGTCTTCATGAAGGCGACCGCCCTGCCCTTGTCCCATCCCTTGGCATGGATGCCGGTGTCCACCACCAGTCGGCAGGCGCGCCACATTTCGTAGGACAGCCGCCCCATCATCTTTTCGGGCGTGTCGTACAGCCCCATCTCTTCCCCCAGATATTCGGTATAGAGCGCCCAGCCCTCAACATAGGCGGTGAACCCCGCCAGATATTTGCGGAACGGCGGCAGCGGCAATTCCTGTTGCAGCGCGATCTGGTTATGGTGGCCCGGCACCGCTTCATGCGCGGTCAGCGCGGGCAACTCCCAATAAGGCCGCTGGTCGAGCTTGGAGCTATTGACGAAATAGGTGCCGGATATCCCGCTTTCCGGCGCGCCGGGCATATAATAGGCCGTCGTCGTTCCCTCCGCCTCGGCCGCCGGGGTAGCTTTCAGGCCATAGGGAAGTCGCGGCAGCGTGCCGAAATAGCGCGGCAGCAGGCCGTCGATCGCCTTGGCCTGCCGCGCCGCGACGCGCAGCAATTCCTCCGGCGTTTTCGCATAATAGCTGGGGTCGGTGCGCAGATGCGCGATATAGGCCGCGCGGCTGGGATAGCCGGCCTTGGCCGCTATGGCGTCCATCCGCTTGCCGATACGGGCGACCTCTTCCAAGCCGATCGTGTGAATCTGGTCGGGCGTCAGGTCCGTGGTGGTATGCGCCTTGACCCGGCTGGCATACCAGGCCGCCCCGCCCGGCAGCGACGACGCGCTGTCGCTCTTGCGGCAATGGGGCAGATAGTCCGCCACGAACAGGTCGTGCCATTTGCGATATTCGGGCGTCAGCACGTCGCGGATCAGCGTAACGGCGCGTGCCTGCATCGCGCTCCAGTCGGCATCGCTGATATCGCGCGGTCTGGCGCGCGCAAACGGTTCGTAGAAGCGCGTCTCTTCCGGCTTGCCCGCCACAATGCCGCTGATCGTCCCCGCATAATTTTGCAGCACCGAACAGGGCTGGACATAACCGCTCTTGATCGCCTGCCGCGTGATCGCCAGCGCGTCGCCATTCTGCCGGGGGTAAAGCGCCAGCCGCGTCAGATAGCTGTCATAATCGGCGCGATTATAGAAAGGCAGGCCGTCCGCCATGCCGGAAAAGCCCTGATGCCAGCCATAATAGGTGGTGAAGAGCATCAACCGCTCGGCGGGATGCGCGTCGCCATCAATATCGTCGCGCAACATCCACAACAGCACGTCGCGATTCACCCGGTCCGCCGGGTCGAGCACATCGGCCGACAGCGTCTGCAATCGGGCGGCAAACCCCCGCTCCGCCTTGATCTGCGCATCCCGCGCGCCCAGCGATATGTCATAGATGCGGTCGTCATAATCGCGCACGCCCCGCGCTGTGGCCTCGACCGGATGGGTCGAAAGATACCAGGACCAATGGTCATCTATGACCTTGGCCAATTGTTCATGGGGCGTTTGCGCCTGCGCCAGCACTGGGGCGGCGACGGCGAGCATCAGGGATAGAATCTTGCGCATGGAGGCAATGGTTCGCGCGTCCGCGCGCTTTTGGCAAGGGGGAGAGCCAGCGTTCAGGCGGCCGCTACGCCCTCCGCCTCGACAATGCCGTCTCCGGCATAATAGCCCTGCACCCGCACCCGTTTTTCGACATGATCGACGGGCACGCGCAGCAGGACCAGGCGATAACTGCCGCCCAGATCGCGCTGGAGCAGAAAGCCGGCCTCATCGCGCAGCAATCTGCCGGTTTCATCCACTCCAGCACCAATCTCCGTCATCGCATCAATCTATCGCGTCCTTAATGCCCTTGCCAGCCAATAGTCCCAGCACGAGGAACAGCACAAATACGGCGATCGCGATGAAGAACAATATCTTGGCGATGCCGACGAACGTGCCGGCCGCGCCGCCAAAGCCGAGCAGGGCCAGCACGGCGGCGATGACAAGGGAGATGATGGCCAGCTTGAGCATGGGACGTCCTTTCGTTTCGTATCCGGTCTATGCCAGCATCAACCGACGGAGACGATGCTTGTTCCGCTCCACCGCAACTATGGATAACGCAGGATTAAGGTTTATTGTCAGATGGTTGAATGAACAATCGCGCCCGATCGGCCGTTCTTCCCCCGCCGCATCAAAGGAGAAGGCGATGTCGAACAATCATGCCATCAGCAAGCTGGACGATCTGATCACGACGCTGATCGATAGCGTGAAAGGCTATGAACATAGCGCCGACAAGGTGAAGTCGGAGGCGTTTCAGACCCTCTTTCGCGATCTGGCGGCCGAACGCGCCAAGGCGATCGACCTGCTACAGGCGCGCAGCCGTTCTCTGGGCGGGAAGCCCAACGAGTTCGGCTCCGTGGCGGGCACAGTGCACCGCCGGATGGAGGACATCTTCGTAGCGCTGGGCGGCGGCGACAAGGCCGTCATTCAGGCGATTGATCGTGGCGAGGATTATCTGCGCGAAGAATTTGAGCGCGTGCTCAAGGACGAGGCGATCGACGCGGACACGCAGGATGTGGTGCGCCGGGCCCATGAATCGGTGGCGCATGGCCAAGTCGTGGTGAACGGTTTGAAGGACCAGCTCGCCACCGCTTAAACGATCAGACCCAGCCTTCCAGCACCTGGTTCGGCGGTCGATGGCCATCGACCCAGGTGCGGATGTTGGCGATCACTCGCGCGCCGGTTGCGTCGCGCCCCTCGAACGTCGCGGACCCCATATGCGGCAGCAGCACGACGTTGGCCAGCGCCAGCAGCCGCGGATCGACCGCCGGTTCATGGGTATAGACGTCAAAGCCCGCACCGGCGATCCGCCCGTCGTCCAGCGCCGCGATCAGCGCCTGTTCGTCGGTGATCTCCGCCCGCGATGTGTTGATGAGATAGGCGTGCGGCGGCATCAGCCCGATCCGCCGCGCGTCGATCACCCCGCGGCTGTCGGCGTTGAGCGGGCAATGGATCGATATTATGTCGCTCGCCCTCAGCAGCGCATCCAGATCGCCATGCCATTCCGCCTCCAGTTCCTGCTCCACTTCGAAGGGCAGGCGATGGCGGTTATGATAGGCGATCGACAGGCCGAAGGCGCGGGCGCGGCGGGCGACGGCGCGGCCGATCCGCCCCATGCCGATAATGCCCAGTTTCTTGCCGCCGATGCGGTGGCCCAGCATACCCGACGGGCTCCAGCCGCGCCATTCACCCGACCGGACCAGCTTCTCGCCCTCGGCCAGGCGGCGCGGCACCGACAGGATCAGCGCCATCGTCATGTCGGCCGTGTCCTCGGTCAGCACGCCGGGCGTGTTGGTCACGATGATCCCCTTCGCCCGCGCGGCCGACAGGTCGATATGATCCACCCCGCTGCCGAAACTGGCGATCAGTTGCAGCCGCTCCGGCGCGGCCGCCAGCAGCGCGGCGTCGATCTGGTCGCTGATGCAGGGCACCAGCACGTCGCACTGGGCCATGGCGCGGGCGAGATCGGTGCGGTTCATCGCGACATCGCCGACATTGAAGCTGGCGTCGAACAATTCGGCCATGCGCGCCTCCACATTGGGCGGCAGGCGGCGCGTGACGATGACGCGCGGCTTTGCGGGACGCTGCTTCTTGGCCATGGCAAAGCCGCTATGCCCGCCCGCGCCGCCGGTCAAGCGGATATGGCGACAGGTGACATCAACGCTTGTCGGGGCGGGCCAGCCGGGAGTATGGGAAGGCCATGGGTGACTATGGGTTCGGGTCTGGAATGAAGCGTCTTTTGCTGGGCGCGGGCGTGGTCGCGTCCTTGATGGCGGCGAGCGCCGCATGGGCCGGGCCGGGCAAGCCGGTCCCCTATTGGGCGTCGCTGTCGCAGGACGAAGCGCGGATGCGCGTCGGGCCGAGCCTGGATTACCCGTCCAACTGGATCTACCGCCGCCGCGACCTGCCGGTGAAGGTGGTGCAGGTGCTGGGCCTGTGGCGCAAAGTGGAAGACCCCGACGGCGCGCAGGGCTGGATGCATGTCCGCCTGCTGAGCGATACGCCGACCGCGATCGTCCGGTCCGAAGTCGCGCCGCTGCGCGAATCGCCGCGCGATGGCGCGCGGGCGCTGTTCCGGGCGGAACGCGGCGTGGTCGGGCGGCTGGGCGATTGTTCGGGCGGCTGGTGCAATTTCGACGCCAAGGGCCAGCGCGGCTATGTGAAGGCCAGCGACGTGTGGGGCGCTACCGGTAGCTAGGGTCCAGCCCTGGACATGCGCTTTGCGGTGTGATTTTCCGGGCTTTCGGATGGGACCTGCTCGCTTCGATCTTTTCGATTTCAACGGATTGGTCGCGGAACTTCTCTAACCTCCCGCATATCGCGCATGAGAGTCGCGCTTGGCGCCGGATCGACGCAGCCGCGCGACTGCGTGGACAGCGGATTGACGGCAAAGGGTGGTTTGCGGAAGGTCGGCTTTGTAAAAGCTATCGTCTCAAACAGACATGATGACCTGAAATATCTATCACTATGTGATCCAAGTTGGCGCTGCGTATGTGGTTTCCCAATGGCTGTCGTGAGCAAATATTCGCTCTCGTCATGCTGGAGCTTAATCAGGCATCCCGCGCCCTTCGATACGCGAAAAAAAGCGCCCCCCCCCCCGATCAAGCCTGTCCTGGGCCTGTCGAAGGGGCCGCGGTGAAGCTATAGAGCGGCTCGCGCCGACAACCGCAACATCAGGCCCAAAGGCGAAGGAGGCCGAAGCCCCCCCTCACCATTCATACGCCTTGGGCAGCGCCCCTTCGCCCGGCGTCGCGTAGCGGTCGCGCAGCTTGGTCTGGCGGTTTTCCAGCGGCTGCTGCACGCCGTCGATCCAGACCGCGACCGGGGCCGACGTCATTTCCAGCGGGTCGCCGTCCCAGATCACCACGTCGCCCGCCTTGCCGGGGGTGAGCGATCCGATCCGGTCGCCCAGCCCCATCGCTTCGGCAGGAGCCGAGGTGATGGTGCGCAGCGCCTGGCCCCAGCTCAGACCCGTGGCGCCCGGCACTTTCAGCAGCGCCACCATATTGCCTGCCTGTTGCGTCGCCGCGCGCAATTGCAGCGCATCGTCGCCGGTCAGCATTCCCATCGACACGGACACGCCCGCCTTCACGAGACGGCCGACATTGCTCTGGGTCGCGGCCAGCTTCTCGAAGCTCGACGGCAGGTCTTCCAGACCCGCGGTGATGACCGGCACCTTGGCCGCCGCAATCTGCGGCGCGACCATCCAGCCTTCGGTCGCCCCGGCCAGGATCAGCTTCAGTGCCGGGAAATCCTGCCGCAGGGCCAGCACCGCCAAGATATCGCGTGCGCTTTCGGCGTGGACCATTAGCGGCATCGCCCCGCTGACGACCGGCACCAACGCCTGCGCATCGACGCGGTTGAGCAGCGCGTCCTTCGATCGGCCGTCATAGCTGGCGGGCGCCTTCGCATAATCCTGCGCTTGCGTAAGCATCATCTTGAAGGTCAGGATCATCGCCGCGCGGCTGCCGCCCGCCTCCTCGACGCCCGCTTCGCCCATTTCGACATATTGGAAGGCGCGTGGCCGGGTGATCGGGCTCATGTCCGCGCCCAGATCGATCACCGCGCCCTGCCCGGCGAAGATGTTCGTGCCGGTCGCGGGTGCGACGACGGCGCGGGTGACGCCCGCGGTGCGGCTGATCGCGATCGGGTTGGCGAGTGGGTTGATGACCGGCGCGACGTCGATCGCGGCGGAGAAGAGCGAGCGGGCGCTGGTGTCGTTGGTTTCCTTGACCGCCGGCACTTCGGCCAGGCCGACGCGGGAAAAGCCCGACATGATGCCGGGCGTCACCCATTTGCCGCCGGCGTCGATCGTCTTGACGCCCGCCGGCGCTACCACGCCTGCGCCAGCCGCGACGACCTTGCCCGCGCTGATGACCACAGTGCCGTTCTTGATCGGCTCCGATCCATCGCCAATGGCCAGCGTCGCGCCGGTGATGGCGATGGATTGGGCCAGGGCAGGAGTGGTCGTGGCGGCGAGCAACATGGCCCCCAGGACCGTTCGGGCTGAGCCAGTCGACGCCCCCTTCTGGCTTTTCAACAAGCAAGATGGAGAGCCCTTCGACATTCGAACGAGACCAGTGGCTC
This sequence comes from Sphingobium cupriresistens, assembly GCF_004152865.1. Lineage (GTDB taxonomy): Bacteria > Pseudomonadota > Alphaproteobacteria > Sphingomonadales > Sphingomonadaceae > Sphingobium > Sphingobium cupriresistens. The sequence goes on along the minus strand of NZ_SEOO01000006.1, from coordinate 84,985 downwards.
GTTCGAACAGGGCGAACGGCGTTCTATTGGTGGGATAGTTCATTTCACGTCTCCCGCGCCGATCTGGCCCAGTTCGAAATCGACCACCGGCCGCAGCTTGGGATTGGCGCTGTCGTACAGCAGCGCGCCGTCGATCCATACTTTTTCCGGCCGCGTATAGGTGCTGAACGGGTTCCCATTCCACAGCACGACATCGGCCATCTTGCCCACTTTCAGGCTGCCGGTCTGCTGATCGATGCCCATGGCGCGCGCCGGGTTGATGGCGAGCCAGGTCCAGGCGACCTCGTCCGAAATGTCGATCCCCATGCGGCGGCCCGCGCCCAGCGCCTTGGCCGCTTCCTGATTCAGCCGCTGAATGCCATCCTGATCGTCGCTATGGACGATGGCGCAGGCGCCCGCGCGGTGAACGAGCGGAATATTCTCCTTGATGCCATCATAGGCTTCCATTTTGAAGCCATACCAGTCGCCCCACAAAGCCGCGCAAATGCCATTGTCGCGCAGCAGGTCGGCGATTTTATACGCTTCGACCGCATGGTGGAAGGCGGCGACCTTATAACCGAACTCCTTGCTCATATCGATGACATTGGCCATCTCGTCCGCGCGGTAGCAATGGTTGTGGACCATGATCTTGCCTTCGAGCACGTCCGCCAGCGTTTCCATGCCCAGGTCGCGGGTCTGGTCCTTTCCGGCGGCGCGCTTCTTCTGATACTCCCGCGCCTTGATCCAGGTCTGGCGATTGACCGCCATATTGCCCATGCGGGTGGAAGGTTCGCGGCCCTTGCTGCCATAGACGCGCTTGGGATTTTCGCCGCACGCCATTTTCAGGCCATAGGGCGCGCCGGGGAATTTCATCCCCTGCATGGTGCGGGCCGGGACATTCTTGAGCGTCACGCTGCGCCCGCCAAACAGGTTGGCGGAGCCGGGCAGTATCTGGAGGCTGGTGACGCCGCCATTGGCGAGCGCGCGGGAAAAGCCCGCATCCTGCGGCCAGATGCTATGTTCGGCCCAGACATGCGGCGTCACCGCGGATGTCGCCTCATTGCCGTCGCTATTGGCATCCACGCCGGGCGAAGGATAGTCGCCCAGATGGCTGTGGATATCGATCACGCCCGGCGTCACATATTTGCCGGTGCCGTCGAACACGGCGATATCGGCGGGGATCGGCGTGTCCGGTCCGCCGATCGCGGTCACCTTGCCTTCGGACAGGAATACAACGCCATTGTCGATGCGGCCGCCCTCCCCGTCGAAGATGGTGGCGCCCCGGATCGCCGTGGGACGGCCGGGATAGGCTTTGTAGGTCGATGGATAGGGATTGTCCGGCTCGGCGGACGATCCCTGATTCTGGCCCTGCGATATAGGCGCTTCGCCCTTGTCCTTGCGCGCGACGGCGGGTCCGGCGACCCCCGCCAGCAGCGCCGCGATCAGCAGCGCGCGTCCATATGCCTTCATGCCTTTTCCTCCGCGCCAATCAGGTCGAGATGCATCAACCGCTTGATATAAGGCGACACGAGTAGCACCAGTCCGCCCACCACGATCGCGAACCAGCCGATGCGGCTATACACGTCCAGCACCTGGGTCACATCGCCCGCCTCCCCGCTGCCGGTGGCGCGGGCGATCAGGCCGGCGATGAAATTGCCCGCCGCCATGGCCAGGAACCATGTGCCCATGACCAGCCCCACCATGTTCGACACCGACAATCGCGTCATCGCGGACAGTCCGACCGGCGAGAAGCAGAGTTCTGCCATGGTGTGGAGCAGGTAAATCAGGAAGACGAAGATCACCGGGGTCAGATTTTCCCCCGCCATCGCTGCGCCTGCGACCAGCACCAGGAACCCCGCGCCGCACAGCACCAGACCGATACCGAACTTGGCGGGCGAGGATGGCTCCAGCCGCCGTTTGTCGAGGAAGGTCCACAGGACGGCGAACAACGGCGCCAGCAGGATGATGAATACCGAATTGACCGACTGGAACAGCGAGGCAGGCACCTCCCAGCCCAACATAGCGCGGTCGACATTGCGGTCGGTGAAGATATTGAGCGACGAACCCGTCTGTTCGAACAGCCCCCAGAAGAGCGGGTTCAGGGCGATCAGGAACAGCGCGGCGAACATCCGGTCGCGATCGATCCTCCCCAATGTCCCGACCGTGCGCCACACTATATAGACCACCGTCAGCGCCGCAAAGCCGAGCAGCGCATAGCCCAGCAGTTCGGCATAGCGGATCACCAGCCAGATCGCGGCGACGCCCAGCGCGGCGGCCAGGTAGATGGTCCATTCCTGGCTAAGCCCGGTCGCGGTCCGAGCGCGCAACTGTTGCGGAGCGGGCGGCTCGCCCTTGCCCAACAGCCAGGGTTTGAGCCAAACGAACATGACCAGACCGGCCAGCATCCCGACGCCCGCCGCGCCGAAGCCCCAGCTCCAGCCCCATAATTCGCCAAGCAGGCCGCAGACGATCGGGCCGAGCATCCCGCCCATGTTGATGCCCATGTAGAAGATGGAGAAGGCCGGATCGCGGCGATGATCGTCGCGCGCATAGAGTTCGCCCACCAGCACCGAAATATTGGCCTTCAGGAACCCCGTCCCCACGATGATGCTGGCCAGCGCGAAGTAGAATCCGTTGAGGAACAGCGGGTCTTGGCCCCCCGGCCCTTCGGTGATGGCGATCAGGAAATGGCCGATGGCGATGAACACGCCGCCGACCAGCACCGCCTTGCGCGGCCCCAGGAACCGGTCGGCCAGATAGCCGCCGATGACCGGCGTGATATAGACCAGCGAGGTATAGGCGCCGTAGAGGAGGTAGGCCTTGTCCTCGCCGAAGAGAAAATGTTTGGTGAGGTAGAAGATGAGGATGGCGCGCATCCCGTAATAGGAGAAACGCTCCCACATTTCCGCGAAGAAGAGCAGGTACAGCCCGCGCGGATGGCCGAGCCAGGTCTTGCCTGCCTCGACCGCGTTCATGTCCGAAATCGCCATTCGGCACCCTTTGCATATTTGTGTCCGGCCCGCCGATCGGCGGCCGCTTATGGCGCGCAGCCTAGAACCTATGGGTTCCTCCTGTCAAAAGGGCCTGCCGCCCTTGCGTCCAGCCGAGTGACGCGCCATCTGTCGGCGCGATGTTCAACGACCTTTCCTCCCCGCTCGCCCTCCTCCAGACCCGTCGTTCCGGCAAGCCGCGCGACCTGATCGCGCCCGGCCCCGACGACGCGCAACTACGCCGGATATTGGAGGTCGCGCTGCGCACCCCCGACCATGGCAAGCTGGCGCCCTGGCGCTTCGTGATCGTGCGGCAGGATCAGCGCCCAGCGCTCGCCGATCTGCTGGAGACCGCCTATCGCGCCGAAAAGTCCGATGCCGGCCGGCTGGAGATAGAGGCGATGCACCAGTTCGCGCATCAGGCCCCGACCCTGGTGGTCGCCCTGTCCGTGCCGGTGGCGGGCAGCAAGATCCCAGTCTGGGAACAACAATTGTCCGTCGGCGCGGCGATCATGAACCTGCTGCACGCCACCCATGCGCTGGGCTTTGCCGGCGGCTGGCTGACCGGATGGCCGAGCTATAATGCGGATGTGCGCGCCGCCTTTGGCGGACCGGGCGAATCGATCGCCGGATTCGTTTTCATCGGTACTCCGGCCAAGGCCCAGGAAGAACGCCCACGGCCAGAATATGACGCGATTGTTTCTACCTGGGACAGATAATTGCGAGCGCAAAGCTTTGCGGGGCGAGCATGTCAATTGACCCGCATGGCTGTATTATGGCACTGATGCACTATGGCCGACGAATCCAAACCCGTCTATCTCCGCCTGCGTGAGATCATCGCCGCCTCCATTCTGGATGGGGAATTTTCCGACGGCGACCTGCTGCCATCGGTGCGCGCTTTCGCCGCGACGCAGGGGGCCAACCCGCTGACCGTGGCCAAGGCCTATCAAAGCTTTCAGGATGACGGGCTGGTGGTGGTGAAGCGCGGCGTCGGCATGTTCGTCGCCGACGGCGCGACCCGCCGCCTGCGCGAAGCCGAACGCGAACGCTTCCTCGACAGCGTCTGGCCCCCGGTCGCGGCGCAGATCAAGCGGCTGGGCATCCGGCTGGACGATCTGGATCTGGCGAAGGCGTAAATAAGCCTACATCCGTTCGCCCTGAGCCTGTCGAAGTCTGTCCTGAGCGCCTGCCGCAGGCGGGCAGTCGAAGGGGCTATTCCTGTCTTTCGACGGTGAAGAAAAACGGGGCTTCGACAGGCTCAACCCGAACGGATATTCTTCTACAGCGCGGCCAGCGCGTCCAACGCATCCTGCCTCCCCGCAAAGCCCCGCTTCGCCGCCGCCCGGCCCAGCGCCAGCTTCGCCTCCCCCTTGCGCCCCGCAGCGGCATAAGCCTGCCCCAAATGCATCTGGAGCGCAGGCGCCTGCGGCGCCAGCGCCACCGCCTTTTCCAGCAGGTCGATCACCACCGGCCCCTTCTCGCCGGTCTTCATCAGCACCCAGCCGAACATGTCGGCGGTCAGCGGATTGCCCGGCATCAACCGATAGCCATGCGCCGCATAGGCGCGCGCACTCGCGCGATCGCCGCTTTCCAGCGCCGCGCGGGCCAGGTCCGCCATCAACACCGCGTCATTCTCGCCGACCTGCGCCTGCACCGCGCGCAACATCCGCAGCGCGCCACGCCAATCCTGCGCCTGTATCGCGATGCCCGCGGCCAGGCGCTGCGCCTCCACATCATTGGGATTTTGCGTCAGGAATAGCTGCACGATCCGCCCGGCGCGCGCCGGGTTGCCGACCCGCCCCCACGCCGCCGCCAGCCGCAGCGCGACGGCGCGGTCGAAGCGGATATTGGCCGCCGCCTCATAAGCGCGCACCGCCTCCTGCGGAGCACCGTCCGCGCCCAGCGTATCACCCAGGATCAGCCAGGCGTCGGGCGCGCCGGGATTGGCCCGGCTCAGCAGGCGCGCCCGCGCCACCGCGTCACCCGTCCGCCCGGTGCTGAGCAGCGCGCGGATATAGGGCACGTTATCGCGCGCTGTGGCGGCGCTGCCGGGCGCAGGCCCGTTCGCCAGTTCGCCATCCGCTGCGCTGGCGAAGACGTCCGCCGACGCCCGCACCGGCCAGTTGGCCCGCGCCAGCATGTCGTCCGCCATCGCTCGGTTGCCCAACGCTTCCTGCGCGCGCGCGGCGAGCGTCAGCACATAGGGATCGGCGTCGCGCTGCGCCACCATCGGGGCCAGGGTGGAGGCGGCGGACGCAAAGTCGCCATTACTATAATAAGCCCGCGCCAGCAGCGTGCGCGCGCTGCGATTGTCCGGCTGCGCCGCGACCAGCGGGCCAAGCGCATCGGCAGCCAGGACCGGATTGCCATCCTGCAATTGCAGCACGCCACGCAGCAGCCGGGTCGCCGGTTCGCCGTCCAGCCGCCCCTGCGTTCGCCCCAGTAGCGTGCGCGCGAGATCGCCCTCCCCTGCCCGTGCCGCCATCACCGCTTGCATCATCCAGGCGCGCGGATTGGACGGATCGATCGCAATCAGGCGACGGGTCAGGCTCAGCATCGCACTCGCCTGCCCGGCATCCGCCAGCGTCGCGGCATATTGCTCCAGCGTCGATACCGAATCGGGATTGGCGGCCAGCGCCCGTTCGAACCAGGGCAGCGATGCAGTCAGGCCATATTGCGCGCGGACCAATTCGCCGCGCAGCGTCAGCGCCTTCGCATCGGACGGAGCCAGCGCCACCGCCCGGTCGGCCGCGGCGATCGCGCCGGCCTGATCCCCGGACAGGATGCGCAAACGGCCCAGTTCGACCCAATTGTCGGGATCGCGGGGCGCAGCCGCCAGCGCTTGCTCCAGCGCCACGCGCGCGCCGCCCAAATCCCCCTGCGCCAATGCGGCGCGCGCCACGACCCGCGCGGCCGGCACGGCGGATGCGACCGGCAGATCCGCCGCCCGCGCTTCCCGCCGCGCGCCGTCCAGATCGCCTTGCAGCAACAGGGCCTGCGCCATCACCGCGCGCGTCTGCCCCGGCGGCGCCCCCAGTGCGCGGGCGCGTTGCACCGCCGCCTGCGCGCCCACGCCGTCGCCCAGTTCGGCGAGCGTCCGTGCCTGCGCCTCGTGGGCCGCAGCGGAACGCGGATTGCCCTTGATCGCGTTCATCAACTCGATCCGCGCGGTGCGCGCGTCGCCCTTGTCGAGTGCGGCCAGACCGCGCGTCAGGGCGGCGCTGCCGTCGCGCTCACGCGCGCGCCATTGCCAAAGGCCTGCGCCTGCAAGCAGCAGCAGGACCAACAAGGCCAGGATGATCAGGCGGGACCGGCGCATCGCGATTAGCCCTGGATCTGATATTGTTTGAGCAGATCGTACAGCGTCGGGCGGCTGATCCCCAGCATCTTGGCTGCGCCGGAGATATTGCCGTCGGTCCGCGCAATGGCGCGGCGGATGGCGCGACGATCGGCCATTTCGCGCGCCGCCTTCAGGTTGACGAGGTCGCCGCCCTCGGCGCGCTCGTCGTCCAGATCGAGGTCGGCGGCGGTTATCAGCTTCCCGTCGGCCATGATGACCGCGCGCTTGATGCGATTTTCCAGCTCGCGCACATTGCCCGGCCACCCCCAGGCGTCGAGCGCCGCCAGTGCATCGGGGGCCAGCCCCTTCACCTGCGGGTTCATGTCGCGCGCGAAGCGGGTGAGAAAATGGCGGGCCAGCAAGGCGGGGTCGCCCGCCCGGTCCTTGAGCGCGGGGATGCGCACGACGATCTCGGCCAGGCGATAGAATAAATCCTCGCGGAACGTACCCGCCGCAATCATCTGCTCCAGATTCTGGTGGGTCGCGCACACGATCCGGGTATCGACCGCGATCGGCTGGCGTCCGCCGATCCGTTCGATCACCCGCTCCTGCAGGAAGCGCAGCAGCTTGACCTGCAACGCCAACGGAATGTCGCCCACTTCGTCCAGAAACAATGTCCCGCCCTGCGCCTGCTCGATCTTGCCGGGCGTCGTCTTGATCGCGCCGGTGAACGCGCCCTTCTCATGGCCGAACAGTTCGGATTCGAGCAACGTCTCCGGGATCGCCGCGCAATTGATCGCCACGAACGCCCCGCCGCGGCGCGGACTGGCGTCATGCAACCCCTGCGCCAGCAATTCCTTGCCGGTCCCGCTCGCGCCCAGCAACAGCACCGACACCTCCGCCGCCGCCACCCGCTCGATCGTGCGGGCCACCTTCATCATCTCCGGCGCGCCCGAAATGAGGCGGCCCAGCACCCGACCATCTTCCGGCGCGGTTTCGGCCAGCCGGGCATTCTCCCGCTCCAGCGCATGGACGTGGAAGGCGCGGCGGACGATCAGGCCCAGTTCGTCGATATCGACCGGCTTCTGGTAGAAGTCGTAAGCGCCGCCGGAAATCGCATCCAGTGCGCTTTCGCGCGCGCCATGGCCGGACGCGACGATGATCTTCGTGTCCGGCTTGATCTTGAGCATCTCCGCCAGCGTCGCAAAGCCTTCGCTGGTGCCGTCCGGGTCTGGCGGCAGGCCCAGGTCCAGCGTGACGACATCGGGCGTTTCCGCCCGGAGCATCTCGATCGCTTCCTGCCGATCACCGGCGATGAACAGCTGATAATCCTCATAGGCCCAGCGGAGTTGGCGCTGAAGGCCCGGATCATCCTCCACAATCAGCAATTTGGGACGGGTGTCGCTCATCAGGCGGCCTTTTCTTGTCTGTCTGTTCGGGGCGCCAGCGGCAGGCGAAGCGTGAAACGGCTGCCCGCGCCGGGCTTGCTCTCCACCTCGATCCGCCCGCCCATGGCCAGCGCCAGGGATCGCGCCTCGAACGCGCCCAGGCCAAAGCCCGCCGCCTTGCTGGAGGAAAAGGGCTTGAACAGGTCGCGGCGGACATATTCGGCGCTCATGCCCTTGCCCCGATCGACGATCTCGACCACCGCCTCGCCGCCATCGGCGGACAGGCGCAACTCGACGGGGCTGTCGGGCGCGCTGGCGTCGATCGCATTTTGCAGCAGGTGGGTGATGATCTGCTCGACCCGCGCCGGATCGGCCAGCGCCAGCGGCGCATCGCCCGCGACATGCACGGGATGCAGGCGCGCGCGGGCGCGGGCGACCTGCTGCAACAGGTCGATCAGCGCCATCGGCCGCGGCTCTTCGGCCCGGCCCTTATTATGCTGCGACAGGCGGGCGAGCATGTCGTTCATCTTGCCCACCGATTCCTTGAGCGTCAGCACCATGTCGGCGCGAAATTCCGGGTTGTCGGCATGGCGTTCGGCATTGCGCGACAATAGCGACAACTGGCTGACCAGATTCTTGACGTCATGGATGATGAAGGCGAAGCGACGGTTGAATTCCTCGAACCGCTGCGCGTCGTCCAGCGCCTGCTGGCCCTGCGCCTCGCTGATATGGGTCGCGGCCTGCCGCCCGGCGGCGCGCAGCATGTCGAAATCCTCCCAGTCCAGCCGCCGGTCGATCGGCGGGCGCGCCAGCAGCAGCGCGCCGATCAGCCGGCCATAATGGATCAACGGCACCAGCGCCCAGGCGCGGCGATCCTGCGTCATCCAGCCAGGCAATATCAGCGCGCCGTCGCCGCTCTTCAGCCGCGCCAGATCGACGATCCAGCCGCTCTTCTCGATTTGCACCACCGTGGCCGGCGCGACCGCATCGACTTGCGCCAGGTCGCCGGTCCAGTTCCAATGCGTCTCGAACGATAGGGCGTCCCGCTCGTCGCGCAGCATCAGGATAGCGGCAGGCGAATCGGTGATGTCCGCCATCGCCTTGGCCACCCGGCCGCCCAGCGGCGCGGCATCCTCGCCGGGGCGGCCGATCGTGTCGCCAAAGCGCATCCATTCGGTGCGATAATCATAGCGATGCTGGAAGAAATGCTTGGCGACCTGCACCTTCCACAGCGCGCGGACCTGTGGCGATGGCAGCAGCACCAGCGCGGTGACCGCGGCGAAGAATACCGCGGCGATCTCCACCACCCGCGCATAGGGGCCGGCGATCAACTCGATCAGCACGGCGGCGGCGGTCAGCACAACGACATAGAGGCCGACCGCGACGATAGAGAGCGACTGGAAAGTGATGGCCCGCGACAATTGCAGCCGCCCCGCCATACCCTTGCGCATACCCACCGCGATCACCGGCGCCAGCAGCGCCATCAGAAGGCCGCGCAATGCGTAGAGTTCGCTCACCCGATGCGGCGCGAAATAGCAGATCACATAGAGGTTCAGATCATAGGTCCACATCGCCGCCAGCGCGCCGAGCAGCAGCGCCACCCCGCCCCGCTCACGCGATGGCCAGGCGGTGTAAAGCTGATGCACCAGCAGCAGGCTGCCGATCGCGGTCATCATCCGCAGGATCAGCGAGCAGGTGACGAGCGCGTGATGCAGGTCGCTGGCCGGCGACAATTGCCGCCAGGCGAGGTCGGTGAAGGTCTGGAGCAGGATCAACCCCGCGACCGCGGCATAGACGGCGCTGATGGCGACGGCCGGCGCGGCGCGGCCCACTGGCCCGCGCCGCAGCATGACGAACATCGCCAGCAGCCATGCGGCATTGCGGATGCTTTCGCCGATCCCCGACAGCGGCTTGGACACGCCGCCGAACGACACATAGAGCGCCCAGCAGGATGTCAGCAGCAACGCGGCCGACAGCAGGCGCGGTTCGGGCGCCTCGTCGCGGCGGCGCAGCAGGAAAATCCCCAGCGCGGCGAACAACACGGCCGCCAGCGCATGGCCCCAATCGCCGACAAATTGCAGGAGCGCGCCCATCGCCGCTATCGCCTCAGCGCGCGCCGTCGGGCCACAGCACGACCCGCAACGTCTGGATCAGGATCAGCAGGTCCAGGAAGGGCGTGTAATTTTTGGCGTAATAGAGATCATATTCCAGCTTGTGCCGGCTGTCCTCGATCGACGCGCCATAGGGATAGTTGATCTGCGCCCAGCCGGTGATGCCGGGCTTCACCATATGCCGTTCGGCATAATAGCGCAGATGCTGTTCCAGATCCTCGACGAACTGGCGCCGTTCGGGACGGGGGCCGACAAAGCTCATCTCGCCTTTGAGCACCGTCCAGGTCTGCGGCAGTTCATCAATGCGCAGCTTGCGCAGCCAATAGCCCAGCCGCGTGATGCGCGGATCGTCCTTTTCCGCCCACACCGCCTGGCCGTTGACTTCCGCGTCCAGCCGCATCGTGCGCAGTTTTACGATCCAGAATTCCTGGCCGAACAGGCCGACGCGCTGCTGGCGGTAGAAAGCCGGCCCCTTGCTATCCAACTTCACCAGGATTGCGGCGAGCAGGATGATCGGGCCGGTCAGCGTCAGCAGGATCAGGCTGGCGATGATATCGAACAACCGCTTGGCGATGCTCGACAGGCGGCGGCCGGCGGAAAAGCCGTCGGAAAAGATCAGCCAACTGGGATTGACGCTGGCCAGGTCGACCCGCCCCGTCTCCCGCTCAAGAAAGCTCGACAGGTCGTTGACATGTACCCCGGTCGTCTTGATCCGCAACAGGTCGGACATGGGAATGGCGTTACGCCGTTCCTCCAGCGCCAGCACGACTTCGCTGGCGTTCAGCCGCACGACGAAATCGGACAGGTTGAAAATAGCGTCGCGGTTGATCGCTTCGGGGATCACCTGCGGCCCGTCATTCATGGCGATGAAACCCACCACCAGGAAACCCGCTCCGCGCTTCTGCTCCAATTCCTTGATCCGGTTGGCGCGGTTGCCCGCGCCCAGCACGACCAGCCGCCGCTTGAACGCCTCGCCGCCCAGCATCGACCCCAGCAACAGCCGAACCGCGACCAACAAGGCCATGGCCAGGCCCATGGCGTAGAGCGAGTTGGACCGCCACAGCGTCATGCCGGGCATCAAGAAATAGATCACCGACAGGAAAATGACGCCCAGCGACACCGCGACCAGCAGCCGCGCGAAGGCGAACCGGATCGATTGCAGCGCTTCGACACCATAGACGCCGACCGCGATCATCCCGGTCTGAATCGCGAAGGCGAAGCTCAGCAACGGCCCGATCCGCGTCATCACATGATCGACGTCCATACCGATCTGACGCGCGCGCAATATCCATCCGCCCTCTGCCGCGCACAGCAACAGCACAAAATCGAGCAGCCCCAGCAACAGCACCGCATGCGGCACATAATGTTTGAACAGCCTGATCATCGTCGCGCATATCCTGCTGGCCGCCGCGATGGCGCGCCTTTTCGGGAGCGAATTTCCTTACGATGCCTGTAAGATAATCCGACAGTGGGCGCACCCTGCCTCAAAATGGCAAAGAAATACTGAATCGCGCACGCAGTCGTAGCCGATCAACGCGGGTGAAGCCGCGGAACGCTGTCGCTAGATAAAGTGGTTATACAAGACCCGTCGAAGATCATGGACGGACCGGATCGCAGGCCAAAGCTAATTTCCGTCGCGCAGCGTGTCCGCCGCATTCTTGGCGGCATCACCCACGACGCGCGCGGCATCGTCCACTGATCCAGCGGCCTGGGTCACCTTGTCGGCCTGGCGGTCGCCGCGCCGTTCGTTCGTCATGTAGAAAAAGCCGATGGCCAGGATCAGCGCCAACGCCACCAGAGCAAACACCACGCTGCTCCCGCCTGATCTTTCGACAGTCGTTATCGGCGGTGGCCGGTCTTCCTCCCGGCCGGAGGGCATGTCACCCATGATCCGTCTCCTATGTTCAGGAAGAACGGACGGGACGACAGGATCGTTCCGGTCATTTATGCCCGTCATGGTTCGGGCGACCGCGGCTCAGGCGATCGACATCCTCCATGATCTCGTCGAGCACGGCGGTTTCGGTCGTTTCCTGTGTCCGGCGAGAAGGCAGGTCGCCGCTTTCCAATATTTGTTCCAGCGCAGCACGGCCGCGCGCGACGCGGCTCTTGATCGTACCGACCGCCACACCGCAGATTTCTGCGGCTTCTTCATAGGCGAATCCGCCCGCCCCGACCAGGATCAGCGCTTCGCGCTGCGGCTGGGGCAGTTGCAGCAGGGCGCGCTGCATGTCGGATAATTCGACATGCTTGTCCTGACCGGCCGGCGCCGCCAGAATGCGATCGGCGGTCAGATCGTCCCAATCGCCGCGGAAGCGCGAACGGCGCATCTGCGAGAGATAATGGTTGCGCAATATGATGAAGGTCCAGGCGCGCATATTCGTGCCGGCCTGGAAGCGATTGCGCGCCGCCCAAGCCTTCAACAGCGTTTCCTGCACTAGGTCGTCGGCCAGATCGCGATTGCCCGACAGCGACCGGCCAAACGCGCGAAGATGCGGAATGACGGCCGCCAATTCTCGCTTGAAATCCGAATCGGACAGCGCGGCGCGCTCCTCGATCCCGCTGATTTCGCCAACGTCATCATCCATGGGAACAACCCCCGTGCCCGAAACCGCACTCGCCGCATGAACCGACGTCGTCAAAGCCATATATATATCCGTACCCTAAACCGATCACCGCCAAAGACCAACCTTCCGCATACCGCCCTATCGCCAGATCACCAGCAGCATGGCGACAACTGCCAACGCCAGCGAAATGGCGAGCACATAACGCACCACATGGGGCGTGGCGCCAGCGCGCGCATCATCGGTGGCGATATGCTGTTCCTGCTCGACCATGACGGATCTCCCGATCGTTACGCATCATTAACGCAGCGCACCGATCGGGGTTCCGTGACTTTCTGGTCACCGCCTTCAGGCGGGGGCAGTCGCCTCGTCAAAGAATAGAGCCTGCGAAATCGCAGCCTTGACCGTCGATCGCTGGAACGGCTTGGTGATGAGGAAGGTTGGTTCGGGCCGCTCGCCGGTCAGCAGCCGTTCGGGAAAGGCGGTGATGAAGATCACCGGCACCGAAAATTCGGCCAATATGTCTTTGACCGCATCGATGCCGCTGCTGTCGTCGGCCAGTTGGATGTCGGCCAGCACCAGGCCGGGACGATCGGCCAGCGCTTCGCGCACCGCATCCTCGCGCGTCACCGCTATCGCGGTCACATCATGGCCCAGATCGCGGACGATGGTTTCGATATCCATCGCGATGATCGGCTCATCCTCGATGATCAGCACCTTGGCGCGGGTCTGCGCCTCGATCTCGCTCAACGCTTCCTCGACCAGCGCCTCCACATCGCTGCTGTCCATATCGATCAGATAGGATACGTCATCGACGGTGAAGCCTTCGAGCGCGGTCAGCAACAGCGCCTGGCGCGGCAGGGGCGTCAGTCGGGCCAGGCGCGCCTGGGCGATCGCCTCGCGACCGCTCCCGCTCACCGGCACATCTTCCAGATGTGCGGACGACCAGATGGCGTGAAAAGTCTTGTAGAGGCCAAGACGCGGATCGACGTCGCTGGGGAATTCTTCCGGCGCGGCGACGATCGCTTCCAGCGCGGCGCGGACATAGGCGTCGCCGTGATTCTGGCTGCCGGTCAACGCCCGCGCATAGCGCCGCAGGAACGGAAGGTGGGGGTGTAGTTGCTGTCCAAGCGACATCGTCAAGTCTTCTCCCTGCCCGTCAGGGCCACATTGTCCCGAAGCATGGGAACATGGTGGAAGGATGGAATGTCCATGTCAGGATGACAACCCCCCGCCGCCCCATCGCCGTGCAAAGTTGCGCAGCGTAAAAAATGCTTCGATGGGCGGAACCATCGACAACCGGATTTGTTTCGCACCCACATGGTTTTTTAGACGATATCGTGAATTTCCCATGAATTGCATGATTGTGCGAATTGACGTCATGACGCAAACCCGCGAAACGGGCGTGCCGACATGGCGGAAATGGCTGTAGAGGGGCTGATTTTGGTTTCTTCAACGACAGAGCGGGGCGTGGCCGATGACGACAAAAGTGCCGACGCCGCAACCCGGAAAGCAAAGATGACGGGTTCCGCCGCTAAGCAGAAAAATCCGCCGCCCGCGGACAAGGAGGACGCGCATGTCTCCCAGGCTCTGCGCACCGTGTACCAGCGCGCCGTGGATGAGGATATTCCGTCCGAAATGCTGGACCTGCTGAGCAAATTGGACTGACGCACAGATGATCGGGGGCAGCCTTCCTCCGGCAGCCCGCTCCATGGTTGAGCCTCTGCTGCAATTTCTCCGCTCGACCGGCGTCAAGATGTTCCTCATCCTGACGTTGGCCCTGTTGCCGCTGGGTCTGATCGCGCTTGTCGCATCGCTTCAGGCCATCCGCACCGCCGACCTGGAAAAGGAAGCGTTGCTGCGCGTCGCGGTGACGCAAAGCGCGCGCAAGCTGACGGCCGATCTGCAATCGGACCGCACCGCGCTCGAACTCGTCGTCAACGCCCTGGCCAATAATGCCGCGGACAAAGGCATGTGCCGGCGTCTCGCCTTCTTCCTGACGTCCCATGATGCCGAAGGCGGCCATTTCTATATCTACGATCGCGCGGGCAACCGCTTGTGCAATTCGCCCGAACCCGAACCGGCCGGCATAGCGCCCGCCGATCGCTTCGCCCGGCCGATGGCGCAATTGCTGCCGACCCATCTGGTCAGCCGCGTGCGCAGCGGCAACGGCCGACTGGTCGCGCTGTCTTATTATTCGCGCGGGCATCTCGAAAGCATCGCCGATCCCGCCACTGCGCTGCAAAACCGCATGCTCAGCCTGCGCCAGGGCGCCAGGCAATTGATCGTCAGCCGTCCGGGCGCCGACATAGACGGCCATAGCAACAGCCTGTCCGCCCGGCTCGACCCGCCCGACATATTGCTGACCATGACGGTGCGCGAACCGCCCGCCACGCTGGCGCGGATGCTCTCTCTGTTCCTGCCAATGGTGATGTGGTTCGCCGCTGCGGCGATCGGCTGGTTCGTGGTCAACCGCCTGCTCATTCGCCCGCTGGTGCTCTTGCGCCGGGTGGTGGCGGACTATCAGCCGGGCGAAGTGCTGCAACCCTTGCAGCGCATCCGCACGCCTGCGCAGGAGATCGTGGCGCTCGGCGAAACCTTCCATGAAATCAGCATGGACGTCGCCACCCATGAGGCGGAGATTTCCGAAAGCCTGGAAACCCAGCGCAAGTTGACCCGCGAAGTCCATCACCGCGTCAAGAACAACCTCCAGATCATCGCCAGCCTCATCAACTTGCACGCGCGATCCGCCCATGACGCCGAAGCGGTCGAGGCCTATGCTTCGATCCAGCGCCGGGTCGACGCGCTGTCGGTCGTTCACCGCAATCATTTTGCGGAGTTGGAGGAAAATCGCGGCGTCGGCGTCCGCCCGCTCATCAGCGAATTGTCGGCCAGCCTGCGCGGCACCGCGCCTGCCGCCGCGCGCCGCTTCGCGATCCAGATCGACAGTGACAATCTACACATCAGCCAGGATGTGGCCGTGCCGATCGCCTTCCTGTTGACCGAACTGGTCGAACTGGCAATGATGCTTGCGCCTCAATCGAAGATGCAGATCGCTGTGCAAGTGGAGCAGGACCGCGACGATCGCGCCCGACTGATGGTGCGATCGCCGGGTCTGAAGGCGTCCGAAGCGATGGCCAGCCGGCTGGACGAACGCTATGGCCGCGTCCTGACCGGCCTGTCGCGCCAGCTGCGCGCGCCGCTGGATTATGACGGCGAAGCGGGAAGCTACGCCATCACCATCACCGTCATGCCCTGATTCCGCTCAGACCCGCTGGTAATCGCGGCGAAAATCGGCGGTGAAGCGGGACAGCGTGCCGGCCGCGATGTTGTCGCGCAGCCCTTGCATCAATTCCTGGTAGAAATGAATATTATGCTGGGTCATCAACATCGCCCCCAGCATCTCGCCCGCTTTCACCAAATGATGCAGGTAGGCGCGGCTCCAGGTCGCGCACACCGGACAGCCGCACCGCGGATCGATCGGCCCTATATCCTCGTTGAATTTGGCGTTGCGGATGTTGAGCGGCCCGGCCCAGGTGAAAGCCTGACCGTTGCGGCCCGATCGCGTCGGCAGCACGCAATCGAACATGTCGATGCCGCGCTCCACCGCGCCGACGATGTCGTCGGGCTTGCCCACCCCCATCAGGTAGCGCGGCTTGTCCTGCGGCAGCATGGCGGGCGCGAAATCGAGCGTGGCGAACATCGCCTCCTGCCCCTCGCCCACCGCCAGCCCGCCCACGGCATAGCCGTCGAAACCGATCTCGATCAGCTTTTCGGCCGAAATACGGCGCAGTCCCTCGTCTAGCGATCCCTGCTGGATGCCAAACAACGCGGCCCGCTCGGCATGGTCGCCGCCCGCGTCGAAGCCTTCGCGCGACCGCTTGGCCCAGCGCATCGACCGCTCCATCGACCGGCCCGCCTCGTCATGGGTGCACCCATTCTTCGTACATTCGTCGAACGCCATGACGATGTCGCTGTCCAGCAACCGCTGGATTTCCATCGATCGCTCCGGCGTCAGCATATGCTTCGACCCATCGATATGGCTGGAAAAGGCGACCCCCTCTTCGCTCATCTTGGTCAATGCGGACAGGCTCATCACCTGATAGCCGCCGCTGTCGGTCAAGATTGGCCGGTCCCAGCCCATGAAGCCATGCAGCCCGCCCAGCCGCGCCATGCGCTCGGCGCCGGGACGCAGCATCAGATGGTAGGTGTTGCCCAGGATGATGTCCGCGCCGGTCGCGCGTACCTCGGCCGGGCGCATCGCCTTGACGGTCGCGGCGGTGCCCACGGGCATGAAGGCGGGGGTGCGGATTTCGCCGCGGCGCATCTGGATCGCGCCGGTCCGGGCCTTGCCGTCGGTGGCGCTGATGGCGAAAGAAAAACGAGGCTTGGTCATCGCCGCGCCTTAAGAGCGAACGGCCGCGCGCACAAGGATCGGTGCAGGGATCGGTGCCGGGATCGGCGATCCAGCCGGATCAGCCCGCCTTGCGGACCCCGTCGAACAGCGCCATCGCGTCAATGTTGAAGCCTTCGACTCGCCGATAGGGACCGATGAAGCGCAGGCAGTCTGCCGACAGGCGCAATGGCCATGGCGTACCGTCCGCATCATGCAGGGCCAGTGTGACGCAAGGGGTGGCTGGACGCGCGCTGTTCATACCCATCAGGCTAATTAACAAAGGTTAACAAAGCCCTGATCGTCCAATCTTGCTGCTGGTCGGCAAGGGCTTTTGTGGCATTCGCGCCACATCGACGTCAGTTCCCGGCGGTTTGGGGCGACCTCCTTGCAACAGTTAGGGGCAAAAATGGTTAACGCACTGTCAATGAATGACCGCCCGATTGCATGGTGCCGTCCAGCCTGATCTTTTCATGCAATATAGAAAAACGGGGTCGCAGATGATTGATTCAGGACGGTTTAATCCCACCAGAGACGAAGCTGAACATGCGTCGGACGACTATGTTTCAGACAGTGGCGACCATCCGCCGCTCGCCGCTACGGAAAGTGCGCTCGACGCCGCATTCCGCCAGTCCACCCTGTTCGATCTGGGGCAGATCGACGTGCGCTGGGACGCGGACCTTGCGACACTTTGGGCGTTCATGACGCCGCTTGAACGGCCCAACAGCAATATGGGCCTGATTCGCGACACCATGGCCTGGCAACGCGAAAGCCGCCGCGTATTCGGCGGCGCGGACGGCCGCGGCCAGGACGGCCCGCTTAAATTCATGGTGCTGGGTTCGCGCTTTCCCGGCGTTTTCAACCTGGGCGGCGATCTGGAGATGTTCGCCGAATGCATCCAGCGCCGCGATCGGGAGACGCTGCTGAAATATGGCGTCGCCTGCTGCGAGATCGTCGATCGCATCTGGCATTGCAACGACATGAACATCATCAATATCGGCCTGGCCCAGGGCGATGCGCTGGGTGGCGGGCTGGAAGCGCTGATGTGTTTCGACGTCATCATCGCCGAACGACAGGCGCGCTTCGGCCTGCCCGAAGTGCTGTTCGGCCTGTTCCCCGGCATGGGCGCCTATTCGATTCTCTCACGCCGGGTCGGCCCGGTGCTGGCGCGGCAGATGCTGACCGAGGGTCATATCTATACCGCCGACGAAATGTGCGAGATGGGCATCGTGACGCAGGTGGTCGATACCGGCGAAGGCGAAGCGGCGACCGCCCAGTGGATCAAGGACCATAGCGCCCATCATGCCGGTTATGTCGGCATCAACCGGGCGGGCCGCCGGGTCAATCCGATGACGCTGGAGGAATTGATCGACATCGTCGAAACCTGGACCGACACCGCGCTGGCGTTGTCGGACCGCGACTTGCGGATGATGCGCCGGCTTGCCGCAGCGCAAACGCGGTTGCGCTGATGGGATGACGCACGCCGCGCGTTCAGGCGCGGCGTCGGCGCGGCACCGGATCGGGTCGTTCGCTGCCGTCCAGCGGACCGGCCGCGATCAGTTCGACTATCCGCTCGCGCGGCACCGGGCGACTGAACAAATAGCCCTGGACATTGGTGAAGCCCGCTTCGCGCGCGTGCGCCAACTGGTCGGGCGTCTCGATCCCTTCGGCGACCGTGTCCATGCTGAGGTCGCGGGCCAGATTGCCGATCGCGCGTACGATGGCGCGATCCTCGGCATTGGCGCTCACCCCTGCCATGAAACTCTGGTCGATCTTCAGCGTGTCGAACCGGTAGGAGCGCAAATAGGACAGCGCGCTGTAGCCGGTGCCGAAATCGTCCAGCGCCAGCCGCAACCCGATCCGCTGCAATTCGCGCAGGATCGCATTGGTCTGCCCGCTATTGTCGAGGAAGATCGATTCGGTGACCTCCAACTCCAGCCTGCGCGCCGGCAGCCCCGTCTCCAGCAGCGCCGCGATGACATTGCCGGGTAGTTCGGAACATTTGAGCGAGGCCGGCGAGATATTGATCGCGATGCGGACGTCGCCCGGCCAGGACACCGCCGCGGCGCAGGCGTTGCGCAACACCCATCCGGTCATCGCCTCGATCATGCCCATGCCCTCGGCGATCGGGATGAATTCGGATGGCGGGATCGGCCCCAGCACCGGATGGTCCCAGCGCAGCAACGCTTCGCAGGCGTCGATATGCCCGCCGTCCAGATTGACGATCGGCTGGAACAGCAGCTTCAATTCGCCGCCGTCCAGCGCCCGCCGCAGACCCGTCTCGATCTCGTGAACGCGGTTGAACCGCTCCTTCAGCGACCAGTTGAAGCTGGCGGCGCGATTGCGCCCCTCCCGCTTGGCTTCATACAGCGCCAGGTCGGCATGTTGCATCAATTCGTCCATGTCGCGCCCGTCCTGCGGCGCGACGGCGTAACCGATGGAGGCGGTGACGGAGAGGTGATTGTCGCTCAGGTCGAAACCATGGGCGAAATAGGATATGATCTCCTGCGCCAGCGCCGCTGCGGTCACCCGGTCCATGTCCGGGCAGATGACCACGAATTCGTCGCCGCCGAACCGGGCGATCCGCCCGCGGTCCTGCACCACGTCATTCAGGCGTTCCGCAACGCAACGCAATAGCTGGTCGCCCACCATATGGCCCAGCGAATCGTTGATTTCCTTGAATCGGTCGACAT
This sequence comes from Sphingobium cupriresistens, assembly GCF_004152865.1. GTDB lineage: Bacteria > Pseudomonadota > Alphaproteobacteria > Sphingomonadales > Sphingomonadaceae > Sphingobium > Sphingobium cupriresistens. The sequence goes on along the minus strand of NZ_SEOO01000006.1, from coordinate 65,590 downwards.
CCATCCACAGAATGGTCACGGCGTCGTTCCGCTTTTGGTTGGTGTCGAATATATCGCGCAGGCGCATCTGCATCGCCATGCGGTTTTCCAGGCCGGTCAGGCTGTCGAACCGCGCCAATCGCTCGAACTTGTCAGCCAGCAAAGACTTGTCGCGCTTGCCGACCAGCGCCTGAACGACGATACGGTGGATAGTGGAGCTGATTTCGGCCAGGCCCAGCACCATCATCACCATAGCCACCGACAATACGCGATAGCCGGTCGATCCTTCCAGCCACAGCCCCGTCGCGGTCGGCAACAGAGTCAGGCACACCTGTCCAATGGCGATCTGGACGCGCCCCGCATTGCGACCGGAAATGCCGCCTGCATAGCCGGTCGCCATCGACACGCTCAACATATGGGTCACTGGATCAGGCGATCCGATCAGCGTGACGAAGGCCATTAAACCCAGCAACCCGGCATAGCCCCAGGCGCCCAGTTCATAGGCCAGTTCCCAGTTGCGCGATGCAACCGCAGCGCCGCGCACCAACTGGCGATGGAAGAATACGGCGGATACGACCCGCAGCGTCGCCACCAGGCACAGGACGGAAACGACCATCTGGATCGGCCCCGGCGCCGACAATGTGCTGATGACGATGCCGACAGCGACGCCGGTGACCGCGCCGATGGTCAGCGATGTGGGCGACGCATAAAGCGATTCGACCAGGCTCCGCCGCACCTCGGCGTCCTGCCCCGGTTCCTGCGCCCTGCGCCGTTCCAGCAATGTTTTCAGCAGGCGCAAATGGCGGGTCTCCGGTTCCCGCCCCCGTGATCGCATTTCTTCCTTTATTTTTCGGTTAATGCAGCGCCAATATCCAGCGTTCACCCGTCATTTCGGCGCCGAAAAGACTATGCGCCTCGCGCTCCACCAATTGAAAGCCTGCCGATTCATACAGGCGGCGGGCTTGGGTGAGAATATTCTGCGTCCACAACATCATCTGCCGATAGCCCGCATCGCGGGCGAAGCCGACGCACTGATCGATCAGCGCCCGGCCGATGCCCAGGCCGCGGGCGACGCGCTCAACATGCAACAAGCGCAATTGCCCGACATCCTCGCCGACGTCGGCCAGCAACACCGCGCCCAGCATCGCGCCGTCGCGCTCGGCGATCCAGGCCTGCTCCCGCCCCGGCTTGAAATCGCGCAGGAAGGCGGTGGTGATTTCCCCCTGCATCACCTCCATCGCCCGCCCCCAGCCATATTCCGCTTCATATAGTCGTGCCTGGCGCGACGCGACCAGCGCCAGGTCGCCAATGCGGAAGGGACGGATCGACCAGCCGCCGGACGCCTCCTCACTCGCCATCGGATCGCCCAGCAGCGCGCGAACCTGACCCAAGGCCGCCATCAGGTCGTCCTGCTGCCCCCGGTCCAGTTCGACGATCCGCGCGGCGGTGTCGGCGCGTGTCCGCGCATCGATCGCCGCAAAGGCCGCTCGCCCTTGCGCGGTCAGCGCGATCGGCCGCTGCCGCGCGTCGCTCCCTCGCCCCCGCGCGATCCATCCGCGCTTTTCGAAGCCGGCGATGATCCGACTGGCGTGGCCGGCGTCCAGTCCCATACGCTCGCGCAGGCTGCTGGCCAGTACGCCCGCTTGCCCCTGCGCGATCTCGTAAAGCAGCCTTGCCGCCGTCACGCCCATGCCGCTGTCCATATAGCTGGGCTGCAACACGCCCGCGAACCGGGTGTGAAAACGGTTGAAGGCGCGCAGCGCCGCCACGGTTTCAGGCGCGGGGCGTGTGGGGGAGATATCGGCGGGGGTGCGATCATCGGTCATTGCGACACAGGCTAAGCCATGATAGTTGACAACGTCAACTAATAATCGAAAGTCTCCACTGGTGTCCAACTCCCTGTCTCACCCGCTCGATCATCCCGTCTGGCACAGCCTGTCGACCGGCTGGTCCGCGCTGGCGCAGGGCGACGCCCGCGCCCGCCGGATCGACCCGCTCTATGGCCCTTTCGGTGCGGCAGCGGACGACAGCGCGGCCAGCCGGGCGGCGCTTGCGACGCTCGCGCCGGAGGGCGGCGAACTCTGGCTGGTCGGCCCCGATGCGGTGACCCCGCCGCCGGGCGTCACCGTGCAACGCACTGCAAAGCTGGCGCAAATGGTCGCCACCTCGATCACGTCCTCCTCGTCCGCCCCGCCCGCCTGGGTGACATTGGACGAAAGCAATGCCGCGGATATGCGCGCCCTCGCCCTGCTCACCAGGCCGGGACCGTTCGCGCCCCTGACGCACAGGCTGGGCCGCTTCATCGGCGTGCACGACAAGGGCCAACTGATCGCGATGGCCGGCGAGCGGATGGCGCTGCCGGGCTTCACCGAAGTCAGCGGGGTCTGCACCCATCCCGACTGGCGCGGCCGCGGGCTGGCCGGCGCGCTGATGCGGATCGTCGCCCAGGCGATGCTGGACCGGGGCGAAACCCCCTTCCTCCACGCCTATGCCGCGCACGACCGCACGATCGCGCTCTACCGCACGCTGGGGTTCGAAGTGCGGGCGGAACTGCCGATGATGGTGGTGACGCGATAACGGCGGGCAGCGGATCGGATCGCAGGCGATCCCGTCAAGGTCGCCATCCAAAAGACAAGGGCCGGTGGATCGCTCCACCAGCCCCTTCTTTTGCGTCAGGAAAGCCGGAAACTTCGTTCCCGCGATCGAACCGCAGGCGAGGCAAGCCCCGCCTGCGACGATCGCTTTAGAAGTCCATGCCGCCCATGCCGCCCATGCCACCGCCGGGCATACCCATCGGCGCCTTGTCGTCGGCGGGCAGTTCGGACACGGCGGCTTCCGTCGTGATGAGCAGGCCGGCGACCGAGGCAGCGTTCTGCAGCGCGGTGCGGACGACCTTGGTGGGGTCGATCACGCCGGCCGCGACCAGGTTTTCATACACGTCGGTCGATGCATTGAAGCCGAACGAGGTGTCGTCCTGGTCAAGCAGCTTGCCCGACACGACGGCGCCGTCATGGCCCGCATTGCTGGCGATCTGGCGCACCAGAGCGGTGAGCGACTTGCGGACGATGTCGATGCCGCGGGTCTGGTCGTCATTGACGCCCGTCAGGCCATTGAGCGCCTTGGTCGCGTACAGCAAAGCCGTACCGCCACCGGGGACGATGCCTTCTTCGACAGCGGCGCGGGTTGCATGGAGAGCGTCGTCGACGCGATCCTTGCGCTCCTTGACTTCGACTTCCGTCGCGCCGCCGACCTTGATGACGGCCACGCCGCCAGCCAGCTTGGCCAGACGCTCCTGCAGCTTTTCACGGTCATAGTCCGAGCTGGTGTGCTCGATCTGCTGACGGATCTGCTCGGTGCGGCCCTTGATCGAGTCATGGTCGCCAGCGCCATCGACGATGACGGTGTTGTCCTTGTCGATGGTGACGCGCTTGGCGGTGCCCAGCATACCCAGCGTGACGGACTCAAGCTTGATGCCCAGATCTTCGGAGATCACTTCGCCCTTGGTCAGGACCGCGATGTCTTCCAGCATAGCCTTGCGGCGGTCGCCGAAGCCAGGCGCCTTGACCGCAGCGACCTTCAGGCCACCGCGCAGCTTGTTGACGACCAGGGTCGCCAGCGCTTCGCCTTCGATGTCTTCTGCGATGATCAGAAGCGGACGGCCCGACTGAACGACGGCTTCCAGGATGGGAAGGATCGACTGCAGGTTCGACAACTTCTTTTCGTGGATCAGGATGTACGGGTCAGCCAGTTCGACCGACATCTTTTCCGGGTTGGTGATGAAGTAGGGCGACAGGTAGCCGCGGTCGAACTGCATACCTTCGACGACATCCAGCTCGAAGTCGAGACCCTTGGCCTCTTCCACGGTGATGACGCCTTCCTTGCCGACCTTTTCCATCGCTTCGGCGATCTTCTCGCCGACTTCACGATCGCCATTGGCGGAGATGATGCCGACCTGGGCGACTTCGGCCGAACCCGAAACCGGCTTCGAACGCGCCTTGATGTCCTCGACGACCTTGATGACGGCGAGGTCGATGCCGCGCTTCAGGTCCATCGGGTTCATGCCGGCGGCAACCGACTTCATGCCCTCGCGCACGATGGCCTGGGCCAGCACGGTCGCGGTGGTGGTGCCGTCACCGGCGATGTCGTTGGTCTTCGAAGCGACTTCGCGGACCATCTGGGCGCCCATATTCTCGAACTTGTCCTTCAGTTCGATTTCCTTGGCGACGCTGACGCCGTCCTTGGTGATGCGGGGCGCGCCGAAGCTCTTGTCGATGACGACGTTGCGGCCCTTCGGCCCCAGGGTCACCTTGACCGCGTCGGCCAGGATGTCGACGCCGCGCAGGATGCGCTCACGAGCGTCACGCGAAAACTTTACGTCCTTCGCTGCCATGATCTTTCACCTTCTTTAAGAATTGCAAAATTTGCGAAGTTCACACCGTTACAGGGCATGAATTTCCGCCGAAAAATGGAATGACTGTCCGGTTCGCCGCTTTACGCGACGACGCCCAGAATGTCCGATTCCTTCATGATCAGCAGGTCTTCACCGTCGACCTTGACTTCGGTGCCCGACCATTTGCCGAACAGCACGCGATCGCCGGCCTTGACGTCCAGCGGGGTCACCTTGCCGTCTTCGGCCTTGCTGCCGGTGCCGACGGATACGATCTCGCCTTCCTGCGGCTTTTCCTTGGCGGTGTCGGGGATGATGATGCCGCCGGCGGTCTTCGCTTCCGCTTCGATGCGGCGGACGAGAACACGGTCGTGCAACGGACGAAATGCCATGTTGATTGCCTTTCCCTAGCTTTGGGAGGGGGCGGCGCACAGGATCGGAGGACGATCTCCCCCACAAAAGCCCTGTCCGCTTGTCCGTCTCCCGATGAACTTGTCGTTGTTAGCACTCGTTGATCAAGAGTGCCAGCGGCATCCATATGGAAAAGTCGTTCCGCTGGTCAAGAGTTGCCGCGCGAAATTTTTCCGGCTTCTCAAATCATGGCCAACGGCGCTTTATGGCAGATAGGGTGCGCCCCACCGACCGTCATCCCCAACGCGACGGATTGCGCGGATATTGCGGCTGTTCCTCCTTCATGTCGTTTCGGGAATCTTTGATGACAGGCGCATCGTCCGCGCGGGTCGCCGGTTGAAAGCGGCATAAGCAAAAGGAGACGAGGATGCCCTACGCCACGATCATCGCCGCAATCGATGTCCACGATCCCGATCTGGCCCGCGCCGCCATCGCCGGCGCGGCCGAGGTCGCGGGAACGGATGGCGCTGTCCATATCCTTTACGTCCGCTATTATCTGCCGACCCGCTATTCCGAATTGTTGGCCAGCGATTTCGACGAGCGGGAGGAGGAAGACGCCCTGTCCGACATGCAGGCATGGGCGGCAGCGGCCGGACTGGACCCCGTCCGCACGCAGATATTCACCCGCCGCGGCCGGGTGCGGGACGAAGTGATTATCGAAGCGGAACGACGCAAGGCGGACCTGATCGTCCTTGCCTCGCACCAGCCGTCCCTCTCATCGCGCCTGCTCGGCTCCAACGCATCGGCCATCGTGCATCAGTCGCCGGTCAGCGTGCTGGTCGTGAGGACCGATGCGAAATAATCGTGGATAGTTAAGAGGCGGTTGGTTGCGGGCGGCGGGGCCGCTTCCTACCTGCGGAAGATATCCCCTTATCGGAGCCAGCCCGCATGACCGAGACATATACCCCGCCCCGTGTCTGGACCTGGGACAAGGACAGTGGCGGCCCCTTCGCTTCCATCAACCGCCCTATCGCGGGCGCGACCCATGACAAGGCGCTGCCGGTCGGCCAGCATCCCCTCCAACTCTATTCACTCGCCACCCCCAATGGGCAGAAGGTGACGATCCTGCTGGAGGAGTTGCTGGCAGCGGGCGTCAACGACGCGGAATATGACGCCTGGCTGATCCGCATCGGCGATGGCGACCAGTTCGGCAGCGACTTCGTCGCCATCAACCCCAACAGCAAAATCCCCGCGCTGCTGGACCATAGCGTATCGCCGCCGCAGCGGATTTTCGAATCCGGGTCGATCCTGCTCTATCTGGCCGAGAAATTCGGCAAGTTCCTGCCCACCGATCCGGCGGCAAGGACCGAGGCGCTTAACTGGCTTTTCTGGCAGATGGGCGCCGGCCCGCTGCTGGGCGGCGGCTTTGGCCATTTCTTCGCCTATGCGCCGGAAAAGTACGAATATCCGATCAATCGTTATACGATGGAGGTGAAGCGGCAGTTGGACGTGCTCGACAGGCGACTGGCTGAGCATGAATATATAGCGGGCGCCAACTATAGCATCGCCGACATCGCGATCTGGCCCTGGTATGGCGGACTGGTGCTGGGCCGCGCCTATGATGCGGCGGAATTTCTCGACGTGGCCAGCTATAAGAATGTCCTGCGCTGGGCGCAGCAGATCGACGCTCGCCCCGCGGTGCAACGCGGCCGCATGGTCAACAAGGTGAACGGGCCGCTGGAGGAGCAATTGCACGAACGCCATGACGCGGGCGATTTCGCCACGAAGACCCAGGATAATGTTGAAGGCGCAGCCTGACGCTGGTTCGACCTACGACCGGATGACGTTGCATTCCCCTCCCCTTCATTGGGGGAACGTCATCCCGCTCTGACGTCCCTCGCGAAGGGGACGGCGTGATGGCTAACCCGCCGCGCGCACGATCGCCGCCCATTCGGCCTCGCTAATAACCTTGATCTCCAGCGCGGCCGCCTGTTTCAGCTTCGACCCCGCCCCCGGTCCCGCGACCACCAGGTCGGTCTTAGCGCTGACCGATCCCGCCGCCTTCGCGCCGAGCCGCTCGGCCTGCGCCTTGGCCTCGTCGCGGCTCATGGTTTCCAGTTTGCCGGTGAAGACGACGATCTTGCCGGTCACTGCGCTGGCGGTGGTTTCCACGATATAGTCGGGCGGCGATACTTCGCGCAACAGATCATCCCACGCCTCGACATTATGCGATTCGTGGAAGAAATCGGCGATCGCATGGCCCACCGCCGCGCCGACATTCTCCACGCCGATATGTTCGGCGATCGCCTTGTCGCGCTTGGCCTGCGTCTCTGTCGGGTCAGCCGCCTCGCGCAGCGCGATGATTTCCTCCGCCAGCGTGCGCACGCCCGGCAATGTGGTGTAGCGCTTGAGCAAATCGCGCGCCGTCACCGCGCCGACATGGCGGATGCCCAGGCCAAAGAGCAGGCGCGCCGCGTCCGGCTGGCGCTTCGCCTCGATCGCGGCGAGCAGATTGTCGACCGACTTTTCCTTCCATCCTTCCCGGCCGAGCAGGTCGAGTCGATGCTTCTTCAGGCGGAAGATGTGGGCCGGTTCGGCGATCCAGCCCAGGTCGAGAAACTCCTGGATGGACTTCTCTCCCAGCCCCTCAATGTCCAGCGCCCCGCGGCTGACGAAATGACGCAGCCGCTCGAACCGCTGCGCCGGACAGATCAGCCCGCCGGTGCAGCGATAATCGACTTCTTCCTCCTCCCGCACGGCTTCGGAGCCGCAGACAGGACAATGGGTCGGAAAGGGAAACGGATCGCGCGCCTCTTCACGCGACAGATTCTCGACCACCTGCGGGATGACGTCGCCCGCGCGCTGCACCACGATGCGGTCACCGGGGCGGACGCCGAGGCGGGCGATCTCATCGGCATTGTGGAGCGTCACGTTGGACACGACCACGCCGCCCACGGTGACGGGGGTCAGACGACCGACCGGGGTCAGCTTGCCGGTGCGCCCGACCTGGATGTCGATCGCCTCCAGCGTCGTCTGCGCCCGTTCGGCAGGAAATTTATGCGCGATGGCCCAGCGCGGCGCCTTGGCCACGAAGCCCAGCCGCTGTTGCCAGTCGAGCCGGTCGACCTTGTAGACCACGCCGTCGATATCAAAGGGCAGTTCGGCGCGCGCCGCCTCGATCCCGCGATAATGGGCGATCAGCGCGTCCAGCCTGTCGACGCAGGCCAGCATGTCCGACACCGGCAGGCCCCATGCCGCGATCGCCTGCATCACGCCCGATTGCGTGTCTGCGGGCACGGCGCTGTGCGCGCCCCAGCCATGGGCCAGGAAGCGCAGCGGGCGAGCGGCGGTGACGGCCGCGTCCTTCTGACGCAGCGATCCAGCGGCGGCATTGCGCGGATTGGCGAACTGGCGCGCCTTTTCCGGGTCGTCCGCTTCGGCCAGCAGGCGCTGGTTGAGCGCGACGAAATCGCCCTTGGCCATATAGACTTCCCCGCGCACCTCGAACAGGTCGGGGATGTTCGGGCCGGTCAAGCGCTGCGGAATGTCGGCGATGGTGCGGACATTGGCGGTGACATCCTCACCGGTCGTGCCGTCGCCGCGCGTCGCAGCCAGCACCAGTTCGCCCTGCTCATAGCGCAGCGAGCAGGAAAGCCCGTCAATCTTCGGCTCGGCGGTGAGCGCCAGCGGCGCGTCGTCCGGCAGCGCCAGAAAACGCCGCACGCGGATCAGGAACTCGCTGATATCCTCATCGGAAAAGCCATTATCGAGGCTCATCATGCGGACGGCGTGGGGCACTTTTTTGAGAGCCGATGTCGCCGCGACCCCCACTTGGGCATTGGGCGAATCGGCGCGGATCAGTTGCGGGAAAGCCGCCTCCAGCGCTTCATTCTCGCGGATCAGCGCGTCGTAGGCCGCATCGCTGATCTCCGGCGCGTCCTGGTCATGATAGAGGCGGTTATGCTTCGCCACTTCGCGCGCCAGGCGCATCAGGCGGTTGGCGGCTTCGGCTTCGGTGAGGGTTGTGGGGTCGGTCATGGGGATGCCTTACCGCCTCTCTTGCGCCCGTGAAAGCGTGCTGCGCTCATGGGCTCGCGCGGAGCCACGGAGACGCGAAGGGTCTGAAGGAAAGGATGCTGCTTTTCCCTTCGCGCGTACAGAAGCAGAGGATGCCGAGTTGGTCGAGGACTGCTTTGCGGTCTGAAAGATAGGCCGAAGGCCGCTCAAAAATCTGCGCGTCTCCGCGTGAACATATCGTTCAAATCCCCGCCACCGGCACCGTCTCGAACCGCTGGCCGAAGCCCGCGATGATCGGCCGCGCCTTCGCGATGGCGGTCTGGACCGCGGGCAGCTTGAGCGAGGCGGCGTGGCTTTCGCGGCTGTCCCAGACTTCGGTGATCCAGATCGCGTCCGGGTTCTCGCTGTCCAGCGCGATGATATAGGACAGGCAACCGGGCATCGCGCCGGTCGCGTCCCGCAGATAGCCGACCAGTTCGTCGCGCTTGCCCGGCAGGCTCAGCATCTGGCCGATCAGGCCGTATCGGGGCTTGGCCTCCTGCGCGGCGGCGGGGATGGCGCTGGCGGCAATGGCGGCAGCGGCGAGGCCCAACATGTCTCTGCGGTTATGGGTCATGCTATTTACCGTCTCCGTTCGCTTCGAGGGTGGTGTCAAGCCTCCACAAACCGTAGCCCCTAGGCGGGAACACAAGCGTCAAACCCGCTCCAGCAACCGTTCCGCCTGCGCGCGCGCCTCCGCCGTGATTTCCGCGCCTGACAGCATCCGCGCGATTTCCTCGCGGCGTTCCGCATCGTCCAGCGCATGAACGCCGGTGCGCGTGACGGTGCCGTCACTGGACTTGGCGATCAGCAGATGGCCCGCGCCCCGCGCCGCGACCTGCGGGCTGTGGGTGACGACGAGGATCTGGTTGCTCTGCGCCAGCCGCGACAGCCGCTCACCGATCGCGTCGGCCACCGCGCCGCCCACGCCCCGGTCGATCTCGTCGAAGATCAGCGTATCCGCCCCGCCGCGCTCGGCCAGCGCGACCTTCAGCGCCAGGATGAAGCGCGACAATTCACCGCCCGATGCGATCTTGGCCAGCGGCGCGAAGGGCGCGCCGGGGTTCGTCGAGATTTCGAACTCGACCCGGTCCATCCCCTGCGGACTCCACTGACCCTCGTCCAGTTGCGCCACCACGGTGCGGAACCGGGCGGCGTCCAGTTTCAGCGGCGCAAGTTCGGCAGCGACCGCCGCATCCAGACGCCCGGCAGCCATCTGCCGTTCACCCGACAGCGCCTGCGCTGCGGCGCGATAGGCGGCGGCCTTCCCCGCGACATCCTTTTCCAGCGCCGCGATATGCGCCTCGCCGCCCTCGATCGCGGCCAGCTTCGCATCCATCTCGTCGCGCAGCGCCGCCAGATCGTCCGGCTGCACCTGATGCTTGCGCGCCAGACCGCGCAGGTCGAACAGACGGGTTTCGATCATGTCGAGGCGCGCGGGATCGAAGCTCAGCGCCTCGACCGCTTCGGCCAGCCGGTCTTCGGCCTCGCCCGCCTCCACCACAGCGCGGTCTAACGCCTCCAACACCGCGGCCAGCAGCGGCTCTTCCGACGCGATCCGGTCCAGCCGCCGCGCCGCCTGTCGCAATTGGGCCAGCCCGCCATCCGATCCGGCCAGGCAATCGCCGACGGCGCTCAGGTCGTCGGTCAGGCGCGCGCCCTTCTGCATGGTCGCGCGTTCTTCCGCCAGCGTCGCCTCCTCACCCGGTTCGGGCGCGAACTTGCGCAATTCTTCGACCGCATGGGTCAGGTAATCACGGTCGCGCGCGGCATTGTCCACAGCGGCATGCGCCTCCGCCAGCGCCTTGGCCGCGGTGCGCCAGCCGGCATGGGCAGACGCCACCGCTCCGGCCTCGCAGCGGCCATAGCTGTCGAGCAGCGCGCGATGGCCGCGCGGGTTGAGCAGGCCGCGATCGTCATGCTGGCCGTGGATTTCGACCAGCGATCCGCCCAGGTCGCGCAGCAGCGCCGCCGAACAGGGCTGATCGTTGACGAAGGCGCGACTGCCTCCATCGGCCTTCACCAAGCGGCGGATCAGCAGCGGCTCGCCCGGTTCAATCTCGATGCCATTGTTCGCGAGCAGCAGCGCAACGCGGGTGGCGGCGGCCGGCGGTTCGAAGGTGGCGACGACACTCGCCTGCGCCTCACCATTGCGCACCAGACCGCTGTCGGCGCGCGCGCCCAGCGCCAGGCCGAGCGAATCCAGCAGGATCGACTTGCCCGCCCCCGTCTCCCCGGTCAGCACGGAAAGGCCCGCGCCGAACTCCAAGTCCAGCGCCTCGATCAGCACGACATTGCGGATGGCGAGCGAGATCAGCATGGCGCGCTTCTACCTGTCACCGCACAAAAGGGGAACAGGCAAAAAGGCCGTCAGGCCTTGCCGCCATGTTCCTGCATCAGCTTGTAGCTGCGCTCATACCATTTGGTGCCGGGATAGTTGCGGCCCAGCACGGCGGCGGCCTTCTGCGCTTCGGCGGGGATGCCGAGCGAGAGATAGGATTCGACCAGCCGCTCCAGCGCTTCGGGCGTGTGGGTGGTGGTCTGGTACTTGTCGACCACCGAACGAAAACGCAACGTGGCCGCCAGCCACTGGCCGCGCCGCTGGTAGAAACGGCCGACTTCCATTTCCTTGCCGGCCAGATGATCGTTGACCAGATCGACCTTCAACCGCGCGTCGGCGGCGTAGCGGGTGTCGGGATAGCGGCGGATCAGTTCGCCCAGCGCATCCAATCCTTGCTGCGTGATCTTCTGGTCGCGGGTGACGTCGGCGATCTGCTCATAATAGCAGAGCGCGATCAGATAATAGGCGTAGGGCGCGTCTTTATTGCCGGTATGGATCGACAGGAAACGCTGCGACGCCGAAATGGATTCGGCATAATCGCGATTCATATAATAGCTGAACGCCGACATGAGCTGCGCCCGGCGCGCCCAGGGCGAATAGGGATGCTGGCGTTCCACCTCGTCGAACAGAGCGGCGGCAAGCTTATACTGGCCGCGGTCCAGCCGGTCCTTCCCGCTATTATACAGGGTCGATACGTCGCGCGCGACATATTGGGTGTCGGCCTTGTTCTTCGACGTGGAGCAGCCGGTGAGGACAGGCGAGGCGATCAGGACCAGGGCGGTGGCCGCGCCAATGCGCGTCAGGGTTTTCGTCAGCATGGGCGGGTCATAGCCGAGGGACACGCCGCCGCCAAGCGGCAGAATGCGCGTCATTCAACAGGATGCGCGCGCAGGCAGCTCGAGCCTTGCGACGGCTCCGCCCTGCGGCGCCGCTGTCAGCGCGAAATGGCCGCCTAACTGCGCCGCCAGCGCATGGGCGATACGCAGGCCCAGGGATTCGCTCTTGTCTGTCGGGGAATCGGTTGCGATGCCCTGCCCGTCATCGGCGACCTGCAAGGCCAGCGCGCCATTATTGGACTCCAACGTCACCGCAATGGCGCCGCCGCGATCGGGCAGGCCATGTTCGATCGCATTGCTGACCGATTCCGCCACCACCAAGGCCAGAGGCACGGTGATGTTGGGATCGATCCGCAATCCGTCCGGCGCCGTCACGATCACCTGAATGTCGGTTCGCCCGCTGGCATCGACTATGTCGGTAGTCAGGGCGTTCAGGAAAGCGCACATATCCTGTCCGACGCCCGATGGATCGTAGAGCGCCCGGCTGATCCGGCCGATCAGCGACAGCCGGGCGGAGGCGTCATCCAACGCCCGGCGCGCGACGTCATGATCGACATGGCGGCGCTGGAGCGAGAGCATCGCAGCGACCACCTGCAAATTATTGGACACGCGATGCTGGAGTTCGTGGAACAGTAGTTCGCGATTTTCGGCAAGAGCGCGGCTGCGCTCCCGCTCCACCGCCAGGTTGAAATTCGCGCGCTGCATGAAATGAATCAGGATGATGTCGACTGCGACCACCCCGGTATAAAAAAGCATTGCGACCGCGACCGCAGGATTGAAGGCGAAACTGCCGTTGGGCGGGATGAAGACATACCAGGATGTGACCCCGCACAGCACAGCCGCGAACACGCCCGGCCGCACGCCGAACAGGAAGGACGACAGGATGACGGCGGGAAAAAAAGTAAGGAAGGGATAGCCGACCGGCAGCAGCGGCTCCGCGGCGATCCGCAACAACAGGCCTGCAGCGCAGAAAAAAAACGTCAATATATAGGCATAGACCGGCCGATCGAGGACGAGCGGCAGGCGTTCCACGAACCGCTCATTGCTCCGCTGCATGATGTTCCCCAACAGTTCGTCGTTACAGTATCAGAACCTTATGCCAGCGCATTGATCGAAGTTAGTCAATTGCTCCTTCATGACAAAAACGAGGCGCCCGGAGAATTGGGCGCCCCGTTTCATTTGGCGGTCATGGCGGATCGTGGCGATCCGCCATGATATTTAGTCTTGGGTCAGGAAGTCGGGCAGACCGCCCGGCGCCGGGCCGTCATCATTGCCGCCTTCGCTGCGGTCACGACGGGGACCACGGTCACCGCCGTCGCGGCGCGGGCCACGACCGCGATCGCCACGGCCTTCGCCGCCTTCGCGACGCGGGCCACGATCGCCACCGCCATCACGACGCGGACCGCGATCGCTGCGCGGTTCGCGCGGTTCGCGGGCGGGACGGGTGTCCTCCAGTTCCGCGCCGGTTTCCTGATCGACTACGCGCATCGACAGGCGAACCTTGCCGCGCGGGTCGATTTCGAGAACCTTGACCTTCACTTCCTGGCCTTCCGACACGACGTCGGTCGGCTTTTCAACGCGCTCATTCTTCATTTCGGACACATGGACGAGACCGTCCTTGCCACCCATGAAGTTCACGAAGGCGCCGAAATCAACGATGTTAACGACCTTGCCGTCATAGATTTTGCCGACTTCCGCTTCCTGCGTGATGCCGAGGATCCACTTGCGGGCCGCTTCGATCTGCGCGGGGTCGGACGAGCTGATCTTGATCAGGCCTTCATCGTCGATGTCCACCTTCGCGCCGGTTTCGGCGACGATTTCGCGGATGACCTTGCCGCCGGTGCCGATGACTTCGCGGATCTTCGACTTGTCGATCTGCAACGTCTCGATGCGCGGGGCGTGCGCCGACAATTCGGTGCGGGTCGAGGACAGCGCCTTGCTCATTTCGCCAAGGATATGCGCACGGCCTTCCTTCGCCTGCGTCAGCGCGGCTTCAAAAATTTCGCGCGTAATGCCCGCAATCTTGATGTCCATCTGCATCGTGGTGATGCCCGCTTCGGTGCCGGCAACCTTGAAGTCCATGTCGCCGAGGTGATCTTCGTCACCCAAAATGTCGGACAGGACGGCGAAATCCTTGCCTTCCAGGATCAGGCCCATGGCGATGCCGGACACGGGGCGCTTCAACGGCACACCGGCGTCCATCATCGAGAGCGAACCGCCGCAGACGGTGGCCATCGAGGAAGACCCGTTCGATTCGGTGATGTCCGACAGAACGCGGATCGTGTAGGGGAACTCGTCCTTGCTCGGCAACACGGGGTGCAGCGCACGCCATGCCAGCTTGCCATGGCCCACTTCACGACGACCCGGCGCGCCGAAGCGGCCGACTTCACCGACCGAATAGGGCGGGAAGTTATAGTGCAGCATGAAGTTTTCATAATGCAGGCCGGTCAGGCCGTCGATCATCTGCTCGGCGTCCTTGGTGCCCAACGTGGTGGTGCAGATGGACTGCGTTTCACCGCGCGTGAACAGCGCCGAACCATGGGTGCGGGGCAGGAAGCCGACCATCGCTTCGATCGGACGGATCTGCGTGGTGGTGCGACCGTCGATGCGCTTGCCGTCCTTGAGGATGGCGCCGCGCACGATTTCCGCTTCCAGCTTCTTGGTCAGCTTGATGCCGGCCATGACGGTCTGGGCGTCCAGGCCTTCGGCGGTAAAGCTGGCCTTCGCCTTGGCGCGGGCTTCGTTCAGCGCGTTCGAACGGGCCGACTTGTCGGTCAGCTTGTAGGCGGCGGTGATGTCCTTGCCGATCAGCTTCTTCAGCTTCTTCTTCAGGTCGTCCAGATTGTCGCCCTTGGCCACTTCCCAGGGATCCTTGGCGGCCTTTTCAGCCAAGTCGATGATCGCATTGGCGATCTTCTTGCTCGCTTCATGGGCGAACAGGACCGCGCCCAGCATGATCTCTTCCGACAGTTCCTTCGCTTCGGATTCGACCATCATCACCGCGTTGCCGGTGGCGGCCACAACCAGATCGAGTTCGCCGGTCTTCACTTCGTCCAGCGACGGGTTGAGCTGATATTCGCCATCCTTGTAGCCCACGCGCGCAGCGCCGATCGGACCCATGAACGGCACACCCGACAGGGTCAGCGCGGCCGAAGCGGCGATCATTGCCACAATGTCCGGCTCGCTTTCGCCATCGAACGAAAGAACCTGCGCAATCACGTTGATTTCGTTATAGAAACCTTCGGGGAACAGCGGACGGATCGGGCGGTCGATCAGGCGGGAAACCAGCGTTTCCTTTTCCGTCGCGCCACGCTCACGCTTGAAGAAGCCGCCGGGGATGCGGCCGGCGGCCGAATATTTTTCCTGATAGTGAACGGTCAGCGGGAAGAAATCCTGGCCTTCCTTCACGCTCTTTGCGGCGGTCACGGCGCACAGCACCACGGTTTCGCCATAGGTCGCCAGCACGGCGGCGTCAGCCTGGCGCGCGATACGGCCGGTTTCGAGGGTCAGCGTCTTGCCGGCCAGCTCGATAGATACTTTCTTGACGTCGAACATAGTTTTTTCCTTCGCCCGCGTCGGCCCTATTGCCGGGCGGGGCCTGTGTTGCGAGCTAACCGGCCCGCAGCGGTGTCGGGGCATCATCTGGCCCCTGATATGCAACAGGGCGCCGAATTGCGCCCCATTCCAGAATCGGAAACGGCCCCGAATGGGGCCGTCCCTTTGTAGCAGGCTTACTTGCGCAGGCCCAGCTTACCGATCAGGTCGACATAGCGCGCCTGATCCTTCTTCTTGAGATAGTCCAGCAGCGAACGACGCTTGTTGACCATCATCAGCAGACCACGACGGCTATGATTGTCCTTGTGGTGACCCTTGAAATGCTCGGTCAGGTTGGTGATCCGCTCGGTCAGGATCGAAACCTGAACCTCTGGCGAACCCGTATCACCCTCAGCGCGGGCATATTCCTTGATCAGCGCTTCCTTGCGCTCGGCAGTAATCGTCATCTAATCGTCTTCCCTCGACATCAGGTTGAAACCGCGCACCACGACGATCTGATGATCGTCCGACCGCACCAGCGCCACGGGGATATCGCCCAATGTCGCCAGATACTGGCCGTCGGTGGCGGCGATCCCGGTCAGTATCTTCCCCTGGCGGAGAGCGATGGCCTGATCGGGAGAGACGGGGAGAGCCGGGATGTCGTCCAGCCCCGCCGTCAGCGGCAGCATAAGCCCACCGATGCCGCCGCCCCTAGCAGCTTGGTCCAATTTGTCCAGCGAAATTGCGGATTCGAGGGTGAACGGCCCTGCCTTCACCCGGCGCAGCATGGTGACATGACCGACCGTTCCCAACGCCAGCGCGATGTCGCGGGCCAGGGAGCGGATGTAAGTGCCCTTGGAGACGTGGGCGCGAAGGGTGATCTCTGAAACCCTCTCCCCATGGGGGAGAGGATATGAAGGCTTGGCAGCTTGCTGCCTGGCCGAAGTTGGAGCGGGGCCTGCCTCTCGCTCCCCCGCTCCAAGCTGCGCTAGCCCGCCCTGCGGACAAACTCCGCTATCCTCTGCCCCCTGGGACGAGGATATATGCAGCCCATGGATCGTCACTGACCGCCGCTTCATCTCGACCTCTTCCCCTTTGCGGGCGAGGTCGTAGGCGCGCTGGCCGTCGATCAGGATCGCGCTATAGGCCGGCGGCGCTTGCTCGATCGGTCCGGTGAAGCGCGGCAGGACCGCCTGCACCTGCGCCAGCGTCGGGCGCACGTCGCTCTGCGCGATTCCCTTCCCCTCCAGGTCCAGCGTGTCGGTCTGAACACCGAAAGCGACCGTAAAATCGTAAATCTTGTCGCTGTCGAGCATCCGGCCCGCCAGCTTGGTCGCTTCCCCGATCGCAATCGGCAGCACCCCGGTCGCCAGCGGATCGAGCGTGCCGCCATGGCCGACCTTCCACTTGCCCGCCTCGCTGATCCGCAGCGCGCGCTTGACCGCGCTGACCGCCTGGGTCGAACCCAGGCCATGGGGTTTGTCGAGGATGATCCAACCGTGCATGGCGCGCGTGTATAGCGCGTCGCCACCGCTGTCAGCCCCGCATCTGCTCCACGAAATGCCGGCGGCACAGCGCGACATAGCGATCATTGCCGCCAATCTGCGTCTGCGCGCCTTGCTGGATCGGCCGTCCGCCCGCATCGACGCGCAGGTTCATGGTCGCCTTGCGCCCGCAATCGCACACCGTCTTGATCTCGGTCAGCGTGTCGGCCAGCCCCAATAGCGCCGCGCTGCCGGCGAAAAGCTGGCCCTGAAAATCGGTGCGAATGCCGTAGCAGAGGACCGGGATGCCCAGCCGGTCGCAGACCGCGCCGAGTTGCCACACCTGCGCCTCGGTCAGGAACTGCGCTTCGTCCAGCAGCACGCAGGACAGCGGCGTCGCCTCATGCTGGACCGCGATGGCGGCGAAGATGTCGACCTGCGGATCGAACAGATGCGCCTGCGCGTCCAGCCCGATGCGCGACACGATCCGCCCCCGGCCGTAGCGATCGTCCAGCGCGGCGGTCCAGAGCATGGTTTCCATGCCGCGCTCGCGATAGTTGAAGTCGGATTGCAGCAGGGTGGTCGATTTCCCCGCATTCATCGAGCTATAATAGAAATAGAGCTTCGCCATCCCCGCCGGATTAGCGGATCGTCGGCGCGACGCCAGCCAGGAAACGCACCAGTGCGTCAGCCAATGCAATGCGGCTGTCGGAAAAACTGTGATCGGTCGGCCAGACCATCAAACGCGCGGATGGATTGGCCCCCTGCGCATCGGCCGCCGCCTTGCGCGCCATGGCGCCGATCCCCTTTTCCGCGCCCAACAGCGTCAGCGGACGGCGGCCATAGCCGGCCAGGCGACGGCCCAGGTCGAACTTCTGCCCGTCAGCCCTGATCTCGCCGGTCAGCCCCTCATAGGTCGCGCCATGGAGTGGCGGCAGGTCGCTCGCCACTTCGGCCTTCCATCCCGCCTCGCCTTCCGGCGTGGCCAGCGCCGCCACGGTTTGCGCCGGATCCCAGGGATCGATCAGGAACAGCCCCGCCACGCGCGGGTCGGCGGCGGCGGCATCGGCGGCCATGAAGCCGCCCATGCTATGCCCGGCCACCACGATCGCGCTGGTGTCGATGCGATATCTGGCCACGACCGAGGGCTGCTGCAGATATTGCAACGCGGTGAAAGCGTCGTCGGACGCATTGGCGAAGGAGAAGGCGCCGGGGCTGCCCCAACTGCCGCGATAATGGAGCGTCAGCACATTCCATCCGGCCCGGCGCACGGCCTGGGCCAGGTCCAGATTCTGCTCGTTACCGGGAAAGCCGTGCAGCAACAGCAATGTCGGATGGATGCCCGCACCGGCGGCGGTATAGAGCACCGCGTTCATCGCCCCGTCCTCCGCCGGAATGACGAAAGCGCTCATTCCCGCGGGATAGGCCGCGTCCGGCCTGGGATCGGCAATGACCGCGGGATGGATCGCCGACTCCTTGGCGAAGGCGGGCGAGGACGCCGCTGCCACGCCACAAGACAATAAGCAGGCCAATATCACGCGCATCATTTCAAAACCTCGATTGGCAGAGGAGAATCGCCAAGCTTTCTGAGCATTTCGCGATCGAACGTGACGAAGCTGTCGGCGCGAATCGAAGCGACAATATGCAGCGCGTCAGCGATGTCGCCGCCATGCCGATAGCGTTCAATCGCCCATTGGACCGCACCGCCCTCTTCGACGGAGACATTGGGCAAATCCACTATATCCATCAGCGTATCGGCAACGACCGATCGCGAGAGCTGATAACGGCTGGATAGCAGCCACGCGGTTTCAAGCAACACTGTCAGAGGCACATATGCGCCATTCGCCAGAACCGAATCCGCAACGCCCGCCTGGTCGTCGTCATCTCGGACCATCGCTCTGGCAAGAATATTGGTATCGACGGCTTTCACCAGTCGCCCTGCTCCCCGCTTTTAGCCCAATGCTCTGCGATGGTCAGATTCATGTCTTCTATGCTGACGGGCGGCCCTTTGTAATCGATCCGAGCCGTGATGCGCGCCATGATCTCTTCAAAACTGCGGCCGGACTTTTTATGCTGGGGTTTCAGCAGCACGCCGCCGCCCATGAGGACGACATCCAGCACCTGGCCCGGCGCAAGACCGAGTTTGTCGCGCACATCCTTGGGGATGACGACCTGGCCTTTGGCCGACAGGGTGGTCTTGGCGTTCATGACGGTAAGATGCGTCTTACCGTGCGCCAAGTCAATCCTCGCCCTCGTCCTTCACCAGATCCTGCGCCACCTTGGGCTGGCGCAGCAGCTTGTCGATATGGCTGCCTTCATCAAAGCTGTCGTCCGCGAGGAATTTCAGCTTGGCGGCATATTTGAGCGTCATGCGGTTCGCGACTGCGCGCTGTATATAGGCGGTATTGGTGCGTAACGCCTTGAGCACCGCGTCCTCATCCTGCCCCAGCAGCGACTTAATGAAGATGGTGGCGTGGCGCAGGTCGGGCGACATGCGCACTTCGGTCACGCTCACGACATGCTTGGCCAGCACGTCGTCATGCACGTCGCCGCGCTGGAGAATATCGGAAAGGATATGACGCACCTGTTCGCCCACACGGAGCAGGCGGACGGATGGGCCTTCGGGTTGTTGGGCCATAGCCTATATCTCCCCCCTCCTTTTCAAGTCTTAGGAGGGGCACGTAACCCTCATAAGAGGGTCGGGGGTGGATGCGATCGCTGGCAATCGCCAGCAACCTGCTGTGACAGGTCGTCGAAGCGCGCTTTGCTCACGACCCACCACAACCCCTCCCTCGAAAGGGAGGGGCTTTTGCATTTGCCGTTATTACAGCGTACGCTGACGTTCTTCGACCTCGAACAATTCCAGCGTGTCGCCGGGCTTGATGTCGTTGGTATCCTGCAGGACCGCGCCGCATTCCATGCCTGCGCGGACTTCGGACACATCGTCCTTGAACCGGCGCAGCGAGTGGATGACCGTCTTGGACACGATGACGTCCGACCGGGTAAGGCGCGCATTGAGCCCCTTGCGGATGATGCCGTCCAGGACGAGCAGACCAGCCGCCTTGTCCTTCTTGCCGGCCGGGAACACCTGCAGCACTTCGGCCCGACCCACGATCGTTTCGATGCGTTCGGGGGCGAGTTGACCCGCCATTTCGTTACGCACTTCTTCAAGCAGGTCGTAGATCACGTCATAATAGCGCAGCGAGATTTTCTCACGCACGGCCAGCGGACGCGCCTTGGCGTTGGGACGGACGTTGAAGCCGATCAGCGGCGCGCGGCTGGCGGCCGCCAGCGTCACGTCGCTTTCGGTGATCGCACCCACGCCGGAGCTGAGAATACGCACCTTGATCTCGTCGGTCGAAATACGGTTGAGCGCAGTGACGATCGCTTCGACCGAACCCTGCACATCGCCCCGGATCACGACCGGATATTCGATCATGGTGGTGTTGAGCGCAGAGAACATGCTCTCGAAGTTGGTGGGCACCGACGCCGTCCGCTTGAGCGTGATCTGCTCCTGACGATAGGCCGCGACTTCGCGGGCGCGCGCTTCATTCTCCACGACGGTGAGCTGATCGCCCGCCTTGGGAACGCCGGACAGGCCCAGCACCTCGACCGGGGCTGAGGGACCAGCCGACTTCACCTGCTGCCCCTTGTCGTTGATCAGCGCGCGAACCTTGCCGCTTTCCGCGCCGATGACGAAGGTGTCGCCGACCTTGAGCGTGCCCTTGCGCACCAGCACGGTGGCGACCGCGCCACGGCCCTTGTCGAGTTGCGCCTCGATCACATTGCCTTCGGCGGCGCGATCGGGGTTGGCGGTCAGTTCCATGACTTCGGCCTGGAGCAGGATCTTCTCGATCAGTTGGTCGAGGCCGGTCTTCTTGAGCGCCGAAACCTCCACGTCCTGCACGTCGCCGCCCATATCCTCGACCACGATCTCCTCGCTCAGCAGGCGCTCGCGCACCTTTTGCGGGTTCGCATCGGGCTTGTCGCACTTGTTGATCGCCACGATCATCGGCACGCCGGCCGCCTTGGTATGGTTGATCGCCTCGATCGTCTGCGGCATCAGCCCGTCGTCGGCCGCCACCACCAGGATGACGATGTCGGTGACGTTGGCGCCGCGGGCGCGCATTTCCGAGAAGGCTTCATGGCCCGGCGTGTCGAGGAAGGTGATGACGTCGCCACCCTTGGTCGTCACCTGATAAGCGCCGATATGCTGGGTGATGCCGCCGCTTTCGCCCGCGACCACGTCGGTCCCGCGCAAGGCGTCGAGCAGCGAGGTCTTGCCGTGATCGACATGGCCCATGATGGTGACGACCGGCGCGCGGACTTTCAGCGTTTCAGGTGCATCATCATCACCGGCGATGCCGATTTCGACGTCGGCGTCGGACACGCGCTGGATGCGGTGGCCAAATTCTTCGACCAGCAGTTCCGCCGTATCCTGATCGATCGGCTGGTTGAGCGTAACCGCCTGTCCCATCTTGAACAGCGACTTGACCAGGTCCGCGCCCTTTTCGGCCATGCGGTTGGCCAATTCCTGCACGGTGATGATTTCAGGGACCACGACATCGCGGACCTGCTTGTCACGGGTCTTGGAGCCGCCCGCATAATGGGCGCGACGCTCCTTTTCACGCGCGCGCTTGAGCGCGGCGAGGCTGCGGGCGCGGGCGCTGTCGTCGTCGGCCAGCGCCTTGGTGACGGTCAGCTTGCCAGCCTGGCGACGATTATCCTCGCCCTTCTTCGCGCGTTCCGGCTTGGCAGGCTCCGGGCGCTTGATCGGCGACACCGGAGTAAAGCGGCGCGGGGGCGGCGGAGCGGCGGCTGCCGCGCTGGCAGCGGGCTGCTCCTCTTCGACGGGCGCGGCATTCGCCTGAGTCGGCGGCGCGGGCGCATCGACTTCGGCGACAGGTTCCGGCGTCGCCTGTTCGACGGGCGCAGACGGCGCATCGGCCGTTTCGGCGACGGTGCGATTTTCCTCGGCGCGACGCTTCTGTTCCTCAATGGCGGCCAGGCGTGCGGCGTCCTCCCGACGGCGCGCATCCTCCAGCGCGGTCATGCGGGCTTCTTCGGCCTCGCGCAGCAGCTTGGCCTGCAATTCCTGACGCGACATCAGGCTTTGCGGCGGCGCCTGACGCACAGGCGCCGGCTGCGGCGCGCGGGTCTGCTGCGGCGCGGGCGCGGCGGGGCGCGGCGCGGCCGGCGCCGGGTCGGCCTGGGGCGCAGCCGCAGGGGCTGCACCGGTCGTCTCACCCGGCTTGCCCAGGACGCGGCGCCGCTTCACTTCAACCACGACCGTATTTTTGCGGCCATGGCTGAACTGCTGCTGCACCTGGCCGGATTCCACGGTCCGCTTGATGCCCAGTGGCTTGCGGCCCAGAACCGGCTTGTCTTCCTTGCTGTCACTCATACGACTGAACTTAACCCTTCACTTCCGCTCCGACCGGAAAGGCCCGTCGGCGCCCTTAACAAATTCACATCCGAATTTAACCTAAGCGACCACGCCTGGCACATCGGCGGAGTCAGGCTCCCCATGCACAGGCGCCCCGTTAGCGCAACCCAGATAGCTTTCCAAGCGGCCGATGGCGCCGCGCAGACGCGATGCCGCACGCGAGTCGGTCACCGCGATATGGACGACATTGTCGCGCCCCATTGCCATAGATAGGGCGTCCCGGTCCACAGGCAAGACGATGCCCGCCAAATCCGTGCCTTCGGCTTCCTGTCCGACGCGCAGCGCCTGGTCCAGTTTGCGATTGCCATCGGCCGCCGCATCGGCGGCGTGGAGAAGCAACCGCACCTGGCCCTTGCGGCAGGCGACGTCAATCTTTTCCGAACCCGTCAGCAGCATCGACGCGCGCGCTTCCAGCCCCAGCCGGTCGAGCAGCGTCTTGCGCAGCCCGGATTCGATCATGGCCGGCAGGTCGTCGGGAATCTGGAGATCGCTATCCTTAAACGCGCGGGCCAGCGCGCCTTTGAGCTTGCCCTTGGCCAGCGCGGTTTCCAGTTCGGCGCGCGATACGCCGATCCATGCGCCCCGACCCGGCGCCTTGGCGCGGATGTCGGGCAGCACCTGCCCCTCCGGCCCCACCGCCAGGCGCACCAGCGTTTCGGGGTCGGCGCGGTCGCCGCTCAATATGCATTTGCGTTCGGTCATGCGCGCCCCTCCGCCAAAACGGATGAAAGGGCAAGTCCGACGCTGTCGAGAAGCGCTATTCTCTCATCGGGGAGTGTCCGCAACATGGGCGTCCTCCCTTGCTAGAGAAGCGGAACGGACAGCCGCCGGCCCTTCCGGCCGCTCAATGAGCGACCGGGTGGCGTCGGCGATGATCGCGTGGCCGGCCGGGCGGGTGTCGATAAAAGACATGAAGGCTCAGGCTTCCTCGTCTTCGAACCAATGGGCGCGGGCGGCCATGATGATCTCATTGCCCTGCTCGTCCGACAGGCCATAGGCCGCCAATATGCCGCCCTTGTCCTCGGCGCCGCTATCCGATTTGCGGCGACGCTGGTCGACGCGCTTCTTCTGCACCAGTTCGTCGGTGGCCAGGTCGGCCAGGTCGTCGAGCGTCTTGACGCCCGCCTTGCCCAGCGTGACCAGCATGGCTTCGGTCAGATGCGGCATCTCGGCCAGCGCGTCCTCGACGCCCAGATTGGTGCGTTCCTCGCGGGCAGCGGCCTCGCGGCGCTCCAGCGCTTCAAGCGCGCGGTTCTGCAACTCGGCGGCCAGCTCGTCGTCAAAGCCTTCGATCGCCGCCAGTTCGTCGATCTCGACATAGGCGACCTCTTCCAGCTCGCCAAAGCCTTCGGCGACCAGCAACTGCGACAGCGTCTCGTCCACGTCCAGTTCGTTCTGGAACAGTTCGGAGCGGCTGACGAATTCCTTCTGGCGCTTCTCGCTGGCGTCGGCTTCGGTCATGATGTCGATCGCCTTGCCGGTCAGCTGGCTGGCGAGGCGGACATTCTGGCCGCGACGGCCGATGGCGAGCGACAACTGATCGTCGGGGACGACGACTTCGATACGCTCTTCTTCTTCATCGATGACGACGCGGCTGACCTGGGCCGGCTGCAACGCATTGACGACGAAGGTCGCGGTATCTTCCGACCAGGGGATGATGTCGATCTTTTCGCCCTGCATTTCCTGCACGACGGCCTGCACGCGGCTGCCCTTCATGCCGACGCAGGCGCCGACCGGGTCGATGCTCGAATCGCGGCTGATGACGCCGATCTTGGCGCGGCTGCCCGGATCGCGGGCGGCGGCCATGATGGTGATGACGCCGTCGTAGATTTCCGGCACTTCCTGCGCGAACAGCTTCTTCATGAATTCAGGATGCGCGCGGCTCAGGAAAATCTGCGGCCCGCGATTTTCGCGGCGCACGTTCAGCACGACCGAACGGATGCGATCGCCGACGCGAACGACTTCGCGCGGAATCTGCTGGTCACGGCGGATCACGCCTTCGGCGCGGCCCAGATTGACGACGACATGGCCGAATTCGACCGACTTGACGACGCCGGTGATGATCTCACCCACGCGGTCCTTGAACTCTTCATGCTGGCGCTCACGCTCGGCGTCGCGGACCTTCTGGAAGATAACCTGCTTGGCCGACTGGGCGTCGATGCGGCCCAGGTCGATCGCGGGCAGCGGATCGACGATGAAGTCGCCGATCACGGCATCCTTTTTCAGCTTTTGCCCGGCCTTCAAATCGACCTGCTTGAAATAATCCTCGACCAGTTCGACCACCTCGACGACGCGCCACAGGCGCAGGTCGCCGGTTTCCGGGTCCAGCTTGGCACGGATGTCGTTTTCGGCGCCATAGCGCGCGCGGGCGGCGCGCTGGATCGCGTCTTCCATCGCTTCGATGACGATCGCCTTGTCGATCATCTTTTCGGATGCGACGCTGTTGGCGATCGCGATCAGTTCGGCCCGATTGGCGGAAATGGCGTTGGCCATGGCTTTATGAACCCTTATTCTTCGGTTTCAAAATCATCCGCCCCATCGGAGGAAAGCGGCATTGTAGCAGAAAGGAGCGCGTCGGTCAGCAGCAGCTTCGCGTCGCTGACCAGCGCGAAAGGAATGACGACGTCGCCACTCTTCGCGTCGGTAAACAGGATATTGTCGCCTTCGACCCCGTTCAGGACACCACGGAAACTCTTGCGCCCATCGACGATTTCCGTCGCGGTGATCTTGGCTTCATGGCCGGCCCATTCGATAAAGTCGTGCAACCGGGTCAACGGCCGGTCGATGCCCGGCGAGCTGACTTCCAGCCGATAAGCTTCCTCGATCGGATCGGCCTCGTCCATCACGTCGGAAATACGACGCGAAATGGCAGCGCAATCCTCGATGACCAATTGCTTGGTCTTGGGGTCTTCGGCCATGATCTGCAACGTATGCTCGTCGCCCGACCCGAACAGCTTGATCCGCACGAGATCGAAGCCCAGGGCCTTCACCTCCGGTTCGATCAGCGCAGTCAATAGGGCGATGTCCGCCATGCAATCTCCAGAAACTCTATGCGCGCTTCCCCATGTCGCAGACCTAGAAGCGCCGCAAGCGTTTCGCTTGCGACCCTGACATGTGTAACGATGTAAGGAAGCAAGAGCGATATAGGCGTAGCAGGGGAAATCTGCAACATTATTCGTTGTCGCTCATTCTAGCAGCCAAGATACACGCTTCGACCGCCCGAACCGCCGGAGACACTGATGCGCCACCCGATCGCCTTCGCCCTTCCCCTCATCCTGATCGCCTGTTCGGGCGAAGGGGCCAACAGCCAGACGACCGCCACGGCGGACAAGCCCTTCAGGACCTCCGTCATCGCCGATTTCGATTCGCCCTGGGCCATGACCTTCCTGCCCGACGGCCGCGCCCTGGTGACGGAGAAGAAGGGCGAGATGATCCTGTTCGATCCCAAGAACGGCACCAAAATCCCGATCGCTGGCATCCCTAAAGTGGACAGCGCAGGCCAAGGCGCATTGATGGACGTAGCGCCCTCACCGACCTTCGCCAAAGACAAGGCTGTTTATTTCAGCTTCTCCGAAGAGCGCGACGGGGTGAAGGGCGTGGCGCTGGCGAAGGGCATTTTCGCGCAAGCCAGCGACGGCGCGACGAAGCTGGACGGCGTAACCGTCCTCTTCCGTGCCAGCCCCTATGTCGATGGCAACGGCCACTATTCCGGCCGCATCGCTTTCTCGCCGGACGGAAAATATCTTTTCTTCACCAATGGCGAGCGGCAGAAATTCGATCCCGCGCAAGACCCCAAGGCAACGCTGGGCAAAGTCCTGCGCCTGAACCTCGACGGCACGCCCGCGGCGAATAATCCCCTCGCGGCCCAGGGCTTCAACCCGGCCATCTGGTCCTACGGCCATCGCAACCTGCTGGGCCTCGCCTTCGACAAGGACGGCCGCTTGTGGGAACAGGAAATGGGGCCGAAGGGCGGCGACGAAGTGAACCTCATAAAGCCCGGCCTCAACTATGGCTATCCCAAGGCGTCGAACGGCAGCCATTATGACGGCCGCGACATTCCCGACCATGCGCCGGGCGACGGGTATGAAGCCCCGAAAGTCAGTTGGAACCCCGTTATCTCGCCCGGCGGCCTGCTCTATTATTCGGGCGACCTCTTCCCGCAATGGCAGGGATCGCTGTTCATCGGCGGCCTGTCGAGCCAGAGCCTGGTCCGGGTGAAGCTGGACGGCGACAAGGCGCAAAAGGCCGACCAGTGGGATATGGGCGCCCGCATCCGCGAGGTGGAGCAAGGGCCTGATGGCGCGCTCTGGCTGCTGGAGGATGGCGGCGACGGATCGCAGGGCCGGATGCTGAAACTGACGCCGGCGGCATTTTGATTTGGACCATTTGATAGTCCATCCCGTCACTTGATGGGGGTGAACAGGATGAAGATTTCCGTATCCGACGCCACTCCGGCCCCGCCTTTGTTTACACCAACCGGCTCTGCTTGACCGCCGCTTCGATGAAGCTGGCGAAGAGGGGATGCGGGTCGAACGGCTTGGACTTCAATTCCGGGTGGAACTGCACGCCCACGAACCAGGGATGGTCGGGCCGCTCGACGATTTCGGGCAGCGTGCCGTCGGGCGACATGCCGGAAAAGATCAGGCCGCCCTTTTCCAACGGTTCGCGATAGCCGGCATTGACCTCATAGCGATGCCGGTGCCGCTCGCTAATGTCGTTGGCGCCGTATATGCCCGCCACAACGCTATTGCCGGTCAGCTTAGCCGGATAGGCGCCCAGCCGCATCGTGCCGCCCAGGTCGGTGTCGGCGGTGCGCTTCTGCAGGCCTTCGGTGCTCATCCATTCGGTGATGAGGCCGACGACCGGCTCGGATGTATCGCCAAATTCGGTAGTGGAGGCCGCCGCAATGCCCGCGGTGTTCCGCGCTCCCTCTATGCAGGCCATCTGCATCCCCAGGCAAATGCCGAAGAAGGGCACATTGCGTTCGCGCGCGAATTTGACGCTGGCGATCTTGCCTTCCGACCCGCGCACGCCAAAGCCGCCCGGCACCAGGATGCCGTGCATCGGCTCCAGGCTCGCGACGATGTCGTCGCCCTTCTCGAACAGTTCAGCGTCGATCCACTTGACCTTCACCTTCACCCGGTTGGCCAGGCCGCCATGGTTGAGCGCTTCATAGAGCGACTTATAGGCGTCTAGCAGGCCGACATATTTGCCAACCACGCCGATCGTCACTTCGCCTTCGGGGTTCTGCTGGCGATCCATGATGTCGTCCCAGCGGGCCATCTGGGGCGTGGGCGCATCCTTGATGCCAAAGGCGCGCAGCACTTCCGCGTCCAGCCCTTCGGCATGATATTGATGCGGCACGGCGTAGATGCTGCTGGCGTCGAGCGCGGGAATGACCGCTTCGGGACGCACGTTGCAGAACAGCGCAATCTTCTGGCGCTCGCTGTCGGGCAGCGGATGCTCGCAGCGGCACAGCAATATGTCGGGCTGGATGCCCAGCGAGGTCAGGTCGCGCACGCTGCGCTGGGTCGGCTTGGTTTTCAACTCGCCCGCGGCCGCAATGTACGGCACCAGCGTCACATGAACGAAGATCGACTGGCCGCGATCCAAGTCGTTATGGAGCTGGCGAATCGCTTCCATGAAGGGCAGCGATTCGATGTCGCCCACCGTGCCGCCAATCTCGCACAGCACGAAATCGATATCGTCGGTGTCGGCCAGCGCGAACGCCTTGATCTCGTCGGTCACGTGCGGAATGACCTGCACCGTCGCGCCCAGATAATCGCCGCGCCGCTCGCGCTGGATGATCGTCTGGTACACGCGGCCCTGCGTCACATTGTCGCTCTGGCGCGCGGAAACGCCGGTAAAGCGCTCATAATGGCCAAGGTCCAGGTCGGTTTCCGCCCCGTCGTCGGTCACATAGACTTCGCCATGCTGATACGGGCTCATCGTGCCCGGATCGACGTTGAGATAGGGGTCGAATTTTCGGATTCGCACACGGAAACCTCGCGCCTGCAGCAGCGCTGCAAGCGAAGCGGCCATCAGGCCCTTGCCAAGCGAGGAGACCACGCCGCCGGTGATGAAAATATACCGCGTCATGGGAGGAGAGGCTTAGCCTTTCGGAACAACAAAGGGCAAGCGCGCGAATCCACGCACGCTAAAAAAAGATCGAAAGATCGGTGAAAGGTTTAGTTGGCGAGCGGAACCGCGCCATTGGCCGCCGGAGTCGAGGACGCCGCATTGCTGGCGACGCCCGCCAGCGGATCGGCGTTACCGGCGGGGGCCGGGGCGTTCTGCGTCGCCGGAGCCTGCTTGACCAGCGATGTGTCGATGTCGCTGGGCGCATGACGCACCGATGCGATCACCGCCATGACGATCGACAGGGTAACGAAGATCGTCGCCAGCACCGTGGTCGACCGGGTCAGGAAATCCGCCGCGCCGCGCGCCGACATCAGGCCCGCCGGGCTGCCGCCTACGCCAAGGCCCCCGCCTTCCGACTTCTGCATCAGGATGACGGCGACCAACAGGGCCGCGATGATGGCCTGCACGACGAGAAGGAAGGTGAACATGCGACGGGGTGTCCGGTACTATAGGATGCGTTGGCGCGCACATAGCGACGAAGCGTCGTGGGGGCAACCTATGAGGGGTGCGACCTTCGTCCTCTTCCACGAAACTCTTTCACCGATCGCCCTGAGCGAAGTCGAAGGGCACGACTGAGCGGAGCGAAGTCACTTCGCTCCGCTCAGTAAAAGGCTTCGACTTCACCCAGACCGAATGGAAAAAATCGCTGGGCCTTCGCTCAAGCCGCCACGGCCAAATTGCCGTCCGCCGCCGCCACGATCGGGGCGAATTTCGCCGCGGTCAGGCTAGCGCCTCCCACCAGCCCGCCGTCTACATCGGCGATTCCCAGCAGTTCGGCGGCATTCTCGCCGTTCATCGACCCGCCGTAAAGTATCCGCATCGCACCCGCTTCGCCGCCGATGCGGCTGGCCAAAGCGGCGCGCAACGCGGCGTGCATGGTGGCGACCGCCTCCATCGTCGGGATGCGCCCGGTGCCGATCGCCCAAATGGGTTCATAAGCGACCGCCAGCCAATCGGCCGAGGCGCCGTCCGGCAAGGATGCCAGCAATTGCGCCGAAACCACCGCTTCCGCATCGCCCGCATCGCGCACGTCCAGGCTTTCGCCCACGCACAATATGACGTTCAATCCGGCTGCCCTGGCCGCCATCGCCTTGGCCGCGACATCCGCGTCGCTTTCACCCTGGTCCTGCCGCCGCTCGCTATGGCCCACGATGGTCCAGCTGGCGCCGGCCTCGGCCAGCATCGCCGCCGACAGGCAGCCGGTATGCGCGCCGTTGCCCTGCATGTGGCAATCCTGCGCGCCGATGAAGGCCCCGCCCTTCTGCCCGTCGGCCGCCGCGATCAACGTCGCGGGCAGGCACAGGCCCACTTCCACATCGCCATGATCGGCCGCCAGCGCGCCGATCGCCGCTACCTCGCCCAATTGCGCCATCAGGCCGTTCATCTTCCAGTTGCCGACAACCAGCTTGCGCCTGTCCATCAATCTTGGTCCCTTGTGATTATTGCCGCACGATGCGCCCGGCCGATCCCCGACGGTCTTTCAGGCCAAAGGCCTTTCAGACCGCGCCTCCTTGGATCGTCCCGGCACAGGTATAAGGCGATGAACGGCGCTCGCGCATTTGTCCAGTCCAAGCCTTGCCGCCGCGCGCATCCGCGCCTAAAGCGGGCCGCCATAACGCCCGTAGTTCTGGAACCCCCATGCTTTCTGTCTTTCGCAGCTTCATCCGATCCAAATTCGGCGCGCTTTTCGCCATCCTTTTCCTGGGGGTGATCGCTGCGGCCTTCATCCTGGGGGACGTCACCAGCGGCAATTACGGCAGCCCACTGGGGGGCGGCGCGACTGCGGCCAAGGCGGACGGCTACAAGCTCACGGAAACGGAATTGCAGGATCGGGTGCAGCGCGTGTTCGAAAATGCGCGCCGCACCAATCCCGGCCTCCAGATCGGCGATTTCTTCGAGCAGGGCGGCGCGCGCCAAGTGTTCGACCAGTTGGTGGCGTCCCTGACGCTCAAGGCGTTCGCCGACGATCAGGGCGTGCATATCTCCAAGCGGCTGGTCGACGCGCAGATCGCGCAAATCCCCGCCTTTCAGGACGCCGCCGGCAATTTCAGCAACGACAATTTCCGCGCCCTTCTGGTGCGCGAACGGCTGACCGAACAGGCGCTGCGGGATGACATCAGCCGCGAAATCCTCCAACGCCACCTGCTCGCCCCGGTGGGCCTGGGCGTGAAGCTGACCGACAGCATGGTCCTGCCCTACGCCTCGCTGCTGCTCGAAGCGCGCCAGGGCACGGTCGCGGCGATCCCGGCGGTCGCCTTCCTCGACGACAAGAATCCGACCGACGCGCAACTGGCCGACTATTACAAGAAGAACGCCAGCCGCTTCACCATCCCCGAACAGCGTCGCATCCGCTACGCCGTGGTCGATGCCGAGCGTTTCGCCCAGGCGGCCCAGCCGACCGAGGCTGAGATCAGCGCCAGCTACAACCAGAACAAGGCCGCCTACGCCGCCAGGCAAAGCCGCAGCGTCGAGCAGCTCGTGCTGCCGACGCAGGCGGGCGCCAAGGCGATCGCCGATCAGGTGAAGGGCGGCAAGACGCTCGCCGCCGCAGCCCAGGGCGCTGGCCTCGCCGTATCGACCCTGGCCGACCAGAGCCGCGAAGCGCTGACCGCCACGGCGGGCAAGGGCGTCGCCGACGCCGTGTTCGCTGGCAAGCAAGGTGACCTGATCGGTCCGGTGCGCGGATCGCTCGGCTGGCTGCTGCTGCGCGTTACCGCGACGAAGGAAACCCCTTCCCGCACGCTGGACGCGGTGCGCGGCGAGATCGTCACGGCGCTGCGCGCGCAGAAGGAAAAGCAGCTCTTGTCCGACTTCACCGGCAAGATTGAGGATGCGATCGCCAATGGCGACAGCTTCGAGGAAGTGGCGAAGGATAATGGCCTGAAGCTGGAAACCAGCCCGCCCCTGCTGGCTACCGGCAAGCAGGTGAAGGACCAGGCCTATGCCGCCCCGGCCGACATCCAGCCGCTGCTCGCCCCCGTCTTCGCGATGAGCGCGGACGACGATGCGCAGTTGATCCCGATCACCGCGGACAAGCGTTATGCGCTCGCCGCGCCGGGCGAGATCACCACCGCCGCGCCGCCGCCACTGGCCGAAGTCAAGCAACTGGTGCTCGCGCAATATAAGCTGAATGCCGGCAACCTGAAGGCGAAGGCGCTGGCCGAGCAGATCCAGGCGAAGGTCGCCAAGGGCGCAAAGCTGGCCGACGCCATCGCCCAGGCCGGCGTCAAGCTGCCCGCCCCGCAAACGCTGGGCGGCCGCCGCGCCGATATCATGCGTGGTGAACAGCGTCCCCCGGCCGAAGTCGCGATCCTATTTTCGATGGCCGCGAACACCGTAAAGACGCTGCCGATCGGCCAGGACCGCGGCTATTTCGTCGTCCAGCTAAACAAGATCGAGCGCGGCGACGCCAAGAACCAGCCTGCCTTGCTGAACCAGGTCCGCACCCAGCTCGCCGATGTGGTCGGCCAGGAATATGGGCAGCAATTCGAACGCGCGATCGAAAAGGAACTGGGCGTCACCCGCAATGCCAAGGCGGTGGAGCAGGTCCGCAGCGCGCTGGCCGCCACCAATAGCGGCGAGCAGTAAGATGGCGGCGATCGGCGGGACGGCAGACGGCGTAGAGACTGCGCGCGCGGCGCTTTTGCGTGACGAATCGGCGCTGGTGTGGCGGCGGCAGATCGCCGACACCGACACGCCCATCTCCGCCGCGCTCAAACTGTTCGAGCCCGATCGCGGCGATTATCTGCTGGAATCGGTGGAGGGCGGCGCGGTGCGCGGCCGCCACAGCCTGATCGGCCTCGCTCCCGACCTCGTCTTCCGCGCCAACGGCCAGGATGCCGAAATCAACCGCCAATGGGCGACCGATCGCGATGCTTTCGTGCCCGAAACCGCCGGCGCGCTCGATGCGCTGCGCGCACTGGTGGCCGAATGTCGCGCCGCGATGGACCCCGCCCTGCCCGCCGCGCTCGCCTGCCTTGTCGGCTATTTCGGTTATGAGACGGTCGGGCTGGTCGAAAAACTGCCCCGCCCCGCCGCCAATCCCATCGGCGTGCCCGATATGCTGTTCGTGCGCCCGACCGTGATCCTCGTCTTCGACCGGCTCGCCGACGCCCTCTATCTGGTCGCCCCGGTGTGGAAGGGCAGCTTTACCGACGCGGATCGGGCTATCGAGGAAGCGCTGGAGCGGATCGACGCCACCGCCGCCCGCCTCGCCGCGCCCCTGCCCGCGCTCCCCGCCCCGGCAAATATCGCCGATGTCACGGTCACCCCGGTATTGGAGCCGGGCCGCTATGCGCAGATGGTCGACAAGGCGAAGGACTATATCGTCGCGGGCGACATCTTCCAGGTGGTGATCGCCCAGCGTTTCACCAGCCCCTTCACCTTGCCCCCGATCGCCCTTTATCGCGCGCTGCGGCGGATCAACCCATCGCCCTTCCTCTATTATCTCGACCTGCCCGGCTTCGCGCTGATCGGCTCTTCACCCGAAATCCTGGTCCGCGCCCGCGACGGCGAAGTCACGATCCGCCCGATCGCCGGCACCGGCCCCCGCGGCAAGAACGCCGTGGAGGACGCCGCCAATCGCGAAAGCCTGCTCGCCGATCCCAAGGAACGGGCCGAGCATCTGATGCTGCTGGACCTGGGCCGCAATGATGTCGGCCGTGTGGCGACCGCGGGCAGCGTCACCGTGACCGACAGCTATAGCGTCGAATTTTACAGCCACGTCATGCACATCGTCTCGAACGTCGTGGGCCGTCTGTCCCCTGAGAAAGACGCGATCGACGCCCTGTTCGCGGGCTTCCCGGCCGGCACCGTATCGGGCGCGCCCAAGGTCCGCGCCTGCGAAATCATCGCCGAACTGGAGCCGGAAACGCGCGGCGCTTACGCCGGCGGGGTCGGCTATTTCGGCCCGGACGGCAATATGGACAGTTGCATCGTGCTGCGCACCGCAGTCCTCAAGGACGGCGTCATGCATGTCCAGGCGGGCGCCGGCATTGTCGCCGATTCGACCGCCGAATACGAACAGCGCGAATGCGAAGCCAAGAGCGGCGCCTTGCTGGCCGCCGCGCGCGAGGCGGTGACGCTGGCGCGGGAAGCCGGCTTCGGCCAGTAAAGGTCAGCGGCACGCCCGTCCGCCCATCGCACCCCGTTCCGCCTGGTCCAGATGGAAATGGTCGCGATGCGCGGCGTTATAGTCGGGCGACAGCACGGTCGAGAACAGCCCGCACGCCCCGTCCCGCACCGCGCGCAGAAATTCCGCGTCCTTCTCCGTTCCCTTCCAATCGTTCAGCACGCTGACCTGCCTCCCGTCCTTCAGCACGAAGGCGGCGACGTCGATCGCGTCGGCGGTGGCATGTTC
Organism: Sphingobium cupriresistens; assembly: GCF_004152865.1. GTDB lineage: Bacteria > Pseudomonadota > Alphaproteobacteria > Sphingomonadales > Sphingomonadaceae > Sphingobium > Sphingobium cupriresistens. The sequence goes on along the minus strand of NZ_SEOO01000006.1, from coordinate 31,676 downwards.
GCTATAATCGCCTCGGCTGCGGCCATAGATGCGCCGACAGCTATAGCTGCCGAAATGGCGGATGCTGCGCACCGGCGCGCCATAGATGCGCTGCGCGGCTGGTTGCACCACCTGCCATTCCCACAGTTTGAGCGCGGCCGCCACCGGGCAGGAGGGCGCTACCGCGGCCGGCGCCAGGGCGATCGCATCACCGTCAGGTCGCAACCGCACCGCATCGGCATAGCGACACTGGTCCGCCCCGCCCGGCTCCATTGCGACATAATCCACCCCGGCCCGGTCGAGCAGCGCCCGGCATTGCGCACGGTCGCCGGTCAGCGCCGCCAGCTTGCGGCCGGTGAACAAGCCGATCGGCTGCCCCAGGTCCAGACCGGTCCAGGGCAGATCCTGCGGCCTTTGCCGCAACCAGGCGTAGGCGAGGAAGATCAGGGTCAAAAAGCCGCCCAGCAAGACAAGGCGGCGCAGGGTCAGGTGAAGTCGGCGCATGTCCTAAACACGCCGGACTTGCCGCATCGGTTCCGATGTGATCGGATAACCCAGATGGGTCGGGATGCAGAGATGGGTTTCGCCGTCGCGCTGCTCCCGCCATGGCCGCACCTTCTCCACCGGATAGGCCAGCGCATGGGCGACCAGGGCGTCAAGATTCGCGTGCAGCGCCAGCCGCTCCAGATTGCGGCGAGTGGGAAAGATCACCTGTGCCTCACCCGCATCCGCCTTCGCCAGCGTATCCGCCGCGCTGCTCCAGAACAGGCGCACATTCTCGGTCGTATCGACGCTCGCCACCTGCCCTTCGGGCGCGCGCGCCAGATAGAATCGCGTGTCGAACACCCGCCGCGCCCGCTCGAACGGCGCGGGGTGCCAGCGCGCAAAGGGCGTCAGCGCGTCGAGCGCTATGCCCAGCCCCAACCGCGCCAGCATCGCGCCCATCGTCCGCCCGTCATGCAACCCGTCACGCAGCCGCAGGACGGCAGCCGCGTCCACCGCGCCCGTCAAGCCGATCCCCAGCCCGCTTTCCTCGATCGTCTCGCGAATGGCGGCGATCCGCCCGGCCGCCTCGTCCGGGTCCAGCCCATGGTCGATTACGTGCGCCAGCGCATGATCGCCCTCGTCCACCGCGCCGCCAGGAAAGACCAGCGCGCCTGCGGCAAAGGCCATGGTCGACGCGCGCTCCACCATCAGCAATTCCGGGGGGCCATCATGCCGGTCGCGCACGATGACAACCGTGGCGGCGGGGCGGCCCATATCCGTTTCACGGGCATCTGTTTCAATTGTCATGGAAACCGCTCTACGCATGTCATGCGCCAGCGGTAAAGTCCTTGCGGTTCAACCCTGGAAAGGGGTTGGTGGAGCCTAGCGGGATCGAACCGCTGACCTCGTCATTGCGAACGACGCGCTCTCCCAGCTGAGCTAAGGCCCCCGAAGGAGCGCTGCCTATAAGCGAGCGATTTAGCCCATGCAACCGTCTTTTGCACAAAAATGCTTATGTGCGGCTGCTCTGGATCAAGCCGTTCGGAAAGGGAGCGATTTGCGCGCGACAGAGCGCCCGACAGGCAGGACATTACCCCTGCGTAACGCCCGGAACGATGCCCCTTTCCACTCATTGACCTCCCGTGGACGCCGCGCAGGTGTCGCTCACAACAGAAGGAGAAGGACAATGGGTTACCAAGGCGGACGCCGCTATGGTGGCGATGATCGATATGGCAGCAACTGGGATCGCGGCGGCGACCGCTATCGCCGGTCAGGCGATTATGGACCCGACGATCGCGGCTATCGCTACGGGACACGCGGCCAGTTCGGCGGTCCCGACCATCGCCGCCCGCCCAGCGATTATCATTTCGAAGATCGCGGTTTCTTCGACCGCGCCGGGGATGAGGTCCGCAGCTGGTTCGGCGATGAGGAAGCCGAGCGTCGGCGCGAATATGACGAATATTATAACCGCCCCTATGGCGACCCGCGCGACCAGTCGAGCCGCATGGGCTATGCATCGGCCTCCCGCAGTGATTATCTGCCGAACCGCGGCTTCACCCCCTATAGCGGCGAACGCAGCGGCTATGGCAGTGAAGACCATGGCAATCGCGTCTATGGCTATGGCCCGCAGCAGGATTATGGCGCGCATCATGACAGCAATTACCAGGCCTGGCGCCAGCAGCGCGTGGATGAACTGGACCGCGACTATGCTGAATATCAGCGCGAACATCGCGACCGCTTCAACAGCGAATTCGGCACTTGGCGCAACCGCCGCGGCGAACAGCGCCAGGCGATACAGCAGGTGCGCGAACATCATGAGGTGGTCGGCAGCGACGGCGAGCATGTCGGCACCGTCGACAAGCTGCGCGGCGACCGCATCATCCTGACCAAGAGCGACAGCGATGCCGGCGGCGTTCACCATTCTATCCCGTCAAGCTGGATCAAGTCGGTCGACGCGACCAAGGTGACGTTGGAAAAGACCGCCGAGCAAGCGCAGGACGCTTGGCGCACCGAACGCGAGCAGAACGCCTTGTTCGGCGGTCGCGACCGCGATCAGGGGGGCTGGACCGGCGAAGGCGCCGCAAGCAGCACCTCCGGCAGCAGCAGCTATAGCGGCATCCGCTATCGCTAATCCCGCTGGTTGAAAACGTAAAAGGCCCGGTTACCGCGCCGGGCCTTTTTCATGGGCGCAATTGACCCGGCGCCACGGAACTTCGGTCGCTCCTGCGCGCTGAGGAAAGACAATAGTGTAAGGAGTCCCCATGAAGAATCTCATCGGCACCACCATCGGCGCCGTGATCGACCGCAAGGATGGCGACAGCGGCGTCAAGGGCGCGATATTGGGCTATGCCGCATCGGGCGCTGCGAAAACTCTCGGCAAGCTCGGCCTGTTGGCCGCGATCGGTTATGGCGCCGTCAATCTCGTCCGCAGGCGCAACGCCTAAACGCTGCGCTGCGGCAACAGCAGCGAGCTATCCCCATAGGAATAGAAGCGGTAGCCCGTCTCGATCGCATGACCGTAGACGGCCCGCATCCGATCCGTCCCCATCAACGCGCTGACCAGCATGAACAGCGTCGATTTGGGCAGATGGAAATTGGTCATCAGTCCGTCAACCGCCTTGAAGCGGTAGCCGGGCGTGATGAAAATGCGCGTTTCGTCGGCGAAGGGTCGGATCAGCCCATCTTTGTCGACGGCGCTTTCCAGCAACCGCAGCGATGTTGTGCCGACCGCGATCAGCCGCCCGCCCGCCGCTCGCGCCGCATTCAGCCGGTCAACCGTCGCCGCGTCGATCCGCCCCCATTCGGCGTGCATCCGATGGTCGTCGGTATCGTCCGCCTTTACCGGCAGGAACGTGCCGGCCCCGACATGCAGCGTCAGCGTCTCGGTCGTGATGCCCGCCTGGTCCAGCGCCGCCATCAAGTCGGGCGTAAAGTGCAGCGCCGCGGTGGGCGCGGCGACCGCCCCATCCTTCCGCGCGAACATGGTCTGGTAATCGCTCCGGTCGCGTTCGTCGGTCGGACGCTTGCTGGCGATATAGGGTGGCAGCGGCATCCGCCCCGCCCGCTCCAGCAAAATCTCGACCGGCTCGTCGCCCTCGAAGTCGAGCGTCACGCCGCCATCCTCGTCGCGCGGCCCGGCGATCGCCGTCACGCCCGCCCCGAAATCGATCCGGTCGCCCGCCCGCACCCGCTTTGCGTTGCGCAGAAAGGCCTGCCATTGCCGCAATCCCTGCCTTTTGTGCAGCGTCGCGCCGATCCGCGCCTCGCCGCGCATCCCTTCCAGCTGGGCGGGAATAACTTTGGTGTCGTTGAACACCAGCACGTCGCCCGCGCGCAGCAGGCCGGGCAGGTCGCGCACGACATGGTCTTCCATCGCGCCATTGCCCGGCGCCAGCAACAGGCGCGCGCTATCGCGCGGCGACGCGGGCCGCAGCGCGATATTTTCGGGCGGCAGGTCGAAATCGAACAGCTCTACGCGCATGGCTTCATTCGGCGCGAACGCCGCCTTACTGGCCAGGCGTAGCGGGCAGGATCGATGGCGCGGCGGGCGCTGGCGCCACCGGGGCGGTCACCGGCGGCTTGCCGTCGCTCTCGATCGACGCTTGCAGGATCACGGTGGGGTTGGCCGGCGGCTCGCCCTGCGCGATCGCGTCGACATATTGGATGCCCTCGATCACGCGGCCGAAGACGGTATATTTCTTGTCCAGTTGCATCCGCGGCAGCAGTACGATGAAGAATTGGCTGTTGGCGCTGTCCTCGCTCTGGGCGCGCGCCATCGACACGGTGCCGCGCAGATGCGGCATCGGGTTGAACTCGGCCTTCAGGTCCGGCAGCGTCGATCCGCCCGTGCCGTCGCCCTTGGGATCGCCCCCCTGCGCCATGAAGCCGGGGATGACGCGATGGAATTTCAGACCGTTATAAAAGCCCTGGCGCGTCAATTCCTTGATCCGTTCGACATGGGTCGGCGCGATGTCGGGGCGCAATTGAATGCGCACGCGGCCGCCGCTCGACAAGTCCAGATCCCAGATATTCTGGGGATCGGCCGGCACGGTGGCGGGCGGCAGCTGGGGCTTTAGGTTCGTATCCAGCGACTTGGCGTTTTCCTGCGCGCGCGCGGCTGCTTCCGCCTTCTTCACATCCTCGCCGCCACCACCGCCGCCCTGGGCATAGGCCAGGCCGGACGCGGTAAGGGCGACGCCGATCGCAACGGTCTTGAGCGCGCAGGTGAAACGCATGGGGTAGGACTTCCTTGATCTCTTAGGCCGACGGGGCAAGCCGCCCTGATAGCGCGCTGATCGCGATTGGCAACTGAACGCAGGCTGAAAGAGGATAACTCAGCTGCCCTTGCGCCCGATCTTCTCGACCCGCGCGGCCACCTCGTCGCGCACGGTCGGGCTGACGAATTTATGGATCGGCCCGCCATAAAGCGCGATTTCCTTGACCAGTCGCGACGCGATCGGCTGCAACGACACGTCCGCCATCAGGAAGACGGTTTCGATCCGGCCGTTGATCTGCTGGTTCATGCCCGCCATCTGATATTCATATTCGAAGTCGGCAACGGCCCGCAGGCCGCGAATGATGACGCTGGCGTTCTGCGATTCGGCAAAATCCATCAGCAGCGAATTGAACCCGGTCACGACGATCTCCGTGTCGATGCCCGCGCATTCGCGCCGCACCATCTCCAGCCGTTCCGCATCTGAGAACATGGGCGATTTGGCGATGTTGGTGGTGACGCCGATCACCAGCTTGTCGACCAGCTTCGCGCCGCGCCGGATGATGTCCATATGGCCGAGCGTGATCGGGTCGAACGTGCCCGGATAGACGCCGATACGCTGCTTGCTCATGATTTAGCGGTCCCTCTCCACGATATAGTCGGCAATGGCGCGCAGCAGGTCGGCCTCCGCGCCAGACCCGCGCAGATGCGCCTTGGCCTGTTCGACCAGCATATGCGCCTGTTCGCGCGCGCGCTCCACGCCCAGCAGCGACACGAACGTCTCCTTGCCCGCCGCCGCATCCTTGCCCAGCGCCTTGCCCGCCAGCGCCGCGTCGCCCTCGACGTCCAGCAGGTCGTCGGCGATCTGGAAGGCCAGGCCGATGTCGCGGGCGTAGCCGTGCAGCCCGGTGCGCGCCTCATGCGGCAACCGCGCCATGATCGCGGCGGCCTCCACGCAGAAAGCGATCAGCGCCCCGGTCTTGAGATTTTGGAGCCGCGTGACGGTCGCCAGGTCGAAGCGGGTTTTTTCCGCCTCCAGGTCCATCATCTGTCCGCCCGCCATGCCGGCCGGGCCGCTCGATAAGGCCAAGGCCCGCACCAGGTCGATCCGCACGAACGGATCGGGATGCGTCTGCTCGTCAGCCAATATCTCGAACGCCAGGTCGTGCAGGCAATCGCCCGCCAGTATCGCGGTTGCTTCGTCATACGCCTTGTGCACCGTCGGCTTGCCGCGGCGCATATCGTCATTGTCCATCGCCGGCAGGTCGTCGTGGATCAGCGAATAGACATGGATGCACTCGATCGCGAGGCCGACGCGCAGGGCCGAATCGCGCGAGATGTTGAACAGGTCGCACGCCGCCTGCACCAGCAGCGGGCGCAATCGCTTGCCACCGCCGATCGCCGCATGGCGCATCGCGTCATAGAGGCGCGCGCGGGCGTCGTCGGGCACCGCGAGCAGCCGGTCGAAAGCGGCATCGATGTCCTGCGCGACGCTGGCCGCGCGGCTGGCGACCAGCGATGCTGCGGAGGCGCTCCGTCCCTCGTTCATGCCGCCCCCATTCATGAAGGTCAGTCCGCGCCGAAGGGTTGCGCGCCGGTCACCGCGCCATGGGTGTCGACCGTCAGCTTGGCGATCCGCGCTTCGGCCGCTTGCAATCGCTCGGCGCAGCGCTTGCGCAGTTCCTCGCCCTGGGCATAAAGCGAGATCGACTCGTCCAGCGGCACGTCGCCGCTTTCCAGCCGACGGACGATCGTTTCGAGCGCGCGCAGCGCATCCTCGAAAGACAAGGTTGCGGTATCGGGGGTGGAATTATCCTCAGCCATGCCCCTGCATTGGCGGCCGCCACCGCCCCGGTCAAGCCCGCGTCGGCCATTTAAAGGCGGTCAGGGGCGCGACCCGCCCGCAATTCGCCATTCATCCTCATATCGTCATCCTATCGTCATGACGTCATTTCACGGCGCATGGCGGGAACATCGCAGTTTTGCGTTGACGCACCATGTTGCACATGCACATAAAAGGATCGCTATGAAATATTATCTCCCCCTTATCGCCGTCGCCAGCGTGGCTTTGCTGTCGGCCTGTAACAAGAATGACGAACCCGAAGTCGTGGGCGGCCCTGCCGATCCCATGGCGGCCGAACTCGCTAACGCCGCGCCGGTCGAGCTGCCGCCCTCGGTCAAGGCCAACAAGCAGTTCCGCTGCAAGGACAACAGCCTGATCTTCGTCGATTTCATGACCGACGACAAAACGGCGAACCTGCGCACCGAAAAGGGTGGATCGCCGACCAAGCTGGTCGCAGCGGAAGCGGGCCAGCCCTACACGGCCGATGGCTTCGAAGTCAGCGGCCAGGGCGACGCCGTGACCATCACCGTGCCTGGCAAGGGCGCCCAGGCCTGCCACGTCTAAAACCGGGCACGCCTTTTTCTGTCTTCACCAAGGCCGGACCTCCCCTAAGGTCCGGCCTTTTTCTTTTGGAGTGAGTGGCGGGTTTGCGACCATTGCGTTCGCAATCCGACCTTCCCTCCCCCTTTCGCGCCCCAATCATTGCAAGCCGTCACCCTCTCGCTTCTCTGCGCCTCGGCGCGAAAAATCACATCAGCCGAAACGCGCCACCTCCCATCCCCCGCTCCCGCCCGATCGACGCATCGCCACCAATCCACGCACGCCGCCATTGTGATTCCTCCACGCCCCCGCTATGGGCGCGCACATGTCCAGCACCGCCCCCCAGATCACCCCGGAAGTCGTCGCCGAGCATGGCCTCAGCCCGGAAGAATATGACCGCGTCCTGAGCGCCCTCGGCCGCGAGCCTAACCTGACGGAACTGGGCATATTCTCGGTCATGTGGTCGGAACATTGCTCGTATAAATCCTCCAAGATCCATCTGATGAAGCTGCCGACCACCGGCCCGCAGGTGATTTGCGGCCCCGGCGAAAATGCCGGCGTGGTCGACATCGGTGACGGACAGGCGGCGATCTTCAAGATGGAGAGCCACAACCATCCCAGCTATATCGAACCCTATCAGGGCGCGGCGACGGGCGTCGGCGGCATCCTGCGCGACGTCTTCACCATGGGCGCGCGTCCGGTCGCGAACATGAACGCGCTGCGTTTCGGCCGGCCCGACCATCCCAAGATGCGCCACCTTATCAGCGGCGTAGTGCGCGGCATCGGCGGCTATGGCAATTGCGTCGGCGTGCCGACCGTGGGCGGAGAGGTGAATTTCCACCCCGCCTATGACGGCAATATCCTGGTCAATGCGATGACCGTAGGCGTCGCCGACACCGACAAGATTTTCTACAGCGCCGCCAGCGGCACCGGGAACCCGATCGTCTATGTGGGGTCGAAGACTGGCCGCGACGGTATCCATGGCGCGACGATGGCGAGCGCCGATTTCGGCGACGACGCCGACGCCAAGCGCCCCACCGTGCAGGTCGGCGACCCTTTCACCGAAAAGCTGCTGATCGAAGCCTGTCTGGAACTTATGGCGTCCGACGCGATCGTCGCCATTCAGGATATGGGCGCAGCCGGCCTCACCTCCTCCAGCGTCGAAATGGCGTCGAAGGGCGGCGTCGGCATCCAGCTCAACATGGACGACGTGCCGCAGCGCGAAACCGGCATGACCACCTATGAAATGATGCTCTCCGAAAGCCAAGAGCGCATGTTGATGGTCTTGAAGCCCGGCCGCGAGGCTTTCGCCGAAGCGATCTTCCAGAAGTGGGAACTGGACTTCGCCGTCATCGGTCATGTCACCGACACCGGCCGCATGGTGCTGATCCACAAGGGCGAGACAGTGTGCGACATCCCGCTCGCCCCGCTGGCCGACGACGCGCCGCTCTACGACCGTCCCTCCATGCCGAAGGACGACTATAAGATCTGGTCGAAGGTCGAACCGCTGGGCGAGATCGCCGAAAGCGCCGACATCGGCGCGGACCTTGTGAAGCTGATGGGCAGCCCCGACATCGCCAGCCGCCGCTGGATCTGGGAACAATATGATCACATGGTCGGCGCCGACACCGTCCAGCGCCCCGGTGGCGACGCCGCGGTCGTGCGCGTCCACGGATCGAACAAGGGCATCGCGATCAGCACCGACTGCACGCCGCGCTATTGCTATGCCGACCCCTATGAAGGCGGCAAGCAGGCGATCGCCGAATGTTATCGCAACCTGTCCGCCGTCGGCGCGATGCCGCTCGCGGTCACCAACTGCCTCAACTTCGCCAACCCGCAACGCCCCGAAATCATGGCGCAGCTGACCGGCTGCCTGGAGGGCATGGGCGACGCCTGCCGCGCGCTCGACTTCCCGATCGTGAGCGGCAACGTCTCGCTCTATAATGAGAGCAAGGCGACCGGCGGCGGGAGCGCGATCCTGCCGACCCCGGCGATCGGCGGCATCGGCCTGCTGGCCGACGTCGATATGATGGCGACCGTGGCTTTCAAAAATGCAGGCGACGCGATCTGGCTGATCGGCGAAGAAGGCGCGCATCTGGGCCAGACCATCTGGCTGCGCGAGATCGCCGGTCGCGAAGCAGGCGACGCGCCCAAGGTCGATCTGGCCGCCGAACGCGCCCGCGCCGACACCGTGCGCGCGCTGGTCGCCAGCGGCACGGTCAATGCCGTGCATGACATCAGCGACGGCGGCCTGCTGGTCACCATCGCGGAAATGGCGCTGGCCGGCAAAATGGGCGCGACGCTCGACATCGCCCTCACCACCGCATCCGCTTTTGGCGAAGATCAGGGCCGCTATGTCGTCACGGCCCCCGCAAGCGTCGAGATTGCAGGCGCGTCAAAGATCGGCACGACCGGCGGCGCCAGCATCGCCGGCGTGTCACTCGACGCGCTACGCACCGCCCATGAAGGCTTCTTCCCAGCCCTGATGGACAGCGAACTCTAATCGCCCAAACTCGCAAAGCCCCGTCGTCCTCGCGCAGGCGGGGCTTCACTTCTCCTCCTGCGACTGGATCGCATGAAGGCGCCATGGATTGCCGCCGTCGCGGGAATGACGAGTGAGGGTAAGCCCTGTCCCCGCAGCGCTATGCCCCAGCCCGCGTCACCCGCGCGAACAGCACCTGATAGCCATCACCACCGCCCCTCTCTTCAAACGCTGCCATGACCCGGCGCAGGTCGCGCGGGGTCAGCGGCTTGCGCCCTTCGCTCGGCACCACCGCGCCGATCCCCTTGAGGTGCGCGATCAGCCCGCGCGCGCCGCCGCACGCCAGCGTATAATGTTCGTCAAAGGCGAAGGCGTCGTCATGCCCCACGAGCAGCCCGCGCAGATCATCGAGCGACGGATAGCCCGGCACCCCCGCCACCAGCCCGCACGCATCATGCGCCGCGCGCCAGCGGGCGAAGCTCCCCCGCCCCATGGTCGAAAAGATCAGGCTCCCGCCCGGCCGCAACAACCGCGCCAGCCGCGCGATCGCGCCGCCCAGATCGTCAAACCACTGAAAGGCCAGGCTGGACAGGATCAGGTCGAACCATGGCCCCTCGAACGGCGGCGCTTCCCCGTCCATCGTCATGAACCGCCCCGCGACCAACCCGTGCGACGCCGCCTGCTCCAACATGCCCGGCGATATGTCGGTCGCCACCAGTTCCGCGCCGGGCCAGCGCGCCTGAATGGCGCGCGTCAGGAATCCGGTGCCGCACCCGATCTCCAGGATGCGCCCCACCCCATCGGGCTTCTGCCGCTGAGCGAGGTCGGCGACCAGGCTCGCGGCCAGCCGCTGCGGCCCGGCATAGGCGTCATAATGCGCCGCCGCCGCGCCGAAGGCGTCGCTTATTCGTTGTTTGCGCCATTGCCTGGAGCGGTCGTTCATGGCTAGGCGCATGGCAGAGCTTCGACTGGCTGACCAGTCCTTTCAAGGAACCGCCGCTTCATGACCCCCTTCGCCCGCAACCCCGCCATGGACGTGCTGCGCGGTTGCGCCGTGCTGGGTATCTTGTGGATGAACATCACCGCCTTCGCCCTGCCGCAAAACGCTTATTTCAATCCGGCGGTGGCGGGACCGCCCTCCGCTGCGGACATCGCCGCCTGGGCGATCAGCCTGATCCTGGTGGACGGCAAGATGCGCGGTCTGTTCGCCCTGTTGTTCGGCGCGTCGATGCTGCTGCTGATCGACCGGGAGGAGATGGCGGGGCGCGACGGCCGCCGGGCGCAGATCATCCGCGCGGGCTGGCTGTTCGTCCTGGGCTGCGCGCATTTCTTCCTGCTGTGGTGGGGCGACATATTGCGCGTCTATGCGCTGGTCAGCCTGTTCGCGCTGCTGTTCGTGGGCCTCGAACCCTTCGCCCTAGTCAAGCGCGCCCTGCTCTTCTTCCTGCTCCAGTTCCTGCTGGTCGCCAGCTTCATCGCCAGCCTATACGCCTGGAGCCATGCCGCCGCAGCCCCCGACGCAGGCGCATCCCCGCGCGATGGCTATGCCGCCTTCATGGCCGCCCTGGCCAATCCCGCCAGCCCCGGCACATTGGCGGAAATCGCTACCTATCGCGGCGGCTTTGCCGGCATCCTCCAGCATAAACTGGCCGGCCTGCCGGGCGACTGGCTCTGGGGTTTCCTCTTCACCGCCTTCGAAACCATGGGCTTCATGCTGCTGGGGATGGCGATGCTCAAGGGTGGCTTCCTCACCGGTCGCTGGGACGCGGAGCAATATCGCCGCACCGCACGCCATTGTTTCCTGATCGGCCTGCCGCCCATGGCCGCGCTGACGCTCTGGGTGGCCTGGAGCGGCTTTGCCCCCCTGCCCGCCTATGGCGTCGCGCTCGCCTGGTCGCTGCCCTTCCGTATTCCGCTGACGGTTGGCTGGGCCGCGCTCATCCTCTGGCTGCTCGCCCGCCATCGCAGCCATTGGCTGGTCGATCGCCTGGCCGCCGCCGGACGGCTGACGCTCAGCAACTATCTCGCCACCAGCCTCGTCATGACCGCGCTCTTCTACGGTTGGGGCCTTGGCCTCTTCGCACGGGTGCCGCCGGCGGCGCTCCCCCTGTTCGTGCTGGGCGGCTGGACACTGATGCTCGCCTGGTCGAAACCCTATGCGGCGCGATTCGCCCTGGGTCCGGCCGAATGGCTATGGCGCAGCCTGATCCGCGGCCAACCGCAAAAGATTCGCAAAAGCGACTGATTACTATTGCGACCCATTATCAGACACGCTATCCCTGTTTCCAACAGGAGAGTGTCTTCGATGGTCGTCTGCGTGTGTAATGCGATTCGTGAAAAGGACTTGCGGGAAGCCGCGCGCAACGGGGCGGACACGCCCTGCAGCGCCTATGCCCAATATGGTCGCCGCCCCAAATGCGGCCAGTGCGTCTCCTTCGCCCGCACCATCATCGCGGCCGAACGCGCCTCGGCCTGACAGGATTGCGAATCAGCCTCAGTCGGCAATCGCGATCTCCACGCAATAGCGCACGGAAAAAGCCGGGATTCCCAAGGGTTTTCAGCTTAACAGCGCGTCTCCGAAACGATATATGGGCCGGCGTCCCCCATTGCCGGAGTAAAGCGCCATGAAAGGCGACGCCAAGGTCATCGAATATCTGAACGAGGTGCTCAAGAATGAGCTGACCGCGATCAACCAATATTTTCTCCACTATCGTATGCTCAACCATTGGGGCATCGAGAAGCTGGCCAAGTTTGAATATGAGGAATCCATCGATGAGATGAAGCACGCCGATAAGGTGGCGGAGCGCATCCTCTTCCTTGACGGCCTGCCCAATTTTCAGCTGCTCGGCCGCCTCAAGATCGGCGAAACGGTCGAGGAAATCCTCAAGGCCGACCTTGAACTGGAATATGAGGCGCTGCCGGTGCTGCGCGACGCGATAGCCTATTGCGAATCGATCCGCGACTTCGTCAGCCGCGACCTGTTCCAATATATCCTCGAAAGCGAGGAAGAGCATGTCGACACGCTGGAAACCCAGTTCGAAATGATCGAACGCATGGGCATCCAGAATTATGTCCAGCTCCAGAGCAAGGCGAAAGAGGACTGATCGTCCCGATCCCTATCGAATTTGAAAGGGGCGTCCTGCACGGTGCGCCCCTTTTGCGTCATAGCAGCGCTTCGAGCAGCCCGATCAACGGCAAGTCCGCAGGCGGCATGTCCAGCGCATACATCTGCGCCGGCTTCAACCATTGCAGCGCCGTCGCATGGCGCGCCTCCGGCATCCCCTTCCACTTGCGGCAGACATAGAGCAGCAGCAGCAGATGCTTCTCGCCCAGCGCCTCGCTGGCGAAAGTCGCAGGGGCCAGACAGCTGCTATGCGTCTCTATCCCCAACTCTTCTTCCAACTCGCGCACCAGCGCCGCTTCGGGCGTTTCGCCCGGCTCCACCTTGCCGCCCGGAAATTCCCACAGGTCCGCCATCGCCTTGCCGGGCGGGCGCTGCTGCAACAGCACCCGGCCATCGGCATCGACCAACGCTACGGCCACCACCAGCAAGGGAGAAAAAGAAGGCATATCGGTCCTGTCGGGAGGGCTTTGTTAACCGTGGTTCCTTTACACGTGGATTGGGGACTGTCTGTAGCGAAACGGGGATATTATGCGCGCGCTTGTCGAAATCATTGCCCGATTGAGGCTGATCCGATGCGAACGCGCCGCCACGGCCGTCGAATATGGCCTTATCATCGCCATGGTCGTTCTGGCCATGATTGCGGCCCTCAACAACGTCGCGACCAAGACCACGGGCATGTGGAACAACGTCGCGACGGAAGTAACGAAGCATTAACCATCAATATTTGACAGCCGCGACATCGCATTAAGAGTTTTTCAACCGGCTTTGTCTAATTCAATCCTTGCTGACCACAAATATCCATACGGGGCGGCCGGGTAGTTAAACGCTGAAATCTATTTCAAGGAGACGTCACATGCAGTTCATGCGTAAGATGCTGAAGAACGAAAAGGGTGCCACCGCGATCGAATACGGCCTGATCGCCGCTCTGATCGCCGTCGCCGCCATCGGCGCGATGACCAGCCTGGGCACCAAGCTGGGTTCGACCTTCAACAACGTGTCGGGCAATCTGAAGTAAGCCCAGACGCTTGTCGAAACAGGGGGCGGCGGAAGCAATTCCGCCGCCCCTTTTCGTATGTGCGTAAGAATGCGTCTTTCGACAAAGACTCTTACCAAGTGACGATCTTCACCCGCTGCCCAGCCCGCAATGTGGCATTCGCGGCCAGTGCGTTCATGGTCAGGAACCGATCGAGCTGATAATCCGAATAGGCCATGCGCTTGGCCATGGATTGCACGGTGTCGCCCGCCTTGACGGTGATGACATCGACGCGGCGCGGCTTGATCCCCGCTGCTTCCTGCGCGCTCAGCCGCTGGACCGACTGCACCATCGCGGTGAAAGGCCCAAGCCCCTGCCCCGCGGGCGTCAGCAGCAGGAAATGATAGGCCTTCCCGCCGCCAAAATCATAAGCAAACACGGTCGCATCGACCTGACTCTGCTGGCTGGTCGCGCGCACGGTGCGCCAGGCGGCCGGGATGCCGTTGATGGTGGTGCGCCGAACCTCGCCCGCGGGCACGCCACCGCCCTCGCCGCCGCCCAGCTTGGCGAACACGCCGTCGATATAGGCGGCCAGATTGCCCGAATAGGGGGCCGCGCCAAATTGCGCCTGTCCGCCCGATCCGGTGATCGACACCGCATCCGCGCCATTTTCCATGCCGAACCCGCTCGGCGCGGCGAAACTCAGCCGCAGGTCGGGATGGCGGAAGCGATTGCCATCGATCACCCCCTGTTTGGGATCGTCGCCATACAGTACGCCGTCCACCGCATTGAGGAAGGCGTCGCGGTTGCGCACCTTGCTGGTCGCGCGAGTCGCGGCGGCGGCATTGGCCGCCCGTTGCACGCGCGACGCGGGATCGGGGTGGGTGCTCGCCCATTCCGGCATCGACCGCGCGCTGCCCGCCACCCGCGCGTCCAGGCTGCTCTGCGCCGCCAGCGACGCCAGCATCCCCGACAGCGCGCGCGGATCATAGCCGCCGCTCGCCAGGTAACGGATGCCCAGATCGTCGGCCTCATATTCCTGGCTGCGTGAAAATTTGAGCGTCAGTAACTGGCTGCCAGTGCCGATCCCCTTCTGGATCAGCCCAGCAAAGCCCGAATCGCCCAAAAACGCTCCCGCCAATGCGCCCAGCAACGCGCCGCCGATCGCATTACGCGTCGCCGCCTTCTGCCTGCGCTGCCCATGCTGGGCCGCGACATGGCCGACTTCATGGCCCAGCACGCCGGCCAGTTCGGCCTCGTCGTTCATCAGCGCCATCAACTGCCGGGTCACATAGACATAGCCGCCGGGGATCGCGAAGGCGTTGTTCACCGGCGAATTGAGCAAAGTGACGGTGAAGTCGCCCTGCGCGTTGGACAGGCCGGACTGCACCGCGATGCGACGCCCGACGCCCTCCACATATCTGGCCTGTGGCCCCACATAGGCGCCGCCAAATTCCTTCAGCAATTCGGGGTGCTGCTTCGCGCCGCTCGCCTTTTCCTGCGCGCTTATCGACGACACGGTGCGAATCGCGCGCTGCTGCCCGATCACAGCCGGTGCGCTTGCCGCGATCGCCAGCACGGCCGCCGCGCCGCCCAGCTTCATCTTCCAGTTCATAAACCCTCACCCATTGCCGTTACCCCCACGTAACGAACAATCATGGCGAGGCGTTCCCGGAAAAGCGAGCGACACAACCGTCCAATCGCCCGTCATGGCGAAAGCCTTACGCCCCGATGGCGAGGAACTTGTCCGCCCGGTCGGTGCGCAGCGCGTCCGCGCCCAGCCCGTCGAGCGACGCCAGTTCCGCGTCGATCGCCGCGCCCAGATTGGCGATCGCCGTCACCGGATCGCGATGCGCGCCGCCCACCGGCTCCGGCACGATCCGGTCGATCACGCCCAGGCCTTTCAAATGCTGCGCCGTCACCTGCATCGCCGTCGCCGCGTCGCTCGCCTTGTCGGCGGTGCGCCACAGGATCGACGCGCAGCCTTCGGGCGAAATCACCGAATAGATGGCATGTTCGAACATCAGCACGCGGTTCGCCGCCGCCAGCGCGATCGCGCCGCCGGAGCCACCCTCGCCCACCACGGCGGCGATCATCGGCACGCCCAGTTTCAGGCAGGCTTCGGTCGACCGGGCGATGGCCTCGGCCTGCCCGCGCTCTTCCGCCTGCACGCCAGGAAATGCCCCCGACGTATCGACCAGCGACACGACCGGCAGGCCGAACCGGTCGGCCAGTTCCATCAGGCGGATCGCCTTGCGATAGCCCTCCGGCTTGGCCATGCCGAAATTGTGGCGCACACGGCTGGCGGTATCGTCGCCCTTTTCATGGCCGATCACCATGACCTTGCGCTCGCCCAGCATCGCGAAGCCGCCGATGATCGCCTGATCGTCGGCAAAGGCGCGGTCGCCCGCCAGCGGCATGAAATTGTCGAACATGCCCGCGACATAGTCCTTGAAGTGCGGGCGTTCGGCGTGCCGCGCCACCTGCGTCTTCTGCCACGGCGTCAACTTGGCATAAGTGTCCGACAACAGTTTGGCCGCGCGGCTTTCCAGCGTCGCGATCTCGCCGTCGATGTTGATGTCCCCCACGCTGGCGGTGGCGCGCAGCTCGACGATGCGCGCTTCCAGCTCCGCGATCGGCTTTTCGAATTCCAGAAAGCTTACCATGGCCGGAGCGTTAAGGCGCTGGCGCGTCGCCGTCAACGCGGGGATGCGGGAAGTTCGCGCTCATGCCCGCCAGCGGGTGGCGGCTGTTGACCAGTTCGACCAGCCGCCGGCTGTCGACATGGGTATAGATTTGCGTGGTGCCGATATCGGCATGGCCCAGCATCATCTGCAACGCGCGCAAATCGGCCCCGCCTTCCAGCAAATGGGTGGCGAACGCATGGCGCAGCACATGCGGGCTGACCCGTTCCGGCGCGATGCCGCTGGCCGCCGCCAGCGCCTTGACCAACTGATAGAGGCGAATACGGCTCAAATGGCTCTTCCCCGACGGGAACAGCCACGCGCTATCTGCCGGCACATGCGGAAGCCAGGCGGTGACGGCGGCCCGCGCCCGGTCGGAAATCGGCACCAGCCGCTCGCGCGCGCCCTTGCCCTTCAGGATCAGGAAGGGCCGATCCGCCGCCAGCGCCCGGCGCGGCAGCGACATCAATTCGGTCGCGCGCAGCCCCGACCCGTAGAGCAGTTCGATCAAGGCCGCGAGCCGCAGGTCCGCCGCCGCAGGATGCGCGACGTCCAGCCGCTCGGCGATATGGGCGAAGAAACGATCGACCTCCGCCACCGACAATATCTTGGGCAGCGCCCGGCGCGTCGTCGGCCGCGGCAGCGCGGCGGACGGATTGTCGCCACGCAGCCCCTCCTCCTCCAGAAAGGCGTAGAAAGCCCGCAGCGCCGACGCCTTGCGCGCCACCGATGAAGCGGCGAGGTCGGCCCAGGCCGCCGCCAGCGTCCCCAGCCCATCCTTGTCCGCCCCGGCCAGCCCGCCCAGCAGGTCGCCCGCGCCCGTCAAATCGGCGCGATAGGCGAGCAAAGTATTGCGCGACGCGCCCCGCTCCGCCGCCATCATCTCCAGGAAGCGATCGATCAGGATGGCGTCATCCTGTCCCACGTCATCCTGTCCCATATTCAGGTGCGACTGATCGCCTCGGCCGCGATCATCCTCGCTTCGGGGTCCAGCCCGACGCGATGCAACGCCGCCACGACATGATAGAGATGCCCGGCCGGCAGGCGGCTCCAGTCATTACCCTGCATACCGACCGCCGCCAGCAACGCCACGGTGCCCTTCTCGCCCCGTTGCGCCGCCGCGCCGATCGCGCGCGCCCAACGGCTGTTCGCGCCCAGCGCAAAGCCGTTATCCTGCGCCAGCGACGCGGCATCCTCACCCGACAGACGCGACAGGCCGGCCAGCGCCGCGATCAGCATCCGGCCCTTCTCCACGCCGACGTCGCCGACATAGCCCGACACCCGGCTGCTGTTGATATCCACCACCGGGCTGGGCGCGCCGACCGCCAGCAAGGCCCAGAATTGCGACGCGCCCGCGCCGTCCAACTGCCCGATCGCCCGCGCCCAGCGCGCGGCGTTGCGGTCGTATCCGGCCGCGAGCATCGCCGCGACCAGATTGGCCGCATCCTGCGCATCGGCCTGCGCCACCGGCAGCGCCGCTGCGGCCCGCGCCGTCGCGATCAGGCCCAGATAATCGGGCTTCGCGCCGTCCTGCCACCATGTCCGCATCGCGCCGATCCGGTCGCCCACGGTCGATCCGGCATAAGCGGTGCGCAGCGATTCGATCCGGTCGGCGGCATCCGCGGGCGGATCGCCGTCAGTGCCCATCTGGCCATAGAAGCCGACCAGCGCCGCGCTGGACAGCACGCCCAGCCGCGCGGCGATGTCCACGCCCGGCCGCCGCTTGACCGCGCTCAACGCCGGCGCGCGCGCTTCCCACGCGCGGACATGCGATCCGACCGTGCCATATAATGCGTCAGGTATCTCGACGTTCAGCGCCGTCGCCAGCCCGAATCGCCACGCCGTCAGCCGATCAACCCCGTCCCATTCGATCTTCACCGACCGGCGCGCATTGAATCCGGTGCCGACCACCTTCTCGGCCAGTCGATAATCGATGCCGCGCACGACCCCGCGCCGCTGCGCCTGGTTCAGCGCGCCGCTCGACGTCCCCTGGTCGCCCGACAGCGCCGGGCAGATCGCCCGCGTCATGTCCCAACCCGGTTCCTTGGTGAACCGCAGGGCGCCTGCCGACAGCGGGCACAGGCCCGCCGGATCGGCCGTCGCCAGATAGGTCTGCATCGCGATCGCATAGAGGCGCGGCGAATAACGGTCAGGATCGACGCTCTGCACCATCAGCCGGGCATTGTCCGCCTCGCCCATGCGCAGCAGCAGCCAGGCACGCTCCGCCGTCCAGTCCGCCCCGTCAATGTCGCGCGGCGTATCGACCGCGCTGAGCAACGCCCGGCGCAGCAGGATGGAGGCCCAGCGCGACACGATCGGCGCATGCGTCTGCTTCATCAGCGTGGCCAGATATTTGCCCGATTCGCCGCCGAATGCGTCCGGCTCGAACCCGCGCGTCTGCGGCGTCAGTGGCCCGATCCGGTCCAGCGACCGGCGCGCCGTGTCGGGCAGGTCATATTTCGCCTTCTGCGCCGCCAGTTCTTCGGGCGTCATTTCGGCCTCGGCGGCGTTCTGCGCCGCGTCCACCAACGACAGGTCGGGCGGGGTCGCCGGGTTGAGCGGCTGCACCATGGGGGCCGCGGGGGGGGCCGCGGGCGCGCCCGACACCGCCGGCGCACCGGGCGTGGGCCGCACCGGCGGCGGCGCGGGGGCTTCGGGCGCATCGCCGAAACCGGGCGGCAGCAGCGATTCGGGCGCCTGCTGCGCGACGACAGGCAGCGTCAGGGCCAGCGCGAAGCTGCCCAACGCCCATTTCGCATTACCGCGCGGCCAGCGCATCCGCCTTACTGGCCCAGCTTCTCGGCGGGGATGACCTTCTCGACGCGCTGCTGCGGCTGTTCGCCCCCGCGCGACCAGAAAAAAGCCAGCAGGGCGATGACCAGCACGACCAGCGCGATGGGGATGATCGGCAGGCTGGAGCCACGACGACGATTGCCGCCCTCAAAACTGCTGAAGTTGCGATTATTCTTCATAGGTCCTTGGCTATAGCTGGCCGGGCGTTGAAGGCCGGGCGACAAAGAAAGATGCGATTTGCCTCTGTGACGGCTGGCTGTATAGCCCCGCAAGCCATGCAGCGAAACAGCAAAATCCCGCAGAGCCAGGCCCGGCGCGGTCCCATCGTCCTGGTGGGCATGATGGGCGTGGGCAAATCCACGGTCGGCCGCCGCCTTGCCGCGCGTCTGGGCCTCAGCTTCGTCGATGCGGACGAGGAGATTGAGAAGGCCGCCGGCATGACCGTGGCGGAGATTTTCGAACGCTATGGCGAATCCTATTTCCGCGACGGCGAACGCCGCGTCATCGCCCGGCTAATGGACGGCGCGCCCAAGGTGATCGCGACGGGCGGCGGCGCCTTCATGCAGGATGAGACGCGCCGCCTGATCCTGGAAGCCGCCACCGCCATCTGGCTGGACGCCGACATCGACATATTGGTCGATCGCGTCGCCCGCCGCGAAAGCCGCCCGCTGCTCAAGAATCGCGACCCGCGGGTCGTGCTGACGGAGCTGGCCGCGGTCCGCAACCCCGTCTACGCGCTCGCGCCCATTCATGTGAAAAGCATCGCCGCCCCGCATGAAGTCGCCGTCGAACGCATCATGGAGCAATTGACCGCATGGCATTAGTCCGCGTCGCGCTGGGTGCGCGCAGCTATGATATCCTGATCGAACAGGGCGCGCTCGACCGCGCCGGCGATACGCTCGCCCCCTATGCGCGCAAGGGCCGGCTGGTCGTCGTCACCGACGCCAATGTCGCGGCCGCGCAACTGCCGCGCCTCGACGCCAGCCTGCACGCCGCAAACATCGCGGTCGAACCGATCATTTTGCCGCCGGGCGAACAGACCAAGAGCTGGCGCCATCTGGAGCAACTGCTCGACGCGCTGCTGGCCCTGGAGATCGAACGCGGCGACCATATCGTGGCGCTGGGCGGCGGCGTGATCGGCGACCTGGTCGGCTTCGCCGCCTCGATCCTCAAGCGCGGCTGCCACTTCATCCAAGTGCCCACTACCCTGCTGGCCCAGGTCGATTCGTCGGTCGGCGGCAAAACGGCGATCAATGCGAAGGCCGGCAAGAATCTGATCGGCAGCTTCTACCAGCCAGCCCTGGTCCTCATCGATCCCTCGACGCTCGACAGCCTGCCCCCCCGTGAAACCCGCGCGGGCTATGCCGAAGTCGTCAAATATGGCCTGATCGACGATCCTGAGTTCTTCGACTGGTGCGCCGCCAACGCCCAGGCGCTGCTGGCCGGCGACCCCGACGCCCGCACCATCGCGATTCAGCGCAGCGTGCAGGCCAAGGCCGCGATCGTCGCCGATGACGAGCGCGAAACATCGGGCCGCCGCGCCCTGCTCAATCTCGGCCACACCTTCGGCCATGCGCTGGAGGCCGACACCGGCTTTTCTGACACGCTGCTCCATGGCGAGGGCGTCGCCGCCGGCATGGCGCTCGCCTTCCGCTACTCCGCGCGCCTTGGCCTTTGTGCGCAGGCGGATGCCGACCGCGTCACCGCGCATCTCAAAGCCGTCGGCCTCCCCCATGACCTCGCTACCGCCCATGTGCGCGCGGGCGGCGCGGCACTGGTCGGCCATATGCTGCATGACAAGAAAATGGCCGCCGGCACCCTCCCCTTCCTCCTCGCCCGCGGCATCGGCCAGACCTTCCTGTCGAAGGATGTGGCGCTGGACGATGTGGCCGCGTTCCTGGACGCGGATCGCACGGCGGCCTGAGACAAGATTTCAGCCACGGCCCCGCCAGCAACATCGCTGACATTTCCCTGCATCATTCTACGCCCAGAAGCCTCCTCGTCAGCGGCGCCCTACACAGATCCCCCTTCTGTCGCCGCTGATCCTCCCCTGAACCTCGGCCTCCAGCTTTTTGCTGGAGGCCCTTTTTTCCCGCCCCCCCCGGAAAATACAGGCACAAAAAAGGGCGCCTCGCGGGCGCCCTTTCGTTCAACCATCGAAGGCCGATTATTTCTTCAGCGTCAGACCGCCGAAACGCTTGTTGAAGCGCGCCACCTGGCCGCCGGTGTCGAGCTGGCGGTTGCCGCCGGTCCAGGCCGGATGCGACTTGGGATCGATGTCGAGCGCCATCGTGTCGCCTTCCTTGCCCCAGGTGGAGCGCGTCTGGAAGGTGGTGCCGTCGGTCATCTGGACGGTGATCAGATGGTAGTCGGGGTGGGTATCGGCCTTCATGGCATATGCTCCGTAATGTGCCGGTTCCGACCGGCTGTGGATGCGTGTAAAATAGCGAAGGCGCGCCGTTAGCGGGTTCGGCGCGCCTTGGCAAGAACAAAGCCCCGGCGCGAACCGGGGCGCTGGGCATAATCAATCCTTGGGCGGATCGCTGATCATCGCAACGAAATTGGCTTCCGCCGCCAGCTTGCCCTCGATCATCGCCTTGCCGCTGAACTTGCAGATCGCGCCGCGATTCTGCGTCACTTCCACATGCAGGTCGAGCAGGCAGCCCGGCTCCACCGGCGTGCGGAACTTCGCGCCGTCGATGCTCATGAAATAGACGAGCTTGCCCGAATCGGCCAGGTTCATCGATTCCACCGCCAGCACGCCCGCCGCCTGCGCCATCGCTTCCACGATCAGAACGCCGGGCATGATCGGCCGGGTGGGGAAATGCCCCTGGAAAAACGGCTCGTTCACCGACACCGCCTTGATCGCGTGGATCGACTGGCTGGGCACCAGCGTCACCACCCGATCGATCAGCAGCATCGGATACCGATGCGGCAGCGCGGCCATGACCCGACGGACATCCATCGGGCCACGCGCGGTCGTTTCAACCTCTCCCGTCATTTTTATCAGCGCGACTTGGGCGCCTGCGCCGGGGTCGCCGGAGCGGGAGCCGCCTGGCCCTGACGGCCACCGGGCTGCCAGCCGGCGGGCGGGGTGATCGACGCGCTGGGGACCAGGGCGTTCAGTTCGGTGGTGACGGCAGGAGTGATGTCCGCGCCCGCGCCGAAGCTTTCGGTCGCGGCCTTCTTGAACACGATTTCCGACTTGGTCTTGGCGGTCGCGGCCTTCAGCGCGTCGTCCAGCTTGGCGACGATCTGTTCCTCGACATAGGCGCGGGCCAGGCTGATCGGCTGGCTCATGCGCTGCAATTCGGCCTGACCGGCCTGCTGGGCCTGCTGATATTGCTGATACTGGGTTTCGATCGCCGGGGTCGGCTTGTTCGCGGCGGCCTTCAGCGCGGCTTGCAGGGCATCACCCTTGGTCTTCAGGTCCGTTTCGATCGCGGTGCGGCGCGTGTTCAGCGCGTCGATCTGCGGCTTGTAGGTGGTCTGCATCTGGCTGATCGCGGTGGTGAAGGCCGTGCTCTTGGCGACGGCTTCCTCCAGGTCGACCACGGCCAGGCCCTGCTTGGTCTGGGCGACGGCCGGAACGGCGGTCATGGCGATGGCGGTCATGGGCGCGAAAACGAGCGCTGCGGCCTTGAAAATCGTCTGCATCAGAATTGAGTCCCTACGTTGAAGGTGATGAGCTTGTTGTCGTCCCCTGGTTCTTTCAACAGGGCCTTGGCGATGTCGATGCGGAACGGGCCGAAGGGCGAGTTCCAGTTGACGCCAAAGCCCACCGACAGACGCGGCTTGAGCGTGTCGCCGAGATATTCTTCCACGAAATTGCCGCCGGAGAAGCTGTAGTTGGTCGGGCAAGTCGGCGCATAGGGCGTGCCCCCGGCCTTGACCGTGGTCGTTCCCGCTGCGCCGGTTCCGGGTGCGCAATAGCCGGCAAAGTCGATCGTGCCGGGATTCTTCAATCCGGCGACGGCGCCTGCATCCATGAAGATCGAAGGCCGCAGACCCATTTCGCGCGCGCCCGACCCCAACGGAATTTCGATTTCGGCGCGGGCGAGATAATAGATCTTGCCGCCCAATGCGTCGTCGGAAACATTGTTGTTGCCGTTGCTCTTGACGTAGCCGGTGGTAGTCCCGGCTTCGTTGGTTTCGGCCGTCAGATAATAGCGCTTCACGCGTGGGCCGACGCCGCGAATGTCGAAACCGCGGAACTGGGGTTCGCCCAGGAAGAAGCGGTCGGTCAGGCGGATCTTGTCGACCAACTGCCCCGTCGAATCGCGTCGTTCCCCTTCCAGGCTGTGGATGTAACCACCCTCGCCCGACAGCGAGAAGATGAAGCCGCTACCCAAGGGCACATATTTGGACGCGGACAAACGGGTGCGGACATATTTCACGCTGCCGCCCAGACCCGCGAAATCCTGGCTCAGCGTGACATTCTGGCCGCGCGTCGGACGGATGCGGTTATCGCGCGTGTCGTAGATCAGCGAATAGCCGAGCGAAGATGTCGTGCGCTTGCCGATCGCGTCGCACAGATAGCGGCCCGCCAGCAGCGGATCGCACTCGGTCGTGCCATCGCCGTCCGTATCGGAATAATAAGTATCCTTGTCGAGCGTCACATCGTCGAAATTGAGGCTGTAGCGCAGCGCCAGCGACATATATTCGGTAATCGGCACGCCCGCGCGCAACTGGAAGCCGGTGGTGGTCTGTTCGTAGGTCGTGTCGCGATCGTTATTGGTCAGATAGCGGAAGCTGTTCAGGTCGCGACGATAGATGTCGCCGCCCAGCGCGATATTCTTGTCCAT
This sequence comes from Sphingobium cupriresistens, assembly GCF_004152865.1. Classification (GTDB taxonomy): domain Bacteria; phylum Pseudomonadota; class Alphaproteobacteria; order Sphingomonadales; family Sphingomonadaceae; genus Sphingobium; species Sphingobium cupriresistens. The sequence continues at coordinate 7,754 of NZ_SEOO01000006.1, read as the reverse complement.
GAAATAGGGTTCGGTGAACCCGACCTCCACCGACTTGCTATAGGCCGAATAATTGACCGAGGTACGCAGTTCCTGGCCCTTGCCGCGGAAGTTGCGCTGCGTGATCGACGCCGACACGATGAAGCGTTCCAGCGAAGAAAAACCGGCCGACAGCGACAATTCGCCGGTCGATTTTTCCTGCACATTGGTTTCCAGGATGATGCGGTCGGGCGCGGAACCGGGCTTCTGCTCGACGTCCAGCTTCTCCTGGAAGAAGCCAAGCGAATTGATCCGGTCCTTCGACCGCTTCACCAGGAAGCTGTTGAAGGCGTCGCCTTCGGCCAGGCGGAACTCGCGGCGCACGACCTTGTCCTGGGTCAGCGTATTGCCGTTGATGTCGACCCGCTCGACATAGACACGCGGCGCGTTGGCGATGCGGAAGTTGATCCCCATCGTCAGCGATTCCTTCTCGCGATTGAAGTCGGGCGACACGTCGGCGAAGGCATAGCCGAAGAGGCCAGCCGTCTCGCTGAGCGTATCGACCGTGTCCTCGACCTGCTTGGCGTTGTACCAGTCGCCCTTCTTCATCGGCAGGCGCTTGGTCAGCAGGTCGCCCGACAGGTCGCGAATGTCGGATTCGACCTTCACGTCGCCGAATTTGTAGCGGTCGCCTTCTTCCACGACATAGGTGATGATGAAGTCCTGCTTGTCCGGCGTCAGTTCCGCCACGGCGGAAATCACGCGGAAATCGGCATAGCCTTCGGTCAGGTAGAATTGACGCAGCTTCTGTTGATCATAGGCCAGGCGATCAGGATCATAGCTGGTGCCCGACGAAAACAGGCGGAACCAGCGCGACTGCTTGGTCACCATCTGGCTGCGCAGTTCGCCGTCCTTGAACTTGTCGTTGCCGATGATATTGATCTGGCGGACCTTGGACTTGGGCCCTTCCGAAATCTCGAACACGATGTCGACGCGATTCTGGTCCAGCTGCACCATCTTCGGCTCGATCGTCGCGGCGAAGCGGCCCTGGCGGCGATACAGCTCTACGATGCGGGCCACGTCGGCGCGCACCTTGGACCGGGTGTAAATCTGGCGCGGGGCCAGTTTGATTTCAGGCCGGATCTTGTCTTCCTTCAGGCGCTTATTACCTTCCAGGACGATACGGTTGATGACCGGGTTCTCCTTCACCTCGACGGTGAGCGACCCATTGTCGTTGCGAATCTGGACATCGGAGAACAATTCCGTCTCGTACAGGTCGCGCAGGCCCTGATCCAGGCTCTCCTGGCTATAGGGCTGGCCGATGCGCAGCTTCGTGTAGGACAGGACCGTGTCCGGCTCCAGCCGCTGGGTGCCGGTGACGGTGATCGCACGGATCGTGCCCTGGGGCGCGGCCACGACCGGGGCCGGGGTGGATGCCGGGGCCGCCAGCGGGGCTGCGGGCGCCTGCTGCGCCATCGCCGGGACTGCGGGCAGTCCTGCGATCATGGTCGTCGCCAACAGGGCGGCCACGACCGGGCGCTGCCTCAAGCTGCTCTTCATCGCTGTCACCCGCTTCACCTCAAAATTCCGATACAATGTTTCCGCCGACACAGACGACGCCAAACCGGGCTTCCCTGCCCGATGCGCGTCAACCGATCAAGCCGGACAGACTCTTCCAAAGCCCGAAAGACGACAAATCGTTGAAAGTCACCAGCAGCATCATCGCCATCAGCACCGCCAGGCCGGACCGATAGGCCCATTCCTGCGCCTGTGCGCTGACCGGCCGCCGCTGCACCGCCTCGATCCCGTAAAAGAGCAGATGCCCGCCATCCAGCATGGGAATTGGCAAGAGGTTGATGAACCCCAAGTTAATCGAGATGAGCGCGGCGAAGAAGATGAAGCTTTCGATGCCCAGCGTCGCCGCCTGTCCCGAAACCTGCGCGATCTTCAACGGCCCGCCCAGTTCCTTGACCGAACGGCCGCCAGTGAATATCTGGCCCATCGTCTCGACCATCGTGCGCACGATTTGCCCGGTGCGCTCGACCGCGACGACCGGCGCGCGCAGCAGGCTTACCGGCTCGACCACCGGATCGCCGGGGGCCAGGCCCAGCCGACCGATCTGGAACGTGTTGCCGAACCCGTCATCCTCTGTGACGCTGCCGATCTTGCCGTCGCGCGCGAAGGTCTTGCCGTCGCGCTCGATCACCATCGCCACCGGCTCGCCGGGGCGGATCTGCGCATAGAGGCGGATATCGTCGAAGGTCGCCATGTCACGGCCGCCCAGCGACACGATCCGGTCGCCCGCCTTGATGCCCGCCGCCGCCGCCGCGCTACCCGGCTGCACCATGCCCGCCACCGCCGGCGTCCGGCTTTCGCCATGGACGAAGGCGAAGGTCGCCAGAATGAGGATCGCGAACAGGAAATTGATCGCCGGCCCGGCCGCGACGATCGCGGCGCGCTGCCACAGCGGCTTGGCGGGAAAGCTTTCCGCCCGGTCCTTGGCCGACATTTCCAGCCAGGCCGGATCGGTCATGCTCGCCGCGTTCATGTCGCCCTTGAAGCGGACATAGCCGCCCAGCGGCAACGCCGCGACGCGCCAGCGGGTGCCGCGCTTGTCGACCCAGGCGAACAGCTCCGGCCCGAAGCCGATCGAGAACGCCTCCGCCTTCACCCCGCACCAGCGGCCGACCAGATAATGGCCCAGCTCATGGACGAAGACGAGCGGTCCGATGACCGCCACAAAGGCGAGTGCGGTCAGCAGGAAACCAGGATTGTGGATCAAGCCGTCAATCTTTCCATCACTAGGCCCGCTTCTTGACGCGCCTGTCCGTCCGCCGCCAGCACATCATCGATCGCAGAGGGGCTGGCCGCGCTATAACGGTTCAACACATCCTCTACAATCATGGCGATATCAAGGAAGCCGATCTGCCCCGCCAGGAAAGCGGCGACCGCCACTTCATTGGCCGCGTTCAAAATCGCGGGCATCGCGCCGCCCGCTTCGGCCGCCTGCCGCGCCAGGCGCAGCGCCGGAAAGCGTTCCATATCAGGTGCTTCGAAATCGAGCCTGCCAATGCGTGCGAGATCCAGCGGCTGGCATGGCGTCGCGATCCGCTGCGGCCAGGCCAGCGCATGGGCGATCGGAATCCGCATGTCGGGCGACCCCAACTGCGCCAGCGTCGACCGGTCGCGATATTCGACCATCGAGTGAATCACCGATTGCGGGTGAACCAATATCTCGATCCGGTCGAGGCCGACAGGAAACAGATGCGCCGCCTCGATCAGTTCCAGTCCCTTGTTCATCATCGTCGCGCTGTCGACGCTGATCTTCGCGCCCATCGACCAATTGGGATGCGCCACCGCCTGCGCCGGAGTGATGTCGGCCATCTCCGCCCGGCTGCGGGTACGGAACGGCCCGCCGCTCGCGGTCAGGGTGATCCTTGCGACATCGTCCAAGCTACTGCCGGCAAGGCACTGGAAAATCGCATTATGCTCGCTGTCCACCGGCAGCAATGTGGCGCCAGATGCGGCCGCGGCCTCCATCATCAGCGCGCCCGCCGACACCAGCGACTCCTTGTTGGCCAGCGCCACCGTGCGCCCGGCCTTCAGCGCCGCCATGGTCGGCCGCAAGCCCGCACAGCCCATAATCGCCGCCATGGTCCAGTCCGCGTCCATCGCCGCCGCCTCGACCAGCGCTTCCTCGCCTGCCGCTGCCTCGACACCCGACCCGGCCAGCGCCGCCTTGAGCGCCCCATGCAGCCGCGCCTGCCCGATCACGGCGACCTGCGCGCCCGTCTCGCGCGCCAGGGCCGCCAAACTGTCCACATCGCTGTTCGCGGTCAGCGCGACGACCTTATAATCGTCGGGCGCGCGCCGGATCAGGTCCAGCGTCGACAAGCCGACCGACCCGGTCGCGCCGAATATCGAAACCCGCTTCATCCGCCCTGCACCAGCAGGATATAGAGCAAGGCCGCCAGCGGCGCGGCGGTCGCCACCCCGTCCAGCCGGTCCATCACCCCGCCATGGCCGGGCAACAACGTGCCGCTATCCTTCACCCCCGCCTTGCGCTTCATCCCGCTTTCCAGCAGGTCGCCCAGTTGCGCCGCCACCGCCAGCACGCCGCTCGCCGCGGCCAGCTGGATCGGCAGGTCGGCGAAGCGATGCAGCAGGAACCCCAGCACCAGCGCCGCCAGCACGCCGCCCGCCAGCCCCGCCCAGGTCTTGGACGGGCTGACCCGTGGCGCGAGCTTCGGCCCGCCGATCGACCGGCCGGCGAAATAGGCGCCGATGTCCGTCGCCCACACCAGCCCCAGCGTCCAGAAGGCCAGCAACAGCCCATAGGCATAGGGCGCCTGCCCGCGCAGGAACAGCAACGCCACGATCGGCAGGCAGACATAGGGGATGCCCAGCGCCAGCTTCAGGCTGCGGCTGGTGAACAGGATGAAGAAGAATGCCGCCGCGCCTGCGATCAGCACCGGCCAATCGATTCCGGCCGCATAGGGGCATAGCAAGGCCAGCGGGATCGACACGGCGAACATCGCCGCCTTGCGCTGCTCCGGGGTCGCCCCGGTCAGGTCGCCCCATTCGCCCTGCATCAGCACGCCCGCCACCACCAGCAGCGTCCAGAAGATCAGGCCGCCCGACAGCAACGCGCCCAGCGCCACCGCGATCAGCGCGACGCCCACGATGCTGCGGGTCCGCAATTCGCTACTCATGTCAGATCACAATCCGCCGAACCGGCGGTCCCTCAATCGGAAAGCATCCAGCGCCTGGGCCAATGCCCGGCCGTCGAAATCGGGCCACAGCATGTCGGTGAAATACAGCTCGGCATAGGCCGCCTGCCACAGCATGAAATTGCTCAGCCGCTGCTCGCCCGATGTGCGGATCATCAGGTCCAGCGGCGGCAGGTCGGCGGTATAGAGCGCGCGATCGATATCCGCCGCGCCAATCGCATCGGCCGCAATCTCGCCCGCCGCCGCCCGCGCCGCCAGCGCCTGCACCGCCTGCACCATCTCGTCCTGCGCGCCATAGTTGAGCGCGATTGCGACGATCGGCCCGCTATTGCCCGCCGTCCGCGCCATCGCGCTTTCGATCAGCGTCACCAGCGAAGGCTCCAGCGCGCGATAATCGCCGATGACCCGCAACCGCACGCCATGCCCATGCATTTCGTCGATATCGGACTGGATGAAATGGCGCAGCAGGCCCATCAGGTCCGCTACCTCGCTCGCCGGCCGTTTCCAGTTTTCGGAGGAAAAGGCATAGAGCGTCAGGCATTCCAGCCCCAGTTCCTGCGCCGCCCGCGCCACCTTGCGCACCGCTTCCACGCCGGCGCGATGCCCGGCCACGCGCGGCAGCAGCCGTTTCTTGGCCCAGCGTCCATTGCCGTCCATGATAATCGCGACATGACGCGCGCCATGGGCAGGCGCGACGCTGGTCAGATCGGGCTTGGCTTGTGTGGCCATCAGGAAGACATGCGTGCTTTGGCCGCGAAAGGAAAGCCCCGGCTTACTGGCCGAGGATTTCCTTTTCCTTCGACGTCGCCAGCGCATCGATATCCGCGATCGTGGAATCGGTCATCTTCTGGACTTCGGTTTCCAGGCGCTTGCGCTCGTCCTCGCTGATTTCGCCCTTCTTCTCGTCGGTCTTCAGGCTGTCCATGCCGTCGCGGCGGACGTTGCGCACCGCAATGCGCGCGCCTTCGGCATATTTGCTGGCCAGCTTGGCCAGTTCCTTGCGACGCTCTTCCGTCAGGTCTGGAATCGGCAGGCGCAGCGTCTGGCCATCCACGATGGGGTTCAGGCCCAGGCCAGCCGATCGGATCGCCTTGTCACACGGCCCGACATTGGTCTTGTCCCATACCTGCACCGACAACATTCGCGGTTCGGGCGCGGAGACGGTCGCGACCTGATTGAGCGGCATGTTCGCGCCATAGACGGTGACCATCACCGGATCGAGCAACTGGACGTTGGCGCGGCCGGTGCGCAGACCGGTCAGGTCGCCGCGCAGCGCTTCGATCGCGCCGGCCATGCGGCGCTCAAGGTCGGATTTGTCATATTGGGCCATGATTAGCTCTCCTGATTCTGGACGATCGTCGCGACACCCTGCCCGGCTAGCACCGTGGCCAGATTACCGGTTTCGCGGATGTTGAACACGACGATGGGAATGTCATTTTCGCGGCACAGGGCGATGGCGCTCGCGTCCATCACCTTGAGATTGTCGTTCAATACCTGATCGAAGCTGATGCTGTCGTAACGGATCGCATCGGCGACCTTCTTGGGATCGGCATTATACACGCCATCGACGCTGGTGCCCTTGAACAGCGCGTCGCAATTCATTTCGGCCGCGCGCAGCGCTGCGGTCGTGTCGGTGGTGAAATAGGGGCTGCCGGTGCCGGCCGCGAAGATCACGATCCGGCCTTTCTCCATATGCCGCTCCGCCTTGCGCCTTATATAGGGTTCGCATACCGACGCCATCGGAATCGCCGACTGGACTCGCGTGTCGTAACCCAGCTTCTCCAGACCATTCTGCACGGCCAGCGCGTTCATGACGGTGGCCAACATGCCCATATAATCGGCGCTCGCCCGGTCGAATCCCGCCGCAGCCCCCGCCAGGCCACGGAAGATATTGCCGCCGCCCACGACGACGCAAATCTCGAAACCGGCATCCTTGGCCGCCGCGATCTCGCCCGCGACACGGGCCACGGTTTCCGGCTCGATGCCGAACTGCCCCTGTCCCATCAGCACTTCGCCGGACAATTTCAACAGGATACGCTTGTAGGCGGGCCGGGTCATGAGCGGTCTGATATCCTTGTAACTGGCAGGGAAAGCGGCCGGGACATTAGGGGCGCAAAGCCGCGATGTGAAGGGCGATTGTTGCCGATATGCCGCTTATGATCCACGACGCCGTCGACTGCCGCAGGGGGGGGGGGGGGGGCAGCACTATCGGGTGGGGGGCACCAATTTGAAACAAGCCCTGCCATCTCTGACATAAATGACTTTGTCGATCGTAACACAGTGTCGGCCTCTTCCTGCGTATACTTAATTCCGGGATGCGCCGTTTTCGTCCGATAGGCACGGTTGCAACTGTGCAGAAGCATATATGCACGAAGCAAGTCGTCCTGATCTGTTCCACGCTCCATTTCATCAATCTTGGCTTTGATATTCGACGTAAGCTTACCCCAAGACAATGTTTCGCCATTCTTGCTTTGGTATGTTGCGCCCAGCCTTTCTGCGAGAACCGCCACGGCATTCTCCGCAGCGCGCATCACATGATAAACACAGGCTGTATACCTGGATAGCGAGAAACATTTCGCAGCCTCTTCAATATCAAACAAAGCGTCCGGGAAGCAGTCACCTACTTCATTGCCGAATGGGGATTCTTCATTGAAATGATAGGCAGAATTTGAATTTGCAAAAGCAAAAAACTGAGTGGACTTGGCCTCGTCACAAAACCTACTAGCTACGTCAGAAAGAACATGCGCATTTATTCTAATGTGCATAGGACTCATCTTCCAGTGATTTTCAGCCTTAGAGCCGGATTCGGAAGTTTCTCAATTCTGACAATACCTTGCGGTTCTGCGTGTGAGCATGCGGATTGAGGCGATGAGGGCCCAAGCTGTTGATGAGGCGATGGATCGCTCCCAGTCTTTCGCGAGCCGACGACAGCGCCCGAGCCAGGCAAAAGTTCGTTCGACCACCCATCTGCGGGGCAGCACCTGAAAGCCTTTCGCCTTGTCCGATCGCTTGATGATTTCGATCGTCCATTTGCCCATGCCAACCAAGGCGGATCGCAGCTTGTCT